>CAWFSA010000021.1:0-25201 GCA_963818425.1 uncultured Methanoregulaceae archaeon | reverse complement strand
GCGAGGGATGGGATTCTGGACCTCAAGTGCGATTCGCAAACGGCAAATTTTTGCTGAATTTTGAAACGAAAACTGATTTGAAATTATTTGTCACGCACGATAAATAAATATTTTCCTGAAATCAGTTCAGCAAAAAAATGATCAAAAATGTAAACCGCGCACAATATCAGATCATTTTTTCCTAGAGACCTTACGCTCAACGGGGCCCGGCCCCTTGCCGCGTGGGCTTCCCCTCAGCTGTACAAAAGCAAGCCGGTCGCGGAGCGGTGCGAGCACGGCGTAGTCGTGCGAAGCGTGCGACGCGGGCGGCGATCTCCTGCTGTTGTTCGGTTGATACGCAGACGCTCGGTCATGTTCGTCTCCACGGGCTGATCGCCCGTTCCGCTCACATCACCTCGCTGTTTTTCACGAGTTGCCTGTTGGTAGGATGACGCCCCTGGCTTGTCGCGTTGCTCCGGCGCCAGCGGCTGTCCGGCCCGCTCCTCGCATACCGCTTCGCGGAATGCTCGTCGCTGTTGATGGGAATCTTCAGATCGCAAAGCGTTTTAAGTTACATTCCCCTTGGTTAGTTCATCAGAGGTGTAAGAACAATGCCAAAAGCAAACATTCCCGAGAAAGGAGCGATTGTCCAGCGCGACATGGAGACGTACCTGATCCACCCGCACATCCCCGGTGGCTTTGTCGAACCGAAGCTGCTGCGGAAGATCGCGGACGTTGCTGAGAAGTACGGCGCGAAATACCTGAAACTGACCGGTGCCCAGCGTATCGCGATCATCGGCCTGCAGGAAAAAGACCTGGACAATGTCTGGGCTGAGTTCGAGGACCGGCAGAGGGCCATCGGTCTCACGGTACGGTCCATCCAGATCTGTCCCGGCACGAGGTCCTGCAAGAAAGCGAAGCAGGACAGCCCGGGTCTCGGGTTCGCCCTTGACAAAGAGTTCTATGGCAAACCGGCACCCGCCAAGTTCAAGATGGGAATATCGGGATGCTCAAACTGCTGCAGCGATTCCTGGATGAAAGATCTCGGATTCTTCGGCACCGACGAGGGATTCACTGCGGTCGCTGGCGGAAAAGGCGGGGGAACAGCGAAAGTTGGCCGCGAGATTGCAACCGGCCTGACCGAGGCACAGGCAATCGCGCTTGGCGCGGAAGGTCATCGCATTCTACCGGGAGAACGGAAAGGCACCCGAACGTCTCGGCGGGACGATAGAACGGGTCGGTTTCGAGAATTTCAAGAAGGCCGTGCTCTGATCCCGAGGGCACTCATCATCATCCCTTTTTTTGGCCATTTTCGGTTCCTGCATCATCCCCGTTTCTCAAGCGGTCGAATTTCTTCCTCACCTTCTCTTTTGCCTTCTCTGCCAGCTCCCGCTCCTTCTTGAGATATTCATTGTAGATGTACCAGATGATGCTCGTCATTTCCGCTCTTCCAGCACCATGGAAAATTCGGTCCCTCTGCTGCGGTCAAGGCCGATGGTACCTTTCATCTGCTCCACGAGCGAGAAGACCATGCGGAGGCCGAGGGACCGGGTGTCGCGCCAGTTCACGTCCCGGGGCATGCCCACCCCGTCATCCTTGACGATGATCGAGATGTTCCGGTCCTTCTTCCGTACCCTAATGAAGATCTCTCCCGTATTCCTGTCCGGGAACGCATGTTTCAGCGCATTCGATATCAGCTCATTGAGGATCAGGCCGACCGGGATTGCGGTGTTCACCCCGAGAGCGACACCGGGAATGTCGGTGTGGAGCGCAATCTCCCTCCCTTTCCGGTGGTAAAATTCACCCAGGTTCTTGCCGAGTGTCCTGACATAGAGATCGAGATCGACGTTGGCAATCTCCGGGGACTGGTACAGGATTTCGTGGACCAGTGCCATTGCCCCGATCCGGCTCTGGCTCTCGTGCAGGGCCTTGAGGACCTTGTCATCGCGGATATATTTTGACTGGAGTGCCAGAAGATCGTGGACGGTGTGCAGGTTGTTCTTCACGCGCTGCCGGACCTCGCGGAGCAGTTCCTCCTGCTGCTTCTGCGATCGTTTCAGGTCCTTCTCGACCGCAAGACGCCGGTCCCGTTCCCCTTTCAGGACCTGATCAGATGTGGGCTGAACTGCCGCAGGTCCGATCCCGCAGGTGTCCAGGAGCCGTTCATCGGTTATCCTGCCGGTAATGCTGTTCTCCAGCAGGCGCACGATGCCGTGGAGCAGGGAACTCTCTTCAGCAAGGAACGGTGCGTTCTCCGCATCGGACCACTCCCCCGTGTAGGCGACTTCAACCGCTCCGGCCCACTCCCCTTCAATAAAGAGCGGGAAGTTCTGGTTCCAGATTGACTGGCTGAATCCCGGCGTACTGAATTCCTTTCCCCGGAACAGGATTCGGGCGCTGGTGAACTCCGGGTGCTGGTATCCTGAGGGGATCAGATCAACCGCCTGCTTCAGCATCTCGTCAAGCGGGATCGCCTGGGTGCTGATGATCTCCGCGAGAGTGTACAGGCAGGCAAGCTCCTTGACCCGCTCCTCCAGCACAAAGGTCTGTCGCCGCAATGCCCTGATTGCCCGGTATTTATCAACGGCAGCACGGATCTTCTGGGCGAGCTCGGTGTACTGCGGGAGGGGATCCCCGCCTTTCTGGAGATAGAACTCCGCACCGTTGTTGATCGCTTCGATGACCACCTCCTCCCGGCCCCGTCCGGTGAAGAGGATGAACGGGGTGTCTGCATACCGTTCCCGTGCATATTTCAGGAACGCGATCCCGTCAGTTCCCGGCATCTGGTAATCCGAGACGATGACATCAAAGGGTTTGCCGGCAAGCATGTCCTGGGCATCAGCAACGGACTCTGCCGTGCTGACCGAAAAATCGCCCATTCCTTCGATAAACTGCCTGCCAAGCTCGAGCAGGACGGGTTCGTCATCAACGTAGAGTACCGAGATTCTCGCGGGCATTTTCAGTAACCGTGACCGGCAATAATGCTCATCATGAAACCGTTCCGTGTATGAAGCCTCTTACATTCCAGATATATAAACCGGCAGTGCGCGGAATCCGCGTTGAGAACCGGCCGTTCATGGAACCGGTCCGTCACGATTTTGCTGCACTTTCAGGTCGGGCCGGCACCGCAGGGCATTGTTGTCAGACTGGATGTCCATGCCGTTGACCGGGAACCGCATGATGTTCCGGATGCCGCCGGCAGTCGAGAAGTTGCGCATGTCTTTCCCGTACGCGATGAGGGAGTCGATGAAGATTGGCTCGTCGATCTCTCCCTCCTCCTTGACGAAGGAGAGCCGGTGGATGGAGTACAGGCCGAGCACGAACGCGAGGACGAAGAAGAAATCCCAGTGCTGGAGCTGGAGGGTCGGGATGGTGATCGCAAATCCCGGACTCTTCCAGCTCAGGTTCCAGGCAAGCTCGCATTCGGCCAGGTGATCGACAAAATACCCGCCGATGATAGGTGCAATGCCGGCAGCGAGAGCCGTGAATATACTGATGCCGGCAAGGTAGGATGTTGCGGATCCTTTCGGGGCCAGTTTCAGGCCGATGTTCCCTGCCGCAAGCGTGACGCCGGCCGTTGACAGTCCCATGATGATGTGGATGAGGACCAGCAGGGGCATGGTCAGGGCGTGCGGCTCGGGAAAGTTCGTGAACGTCAGGGCAAGGAAACAGAGCAGGAAGAGCGGGCCGGCTACCTGGAGTACTGATTTGTTGCTGAACCGGTCGGCGATGGAGCCCCAGAGCGGGAACGACAGGATGCTGGTGAGCTGACTGATGATGGAGAGGATGATGATGGTCGTGATATCGAGCGACAGGCGTTTTAACAAGTACACGGTAAGGAACGGTGCGGCCAGGTTGACCGCAAAGCTCCAGAGGGCGAGGAAGAGGATCAGGTTCCGGAAATTGAGATCACCGTACCATGCGGTCAGCCTGCGCCGCAGGGGGACATCGTGCCGGATAATCATCATCGGTTCGGGTGTCCTGACAAGGAAATACGTACCCGCAAGGCCGATGAGACTGCCGATCAGGAAGATCACTGCGTATCCCGTAACAGCAGATCCACCGCCGCCGTTCTGCCAGTGGTCGAGGAAATACCCGGCGCCGAGGCTGAGCACGATGCCGACCGCGAACGAGAGTGCCATCCGCCGGGAGAAGTACATGCCAAGGATCTGATCCGGGATCAGGTCCCGCATCCAGGATTTCCAGCCGCAGTGCTTCACTGATGAAATGACCGAGTACACAATGAGGAGGATCACGAGGCAGGAGATCCCGGCCTGCGGGGAGAGCAGGAACGGGATGAGTGCGACAAGAAGCCAGAGCCCCCGGGAGGCAAGCGAGGTGACAACGGTGATAAGGCGCCGGTTCCGTACTTTCTCGATGATACCGACCGCCGGGATCTGGACCAGCTCAGCAAGCGGCGGGATTGCTGCAAGGAGGCCGATCATGATATTGGATGCGCCGAGCTCAAGGGCGAATGCAATGAGGAAAATGCCGCTGGTCAGCGTGACGAATGCATGCGTTGTAAGGCCGTCGAAGAGGATACTGGATAAGCCGCGCTCAACCTCTTCCGGGGTGAGTTGCTGGGTCGGGGGAAACAAGTTCATTACGCATACGTTCTGTCTGTGTCTTTTGCATGGAAAAAAAATCCTGCCGGAATTTCTTGTAGTATTCTTGGTTTTTTATCAATATAATTTGTCTTCACACTCATGCCGGAGAATGTTGATATAGGTTTATGCAGTATTCCTTGATTATCGTCCTTGTATGGATGACACCCTTAGGCGAGTGAATGGAACTTTTCGGAATCAGTCCTGAATTGTATGCAGGGGTGATTTTACCCCTGCTGATCTTTCTGGCCCGCGTGTGTGATGTAACGATGGAGACGGTACGGATTGTCTTCATCTCAAAGGGCATCCGTGTCCTTGCCGCAGTTATCGCGTTCTTCGAGATCGTGATCTGGCTGCTGGCGGTCGAGGTCGTGATGAAAGACCTTGCCAATATCGCAAACTTCCTCGCGTACGCGTTGGGGTTTGCGATGGGAACCTACGTCGGGCTCGTGGTTGAGGAGAAGTTGTCGCTCGGCATGGTGATCCTGCGGATTGTCACAGCTGATGATTCCCGCGATGCAATCGTTTCTGCTCTTCAAGGCGAGAACCATGGCGTGACCTGTATCGAAGCGGAGGGCTCCCGGGGGAGCGTGACGATGATCCTCTCGCTCGTCAACCGGTCGGAGATCTCCCGTATCACGGATCGCATCGACCGGATCAATCCCCGGGCATTCTTCTCCATCGAGGATGTGCGGTACGTGAACGAAGGGGTGTTCCGGCCCCGGGACCGCCGGTCCTTCACGGGTATAGTGCATTCCCTTGCCGGGCAGGGAAGAAAAAAATAATCATGTCACACCGGTCAGTTCCAAAATTTTTTCAGTGGAAACCAAAAGAGGATCTCATCCTCCCTGTATCCGACACGCCCCGGGGGAGCCTGAAACTACTTATTATCATACGACCAATATGTATACAGAGGAGTGATGCGATGGATTTAGGCATTTCTTTGTGTAATGACTCACACCGGATGGGCTTAAAAGATAATTACACATTGAACACTTCCTTCACTTCACCATACAAATCACGAAACCCCCTATAATTCAGCCGTAAAGTAACAAACCCTCATCTTTTTTGTTCATCCGGTTCTGCATGCACAGGGCGTCATTCCAGATTTTAGTGAACATCGCCCGGACGATACGTCAGGTTACGCCTGATGGTTATTCAGAACAGGAAACGGTATCATGAGTATCCATTCGTTCTGCAGGGACTGCGAACACATCATATCCAGGATGGTACCGGGAATCCATTCGCCGTTCGTTGAGGAGGTATCGTGCCCTGCACGATTCAACCCGATGGAGGGAAAGTGGAATCCGGAGCATGGTATGAACCCGTATGAATGTCCACGGAACCAGCAGTTCAAGCAATTAATGCAAAGCCGGCATGCACGATCATCACGACCGGCGTACTGATTTCCATCGGTAGAAAAACACATGGGGACCGGTCTTAAAAAACCGGTCTCATTAATTTCGGGAGTCCGGTGAATGGACTTTAGCAACGCGGCCGGTTCCGGGTATCCTCCGGAACATATCCTGAAACCCCGGACCGGAGAACAAAAACAGGGTAATAATGGCAGGTGATCTGGAATGGAATACTATACGGTGGACCAGATATTCTGGGGGCTTGTGGCTCTCCTGATTATCTGGTTTCTCGTCACGCATATGGCCGGATCGTTGTTCCAATGACGATGTTTTTCATCGATTACAGTAATGGCGATCCGGAGATTTACAGTTGAATGAAAAACACAGGAATTGAAAATGGTCTCTGAAATTTCATCAGATGGAGAATTTTAATGAGTGATAACAAAATGGAGAAGATCTTCCTTGCAGTCCAGGATATCAGAACGTTCGCAGCCAGGGCCCGGCCGGAATGTGCTGATGCACGGGACTGTATCGGATGTCCTGCAATCATTCCCCTGCCGAACCGGCTGGGGATTGCCTGTCTTTTCGATATAGTCCAGCGCGAGGGTAAGACCCTGAAGGAATCCGTGAGAAAGATCTTCTGCTGTGAATGTCGCAAGCCGATGGTCTTGATCGCAGGACCCGGGGAGAGAAAACTCTGGAGATGCACTACGCCGGATTGTGTAATCTATGAATACACACGAATGAAAAATCTTTATCCCATGCAATAGAGGGGAAAAAAGTGATGATGATGAAGGAAATTACCCCGGTAACATGGATGCGGAAGGTCTGTCACCGGTGCGGACAGTTTCTGCACATTCACGATGATACGGTCTGGACCGAGAGCAGAACCTACCACTATGAATGCTGGATGAAGGAAAGAGAGAGCAGGTCGTGGAATACTGCTGGCGTTTCAGGGGTGCAAAGCAGCGCCGGCAGGTAATCGGTACTCTGATACCCTGCACCAATATTTTTGCCGGACCTTTGCAGCAGGTATCAGAAACGTCAGGCTGCAATAACTGCGGCACAGCGGTACGGGGGCTGCCAGTGTATCGCACTTCGTATGGATATTCCATCATCCGTTTGGCAAAAACCAGGGGTGAATACCCCCGCGCCGAACAGTGATGGATGCATGAAACGGATGGTGTAAGCGTGTGGGAAAAGACTGGATTTTTACCCTGAAGAGGCTCCTGTACCACTATTTTTTCCCCGATACACCGGTATTCGATCTGCTCCATGACGATTTGTAATTGTTACCAGTACCCGCGATGGTGGTACCGGAAGGTGTCGCATCTGGACGCTGATCCGTAAAAAACATGAGAACGGATCTCCACAAAGCATACATACCCCCGGCCCGATACGCCTAGATTACCGTACGGAAGTTGCGGTCACAGGTTATGGATGCATAATGGATCTCATCTTACCCCTCATCATTCTCGTTGCACGGATTGTCGAGACCACCATGGAGACGATCCGGCTTGTCTATGTCACCAAAGGCCACCGGTATCTTGCGTCGGGGATCGGGACACTGAAGATCGGGGTCTGGGTAATCTCGACGAGTCTTGTCCTGACAAATCTTGATAATGTCCCGGGCATCCTCGCCTACATGCTCGGGTATGGCATCGGGACCCTGCTCGGCATGACCATTGAGTCGTGGATAGGTCTTGGCACGGTTATCGTCCGGATCTTCTGCACCAAAGATCCTGAACCTCTCATCCGCCATCTCGGGAAGCTCGGGTACGGGACCACGCGGATCAATGGTTCCGGCCAGTTCGTTCCTTCGGTTGCCGTGCTTCTCTCGATGGTGCCGAGGAAAGAATCGAGCAGGCTGCTTGCATTTCTGAAGACAAAATATCCCGATGTACATTTCACCATCGAGGATGTTTCCACGATGAGCGAGCGGGAGATCTACTTCGGGAGACGCCCGGAGCGGAGCATACGCGGATTCCTCGGGTGCGGGTAATGATGGAACACAGGAAGCACGTGGTGGGAAAGAAGGCGATGAAGACCGTCTGTCCGGTCTGCCCGGAAGGGGATGTCGCAACCCTGCTGTCCGGCATGTCCCGGACCGGGTTCCAGGGAAGGAAGCTGGGAGAATCGGTGGATGTCTGGCGACGGATGCTTGCCGATCCTGAGTGCACGATCCTGTTCGGGCTCTCGGGTGCGATGATCCCTGCGGGTATGCAGCGGTGCCTTATGGAGATGGTAAAACGCCACTATGTGGACGCGATCGTGTCGACAGGAGCGAATATCTTCCATGACACCTGCGAGCACCTCGGGATCCGGCATTATCTTGGCAATCACCGGGTAGACGACGCGGAGCTGTACCGGCGGGGAATCGACCGGATCTACGATGTTTTTGCCTATGAAGAGGATTTCCGGACGGTTGACCGGGGCATAGCAACATGGTCCACATCCATTGCACCGTTCCGGGGTTCTTCGCGCGAATTTATCCGGCAGCTCGGGGAATGGCTCTGCACCGAAAAGCCGGACACCGAATCACTGACATCGGTCTGTGCACAAGAGAAGATCCCGATCTTCATCCCTGCGCTTGCGGATTCCTCGATCGGTATCGGGCTCCTCATTGCCCGGCGCCGGGGCTTAGATATTGATATCGACCAGATCGCAGATGCGGATGAGATCACCTCCCTTGTCGAGGAGGCTAAAAGGACCGGCGTCATCTATGTTGGAGGCGGCGTGCCCAAGAACTTCATCCAGCAGACGCAGGTGATTGGGTCGATCCATGAAAAGGACCTCGGCGGACACCAGTACGCAATCCAGTACACGACCGATGCTCCTCAGTGGGGCGGATTGTCCGGGTGCACGTTTGATGAGGGGATCAGCTGGGGCAAGGAATCGGCAGGAAGCCTGCAGGTGCAGGTCTATGTTGATGCAACCATCGCGCTGCCCCTTGTCATCTCTGCACTGGTAGCCGGGGGGCAGAACGGGTGAAACGGCGGAAAGGGAAGAAGAAGGTCGTGTACCGGCAGGGTATTGACTGATCCTGTTTTTGTCCGGGTATCGTATTCCGGTTGGCCGGGCAGGCCGGAAATCCGGGTGAGCGGAAGGTGACAGATCCTAGGTGGTATCGATGGTGATAATCTGCACCGGGCAGAGATCCGCAGCGTCCTGGGCGCAGGGCTCGAGGTCCGCAGGGAGCAGCCCCTCCCCGATCTTCCCGTCCAGCCGGTACTTTTCAACAACCTGGCTGAACGTGTCGTCCGGATTCTGCTCGAAGAAACCCGGGCAGGCCTCCCAGCAGGAGCCGCAGCTCACGCATGTTCCCCGATCAATGCTCACTTTCATGATAATCCATATCCTCCGCTGTTCATGATCTCCCGTGTTCGTTTTTCAGGATTGAAAATTCTCTGGTGACTTCATCATCGGAATAGTTCAGACATACCAGATCCCCTTTCAGCTCATCGACCGGCAATTTTCCGGTCAATCTTCCGGGAAAAATCCCGGAGGAACTGGCTGAAGAAACGGGGAAATTCCTTCTGCCGGCAGTTGAGAAGATGCTGTAAAAAAAGGATGAAGGCATGCCGCGTTGCCTCATTGCCGTACAGGTTCGGTTCATCGAGAGCGGATTCATGTTTCTCGCGCCAGGGATCAACCAGATCCTGTTCCTGCAGGAATACCGCGAATTCTTTCGACAGGAGATAGTCTTCCAGAGGATACGCGGCCAGCCGTGCGGTCAGTCTCCTGAGTATTTTCCTGGTATTCTGGGCCATAGGGAATGTTGTGCCTGTTATTCCGGAAGTTCCTCGAACTGATCCTTTCCTGCCCCGCACTCGGGACAGACCCAGTCATCCGGCAGTGCGCTGAATTCCACGCCCGGCGATATTCCCGAGGTTGGATCTCCCTTTTCCGGATCGTAAATGTATCCGCAAACAATGCACCGGTATTTTGCTTTTTGGCCGGCCATGGTGGTCACCGCATACCCCGTATCCGGGAGTTAATGGTGTCCGCACCCGGCTTTTTCACCGTGCTCTTCGCCATGACCCCCGCCGCCCTTCACGTTCATGTACAGGTGATGGGAATACACAACCCAGCCGATGAATGCCTCGATGAACTCCCTACCGGCAGCGACATCGTCCACGTCGTACTTCTTCTTCTCCATGACGTGATGGAAGCGATGAGTCAGGTCATCCTCGACCGTCTTCAGGATAAAGCCGATCGTTTCCTTCGGGTCTCCGGTCTCGATCGCCTTCTCCGCCTTCGGAACAACCGGTCCTTCGCTCAGTCCGGCGGCTTCAGGCCCGTGTACGGTGCCCCTTCCCCGGCCCGGTGGAGCCGGATCGCAGTCTCGAAGAACCAGTCATCTGCAACGTCCTGTGCATCCTTGCCGGCTTTCCTCGCACGCTGGGTGCGGCCAAACACATCTTTCAGTTCCTTCTCGGACTCTTTCGGAATCCAGATCAACACGTAGTTGAGATTCCCGGTCTCCAGCGATTTTTTCGCTGCCTTGACAACCGGGCCGTCCCTGGTATCGCAATGGGGTGGCATACTTCATCCTCACTTCCTGGCATCATTACTTTTCCGTTCATCATTGGGTCAGGAGGCTCATCATCAGGCAATGAACGCTCCGTCATCCCTCTTTTTTCCCGACAAGTTTTTGGTACATCTCCTCGCCGACACATTCCTTCGCGTATTTGCACCACTGGACGCAGGATATGATATCGTTGTAGATCACGAACCCGCAGTTGTCGCAGGTCACCTTGAGGTCATTGGAGAAGATCTCCACCTCGTTCCCGCACTGCGGGCATTTCTTGATCGTAAGGGTCGGGGTCCGGAGGTTCGCTGCTCCAGGGCAGTGGTCAAGCATGGGACTCCTCCTGGTTCTCCTGACGCTCTTCCATGAGCCGGATGTCATCCGGCCTGAGCATTTTGTATTCACGGAGGAGGGCTGCCCGGTACTCGTCCATCTTTTTTGTCGGGATATAATTGAACTGCCGGACCCTCTTGATGAGTTCATCGGTAATCGTCTCATCGTTCCCGAAGTTCCTGCGGTACACGTCAAGGAGGATCCAGTCCAGCCGGTCGATACCGGTCTCCTTTCCCTCGATCGGGATCTTCTTGATCTTGATCTGGTCCGGCGGGATCCCGCCACAGATGGAGCAGTAGTACCCGTCCTTTGCATCGCCGCCCATAAAATCACTCCCGTATCATCGTGAGGGTCATTTTGAACCGGGTGATCGCGGAGAGGGCATGGGGGGCGTTCGCCGGGAAGATGATCGTGTCCCCGGACTTCATCTGCAGCGTCTGTCCCGCGACCCAGACCTCACACTCGCCTTCAAGGATGGTGACGGTCGCATCATAAGGGGCCGTATGCTCGGACAGGCCCTCGTTCTCATCGAACGAGAAGAGGGTGATGCTGCCCGGCCTTCCGGTTGATGATCATCCGGCTGGCGACAGTCCCCTCCTGGTAGTCCACGAGATCCTTCAGGGACAGCACTTTTCCCTTGAGCTCCTCGCGCTTCTTGTCAGTTCTCTCTGTTTTTGCGATCGTCTCGGGTTTATACTCCATACGATAACCTCTTGTTATTTCTCCTGAATCTTCCCTGGTGGCCGGTCCTTTGCATACACAAGTGCATCTCTCGGGCAGACATCCGTGCACCGCCCGCAGAGGTAGCACTCTGCTTTCCCATCCTCCCGTTTTGCTTCGTCAGTCGGGCATGCCTTCTCGCATTTCCCGCACTCGATACAGGCATCGGTGCGGCGGAGCCGGAAGAGGCTCTTCGCCGCTCCGAGCGAAAGGACGAGACCGTACGGGCAGACCAGCCGGCAGAACGGGCGGTAGAAGACCAGCGAGACCAGCAGCATGATCAGAAACACTACCGACCCGGCGCTCAGTGCAAGATTGAAGAAGTCATGGATGCCGAAGAATGCCAGCAGGGAAGCAGAGAAGACAACCGCCATGATGAGGAAGATTACAAAAAACACCCCGCGCACGACCATGAACGCGACCTTCTGCTGCGGGCGAAGCTTGGGTACTGGTGCAAGGTACGCGATCTCCTGCACAGCCCCGACCGGGCAGGCATAGCCGCAGAAGAACCTCCCAAAGATAACCGTCAGCAGGAGGACAAGGGTAAGTCCGGTTGCCCCGACGATGAGCGGGGCACCGAGGCCCTGCACATCCCGCAGTGCGAGCTGCTGGAGCTGGTATGGCGCTACGGGTGAGAAGATTAAAAATCCGAGCGCTGCTGAAACGATGAGGAGCAGCCACCCAATCCATTGCCGCCACCGGTGCGAGTACCAGAGATATGCGACAACGCCGATTACGACAAGCGCATAGATAAACCCGACCGCTTTGGGCACCTCGGTTAAGACCATTTCCCCCTCCTTTTGTATGCTTTCTTTATGTTGATGACGGTAATATGCCGAGCTGCATCATCAGCCCCATCAGGTTCGCTTCGCCCCAGAGCTCGGCGATCTTCCCGTTCTCCATACGGAATATTTCGATGCCTGTCATGACAATGGGTTTACCGGTCGGCGGGAGGCCCATGAACTCGCCCTTGTGTTCGCCCCGGGCAGTGAACCGGCACGTTACTTTGTCGCCGTCCGCCATCATGTCCTCTATGGTCACGTTCAGCCCGTGGAATGCGGCCCTGCAGGTGGTAACGACATTGTTGATTGCCTCAATCCCGGGGCCGGCGACCGGCAGCGGGACGTGCAGCGAGAACCCGGAAGCAAGCAGTGCATCGGCAGCTGCAAGATCTCCCTTCGAGGGTCCGACTTCGAAAAATTTCCGGACGGTTGCCATATTGGCTTTCTCGGTCGTTGTCTGAGTCATGACATAAGCTCGAAAGATAACTATATAATTCTGTTGTCCCTAACAGAGTAACAGATGGATACGGCAATTCAGAATCTCGGCCGGCTGGGGCTCAAGGAATACGAGGCGAAGATCTATGTCGCCCTCGTGGGTCTCGGCGAGGCGAACGTCCGTAAAATCCATGAGGCCAGCGGCGTCCCCCGCCCCCGGGTGTACGATGTCCTGAACTCGCTTGCGGAAAAAGGGTTCATCAACATCCGGCAGGGAAGCCCGCTCATGTACAGCGCAGTCCGGCCGGACAGCGTGGTCTCCTTCCTGAAGAAGGATCTCGATGATGCGGCCCGGGACAGTGTGAAAACCCTTGAAGCCCTGTCACTCGATGCACAACAGAATTATTCGCCCATCTGGTATGTCCACAGCGACTGGACAATCTTAAGAAACCTTGAGATGCTTGCCGAAGGAGTCCGCAGGGAACTCATCGTCCTCTGTTTCAACACGGAAACACTGGATGAATTCCGAGGGACCTTCGCATCGGTGGCCGGTAGGCACCCGATCAGGATCCTGTTCCCCACGGGACTTGCCGCCGGAATCCAACCCATTGACGGTGTTTCGTTCTTCGAGGCCGGGACCATGAAGAACTTTTTCGGCGTGAACATCTTTGAGAAAGTGTTCTCCAGCGCCCATCAGCCGCGAGGGGGCTGTCTTCACCCTTGAGTGCATCTTCATTGCCGATGACCATGAATCCATGCTCATCTATTCGCAGAACGGGAAACGGATGGCCGTCATCATCACGCTCCCCTTCATCACCAGCGTCCAGAGCCAGTTGTTCAGCCAGATGATTGCACGCGCTCATCCGGTCGATCAGAGCTGAGGAAAAAGCGTATAGTGGACAAAAATATGACCAGCATCGATTCGTTGTACCGGAAAGAGGACGGGCATATTCTGATCGAGATCAAGTTACCGTCCGTACTCAATCTTTTCAATTCGTTCGATCCCGCTCCGTTCTATACGAAAGAACTGGATCGGGACGCATCAGACTATATTGTGGGGATTGTCAGGGATTTTCCCTTAAAAACGCAGTTCAGGATCATTGTATACCTGCCGGCGGATGCACTCGGCACACAAGAGGCACAAAAAATTCCCGAAGCTATCAGGAATCACTTCAAATATATGGTTCTGGTCCAGGGCCAAAAACTCCGGGAACGATGTATCTATGGGAAATTCACGCTCCTGGTCGGGCTCTCCTTCCTCGCGATCGCAATGATCGCCAGCCAGGCAGTTGCGGAGACCTTCAGCAATTACCCGCTTGCCCGTCTCTTTGCCATCGCCCTTGAAGTCGCGGGCTGGGTGGCCATGTGGGAACCGGTTACGGTCCACCTCTACCAGCTCTGGCCGATAATCAAGGAGAGGAAGATCTATGAAAAGATCAGCCGGATGGAGGTCGAAGTCCGCCCGTGTCCGTAGTCCTGGTTTCTGCAACACGCCAGACAAAGGACAACCGGACCTGCACATGAATTGAAATAAAGTTAATGAACTCTTGTGAAAGACAGAGAGTGAAAGAAAAAGGTTATGAAGACAAAACCAAGGGGGAAATATACGATGACAAATGACCCGAAGGAGCAATCCGCCAGCGGGACGGGATGACCTATGCAGTCGTGACCCGGATGCCTGCGGGAATCGTGACACCGGACGATCTCGAAAAAATTGCAAAGGCTGGGAGAAAATACAAGGTCCCGATGCTCAAGATAACGAGCGGCCAGCGTATCGCGCTCGTCGGCCTGCAACCGGAAGATGTGCAGAAAGTCGATCGATGATCTCGGCCCGCTCGCCAAAGCCGGAGACTGCGCCCGTGCGTCAAGTTCGTCCAGTCATGCCTCGGCACGGAGATGTGCAAGTACGGCAACCAGGACTCCATCGGTCTTGCAAGAACCGTCGATGGTCTGTTCAAGGATCTGACCTTCCCGGCCAAGGTCAAGATCGGGATCTCGGGCTGCCCCCGCTGCTGCGGCGAGAGCCACACGCGGGACATCGGGATCATGGGGACGAACCGGGGCTGGACGATCCTCTTCGGTGGCAATGCCGGGACCCGGCCCCGGTTCGGCGATGTCATTGCCCGGAACCTGTCTGCTGAAGAGGCCCTTGACTGCGCCCGGCGTCTGGCCGAATATTACCAGAACCATGCAAAGCCCCATGAGCGGACAGCCCGCTTCATGGAACGTGTCGGGATAGAAACGCTAAAATCGGATTTGCTCGCATTCCTTCCCTATATCCAGATTGAAAAGGTGAACTGAAATGAAAATCACAGATGTTTCAAAGGTTGTGTCAGGCCCGAACCCACACCATGTGGACGCACGCAAGATCTATGAGACGCCGCATGCAATGGCGGTTGTCATTACGCTCCAGCCGGGCGAGGCGCTGAAAAAACATATCACGCCGGTGGATGTTTTCTTCTACGTGCTGGAAGGCACCGGAGTTGTTGAGATTGGGGACGAGAAGAAGACCGTGGGGAAGGATATGCTGGTCGAGAGTCCTGCGAAAATCCCGCACAAGTGGACCAACGAAAGCTCTTCGGTATTCCGGGTCCTCGTTGTGAAGGTGCCGAAACCGACCGAAGAGACGAAGCTACTCTGATCGGAACTACTCTTTTTTGAGCCGGTCGCGGAGCGGGGCTTTGCACGGCGCAGTCGTGCGACGCGGGCGGCGATCTGCGGTTGCTAGGTCGGTATGTAGACGCTCGGTCATGTTCGCTCGTCCTCGCTGATGCTCCGGCTCGCATCACATCGCAAAAAAATTAAGGCTGGTATTCACTCTGCGGTGATCCGGTCATAGAACAGGGCAGCACAGACCGCCCCGATGACCGGCCCGACGATATAGATCGGGAAGAATACCCAGAGGTTTGAACCCCCCAGCAGGAAGTCCATGATATACGGCCCGAAGGTCCGGGCCGGGTTGAGGGACGCCCCGGCAATATTCCCGGTCGCGGTGATCATCCCGGCAACGGTCAGGCCGATGACAAGCCCGGCAAATCCCGGCGGGGCACGTTCGTCCACCGCGACACCCATGATGACGAGCATCAGGACAAAGGTTGCAATCGCCTCAACCAGGATCGCCTGCCCGTACCCGATCCCGGGGAACGGTGCCGTTGCCCCGAGCCCGCCGATCGTGACCGCATCCATCCCCACGGTAAGGAAGAAGAGGAGGCTCCCGATCGCAGCACCGATACACTGGGCGATGATATATGCAACAGCGTCACCGGCAGGGAACCGCTTCGTTGCGCAGAGGGCAATGGTCACGGCCGGGTTGATATGCGCTCCCGAAACCCGGCCGAGTGAATAGATAACGGCTGCAATGACAATCCCGAACGTGATCCCGATGGCAAACCAGTCCCCGAGCCCGCCGAGCTGGCCGATCCCGATGTTGAACGGTGTTGCCGGTTTTGTCCCGGCAGCAATCATTAGCGTAATGGCTGCTGCCCCGGCTCCGAAGTATACCAGCAATGCTGTTCCGACGGCTTCCGCAATGCTCCGGTTTGCAAGCGACACCATTACTTCCCCTCCCCGTACGCGGCATTGCAGTCCGGGCAGAGCATACGGGGCATCTTCTTGGGCAGTTTCCGTGAGGGGAGCGGGTACCCGCCCTCCCAGACATCAACCTCTCTCCGGATCGTATGCTTCATGCAGGTCCCCATGCCGCAGGCAACACAGGCTGCCACGGCATCGCTGTCCTTTCCTTCTTTGGCACATACGTAACATTTCGTATGAATCACCTCATCCCGTTACCGGGATCAGACCGCTTCCTTCCACTGGCATGAGCAGTGCCGGAAATCCATAAGGGCTGCTGATGCACAGTCCTTGCAGATCCGTGCCGGGGCAGCTGCAACCTCTTTGTTCAGTGCGATGATGTTGGTCATCAGGGTCGCCGTGACCGGCTCGCTCGTCAGGAGGCACGGGTAATCCGAGAGGCGCATCATGGCCGAGAACCGGACCGTCATCGCACAGGCCGGGTACGCATACCGCTGCGGATTTGCCAGCACCTCGTTTTTATGGATTGGCGAGAGATCGATCTCGAACCCGCCGACTTTTGGCTTCACCGGGCCGGGTTCGCTGCTCTGCATCCTCCGGGCCTTGTCCACCATCTTCCAGCCCCGGTAGATCATGTCCATGAAATCGCAGTTGTGGAGTTCGATGGCCGCACTCCGCTTCGGATAGAGCTGGACATAGTTATGGTAGCGTTTGGTCAGCATGTCCACGACCATGATCGCGTTGAACCCGTCGAGTTCGAGAATATACTCCGCAGCACTTGCCGACGCCCCGGTTGCAACCGAGAGCACTTCATTCGGGGATTTCATCTTCGGTACTGCGGCTTTCAGGGTCTTGTCCATGACTTCGGTCACGGATTCGATCACGGCCATGATCACGTCATCCTTGCACATGTTGTACGTGGACTGGGAGATATGGTGCGCGATATCGCCGACGCAGTAGGCCGGCACCGTCACGATGTTGCCGTAGTGGACGCCCTCGTCCAGCGAGGCTTTCACCGCTCCCTGCATCTTCGTCCGGTACTCTTTCATGTACTTCCGGCAGTCGAACGAGTTCTGGCCGACACTGTCCATAAGTTTCGCCTGGGCTTCGACCGGCGTGTCGTAGATGGACTGGATCATGGCAACCTCTTTCTTTACCGCGTCGGCAAGAGTATCTCCTCCTTCAACAGCATGGGCAAAAATATCCCCGATGCCGTACGACGTGTTCATGGCCCACGACTTGGCAGCAAGGATCGCCTGTTTATGGGCAGCCGGAATATCCGTAGTCTTGAGGATCTGGTTGACGATATTACTGCTGCTGCCCGGGATGAGGGCAAAGTCCACGACGCAGGTGGGGCCGTAAAAGCCCGCGTACCGGCGGGTCGACTCCTTGCCGATCAGGGCTTCGGCTTTCCCGACAGATTTGATGAACACATCCACGCTCTTGCGGAATTTCGGATCCGCATCGTAGAGCATCTCCATAATGACTGGTGTCTGGTAATGCTCGACAAACGGATCATCTTCGGGACGGATGGTGGTGGTCAGCTTTTCAAGATGGAGTAATGGGCATTGACCGAATCGGTGTGTAGGGCAAAGACTGCTTTACTCTGTCCCCCAACGGGTTTCATTCCTTTGACGGCATCGACGTACACTTTCGTGTCGTCGATGACGAACTTGCCTCCACGTTTCTTTTTTACCTGGTTCACATCGGCGTGTTGGGCCGCCATCGCTTCCGTGATCATCTTTTTGATTACGTCCTGCATGGTGCTGTATCTCCTGGCACCGTCATCAGAGGTGGTGCCTACAGGCAACCATTGGCACGACCTGTTATTAAATACATTTATAGGGATTATCGACCGGGATCTCCTCGCACCGAAATAAGCCTACCGGATAACTGGCGACACGCGGTGATTTAATCCGGTTATGAGAGAGATCTGCTTTCGCTGGTGACGCTCGGTCATGTTCGTCTCCACGGGCTCGCGCCCGTTCCGCTCACATCACCTCGCTGTTTTCCGGAGTTTCCTGTTGGTAGGATGACGCCCCTGGCTTGTCGCGTTGCTCCGGCGCCAGCGGCTGCTCCGGCCCGCTCCTCACACCATGCTTCGCATCGTGTTCGTCGCTGTTGATGCGAAAACGTAGACGCTCAGTGACTCGCTCGCACGACGCACAGGGGGCTCGGACTCGCCGCTGATGCGGCTCCTTACCTTCGCGCCCCTGTCGCGGTGCTCGCTCGGGCCGCTGGGCCTCGGACCCGCCGCCCGCTTCGCTCCTCCCGCCCTTGAAAGGGACGGGCAGTCATTGCGATAGGAACGGAGATCGGTTTCAGGTCGGGGGAGGGAGGACAAAGCGACGGTTACCGGACGCATCAGCGGACGGTCGCTCGCTTTGTCGGGCGGGTCCAACCGTGGCGATCGCGTACCAACAGAAAACCGAGAGGGCGGGTCATGGTCACACGGCGCGGTTACGGGACGCATCAGCGGCCTGTCGCGCTGTGTGCCTGGGCGGGCCTTGCGTAAAAATAAAAATTAAATTCTGCGCAATTGCCTTATTTCGCAAATCGGACAACGCACCGCTTTTACTTTCACCCTGCGCACGGCGGAGGTACTATATGCTCTAACGTCGATGAGATGTATGGTGAAAAACACCATGACGCCAACAACAAAAACAGATGTAAAGTTCGAGCACATAGGGGCAGCTCGCCTCTATAACGGCTCGGTCCGTATCGATGTCAAGACCATGCAGGCGGTCATTCCCGCCGGTGAAGTCCGCAGGCTCGAAGACCACTGGCCCGCGCCAGTCTTTGACATATCGGATGTTATGAAGAACGCGGACGCGGCCCCGGTCGGGAAGGCATGGATCACCCGGTCCGGTAAAGCCGTGATGATCTCGATCAACGATGTGCAGTACGTCTCCCCGCTCGCACAGGTAAAAGGGATGCTCAAGGGCGAGCGGAAATATGCGAACGTCTCGACCATGCAGCCCGCCGGGGTGCCAGCATGAAAGCCGCTGACGTAAAAGCACAGATCAACGAGCGGATCATAAAATCGCTCTCGGAAGGAAAGATCCCCTGGCTGAAACCGTGGACCGAGAACGGCCCGCGTAACCTCTTCAGCGGCAGGGCATACACCGGGCTGAACCGGTTGATCCTCGGGCTCAGCTCCTATCCCCTCCCCTTTTGGGCAACCTATCGCCAGTATCTCGCCGCAGGGCTGCAGGTCCAGATGGGCGAACACGGCACCGGGATTATCTACGCAGGCCGGACCGTGAAGACCGACACGAAGACCGATGAGAACGGCGAGGAGACCGAGAGCAAAAAACAAATCCGTTTCCTGAAAGCCTTCGTTGTCTTCAACATCGCCCAGACTGATTACAAGGAGAAGGGCTACAAACTGCCGGACCTGAAAGAGAACGCCGCACCTTCTCGGATGCGATGCAGTCATTCAGGACTACACGGGCCGGCACTCAATACGGATCACGGAAGGGAACCGGGCCGCATACTCCCCGCAGATGGATATCATCACCTGCCCGGAGATCGGCCAGTTCAGAACCTCCGAGCACTATTATGCGACGATGTTTCACGAGTGCATCCACTCCACCGGGCCCCGGCTCGACCGGTTCAAGAGGACCGATCCGGTCTGCTTCGGGTCCGACACCTACGGACGCGAGGAACTGGTCGCCGAGATCGGGAGTGCATACCTGGCAGCGCTCACCGGCATCGACTCATCAGCAATCATTCAGAATCAGGCGGCATACCTCCAGAACTGGGCAACGGCGATCAAGGCTGATGCCGATCTCGTGATGTATGCAGCCGGCAGGGCAGAGAAGGCAGCGGATTTCATGATCGGGGCTTCTGCCCCGGTCCCTGCCAGCGCAACCGGAACCGATGCAGCGGAAGGGGTGACGGCATGACCTCGATTTATGACGCCATGCCGATCAAGGTCCTCGAAGAACTCGAACGCATCGAAACCCGAATACCCGTCATAGAGCGCCGGGCATTCATGCTGCAGGCTGAAGCGCAGGATCTCCGCTACAGGCACGATGAGATCATCAAGTCGTGGAAAGCTCCGGGCCGCGTGGGAGGGGCTCGACAATCTGATCGCAGAACGGCACCGGCTGGATATGATCGCATGGGCACTGCGATCCGCTGCCGAGCGGGATCCCGACTCAGTAATGAGGTATCCCATGATCAGCCGTCGCGAACTCTGGGAGTACCGGAAAAAACGATCAACCATTTTTGGGATGGGGAAAAGTCTGCGCTGGTGGCTGCACCGGATGAAGAAAAAAATCATTTTTTGGTGCAGGAAAAAGGTGGCCCGGACAGGGACACCATGACGCCAATCAAAGAGCCCTGCCCGGGTTGGTACAATATCGACGCCTGGCATTATCTTTCTTGGCAAAGGTTGGCCCACCCCGAAGGCTCACGCGACGGGCCCGCCCTGCGGTCCCGTATCCGGCTCGCCTTCTTCCCGCCCGGACCCGCTGCCGTGTGCCTGTCCTGTTGAGATGCCCTGATCTTCCTGGGCCCGCCCGATGCTCACGCGACACGGCGATGGTCGCCGTGTTCCGGCTCGCATCCTCCCACCCCCAACCGGAAACCTTACCCCGTGGTTATCCTAATGACTGCCCGTCCCTTTCAAGGGCGGGAGGAGCGAAGCGGGAGGCGGGTCGTGGCCGCAGTGGCCCGAACGAGCACCGCTTCAGGGTGCGAAGGTAACGAGACGCATCAGCGGTCGAGTCCGAGCCCCTGATGCGTCGTGCGAGTGAGTCACTGAACGTGCGACATGAGTACGATCAACAGCGACGAACACGATGCGGAGCATGGTGTGAGGAGCGGGCCGGAGCAGCCGCTGCCGCCGGAGCACCGCGACAAGCCAGGGGCGTCATCGTCTGCCAACAGGATCAACTCCGAAGAAAAGCAGCGAGGTGATGTGAAGCGAGCCGGAGCCTCAGCGAGGACGAGTGAACATGACCGAGCGTCTTCATATCTCCTGATCAGCTGAGGGAGGATCGCCGCCCCGCTCCGCACGCTTCGTGCACCTGCGGCGCACTCGCACATGCTACGCGGACCGGCTTAAATTCGACCAGAATGGCTTTAATGTTATAATAAAAAGCAAATTGAAGCAATCCGGAAACGGGTGACCGATGAAAGAACAAACCATTCAGTTATTCACCGAGAAGGAAGAAGAATTTGTCAACCTCCTCATTGAGATCGGCACAAAGAAGACCGTTGCACAAATGCTGGTATTCCTTGCAAATACTCCGACAGCAACATCCCGGGACCTCGAACGCGGAACCGATCTGCGCCAGCCCGAAGTAAGCATAGCGATCAAATATCTGTCCGGGCAAGGCTGGATCAAAAGCGGTGAGGCCCCGTCCCAGCATAAAGGCCGGCCACAGAAAATCTATTCCCTCGCTGTACCGATCAAACAAATTATTGCTGCCATTGAAAAAGCAAAGAAAGACGAGGCAACCGAACGTCTTGCTCTCGTTAAGAAAATGAGAGATTATATCTGAATATCCCCGAAATCCCTATTTTTTGAAACCTCCGTCGGAAAAATCGACCTTCATAATCGCGTTCCGGTGGCCTTTTCGGGACCCGGATGGGGTAAAATAGGTGGCAAAAACCGGCACGATTTAAGGGCCTTTGGTGGCGTTTATACGAGGTGCAATTCTGCCGTATTTTGGCAAACGGGGCGATTATAGGGCATATTCTCCACAGGAACTGAAAAAGGATATTACGGGGTTTTTCCGGTTATTGGCCACCGGCACAGATGGGGGAAAAGGAGCCCGTATAGGGCTTATTTTTCCTGGGGGATTTTACCCCCCATTTTGGGAGGTCTTCGACGGGATTTCAACAAGAGTTCAATGTCATTTTTTGACCGAATCTGATATTGAGAAGAAGCAGTCCCGAAAAACAGGTCCCAATAAATTGCCAATATTTTTCGGAGAGTTTAGGATCCCGGCTCTTAACTCAACGGCACCATATTTGGAATCCCCGTATCCGATCACGAACCATATCCAGATCCCCGTTCAGATCGTGATGAATCCAATGATGACTGTCATCGTTATCACGGCGAGTTCGGATAATACGGGTAATACTCTCCGGCTCGTTGTTATACAGGAACACCCTCGATACGAATTGCCGGCTTGTACTGCGAGCCTGCACACTCACGGTGGAAAGTATACGGACAATTACGGACTTGCTTACAGATGATTCCAGAAATATCCTGTCCCGTCCCGGTCCACCGGAACCTAAAGCTCGCCGTCTCCCGGAATATGATGAGAGGTGGAGAGAATTTCATCCGAGACCATTCCCAGTATTCGAACGGGCCGGAGAACCGGAGGACGACTCCAGCAGTATCATTCTCGGAGAGATTCAGCGTAAGGTTGGGTTGCGTACGCCGCTGGCAGTAAAGAAACTCGTGTTCTCCGCCCCGTGGTTTGCCCGGAATCCCCATCCGGTAATCGTCATCGGTATGGAAATCATGGAGAGAAGTACTGACCTCCAGCGACACCAGATGTCTCCCCGTAGACACCTCCCTCACGACGATACCTTGTCCTGTTAAATTCGCCACAACGGCGGCAACCGAATCGGCGAAGTCGCCCCGGCACTTCACGCATAGCGGCATGTATACCGGAAATCCGTATCGTGATCAGTTCCCCCGATGCCAGGTTCGTGGTTCCATAGACCGTGATCGTATCCCCGAGATGGGTACCGTTAATGGGATCAATGCTGACGTATGGTGTACAACCCGGTATCCACAGCACTGGCGCCGTGGACGGGGCGGGTATCGCGATCGTATGGTACCGGCGCGGTTCTGGCGCGGATGCTGCTGGTTTATCCCAGGGTCTGCCGGCATATGATGGCGCGGAACATCCCGCTGCCAGCATCAGTGCCAGCAGGAGGACGCAGATGACAGTGTTTTTCATTTCAGGGCCTACTGTTGAAACAGTAGGAATCGGAAACTGTCTCCGGGCTCTCAACCATATGAATGAGCAAGAGCAAGGAAGCAGATTCCCAGAAGGGAAACGCAATAATGTCCAGTCAATAAACGAACAGTATCCCTTCCCCGTATGTCTTGACCGATGGCCATCAATAAATTGTTGCTGCGATAGGGAGAAGATTCCCGCCGATACAAGATAGGGGAGAAGATCGTACATCAAACCAGCGATTCAGCGTAATAAAAGGAGATTCCACGGAACGTCGGCCCTCCCCACCGGGAAAATGTACTATGAGACCAAAGAAAAGCGCCGCGCGGGGGGGACGAAGGAATACTGTTCCATACGCCATCAGGAGTGACAGGATGACTACCGGGTGATACAGCAGGGAGCTTGGATCGTAGATAACGAAGGAATCCTGTCCAACCAGTGGTCAAACTGCAATAATGGCGCTTATGCAGCAATAACGGGATCCCAGATTGCCACGAGGATCCCCATCCCGCGTGGCATGCAGAGAAATGCAGACCCCGCCACACAATGCAATAAAACCCAGGACTGCAGTGTTTGCCATCGCGATCGACAGGTCATCCTCATACAGAGGATCTCCCAGATTCCAAAGCATCTGGTCGATGAACGGACCCAGGGCAGCAACGAAGAACAATGAGTGTCATCGCTGCAAGCGCCGTGCCTGTAATCCGGCTATTCACCAGGAGATCTTCCTTCCCGGACAGGATCGCGGGAGACGCTGGTTCCTGATTCGTCGCGTCACATACCAAGCGAAATCCCAGCACCAAACGTCTCATCCACGAGCAGCAGGCGTCGATCGGTTCCACGTGGGAAACAGGAAGAGACGGTTACCGTTTCCAAAAGGCATCGATTACCAACCGTATATTCTTTTCGCAACCATGGAATAAGCCACTCTACGCAGGGGTTCTACAGCACCATCTCACGGCCTGGCATCAATATAGACTTCGGCACACGAAACCGATGGGGTCGCCCGGCAAATCAATATGGAGATTCACAATCCACATCTCCCGGTTCTGCAGAACGGCGCAACCGAACCCGGGCGGTGCCTTCAGGCCTTCGGTCGATGAGAGGAAGGATAACTTCACGAATGCGCTGAGGCCGTTTTGACTGCCTCCTCTTCTGTAATCTTCGGCTCCGTTATTTTTCCGGGGCGGTACAGTCACGCAGAAGATAGCTTAATGTCCCACCGGTATCTGGTCGAATGCTGATCAGCGACAAAATTACCATTGCAATACCAATGACACCTGTTCCTGCCAGCCAAACGATATCTTTTCCATATCTCCGTGATCCAGCAGATTTTGCTTCCGTCAGAACCATGTTCCACGTCGAAAATACCGGGTAGTACTGTGCCGCCGTTTCCCGATTGTGCGATGGCCTGTCCCGGTCCTGCGGGATAACGACGTTCTTTGCGGGATACCGACTCGTCATCCTCCCCGGTCAACGCGGCGGGACTGATCGTTGACATAAATCTCCCCCTCATCCGATCCCGGTTGAATATCATAATTCCGGTCGTGCTGCTCCGATTCGCTACGTTCGTAGACTACGACAGCATCCGGTTCTTCCAGATATGTCTGCACGATCCTACGGTCCTCTTCCCACCCGTGCCAGGGCCCGGGCGCATCCGTGAGCGGACGCTGTGTGCGGACGGGTGCTGGGATCGTCGAGAATCGTATCCGGGGACTCAACAATCGATAATCACAATCCCCTTCGGAAGTCTCATGTCCCTCCCGGATGACGGGCCGTCGGCTGCCTGTACCTTCCAGGACGGGGACAATGACGATGAATTCATTGAGCGACTGGGTTGCGGGGCGGAACCGCAGCAGTGCGTGGAATACGATCTACCAGGTCTCACCAGCAGCAGAGATGACAGAGTTCCGTTTTCCCTGGTGACGGCGCCATCGACCCGGATATTCCCAGTACCCGGGTGCCTTTCTTGCCCGAACCCGGGTCTCGACCCAGCGATAAA
>CAWFSA010000020.1:0-8721 GCA_963818425.1 uncultured Methanoregulaceae archaeon | reverse complement strand
CGCCACGTATTGCTTGGGACGAGATCCTGGTTAACGGCATGGTGCTGGGCGAGGATGGGTTCAAGATGAGCAAGAGCCGCGGGCAACATCATCGTGCCCGAGGAGATCCTTGTCAAGTACGGTGCAGACGCCCTCCGGCAGTGGGGTGCCATGGGTGCTGCTACCGGCTCCGACATCATGTTCAACTGGAACGATGTGGTTGCGGCTTCACGGTTCCAGACCAAGATGTGGAACATCACGAAGTTTGCCCTCATGCAGCTCGGGAAAGGCGGGTTTGATGAGCAATCACCCGTCACCGCACTCGCTGACCGCTGGCTCCTTGTCCGTCTCTCGGACACCGTTGAACAGGTCAGCACCGCGATGGAGGAATACCAGTTCGATACCGCGCTCAAGGCTATCCGCGAGTTCGCGTGGGATGTGCTTGCCGACAACTATATCGAACTGGTCAAGGGGCGCCTCTACCAGGAAGACGCTTCGCGCAGGAGCGCCTGCCTTGTGCTCCACACGGCATTCGATGCACTCTGCCGGCTGCTCGCCCCGTTCACCCCCTACTTTGCCGAGGAGTGCTATTCGTACCTGAAAGGCGAGAGTGTCCATAAGCAGCCGTGGGTCGCGTTCTCCTACGACGATGAGGCAGCACGGAAGGAAGGGAACCTGCTCGTGCAGGTCGTTGCAGAGATCCGGAAATACAAGCACGATGCCGGCCTCGCACTGAACGCACCGCTTGGCAAAGTGACCATCTACGCGCCCCACACGGTCAATGATGAAGGCGATACCGGCCGCACGCTCAATGCCGATGTCCACTGGCGGACAGACGTGGCAAAACTCGACCGCGTCATCACTGATGTGGAGTTCAACCGCTCCATTGTCGGCCCGACCTTCCGCAAGCAGGCCGGCACCTTTATGAACGCAGTGAAAGCGCTCTCACCTGCGGAACTTGCGAACCCCCCGAAGACCATCATGCTGGATGGTGTTGAGACCGCGATTCCGGAGAATGCATTCACACCGAAGTTCTCCTACATGGAAGAGGGTGCGAAGGTGGATGTTATCACGGTCGGCGATGTTATCGTGACGATTGCGAAGAAGTGAGAGACAGCACATTACTTCAACACTTTTTTTATTACATTTTCTGAAGATAATCTATTCATTCCAGAAGAGTTGATAGGGCTCCATTTTCAACCCCCAGAAACGAGCAACGCCGCCGCCCCCGTCGGGGCGCCCCCGCGGCGGATCAATTACCTGCAATCAGGGGGAGGTTTCCTGACCTGAACCCAACAGAGGTCATTTTCGCCTCCGATTACTGCTTTTGGGGGTCCGAATGACACTATTTCCCCAAAATTTGACACCATAGTTGCGTAATACATTCATTTCAGTGTCCGATTGGCCTGGAGATGCCCATATAGTGGCTGAAATTATCGGGCTGCAGCACTATTACAGCGGGCGATCGGGATCCCGGGCGGATAGTAGCCCTGGAACAGGTGAGGCGAAAGGAAAGCCAATATAAGGGCCGGATGGAGATCAGTTTTTTCGCCTACAGATACGCTTTTCCCAGTGGACGTCCGCGGAGCGATGCCACACGCGTAAAACGCCTCGTCGGGTTTTGCGCTACGCACTTACTCTGATCGGGATCGCGTTATGATTAAGTTCCTTGCCCCGCCTGTGCCCCGCGAGGGGCCCTGAGGCGGGGAGGGTTCATAAATTCCAGCTGACAATAACACGGCTCACAATCATTTTTCACGCGCAAATCGATATCCGGAAAAAATTTTCAATCGACCCGGTTTTTGCGCCCAAAATTTTTCAATCGCGATCCGATTAACCGGCCGTACCTGCTCACGCCGGAAATCGGGAAAAATAGTAAGTTGTACACCCGGACTATAGGATAATTATCCTACAATAGCCTCCGTAATTAACAACAATTTTTCGCGATCAAAAATTTTTCGACAGAGTCTACTGAAAAAAACAACAAGAAAAAATCACTTCTTCCGGCCCTTCCGCTTCTTCTTCCCGGCCACCCACTCCTCCCGTATCGCATTCGCCACAAACTTAGCAACAGTCTCCGAAGAAAGCATCGCGTCCACAATAACGAACCGCGACGGCTCATTACGGGCATACGTGAGATAATTATTCTGCACCTTCTCGAGCGTCTCACGTTTTTCGAAATGCTCCCGCTGGCTGTCGGGTTTGAGCCGGGTCAGGGCATCGTCAACAGGCAGAACGCAGAGGAAGGTCCGATCGGGAACAATCGTCCAGCCGTTGTGCATTGCCCGCAGCCATCCTTCCGGATCCGGGAACAATCCCCTGCAGCGTAACCGACTGGTATGCGAAGCGGCTGTCGCTGTACCGGTCGGAGATCACAAGTCTGCCTTCCGCAAGGGCCGGGCGGACAACCTTTGCAAGATGGGCAGCATGGTCGGCGACGAAGAGGGTTGCCTCAGTTACCGGGTCGATCTGCTCGGCAATTGCCCTGCGAACCGAATCCCCCACCCACGTTGCCCCTGGCTCGCGGGTGAAGACCGGGTCGAGATCGGTGAGCAGTTCCCTGAGCGATTCATGCAGCGTGCTCTTCCCGCTCCCGTCAATCCCTTCCAGCGTGACTAGCATACCCGTCCCCTCCGTATCCATGCAAGCGGGATCTTTTTGTGATGAAGTGCCGTTGCAATTATGGCACCGTCAAACCCCGCATCGCAGAGCATTTCACAGATCGGCTGCAGTCCCGACACCCCCTCCCCAGAACAATTTCCGGTGATAAACTGACCGCATCGATTCCAGCATTTCCCGGTTCAGTCCGGTCTCCGTTCCGACCGCCCCGATATTCAGGATGATGCAACCCGTCGAATTTCCAGCCGTTGGCCTGCCGGAGCACATCCACCGGTTTGCGACCTGACGGGATAACACGCACCCTTGATCATGTCGAGGCTCAGAAATCCGCCACGATACTGCGAGAGATCTTCGCCGCCCGTCTCTGTCCCGACAATGTTGGTGATATGATAACCATCAAGGAAATCGCCAGGAGAACCGGCAGCCGCGGTCAACGTAACAGCGGGAGACCTGTCGTGCGCACTCAGCAACAACCCGGTCATGCGATCCCGCGTTTTCGATCCGGTCGAGATCCGCGATGTAGATATATTTCGGCGCGATAGCCCTCACAAAACCGATCGGTTCAGCCGTCGGGGAACACCCCCAGTCCAGCGGTTTATACCCCTCCCGTTGTCCGGATTTCCCGTGGACGACCAGTCCCCCCTTCAGATCCATCGCAAGTACCAGTTCCATAGGCGAACGCAACCACTATTAGGATAAAAGATCATTAAACCTTATGCAATTATTGGTCAGCCCCAGCTCCATCGACGAAGCAAGGCATTCAGGTGCCGCTGACATCATCGACGTCAAAAAACCCTCCGAAGGCTCGCTCGGTGCCAATTTTCCCTGGGTTATCCGCGAGATCAAAGCATCTTCCACCAAGCCGGTAAGTGCAGCGATTGGGGACTTTGACTACAAACCGGGCGGGGCCTCCCTTGCTGCGTACGGGGCCGCCTGCGCCGGGGCTGACTATGTGAAGATCGGGCTTGCGTTTGAAGGGCAGGAACAGGCACGGGATCTCATCAGTGCCGTCGTGAAAGCCGTAAAAGACGAATTCCCGGAAAAATATGTTGTCATCGCTGCCTACTCGGATTTTGAACGCATGCATTCCATCTCTCCGTTTGACATGGCCCCCATCGCTGCCGAATGCGGTGCCGACCTTGCCATGGTCGATACCGGCATCAAGGATCGCCAGAGCACGTTTGCGTTCATGAATGAAGAGACCCTCCGCTCCTTCACCGAGAAGAACAAAAAACTCGGGCTTGGAACCGCGCTCGCCGGGGCGCTGAAGTTCGAGGATATCGATGCGCTGAAACGGATCAACCCCGATATCATTGGCGTCAGGGGTATGGTCTGCGGCGGCGACCGGAATGCAACGATACGCGAGGACCTGATAAAAACCGCACTCGCTCTGATCAGGTGATTTATGTACGTTGAAAAACTGGATGTGCCACTCTCATTGACCTTCGATGATGTCCTGCTTGAACCCCGGGCATCGTGGCTGGAGCCTTCCGAAGCAGATACCCGCTCGGTCTTTTCGAAAAAGATTAAACTGAACATCCCGCTCGTCTCTGCCGCAATGGATACCGTTACGGAAGCGACCATGGCGATAGCGCTCGCACGGCAGGGCGGTATCGGGGTCATTCACCGCAACACGACGCCTGAGCGGGAGCTGCAGGAAGTCCAGTTCGTCAAGCATGCAGAGGAACTCATCGAGCGCGACGTGCTCTATGTTGAGGATACTGCAACAGTCTCTGAAGCAGAGAAGCTGATGCACCAGTACAGCATCGGTGGAGTGCCGGTCGTTGACAAGGGGAAAATTATCGGTATTGTCAGCCGCAGGGACGTCCGTGCTATTGTCTCCAAGCGCGGGGACGAGAAGATCACGGCAATTATGACGAAGAAACCGATCGTGACCGAGGAGGATATTACCGCAGACAGGGCACTCGAGATCATGTACACGAACAAGGTCGAGCGCCTGCCGGTCGTCAATAAGAAAGGTAAACTCCTTGGCATCATCACGATGCAGGACATCCTCGAGAAGAAACAATACCCGACCGCAACCCGGGATGCAAACGGAAATCTCCGGGTTGCCGCAGCGGTCGGACCCTTCGATTTCGCGCGGGCCGAACTGCTCGACCAGAACGGTGTTGATGCGCTCGTTGTTGACTGTGCCCATGGGCATAACATGAAAGTTGTCAATGCGGTAAAAGATATCAAGGGGAGCGTCAAAGCCGAGGTCATTGCCGGGAATATCGCTACCCGGGAAGCAGCTGAAGCCCTTGTGGGGGCCGGGGTGGATGGTATCAAGGTAGGCATCGGACCGGGCTCCATCTGTACTACCCGTATTGTTGCAGGCACCGGCGTTCCCCAGATCACTGCAGTAGCACAGGTAGCGGATATCGCCCACACTTCAGGTATTCCGGTTATTTCTGATGGCGGAGTCCGGTTCAGCGGAGACGTAGCAAAAGCGATTGCCGCAGGTGCCGATACGGTCATGATGGGCAGCATGTTTGCCGGCACGGACGAAGCACCAGGCAAGGTAATTACCATCAAGGGCCGGCTCTACAAGCAGTACCGCGGCATGGGGTCGCTCGGGGTTATGAGTACCGGTGAGTCCAGTGACCGGTACTTCCAGAAAAAGGGTATCGGCAGTACAAAATTTGTCCCGGAAGGGGTGGAAGGTGTCACTCCCTATGTCGGCCACGTGAGCGAGGTTATCTACCAGCTCGTTGGCGGACTGAAATCTGCTATGGGCTACACGGGCTCGAAGACGATCCCCGAGATGCATGCCAATGCACGGTTTGTCCGGATCACGAATGCCGGGCATGACCGAGAGCCACCCGCACAATATCCTGATTACTGATGAGGCGCCGAATTACCGGCTCTTCGAATAATTTTAATCACAATTTTCATATGTCTCGCAGCGTGCATTAGTCCTCGTGTGGATGTTTATATTTTACGACATGGGAAAGCAGAGGACGCCAGGCCGGGCAGGGGCGATGCTGATCGCAGGCTGACGAAAAAGGGGCGTGAGGAGATTGCTGCTGCCGGCCGCTGGATGGCGGATCAGGAACTCCGGTTTGACCTGATAGCGACAAGTCCGCTCGTCCGGGCGCAGGAGACAGCAGCAATCATTGCTGACTGCCTTGGGGAAAAGGACCATTTCTCACCTGGAAGGAACTGGCACCGGGCGGGGAACCGGAGACGTGTTTGCCATCTGATCGGGAACACCCGGATATGCGTGTTTTCCTGCTGGTCGGCCACGAACCGCTGCTCTCCTCGCTCATCAGCCGCATTATTACCGGTGATGAGAATGCCGCCATCGCCATGTCCAAGGGAGCCCTTGCAAAGATCCGGGAATTCTCCCCCTTACCTCCTCCAGCGGGAGAACTTCACTGGCTTGTGACAGCAGCGCAGATGGCGGGCATGCGGTGATCCGCTGATCCGACCCGCCGGAAATCCTAATTCCCGCAATTGACCGGTACATACGATTCGACAAGAATAACCTCGCATCCTGCAGGGTATTCATCATTTCTTACGGTGCTGGTGGTGATGTTGTACTTTCTTCCGGCAGAGGTGCCATAGATATCGACAAGCCAGCCCCGGATAACAACGCATCTGCCTTCCGGTATCAGTTTCACTTCATTTTCCAGCGTTGAATTCAGGAAGACGAGGTGGTTGTTACTGATATGTTCATCTATGTACTCTTCGCTCAGGCCGATGGCTTTCGGGATATCAACGCTGTACGTGAGCGTGCGGTCCCCCATTTTGAAGGTAAAAAAGGAGAGGATGTCCTTGTTGACCAGGTCCCCGCTGACAACTGCAAGGTCGAGCGGGATGATGGCGTCTGGCAGGGTGGCCGGATACTCATGCCTGCCGACAATCCTGCCGGCAAGGGTATAGGAATACGATGACGTGAGGGTATACTCCCAGTTCCCTATGGTTATTCGTGTACTGCTCCGGCGGAGTGATCGGGCTCTGGTAGAAACCGCCGGTGGTATCCGGCAGGCCGGAGATCTCGTGAGCAGGAGCACCGGCTCCGAAGATGAAATAATAACAAAAGAACCCGATGACGATGAGCGGGATGAGAATTGCGGACCATTCCAGCAGGGTGCGGAGACGGGACATGGATATCACGGGTGATGCTCTAAAGAGATGAAAATTTTAATTACTTTACCGGATCTTCGTTCCCGGCTCCACTGCCTTCAGTGGCACAAGGAGCGAGGCTGCATCTCCGGCTGCGAGGATCATGCCGTTGCTCTCCACACCGAAGATCTTTGCAGGGGCAAGGTTCGTGACAACCACAACATCCTTTCCCACCATCTCACCGGGTTGGTAAAACTGCTGCATGCCGGCAACGATCTGGCGGGTCTCGCTGCCAATATCGACCTGCAGTTTCAAAAGCTTGTTCGATTTTGGTACCGGCTCTGCGGACAGGACTTTTCCGGTCCGGATGTCCAGTTTCTGGAATTCCTCGAAGGTGACCACGGGTATCTTCTCCGATTTTTTATTCGCCTCCGCGACGCGTTTCTGGAGCAGGGCCTCGAGCTCTTTTATCTGGGTGTCTTCCATTTTGACAAAGAGGGGGGTGGGTGGTGCGATGCACACCTCCGGGACCGGCTGGGTGGCGTCGCTGATTGGATGGTCCGCCACCAGGTCACAGTAACCGAGCTGCTTCCAGCACCGCTGGGCGCTCTCCGGCATCACCGGCTCGATGAGGATCGTTAAGGCTTTTGCAATCTGGACACAGTTTTTAATAACCTGTGCTGCGGCAGTCCGGTCAGTCTTGATCAGTTTCCAGGGGGCATTTGTCTGGATGTAGGTGTTCCCGAACGCGGCAAGCGCCATGATCGTGTCAACAGCACCCTTGAACTCATAATCCCGCATCATCTGGTCTACCGCTTTGAGGCTTTTTTCGATCTCTGCCATAATTGCCGGGTCGACAGCACCTGGGGGAATACCTCCGAACTCCTTCTGGGCAAAGTAAAGCGTGCGGTACACGAAGTTGCCGAAGATGTTGACCACTTCGTTGTTGATCCGCTCGCCAAAGACCTTCCATGAGAAGTTCAGTTCCTTGGTGTGGCTCGTGTATGCGAGCAGGTAGTAGCGGAGGTAATCTGCGGGGAGCCCCTTGTCAAGATAATCGTCGTTTGTCCAGACAACGTAGCCCCGTGATTTTGAGAACTTGTGGTCATCGACTTTCACCATCCCGCTTGCAACCACTGCATACGGCACGCCATAGCCTGCCCCTTTGAGGAGCGCCGGCCAGAAGATCGCGTGGTGGTAAATAATATCACCGCCGATAAAATGCGTGACGCGATTCCCGTCACACCAGTAGCGCTTCCAGTCCCTGCCATTTGCTTTCGCCCATTCCTCGGTGAAAGCAATATAGCCGATCGGGGCATCGACCCAGACATAGACCACGAGGTCGTCGCGGCCTGGAAATTTCACGCCCCATTCAAGCGTCCGGGTGATGCACCAGTCGTGGAGTTCCTCCCTGATCCAGCCGATGGCATAGTTCTTTGCATTGGTCGTGCCCCGTACCTGCCCGAGGTACTGGAGGAGGAAATCCTTAAACTCCGAGAGTCTGAAAAAGTAATGCTCCTGATCCCGGAACTCCGCCTTCGTGCCGCAGACCTTGCAGACCGGATCCTTGATCTCGCCCGGCTCAAGGTGCTTGCCGCAACCCTGGTCGCACTCGTCGCCCCGGGCCGGCTTCCCGCAGTGGGGGCAGATGCCCTCAACATACCGATCGGGCAGGAAGCGTTTGCATTTGGTGCAGTAGGCCTGGTGGACGACCTGTTTGTAGATATAGCCCCTCTTCTCGAGCTCCACGACAACAGACTGCGCCCGGTGGTGGGTGGCCGGGTCGTCCGTCATCCCAAAGCGGTCGAACATGACCCCCATCCTCCTGAAGGTCTCGTCGAAATGCTTGTGGTAGCGTTCCGAAAGGGCCCGGGGTGAGGTGCCTGACTCTTCTGCCGAGACGACGATAGGGGTCCCGTGGTTGTCCGAGCCGCAGACGAAAAGGACTTCTTCGCCCGTCCGCCGCATGTAGCGGACGTACATATCGGCAGGGACGTACGTTCGCAGGTGACCGAGATGGCAGGGGCCGTTGGTGTACGGCAGCCCGCAGGTGAC
>CAWFSA010000019.1:0-5554 GCA_963818425.1 uncultured Methanoregulaceae archaeon | reverse complement strand
AGGGCCGGGCTCATCTATGAGGGCCTCTGGCGGGATCCATCCTGCCTTCTAAATGTTTCTCGGCCCTCCTTTTCAGAAACTTCCTGTCTCAGAAAAAATTGGAGATGTTTTGAAAAATACCTGAAAAAACTCAATGGTTCCGGTCTTCTTTACAACCCCATTCCGGTAATTGCTCCGATCACGAGGCGGGCGGTCTCCGGGTCAACCACCTGCGCCAGCACGAGGCCGGCAAGAGCAACGAACACGGACCAGAACACTTTCCGGAACTGCTCGTTCTTCCCGAACACTTCGAGGATCGTCTGCGTGTCGGCCTTCATCGCCTGGCGGATAAGTTTGGGCAGGAAGATGAAGAGCAGCAGGAAGATCATTGCTACACCGGTGAACGCGGCTGCGGTCCCGGTCTTTGCGTCGAGGAAGATCCCGGCCGGCACCGCGAAGATCCCTGCAAGTACCGCGGCTGACGCGACCTCGCCGAACCAGAAGTAATGCCGGCGCTCTGCATATGCCTCCCGTTCTGGCTCGGACAGGATCGTGGGATCGAAGATCCCAATGGTGCTGAGCATCCCGTACCAGGCCGCATGAAGCTCTTCCGTGTCGGCAACCATGCCGAGGAAGAGGAACACGAGCGGTACGACGATCAGGATCAGTGGCAGGTGGGCGATATCCACCACGAGGGCAAGCAGGATCCCGATGCCGAATACGCCAGTCCGGGTCCGCAGATCCTGTTCATTCATCGCTACCTCCGTTGAAGAGCGCGATTGCGTTCGGTCGAAGACTGGATGGTCTTCTCCTGCTTCGGGTTTGATAATCCTCAGCATTCTCCTCTCTCAGGTCTGAATACCTTCGAGACTCCGCCATGATTGCGAAGGTGAAGACCGGGCTCGTCCAGCCGCCATTGGCCGGGCTGAAGTCACGCCGGTTTCCCTTCTGTTCCCGTTTTCTTTTCGCGGTCCGGATCCTCACTGTATGGACACCCGCTGCCCGGGGATACACGCGCCGGCCCATCATATCCCGCGCCTCCCGGTACGGGGGAATCTCGAACCAGTCCAGCCAGAACGGGATCCCCCGCGGGAAATCGGTCCCGCGTATAAGGTCCGGGAGCCGGATCGGTTCCATGCTGTCGTAGATGACGTCCACGATCAGGTCGTCGTTCTGCGACTCCGGGTGCAGTTCCAGCTCGTAGATGATCGGGTTCGTCCGGACCTCATCCAGGGTAAAAGGAATGTCTTCCGTCAGCAGCTCGATCCCGTTAAGTGACATCCGGTACAGGCCGGTCACGGTTGCGACCGGCGTACATTCGGTTTCCATTTTGTTCCTCTTGAAGATGAAGAACGTGTTCTCCCCGTGCTTCACCCTTAGGGGTTCGGCAGGAAAAAAAAAGAGAGGAAGTATTCCTCTCCCCCGTTCTCATCTCAGGCTAAGGCCGCCACCGAATCGGCCCAGGTCTCCACCTTCGTGCGGATTGCGTCGTCCGAGTACGAGGTGAGGCTCACACTCTCCCGGCTGAAGGTGACCATATAGATCTCCCCGTTCGGGTCGCGGCACTTCAGGGTGGACGAGAAGTGTCTCGTTCGCGGGATCCCTGACGGGCGTTCCCCCATGGGCTGCCGTGAGTGCTGCATCCGCAAGGATGGCTGCTGCACCAGCGTTAAATCCTGCAATTGTGGTGTACTTGCCGGACTCGTTCCCGACGGTCTTTGCAAGGGTGTCCTGGTAGACCACCTTTGCCACATAGGATTCCTTGCTCTTCTCCACCGGCTGGTGGGCCACACCGCCTTCCGTCCAGGCAACGCACCCGAAGGGGTTGCCGGTGATCACGGACTGGACGATGGTGTCGAATGACGATACATCTGCGATCGGGGTCGCGAGTGCGCGGACCGCGGTCTTGGTTACTGATTTCTCTACAAAGTCTGCCATGTTTGGTTCCTCTTTTTTTTCTGGCTGGTTCATCAGAACCAGGAAGAGAAGAAGAATCCGTCAGGATTCTTCGACTTTAATTGAGGAGATCCGGGTTGAAGCTCGGCTCCGCCTCCCTTCTTCTCAGATCTCCCGGTTTTCCGGTGAAGTTTGCGCAAACATCACCGACGCAAGGAGGAGTTGTTTCCTCCTTCGTGTCACCGGGGCCCCTTTGACATACCAGTATGGGTTTTATAGGGAGATGGGCTTGGCTGAATAAATCCGGAAACCGAAAAACGGGAGGTTTTGGTAAGGATTAGGGATAATCCGGGCGCTGTGGGTGACCGGATGCTTTTGACAAAATGGGATGGGAAAAAGGAAGAGGTCGGAAAGTCAGGTTTATTCGGCTACAGGCAATCCGTCCATATAACAATAAGACTGTGGAGGCACAAATCCCGGTATCGTTTCATAGGGATCGATCGGATCGTTGAATTCCTGCAGGTTCTGGATCTCAATAGCGAAAGCCCGTGACTTTCCCTCAAAGTATGAGAAAAAATCCTGGTCATTGATACCGGCATACTCCTTCACATTATCCCAGAGCTCGCGTGGATGATCTTCCAGGATTCCGCCGACTTCGAACGATCCAATAATTTTTTTCACGGGCGATGATGAATAAATGTAGATCAGATCAATCCCGCGATTTTTAAAGATAGTTTTGCGGAACTCGTACCGTTTCTCACCTTCGATGATGGACTGGACATATTTTGGCTTAATTGACAGTAAAACGTCCATCGATGCCCCCGAGGCTTTTAATCACGTTATATTTCTCATCGTTTATCTGCATAATCCCTAATTCCTACAACCGGCCCCAACAGCCTCCAGCCCGTGGTTTTTCCTGTTCCCCCGCTGTAATAGTGCTACCGCCCTCATTTTCCGGCCATGGAAACAGCAGATTTCCCCCGATCGGAACTAGAACCGGGCGGGTCCGCAAACAATAGTGTCAAAAATTAACGAAACAGTGTCAAAAGTGCCGGAAAAATGAGTAAACGGAGGCAGAAATCGCCTCCGTTGACATCACCCCACCCGTCTCCCCCCCGTCCAGGGCAGAATTCCGGACCTGAACTCCTCTCCGACGTAAGATTCCCGGCTGGCCCCGGAACAGGTACCAGGCCCGTTTCCCGGCCCCCTTTTTCCGGACAACCATCTGCCTGTGCTTCGGCATAAAATCGACTGTAATAATGCTGCCGCCCTCATTTTCAGGATAAGGAAAAGGCTGATTCCCGCCAATCGGGGACTGAAACGGATGTCTCCTCAAACAATCGTGTCAAAAATCAACGAAACAGTGTCAAAAATGCCGGAAAAAAGGGTAAACGGGGGCTGAAATCGCCTCCGTTGACCTCACCCTCCTGCCCCCCTCCCCTCCTCTTCAGAGATTGGGGAGGATCCCGGCTCGTCGGGGAGGGCTTCTACAACCGGTACTTCCCTCAGTAAACCGATTGCCCCGGTATCCCGGCTGAATCCTGGACATTCATCGCATTCCGTTTCGTCAGCCACCGGAGAATATGGTTGGGAATTTCGGTGCCACCAGCGCGGGTGATTACTCCAGTAGCCAGCACCGGTGCCGGAGATCCGGCATCGCCCGGAGCCGGCCGTATCGTACCAACCGGCTTCCCCTCAATGAACGGTACCCCGTCCCGGTCGATCTCTTCAAGACCGCCATTCTCGCCAACCCGGAAGAACCGCAGCCTCCCGTGCCGCGTGTACAGCCAGAGCTCGCGGGACACCGGTCCCCCGCAGGGAACCGTGCGGAGCCCGGCAATTGCACCGGCATAATCCGCACTGATCTCTGCAAGCGTTGCCCGGGAGAGCTTCACAGCCAGCCGGAGGCACACCAGGACAAGCAGTCCGTTCCCGTGGAACATGAAGTTGCCGACATACTCGGGCGACGACATGAAGCGCATAACCTGGCCGCGCCTGAGCGCAGCCGGGATCGCCGCATCGAAACCTTTCACCGGCTCCGGTCCCCGTTTCATACCGGGCACTCCCTCCGGCCCGCCCGCGATCGCTTTCCGGTCCCGACCCGGGTATCCGGGACAATCGTTGTGACCACCTACCGGCCTGAGTTCCTTTGGGATCGGACGGGTCCGGACGGTCACGTTGAAATGGTGCCAGTGCGTCCGCTTCACGCTGATGCGGTACAGGGCATCGCCCCATTCCCGGACCGTACGGGCAAGTGCGAGCGGGAGGAGCCAGAGCGGGATCTCGCCTTCGGTCCGTGACCTGTCGCCTTGTCAAGACGGCCTCCGTTTTGCCTCCAGGATCACCAGTCTGCCGGTTGAGCCGTTCGATCTTGTGCATGATGCGCCGGGAGAGGTTTTCCCGCATGTCCTTCAGGACAAAGACAAGGTGCCTCCATTTCTTGGGGAGGATATAGCCAGTCTTTCATCCTTTCACCTCCGCACCACGGGGCGATACCTGGCGGACTTCTTCGATCCGGTCTTCGAGCGCATCGACCTGCTGCTGGAGATCCGCGACATGCAGGAGCATCTCGTCGTACACTTTGTCCTGCCGTTCCACGAGCGAGCAGGTGAAGTCCCTGAAAGAGTCTTCGAACATCCGGTACGCTACCTCGCCGTCAGGATCCCTGATGTTCTTCAGGATCCGTTGCCGGGCCTTTTTGATCGCATCCGGTTCGGACGGTGGTGCAATTCCCCGCAGTTCCGTTTTCCGGAATACGCTTTTCGCCGGCTGGTGTTTTGTCCGGTGGCCTGGCACATGCGTCCGTGCCCATTCGAGTTCCTCATTTGCCGGCCCGGTCCCTTCAGGTACGGGCACGGCGTGGTCAGTCTGCGATACCGGGCGGGAAGGCTCCGGCACCCCGGTGTTTTCCCGCTGCGGGGTCCCTTCAGATCCCGCATCTTTTGTTTGCTTTCCTTTTTCTGTCATGGTTGGTTTTTTCGTATGTTCATCTGCAACACGCACAACTGCGGATGAGGCGCTCTGCTCAGAACGAATACCAATGCCGGTGAACAGGCAGGATGGCGGTCACCGGACTGAACCCGTCAGGTACAGTAAAGCCATATTCCGCCCGTTCACTGGCGTATCATTGGGTAAACAGAAGAGCGCGGCTGGTATCCGCTTCCGTCCCGGTAAGTGCCGGGAAAATCCCACATGTGCAAACGACCCCGGCCCTCCGGTAATGGCTGGGAATATCCGGTTCTGCCTGCCGGCAGATCTCGTCCGTCAGGGCAAGCCGGTACCCCATCATTGTCCAGAGCACGACCACCTGGATGAGGATAACGGCAGCTAAGCACTGCGCTGCAAGCAGCGGGTGGCCGAGCGCCATAAACTTCATCGTCAGTGGAAGGGAGAGTTCGTTGAGCATTGTGATTAAGAAAGGAGAGCGATTCCGGAATATATACTAGTTGGTCGATTATGTGCTGAAGTATTGTTAATAGTAAAATATTACTCCCGTCTGCCGATAGCGATCGGAATTGTGCAAAAAATCCTTCGACCGTTCCTGCATCGTATCTATCCAGCCCGGGTATTATCACAAGCCCGAGTCTGTGTATCCTGTGCAATAGCCTGATTCCGGCCTGTTCCTGACCGCAGGAAAAGAAACGCGGGGAGATATCTCCCCTCAAATCCTCTCTTCAAA
>CAWFSA010000018.1:0-143096 GCA_963818425.1 uncultured Methanoregulaceae archaeon | reverse complement strand
GAACCCGCGATGACTGAAATAAAAATTTTCACTCATCGCCGTATTTATCGGCACGCGGATTCGATTATTTCCTTGTAGTAAAAAGGAAGTGATGCAGTTGGTAGGGTTTATCATATTCTGTTGTTTGCTCATCGCGCTTTCGCTTGCGGCTATCGGTTTCCAAATCTACTATATGCTTATGTAACGTGAAGGACTGAGGTACCCTCTGTCGTGCCTGGTACACCGGAGCCCGGGCTCTCCCGGACCTGCTGATGGGGGTTGTCACCTCACCTATTCCGGACGGGCGTCTCCCATCCGGGCCCGTTACAGGCCCCGTTTACCCTATTTTTCCGGCCCGGTGACACTCTTTCGCAGAATAACGACAGTATTTCGATAAAAATTTACAATTTTACGTCGGAGAATTGATGGCAGTATTTAGCAGCGTCTGGAGGGCCGATCTCTGCCGGATCCAGGCAATCCCCCAGTACAGGAATCCTGTAAAAATCACCCTGTGAAAAGGCGTCCGTATCCGCGTTCTGTTAACTCCGGGAATATGGGTGTGCCCCAGCCCGCCGGTGCCCATGATCGCTCCTTGTATCGTTGCCAAATGTGGTCATTTCCGGGCGCGGGAATGGCGTCAAAATGGAGAATGGAGGCTGAAATGGTCAGTTCCTGAAATTGGGGAGCCGTTTTTTGCTGAAATGTTGTCGTACGGTCCGGAAAAAGGGCAATCGGGGGCGATTTCGGGCTCCGTTGGGCACAGCCCATCCGGGGAGTGCCTGGTGGGGGGATGGTCGGGGATATGGCCGGGACTGGCAGGAAGCGGTTGGATAAAACGGGATCCGATTTTGATCCGGAAATCGCTGATTGTTTTTCGTACGAAAAATCGCTGATCGAATTCAAAATGAAAATCGATCTCCGATTTTTCCGGAAAGATTTTTGATCGGGATCGCGATCGCGATTGAAAAAATAAATTCGGGATTCGATTTCAACATGAAAATCGCGATCCGATTTTGATCCGGAAATCGCTGATTGATTTTTGCAGAAAATCGGATCCCGATTTGTTGCTCCGACTGTGGAAACTTATTGCGAGCGGTTTTTTCATCGCGGATCGATTTTGAAATGAAAATCGGGATCCGATTTTGATCTGAAAATCGCTGATCGAATTCAATATGAAAATCGATCCCCGATTTTTCCGGAAGATTTTTGATTCGGGATCGTCGATCGCGATTAAAAAAATAAATTCGGAATCGACTTCAACATGAAAATCGCGGATTGATTTTTGATCCGGAAATCGCTGATCGGGTTCCAATGCGGGAACTGTCGACCAGCTCCAGCAAGTGCGGATACCCATTTAAAAACAGGACTCGAAACGGGGGTAATCTGAAAGGGTCAAACAGCCCTTCCTTCCAACCTCACGTGCTGCACCCCTGATTTCCCTGAGTTTCGCTTCGAAGAATACCACGGGTATTCTTCTCATGCTCTTACTCCCCTTCGGGAAGCAATCGAACACTGTTATTGCCGGTTATTGTTTTTGCCGCGCCAGGGGAAATGATTCGATTGGCGTAAATCTTTTTGAATTGAGGGGGGCCGGAAATCCTTGTACGAAAATAGGGGATTTTGTGCTATTATGCAGAGGGAGTGGAAAGAACAGGGACACCTTTCCGGATATTATTGAGGAAAACGGAGTTCCGGTCATTTGAACTCCTCGGTAGTGAGCGTAATGATATCCAGAGCCAGCCGGAATTTTCTGATTGTGTTCAGCTCGGCATCTTTTGTCATCTGTGCCCGTGTGAAAATATCTTTTCCGGTAAAGTCGTCGGAGATAATCGCGAGATCAATATCACTTCCTGGCCGGAGAGAGCCGGTTACTTGAAGACCCGAAAAGAATCAGATCGTGGATCCGGATACCATCCGACTCAAGCGTACTCCTGAACAGGTTCACCGCTTCGATGACTTTTGAATCAACCATGTGAGTATCTCCGTTGTCTCATCCAGGATTTTCCGGGTCTGTAGCACGAGTATATTGTTCGAGCATCTTTTCAAGGTTGTGAGGATACCGACCGGTTACACCGAGCCGGTTGATGATCAGGAGTGAATCCACCAGATGTTGCGGAAGGTCGAATTTCAAGCAGTTCGACCAGCAGCACGAGGCTGTGGGTCTTTTCCGGGATATCGTTATACTTTTCGATATACAGTGCTTTCAGAGATTTTTCGAGTGAAAGATGGCAGAAGAAGAGGACCGGAGGATATCGTTCAGATTCGAAAGAGGGATTCTGCATACCGAGATCATACTGGGCCTGCCGGAACCATTCCTGCGAATCACCGATCATTGTCAGGTGTACCGTTTCATCTCCCGGATAAAGAGGATTTCCGTAGATGTTGCCGGGGATTATTGTCCAAAGGCCCGGAAAAACCGCCCTTCCTTTCAATCTCACGTGCTGCACCCCTGATTTCCCTGAGTTTCGCCACTGGTTATTGCCGGTTATTGTTTTTGCAGCGCCAGGGGAAACGCTCCGATTGGCGTAAATCATTGCGAATTGAGGGGGGCCGGAAATCATTGTACATAAATGGGGGGGTTTTGCACATAATTCCCGGGATGGCGGATCCGGGGGCGTGGCGGGGTTAGATTGGGGGATGAGGGATGAGGTGTTCTGATGAGGGCTGGATTCTCACTTCACGTAAGGATCTACCGCTGGCCCAAAGCTCGCTGACTGGTCAACTGTCCGGTTTGCGGGTGGCTATGGACCATCAGCATGTACGTTTACGAAATGTGATTACCGTGTCAGAGAAGGATTGATAATACCACCGCATAGTATCTGAAGACGGATTGCAAAGAGCAAAGATATCTCCCAACCTTTTTTTAATTAGATATTTTAAGAATTCTTATTAAGAATTTGTTACAAGAACATTGAAAATTTTAATGTTGTTATAATTTTATAACGCGATTAGATTTCTCATTCGACACGATTTAAGAGAGAGAAAATCATTGAACAATCCATATCATATTATTTTATATGAAATTAAGTATAAACTAAAAACTGTAGGACGAAGTTCACCTTGCGTCGAAACAGAGATGAACCTCGCCTGCCCGTAGGCATGAGTCCATTTACTTTGAAGATAATGAAGATTTTGGTTCACGCCTCTGCAATCTCCTAAAAAAGAACGGAGGTAAAAAAATGAAAACACTGAAAGTAGGTGTCGTCCTGCTGGCACTGTTGCTGGCAGGATTGGCAATGGCACCGGTGGTAAGTGCAGCAAACCGCCCTATGCCCCTCGTGGACTGGAGCAATGTTGCACCAACCCAACCATTGGCTGAAAAAGACCTTGTCACCTTTGTCATCACAGAAAGAACGCTCGCCGCCGCAAATGTCCAGAAGGACAATCCGACCATTGTATTGAATTCTTCGGATTTCCGGTCGGACGGGAAATTATCCGTACTGCCGGGCGGTTCTGAACTCCATATCCAGAACGCGCTTAATGCGGAACAACCTGTAGCCGTTCTGACGATCCCCAAGAGCATGTACACGTATTTCAGACAAAATTCCCCGAATGATTCGATCAGCGTCCCGCGGGATATGTTCCGGACCTATGCAACATTCGGTAAATATACTGAACAGGCCGCATTGTCAGTCAGCACCCCGGTGGGATGCCGGCACTGTGTACACGAACAAGACCCCCACGGCGATTGGCCTGGTTCAGCCGGATACCGCAACGCAGGGATACCGGTACCAGAAATGGGATGAGTTCCTGTCGGACCCCAGCGGTATCCAGGCAACCTACCTCACCGGGAAGATCAGCCCGGCGGTATACACATCGTCTCCCGGTGGCGTATTCATTTTTCAGGAACAGGAGCTCCACCTTAACCGCTTCGACAATGACGGTGATGGGATTGATGTCATAGAGATCGTCGCGGCGTACGACGTATCCAATACCCCCCCGGGTTCCCCGCAAGGAATAAACCTTTTCCCGGTCTCTCTACAACGGGGATATCAGCCAGGATCCCGATTTATACCGGTTACATCCACATACCGTCGGCCCTAAAAACCTACAATTTCTATTTGGGCATCGGCACCGGGTCCAATCTCGGGAAATACGAGTCTGTGGTTACAGGATACGGCCACGAACCAGTGGCTGGCGTACGCGGTATTATCAGGATAATGTCAACCCGAGCCAGTATATCCGTAGCCCCCGAGTAGCCTCCGAGATTACTATCCTGCAGGGAAGCTTCGGGATCATTCTTTGACATAACATGGCCGATAACTGATGAACACGCCATGCAGGGATCAACCTGGTGACACTCCCCAACAGGTATTCAGCTACTGGAGGCCGATCCAGAACGTTCCCAACCTGCGATTCGTCAGCACAACATGGGAATTCCTGACGGGAGGAAACCTGGGTGATGGGATCCGTTTGTCAAGGGAGCATCTGAGATCTCGGATCATTTCCTTTTTTTTATCGATCCGGAGAAGATATGAATGATGAAAAAAATATTACAATAATGAAATATAAAACGTTCCTGTGGGCTGGTGCCAGCGTTCTCCTTCTCGCAGGCATCTGTATCGCTGGATGTCTCGGAAGCGACCATCCCGGTAACTGGACTCCTCCAACTCCGGGAATAACATCGGGAAACGAGATCCCGCTGTTTGTCACCTTGGATCCGGTGGGCTGTACCGAAGCGGAGACACCTTCACGATTACCGGGACAATCTAACCTGCCGGAAGACCTGGCAACATCCGCATTGATATCCATGAGGAACTTCTGCCCCAGAAACCTGCAATGAACAGCACATTTTACGGACTTACGGGCAATGCAACACTGAAAAAGGGACCCGATGGAATCACCCGATGGGTATTCGAGATCAATGCAACCGGATTGATCCCGCAAAAGTATTTTGTCGATGTCTCGGCAGGAGACCCCTACTCGGTACTCTGCTGGGAGGAACATTTTATCTCGCGCCATAAGGATATCCGTACCAGTACAGATTCATTGTTCATTGAGGGGGCTGTCTCGTGGGCGATTGGAAAAAACGCTATTCGATTTTGATGTGGAAATCGCTGATCCGATTTTTCCGGAACGGTTTTTGATCGGGATCGCGATCGCGATCGCAATCCGGAAATCGCTGATCGATTTCAAATGCGGGAAGTGCCAGGATAAAACCGCCCTTCCTTTCGATCTCACGTGCTGCACCCTTGATTTCCCTGAGTTTCGCCACTGGTTATTGCCGGTTAATGTTTTTGCAGCGCCAGGGGAAACGCTCCGATTGGCGTAAATCTTTTGATTTGAAGGGTTCCGGAAATCCGTGTACGAAAATAGGGGGGTTTTGCACATAATTCCCGGAAGGGGGTGGCCGGAGGGCAATCCGGGGGCGGGGAGGGGCTGGATTGGGGGGGTGAGGTCCCGGGGATCCTACCTGCTCAAGTCCCCCTAATGAGAAAGGGTGTTTCCGGTAACCCGGGTGATCTGTGACAATCCGGTTGGTCCCGGGTATGCTGGCGGGAACGCGACCCTCCCGGAACACAATCAATCGGTTCATAAGTATTGATAAATAAATACATCACAAATGAATGATCTTTCGAACGAGTTCCGGGCTGCACTGTATATCGGTGCGGTCACACTCATCGTCCTTTTTTTGGCAGCGGTACTTATTCTCCCCGCGTTGCAATCGATGGATGCAAAAAGCGTTTATGATACCGATGCTGAAAAGGCGCTGGAATACGGGAGGGCCGGCGAGCACCGGAAAGCCATTGAGATCTACGAGCGGTTATCTGAAACGATGAGCAAGGAGCAGTTCCCGTACGAATACGCCTGCATCCAGAACGGGCTGGGGGCAAACTACGGCATACTCAGTGAAGGACCGGACCGGGAACAGAACATGGAACGGGCAGCCGGTCATTTTTCTCAGGCACTGACCATTTTTACAAAGGACAAATACCCCCAGGAATTCGCTGCCAACCAGAAAAGCCGCGGGGTAGCACTGCAGGCCCTGGGAGAGATCCGCAACAACAGCACGGAATTTGCCGAGGCCGTTACCGCATTTTCTGCCGCATCGGAGATCTATACCGAGTCCGCAGATCCGGTTGAATATGCCAAGACACAGGCCGGCCTGGGATACTGCTATGGCCGGCTCGCGTTTGACAGGAATCCGGAAGAGAATTCCCGGAGATCCCGGGAGGCGTTTGGCAATGCGCTCCGGATAACCACGATTGAGAAATATCCCTACGCGTATGCACAGATCCAGTCCTACCGGGGCAGAGTCACGTCTCCTCCCGAGAGCATCACGGCATACAACGAGGCATTGCGAATATTTACCGCTGCACAATACCCGGAGGAATATGCAGACACCCAGGCCCAGCTGGGAAATATCTACCAGTCGCTGGGAAACGAGGAGACCGGGAACGTGAACATCACGCTGGCAGAACAGGCGTACCTGAATACCCTCACGGTCTGGAATGCTGAAGAATTATCCTGAAGAATATTCCAATGCCCAGGCTGCGCTCGGCGGCGTCTACCTTGAACGGGTACTGGAGGAGGACCGGAATGTGTACATGCCAAAGGCGGAACATGCACTGCGGGAGGCTCTTAAAGGCGTTGATAAAGAGAGACACCCGCAGAAATACGGCAGCGTCCTCTTTAACCTGGCAATCCTGTATGCATCTGCCGATGATATCAGAACCAATGAAACAAACCGCCGGTCCGCCGACCAGGCATTTACCGAAGCCGCCCGGTATATCACACCGGAAAAATTCCCGGAAGAATATCAGAAACTTGAGGAGAACCGCCGGCGATTTCCAGGAACTGCTCCAGTAACGCCGGGGGCGGTGCAAAACGGGATTCCACGCGTAACCAGCTGCAGTCAGGAAAGCCAAAATAACCGAAGAGGAATCCGAACGAGTATCGTGAGCGGGGGGTATGGAATACACGATACTGATACACAAGGCCGATGAAGGCGGTTTCGGGCTCCGTTGGCGGGGAGGATACCGGGAGGGGAGGATAGGATAAAACAGCCCTTCCTTTCAATCCCACGTGCTGCATCCCTGATTTCCCCGAGTTTCGCTTCGAAGAATACCACGGGTATTCTTCTCATGCTCTTGCTCCCCTTCGGGAAGCAATCGCACACGGTTATTGCCGGTTATTGTTTTTGCAGCGCCAGGGGAAACGCTCCGTTTGGCATAAATCCTTTGTGAAACCACCCCCACCACACTTCGAACCCTATATAAACATGCTGGTCAAATAGTTACAACATCAACGTCTTATAAAGCGTTGATCCAGCCGGTGGATAGCGGCATTTGCAGTGGCGTGACCGGCGGCTACGGGAAAGTGCATAGAATATGGATAGCATAGCATACGAACACCATACCATAGAAGACCATACGAGGATATCATATGATTTTAGTCCCAGATACCAGCGTCCTCATCGACGGGCGCATAACCTCAATGATAAAAGCCGGTGAATACAAGGGTGCAACAATAATCGTCCCGGAAGCAGTGATTGCAGAACTCGAAGCCCAGGCAAACAACGGGCGCGAGATCGGGTTTTCAGGCCTGAACGAACTGCAGCAACTGTGCAAAATGGCCGAAGAAAAGACCATTGAACTCAAGTTCTCCGGTATCCGCCCAACGCTCGAACAGGTAAAACTCGCCAGTGGGGGCGAGATCGATGCGATGATACGGGGTATCGCTATTGAGAATGCTGCACGATTTATCACGAGTGATTTCGTGCAGGCCGAGGTGGCCCGGGCCAAGGGGATCGATGTCATCTACCTAAAACCCCAGGTAACCGATTTTGTCCCGCTCGGGATCGACCAGTTCTTTGACGAGCACACCATCGCGGTGTACCTCAAGGAACGGGTCAGTCCCATCGGCCAAGAAAGGGACCATCAGCGACATGAAACTCGTGAAGATCCGCGATGCGCCCACGAGCGAGTACCAGCTCCGCTGCCCTTGCGCAGGAGATCCTCGAGCGGGCCAAGCGCGACCCCGACGGCTTCATCGAGGTCGAGAAGCGGGGCATCACGGTCGTCCAGATCGGGTCCATGCGGATCGCGATTGCGCGAAGGCCGTTCTCGGACGGCATGGAGATCACCGCCGTCCGCCCGATCGTGGACGTGACCTTAAAGGACTATTCCAAGGCCGACATCATCACCAAGAGGATCACGAGCGAGAAGCGGGGCATGATCATTGTCGGCGCCCCCGGCTCCGGCAAGACCACGCTCGCCCAGAACGTGGCCACCTTCCTGTCCGACAGCGGCTTTGTTGTCAAGACCATGGAAGCCCCCCGCGAGCTGCAGGTGCCGGACAACATCACCCAGTATACTGCGCTTGACGGCAGCATGACCAACACCGCGGACGTCCTCCTCCTGGTCCGGCCGGACTTCGTCGTCTTCGACGAGCTCCGGAAGAACGAGGACTTCAATGTCTTTGCCGACATGCGCCTCGCGGGCATCGGCATGGTCGGTGTCATCCACGCAAACGGCGTGCAGGACGCCATCCAGCGCTTCTGCGACCGCGTGGACTTCTCGGTCATCCCGCAGATCATCGACACGGTCATCTTCGTGAAGCAGGGTGTCATCACGAAGATCTACAATATCGGGTTCACGGTAAAGGTGCCCGGCGGCATGGCGGGCGAGATCCATATCCGCCCGGTCACCACCGTCACCGACCACGAGACCGGGGAGCTCATCCTTGATGTCTTCCGGTACGATGGCGAGACCATCGTGATCCCCGTAGCGGCAGCAGCCCCGGCAGCACCGCAGGCCCGGTCCGCACCCGGCCCGGTCCAGTTCATCGGCCAGCCGGTAACAACGCCCCAGCCCATGCGGGCACCGGCAGCGGAAGCCCCCAGGAAGGAGAGCGACGAGCGGCCCGGCTGGAAGCTCATGGAAAAGGAGATCCAGCGGGAGATCGGGCGGTACACTGACGGCTTTGTCGACGTCCAGATGACGAGCGACACAAAAGCCGTGGTGTACATCGACGACAAGGACGTGCCGGCCGCTATCGGAAAGGGCGGCAAGAACGTCTCGGCCATCGTCAACAAGATCGGGATCGGGATCGACATCAAGCCCCGTTCCGAGTTCGACCGGCAGCAGGCCCAGCCCCGTGCCGATGAGGAGTTCAACCTCGGCGGCGGGATCAAGATCCTCACCGACAAGAAACAGCTCACGATCCTGGCTCCCGAACAGAGCGGCCGGATCGTGGACGTCTTTGCCGGCAAGGAGTACCTCTTCACGGCAACCGTGAACGAGACCGGGGAGATCCACCTGGCCAAGAACTCGAGCATAGCGCAGGAGATGATCCGGCGCTACACGAATAACGAGGTCATCAAGCTCGAGGCCGGTATAACAGAAGGGTGAACAAACGTGAGCGAATTTGACCTGGCAAAATTCGAGGAGGAAGCGCACGAGCGGTGGGTCCATGCCTTTGAGCCCAACCCCTCGGACCTGGAGAAATTCTACTTAAACGTCGCGTTCCCGTACCCGAGCGGCGCTATGCATGTAGGGCACGGGCGGACGTACATCGTGCCGGATGTTGTGGCACGGTTCTGGCGGATGAAAGGAAAGCAGGTGCTCTTCCCGATGGCGTTCCACGTCACCGGGGCACCGGTGGTCGGCATCTCGAAACGGATCGCCAACAAGGACCCCAAGACCATCCACCTCTACCGCGACCTCTACCGCGTCCCGCAGAACGTGCTCGAGGAGTTTACGGACCCGTTAACCATCGTCCGCCACTTTGCGGCCGAGTACCAGCGGGTGATGACGGCCTGCGGCCTCTCCATTGACTGGCGCCGGCGGTTCATCACGGTGGACCCGACCTATTCGAAATTCATCGAGTGGCAGTGGAAACACCTCTACGAAGCCGGCCACGTGATCAAGGGGGCCCACCCGGTCCGCTTCTGCACGGTGGACGACAACCCCGTGGGCGACCACGACCTGCTCGAAGGCGACAAGGCCGAGGTCATAAAATTCACGATGGTCATGTTCCGGTACGGTACGGCATTCATCCCGACCGCCACCCTCCGGCCCGAGACCATCCACGGGGTCACCAACCTCTGGGCAAACCCGAATGTCACGTACGTGAAAGCACTCGTAGACGGGAAAGCCTGGATCGTATCAAAGGAAGCGGCCGAGAAGCTCGCCCTGCAGGACCACGTGGTTGAGGTGAAAGAGGAGATCCCCGGCAGGAGCCTCATCGACAAAACCGTCAGCCACCCGCTCTGCGGTACGGTCCCGATCCTTCCCGCGGACTTTGTCGACCCGGACATGGCAAGCGGCATGGTCATGAGCGTTCCCGCCCATGCCCCGTTCGACTACATCGCCCTCCGCGACCTCCAGCAGGCCGGGAAGTACAGCGATATCAGGCCGATCCCGCTCATCAAAGTTGAAGGCTACGGGGAGGTCCCGGCACAGGATGCGGTCGAGAAGGCCGGCATCAAGAACCAGATGGACAGCAGGATGGACGCCCTCACGCAGGAGATCTACTCCGCTGAGTTTTCGAAGGGAAAACTCTTCGAGAAGTACGGCGGCAAACCGGTCCGGGTTGCCCGCGACGATGTTGCCGCCCTGATGGCCGAGAAGTACGACTCGGTCGTGATGTACGAGTTTGACATCCGCCCGGTCGTCTGCCGCTGCGGCAACAAAGTGAAGGTGAAGATCCTCCACGACCAGTGGTTCCTGAAGTACAGCGACCCTGCATGGAAGCAGCAGGTCTCCGACCACTTAAAGGACATGACGCTCGTGCCTCCCGAGGTCCGGGTCGAGTTCGACCGCACGGTCGGCTGGCTCAAGGACTGGGCCTGCACCCGCCGGGTCGGCCTCGGCACCCGTTTCCCCTGGGACAAAGCGCAGCTGATCGAACCGCTCTCGGATTCGACCGTGTACATGGCGTATTACACCATCGCCCATAAGATCCGGGACATCGACCCGAAGCTCCTGACACCCGAGGTCTTCGACTACATCTTCCTCGGGAAGAAGTCCCCGGACCTGCCCGAGAAGAAGAAACTCGATGCCATGCGGGAGGAGTTCCTGTACTGGTACCCGTACGACTTCCGGTTCTCGGCAAAGGACCTCATATCCAACCACCTCACCTTCCAGATCTTCCACCATGTCACGGTTTTTGAGAACCACAAGGACCTCCTCCCGAAGGGCATGGTCGTCTTCGGCATGGGTCTCTTAAACGGTGCCAAGATGTCCTCCTCAAAGGGCAACGTCTTCCTCCTGGAGGATGCCGTGCAGGAGTTCGGGGCCGACACCGTCCGGATGTTCCTGATGGGCAGCGCCGAACCGTGGCAGGACTTTGACTGGAGGAACGAGCTCGTCCTCTCGACAAAGAAGCAGATCGAGCGGTTCCACACAACCGTGATGGAGATCAAGGACGCTTCCGGCGAGCCGCACGACATCGACCGCTGGCTGGCGAGCCGGCTCCAGTCCCACATTGAGCGGACAACCGCGGCGCTCGACAACTTCCAGACCCGCCAGGCGCTGCAGGAGGCGTACTTCGGGATCGAGACCGATCTCAAGTGGTACCGCCGCCGGCTCGGGAAGGACAACGATGGCAGCAGGGAGCTCCACGAGCTCTGCTCGGTCTGGGTACGGCTCCTTGCCCCGTTCATCCCGTTCACCACCGAGCACCTCTGGAAGGAACTGGCCGGGGAAGGTCTCGTCTCCTTTGCCCCGTGGCCGGTTGCCGACAAAAAACTCGTGAACGAGAAAGCGGAACTGGCAGAGGAGCTCCTTGCCCGCACGGTCGAGGACGTCGAGTCGATCAGGAAACTGATCCAGATCACGCCCAGGTCGCTCACCATTGCCCTTGCGCCGGAATGGAAGCAGGAGATCTTCCGCACGATTGCGACCGCGAACGACAAGAACACCGTGGTCAGGGAGATCATGAAGGACGAGAAGATGCGGAAACGCGGCAGGGATGCAACCGATGCAGCGAAGCAGATCACGACGCTCATCCACCGCCTCCCGCCCTACGTGGTCGAGCCCCTTGCCCGGGAACCGATCAGCGAGCAGGCCGTCTTCGAGGCAGCAAAGGACTTCCTCGAGCAGGAGTTCGGGGTGCCGGTCCACATCACCGCAGCTGAAGAGAGCAACCTCATCAAGGCTGCGACCGCCCTGCCGTTCAAACCGGCGATTATTATCGAATAAATTCTCTTTTTTACCGGTATCGTGCGTATCGGCGGTATTATATCAACCGGAAGGTAGTGCCACCGCCCCTGGTTTAACAGCAAAAGATAATAATTCACCGATTGTAGTGGATTCTATGAAAATTTTTGTCTTCATAATCTTTCTCTGCCTGCTGTTTACAGGCACCGTATCTGCACTGTCCCCAGGAATAGACCTCGGAGTGACCGTTGCGAACCCTGATATCTCCACGGCTATTTACAGCAAGCTGGTTTTCACTGATTGTTCTAATAATTCTGCACCGGCAGGAACATTACCATCCATGGGAGAACTGGATGTTGACAGCACCCCGGACGGTGCTTTTGTAAATCTCGATGGTTCTCCATGGACCTCTAAGCATTGCATCGGCGGATGGCCGACACCGACCTGTTTCTACCTCCCTGTCAATACTCCTTATTCCGGTAACGTTGAGACCGGCAGCCATTCAATTACTATCTCACGTGCAGGATACAAGGATTATTCCGGTACCGTCACTATCTGTTCACAGAGGGTCTCCTATGTCCATAAGACCCTGACGGCCGTGACGACCACAACACCAACACCGACCGTCACGATAACTTCAACTACAACGGGGACCCCAACGGCAACCACCACGGCAACTACCGATGTTACTACCGCGATAACGACCACAACAGCACCGGTTACCGTCCTCACGACAGCAACCACGATCAGTACCCCCACGGCTACCGTTTCCGGTTCAGGTACCAGCACTGCGGCACCGGAAAGCAGCGGGTCCCTCTCCATAACAACCACACCGGCAGGTGCAGCAGTTTATATTGACGGTGTCCAGCGTGGCGTCAGCCCGGCCACCATCCCCGGCCTTACAGCAGGGAGCCACACCGTGCTCCTGAAACTGAACGGGTACCAGGACCTCGCCACTCCGGTCCCGATTACGGCCGGGATAATAAATGTGTTTACCACGGGCCTGATCCCGCTGCCCGCAGGAGCCACAGCAGTTCCGGCCACCCCCGCATCGGGAGTTCCGGTTACAGCGACAAAGACCCAGTCCCCGGGATTTGGTGCGGCTGCCGCAGCATGTGCGGTGGGGGTAATCCTCCTCCGGAAAACCAAACCCTGATTTTTCCGGCGCCTGTTCCCTGTACCGGCACTGTCCGGGCACCGGGACGCATCCACGAAATGGAATGAAAAATTCAAATGGATTGAATCGTACATCAGATTATGAACCTGCGAAGTCTTCTTCTGGTCTGCCTGCTCTGCATGGTCGTAGTACCAGCAACGATTGTTTCCGGAAGCGAGTATATGGGTGAGGGTATCCAGCTCGGTGGTTCGGGTAACACGATCACCCAGGTTACAACGGTGCCCGCCACGGCAGCAGCAACCGCTCCCCCGGAGGTTATAGCGGCCGGGTCGCTCTCAATCATCACAACGCCGGCGGGAGCCACTGTTTTCATCGATGGCGTCCAGCGTGGCATCAGCCCGGCCACCATCCCCGGCCTTTCACCCGGGACCCACACGCTCAGGGTAGAGATGAACGGGTATACCGGGTTCACGACCCCGGTCACGATAACCTCAGGCCAGACGCAGACCTATACCACTGCGTTGTCACCGGCTGCCGTTGCAACAGGCACGCCATCCCAAACGGCATCGAAAAAGACTCCTGGGTTTGAAACGGTACTGGGTATCGCTGCACTGGGTGCAGTGTTCTCAATAAAAAAGACCTCCCGATAACTTTTTTTTAAGAAAACGTCTGTGCAGCCCTGTTGCTTCCGCAGCCGGCAGTATGCGGGTTTCGCCCACAAACCAATTATACCGGCATGGGATAACCTGATGCAGATAGTACCATGAGCACAGGATCAGGATTCCGGCTGCTGGTGATCAGCTGTATATTTGCAGGCTTGCTTGCCGGAGCAGCAGGGGCGGCAAACCTCGGGACTGACTGGAAGGAACGGGGACCCGAGGAAGGGCCGTATCTTGGTGTCATGATAACCCCGGACGCATCGCTGGTCTATGCCGGGGGCGGCCCCGAAATGTTTGTCCGCTCATGGGACCGGGAGATCCACTGGGGAAGCAGGCCAGCGCGGGTGGCGGCGCTGAGCGATGACGGGAACCGTGTGGTCATAGGAGTAGGGAACAAGCTCTCAGTTCTCGACAATAAGGGGATCGAGAACTGGTCAAGGACTATGGACGGGTATGTCAGGGCAGTCGCGATATCCCCCGACGGGTCGTTCATCATCTCGGCCAATGACAAGGGTGACTATATCTCGTGGGGGAAGGACGGTGAATTTACTGCCCGTCTGACAAACCAGACGGCGAATACCCTGGCAGTTGCCCCCCGGGGTGACCTTGTGGTGGCCGCGACCGACAACGGACTCCGGTTTTACACCAGCAGGCTGGAACTGATCTGGTACGACAACCGGACCGAGAGCCGTGATTCCTTCATTGCCATCTCCGGTGACGGTTCTACCGTTATTGTTGCCGGCGCTAACCAGGTTGCTTCCTACACACGCGACGGGACTCTCACCTGGAGAAAAGAGATAACAACAGACCCCATCATCGATATGCACTGCTCGTCTGACTGCTCTGTCATCATCGTTGCCGGCCAGGACAAGGAGATTGTGGCTATCGACCGTTACGGCACGGTGCACTGGAAGTATCAGGTTGGACAATGGGTCAATGCAGTCGGCGTTTCTCAGGACGCATCGGTTATCGCTGCCGGCGGCATCGACCGCACCGTATATGTCCTTGACCGGAGCGGCATGCTTATCGCCCAGAAAAAAACCGATGCCATCATCCAGCCGCGCTCCATTGCAGTCAGCAGGGATGGCAGAAGGATCGTGGTCGCCGACCAGATGAACCTCTACGGCTTCTCCCTGGTCGGGGATACGGTTACACCCGGTGAAACCGGGATCTCCACCCGGACGCCGCTTAACCCGGTACCACCAACGAACCCGGTAACAACGGCCGCCATTTCCCCCGTACTATCGACAATGACGGCCATCCCTTCACCGCCCGCCACGTATTCACCAGTTAACCCGATCCTCCTGGTACCTGCCCTTGGAGCCGCAGTCCTGCTCATCCGCAGGGTGCGCTAAAGAAGCGGGATGAGGAAGTCCTTATTAAAAAAGGTATTCAGAATAAATGGATGCTGGCACCACCGACCGTGAAATAGCCAGACGGCATGTGCACCTTGTCGCCGTATACCTGTTTTAGCAGGTTGATGTACCGGTCGTCCCCGGCCATCACATACTCAAACTTCCCGTGGGGGTTCTGTGTTGACTGCGTGTGCCGCAACTACCACAGAATTTTGTCGTACGGGAGATTGCTGTGCCGCACCTGCTGCAGAACATTCCTGTCGGGGGTACTGCAGGTTCAGGGGCAGGGGCACGGGCTGCAACCATGGTAGCCCCGCAGATGCCGCAGAACTTTTCCGACCCGCTCACCGGGCTGCCGCAGGAGGCACAGACATAGCCGCCCGGTACGGTGGCCGCAGGGCGCAGCGGACGCTGGTACGCTGGCGGGGTTCCCTGGTATGCGGGCGTGGCTGCCGGAGCAGCAGACTGCCAGTACCGGAGACTCCGCAGGACCCGCAGAATTTCATGTCCATAGTCGTGGGAGTCCCGCACTCCTGGCAGACAGAAGCCGCGGAACGCGGAGGGACAGAAGCCGGTGCAGGGGGTGCAGCCGTCGGAGCACTCCCGGCATTTGTGCCGCAGTTTCCGCAGAACTTCTCATCGGGGGCAAGCGGTGCACCGCAGGTGCGGCAGCTTTTTTTACCGGTGCCGTGACGGGTGGGAGAGCACGAGGCAATTCTTCGATGAGCGATGCCCCGCAGTTTCCGCAGAACTTCTGCAAGGGGCCTACACTCTTACCGCATTCAGGGCAGAACGGCATAGGATAATCACGGAAGAGAAATTGTACCCGGTTTCTTAAGAGCATTGCTTCACGCGGGAGTGGAAAACAGGGGGATATGATTTTCAGGTCCCGGATCGCAAGAGGGGAGGTATATTTTTTATAAGACGGAGTATGTCACCCAGGCAGCCGGTTGAAGAATACTGATGTATTCGGTCGAAGACCTGATGATCATTTCCTGCTTCGGGTTCCGAAAGGTTCATCAGAACCTTGAGGACGAGAAGGGAGGCTTCAGCCGATCTTCGCTGCTGACGACCCAGAGCATTCTCCCGTCTTATCTCTGATGTTATTCGACTTATTCCCCGGCCACACTCTTGGCCCGCTTGACCCGTTCCTTGGTGGAGAAGCCCGTGACCGCGTCAAGGAATTTCCGGAACCGCTTGTTGGTATCGATGATCACATCGTCGGGGGTCGTGAGGTCGGACTCCGTGTCGATAATGACCGACTTGCTGTCGGGACCAATGACCACGTCAAGGCGTTTGAGCGCCCCGGACCGGATACGGTAACCTTTTGCAGTCTTTTCGGGTTCGGCCCCAAAACAGGTTTTCAGCTCGGCAACAACCCGTGCTTCAAGATCCTTCGTGAGCCCGCGTTTGATAGGGTATTCTTGCATAATACTTTTTTAGTACTGGGTGTATGTTAATCTAATGACGGAAGAACAACCAGCAGACCTCAAGATTTTTTCAAAACCCCTCCCGCTTAACGGAGCGGTTCTCATGGGTTTTCCGGGCAGCGGGCTTGTCGGGACCATCGCACTCCAGTACATGGTGGAACAGATGGGATTCGAGCAGATCGGTTCCATGACCTCAAGATTTTTCCCCCCGCTCGCCATGATGAACCGTGGCATCATCAACGATCCGGTCCGCCTCTATTCCAAGCACAGCGAGAAATACAATATCACGGCAATCGTTGCCGATATCCCCATCGCTCCCCCCATCTGTTACGAGATCTCGAACGGGATCATGGACTGGCTGACACCGTTCAAGCCAAAAGAGGTGCTCACGATTGCCGGTATTGTGACCAATGAACCGGAGAAACGGGTTTTTGGTGTCGCGACGTCGACAGAAGCCCTGAGCCGTATCCAGGACCACACCATTGTCCTGCCGATCGGCAGCATCTCGGGCATCGCATCAAGTATCCTGACCGAGTGCAAAGTACGGGGTATCCACGGGTACGGCCTGCTGGGCGAGACCGTGAACGCACCCGACCCGCGGGCTTCCGCCGCCACCATTGCGGTCCTCAACAAGATGTACGACCTCGGGCTCGATGTCCAGCCCCTGATCGAGCAGGCGGTAGAGATCGAGCAGAGCATGGGCAAAATCGCCGAGGAAGTCCAGCAGCAGGCTGAACAGACCCCGAAGAAAGACCTGCCGATGTACGGGTGAGCAACGATGCGATGTGCTGCCTTAACCGGAATCGCTCCCGAGGTGATCAAGGATATCAAAGCGGGTCGGCCCCGCACCATCGAGCTGCAGAGCACGCATAACATCGTGACCATGGCCACGGTCGAACCGGGTCCGCAGACCCACATCTTCATGACCTCCATCGACCTCGCAGACTTAGGCCCCGGCGATGCGGGGATCTGTGTTTACGTGATCTCTTCAAGCATCTCGATGAAGCGGATCGTGGAATTTTCGCACGGCAGATATTACGAGGAGCGGGAACGGATGGCTGCCCGTGTGCAGGTGAAATACTGTGCCAGCTCCGTCATCAAGGAAGTATTTCACGAGGGTCTGATGCAGCCGACCGAAGTGGAAGTGCTCAAGTCCTCCTGTTACCACGCGGGATGACTCATCTTTTTTTCGCTGAGGGTCATCAGACCCGAAGCAGGAGAAGAACGTACTCAGAGTTCTTCGACTTCTCGAACCTCATCGGAGGTGAAACGGGAGAGGAATTCGCAAGAATTCTCCGGTTGCGGCGGTGGTCATCATACTTGAGGGTATAAGGTTACCCCGTTTTTAACTCTATTAAAAAAATCGATTAGTGCCCTGTCTTCCCGTATACCTTCTCGGGGTCGAACACCCTGGTCGCGACAACCGTACCGTCAAGTGTCCTGAAAAAGCAGGACCGGTATCCCATGTGGCACGCAGCGCCGGTCTGCTCGACTTCGTAAATCAGGCAGTCCTCATCGCAGTCGGCGAGGACCCGCACGACCTTCTGGAAATGGCCGCTTTCCTCCCCTTTCTTCCAGAGCTTCTTCCTGCTCCGGCTGTAGTAGTGGGCAAAATGAGTCTCCTCCGTGAGCCGGACCGCTTCCTCGTTCGCATATGCCATCATGAGTACGTCCTTTGACTGTGCATCCTGCACGATCACGGGTATAATCCCGTTTACATATTTCAGGTTCAGCATCGTCTTATCCCTTCACTAAAATGTTCATGATCGCAAACAGGAAATCCCCGAAGAGGATGGCAGAGATGAGCCCGGCCGTGATCGGGACGATAAACGGGACCGCGTAAGAGATCCACACGGTTCCCGCCTTCCGGTATATCGCCAGTTCCCGGGTAAACTCTCCGGGATGTTCCCGGAGTTCCTTGGTATATACCCGATCTTCTCCCGCGTACATCCTTCTTATCGAGTCCCAGAACCCGATGAATTTCCGGCTGACCGTTCCCTCTTTTTCCTCGAAATCCTCCATCACGAAGCCCCACTCGTTCTGGATTTCCTCTCCCTTGACCGGGAAACCGAAAAACATGTACATCACCGGTGCCCGGTTCCCGCGAAGGATATTGATGGCAAAGATCCCGACCGGTGCCACGAGATTCAGCAGCAGGGCGTTGATCAGGACGGAGAATGCCAGAAAAAGGAGCGGCGGGTTGCCAAGCAGCGGCGTGAACGGGAACATGGGGATGCAGAACGCGATGAAGATCAGTGCCCATGCATCAGCCCCGCCAAACAAGTGCATTCTCCCAAAGGTATAGAAGACCCCGCAGAACACCGTGAGTAAGGAGGACAAGGGAGGCCGGTGCACCCCAGCTGCCCTGGCTGAAGAGCATCAGGATGGTGGTTACGATGTAGATCAGGATGATCAGGACGAAGTACCAGCGGCTGAGGGCCTGGACAACATCGATCTCCTGCGTTTTCCGTTTTGTTTTTGGATTCTCCTCAAACCTGCCGGTGTATTCCATATAGGAGATGTACCCGAATATCCCGGCGAACATTACATACCAGGGAACGAGCTGCGTATTGAGGGAAGGTGCAAGCACAAACCATGACAGGGCAGGGAGGGTAAGGACAAGGGCGAGATACCAGAAGATCGAAGCCTTCCGGTAATAAAACGTAAGACCGGGCGAGTCGGTCCTGCCACGGTTATCGAGGTAATCCAGGTACAGGAAACTGGCAACAAGGGAGAGGTAGCCAACGAGCAGGCTCGTGTTTGACGTGGTCTGCCACAGCAGGAAGACGGTGCAACATACGCCCACCGCGAGCATCGGAAGCCAGTATACGAAAGGGACCCGGCGGTCCCTGATATCGAGATACGACGCATAGATCAGGGTGGCAATGACTGCGACCGCCGATATCACCATCGGGTAGAACGGTTCCATAAATCCGGTATATCGTTTTTTTCCTGAGCACTTATGTATGATGCTCCAGGGTCATCAGCAGCGAAGGTCGGCTGAAGCCTCCCTTCGCAGGTTCCTGGAGAACCCCCCGGAACCCGCAGGTCTCTCCGACCGGGGGCTTACGCGATAAAATCCGCAAATATATATTACGGATGTCGCCAATATCTCCCAGTGAATACTGGAGGGAACCAGGGCCGATTCCCGACCCATAGGCCACCATATGCGCTTGAGATGATACATTCATGAAGATACAGGAAATCATAGGGACACTCCTTGCAGGTTCAACCCGGCTTGGTACCTACACGCTCCCTGAACTGATCCAATCCGTCCAGTCAAAAAAAACAAACGGGATCGCGGTTGCGGTGAGCGGTGACCGGGAATTCGAACTTGCCATCCTTGACGGTGAACCCGAAGGGGCCATCCTTATTGAGGAAAAAGGGACACTGTACGGCGACAAAGCAGTCATGCTCATTTCCGGTACGGAGAAATTCGAACTCTATGAGGTGAAACGCGATTATGTGGAATCAGTGGTAATGGGGTGCCGGATCCTTGAAAAAGGCCACCTCCGCATGAAAGGTATGAACATTATTCCGGAGATCGGGAAAAAGAGCGATGGTCTTGGCGTGCTTTCCATTACGGTCCAGCGGAACGGTGACCCCCTGAACGGGGTGTGGGTCTCCATCAGGAGAGATATGCAGATGTTCTGCAATGATGTCACCACGCAGAACGGCACGGTTGGTTTCAAACTCCTGTACGGCAAGTATGATTGTGTTGTCCAGGACCGGGCCATGATGATCTCCACCTTTCCTATCATATTTGATGCGGGCCATACCCGAATCACCATCGAAATTTAGGGGAACACTCAATTGGTTTTTCTGGGAGAATATTTCCCGATTTTTTTTAAAACATAAAAGTCGAAATCCTTTAATCAGAGAATAACAGATCAATGCCTTATGAAGATCGGTCGTGAGGACTTCGAAGCACTCATCAAGGGAGACAAGACTATCGCCCCGTATATCGAGCTGGACCCGCTCGCCGGTGCCTATTCTGTTTTTGGGGTCAAAACCGCCAGCAACCCGAACTATCTCATAAAAGCCATTTACGAGATGTACGAAGCGAACCTCAACAAGAAACTCGCCGTCAAGGCAGTCCGGAAGCTCTTCCGATCGGTTGGTGCAGGATCCGTCGGGCTCAATAACCTGTTAAAGAAACTCGGCATGGACTTAAAACCCGAAGAGTTCCTTATGCTGGTTTTCAAGCTCCAGCACCAGCAGGGATGGGGTGCCCCGTTTGAGCTGGTCTCTGCCAGTGACAAACGGATCGTCATCAGGACCAAGCATACGTTCGAGTCCGTTGTGCTCAAGGACTGGAACATGGCCGTCTGCGGTATCCACCAGGGCTGGATCGAAGGCGTCCTCACGTCAGTGACCGGCAAGTCATGGTATTGTCTTGAGAAGACCTGCCATGCGAAAGGCGACGAGTACTGCGAGTTTGTTGCCGACCAGGTCTCTGCGAGCTGGAAGTTCAAGGCCGAGGCCGTAGTCAAGGGCGATTCTGCCATCACCGAGTTCATCGAGCACAAACCCCTTAAGGGCACGATCTCCCTCATGGATGAACCGGTGGTCATGATGCCCCGTTTCATCTTCACGTCCATGACCCAGTCGCTGAAAAAGACGATGGGAGAAGCACCGGCAAGCGGTGTCAACTACCGTGCCTACATGGACATGGGCAGGGAGAATGTCGAGCACTACAAGAAGATGAGTATCACGTATGACCTCTCCAGGACCAAACTTGACAAGGATCTGGGCGAGCTGCACAAGCGTTTCGCAGCATACGGGACTCCTTCAGTTTCCGGAGGCCAGATTGCTTATGGCGGCCATATCGTCAACAATAACTTCGAGGTTGTTGATTCCATTGAAAAGGACATGGGAGTAAAGGCCACCGTCTTCCAGAAAACGGGAGATAAGGCCATCCGCGTCTCCACAAACGTTGTTGGTGCTGACGGCAAGCGGGCTGTCGGGACCGAGATTTCAAGTATTGTCTACGATGCCGTGATCAACAAAGGGCAGACCTATTACGGCACTGCAGATGTGGTTGGTAAAAAGTTTGTCGTGGCGTATGAGCCAATCAGGAATTCCGCAGGAGAGATCATCGGTATCCTTTTTGTCGGAACTCCTGAAGACGATGTCATGAGCCAGTTAAAGGATGAGATCAAGAAAAGGACCAATCCCAAGACCCTCTCCGACATGGCGTTTGCCTTCTACTCCCAGATGGGCTGGTTCAATTTCGTGAAGGAGGAATGGGACGAGAAGACCAAGACGAAGACCATCACGCTCTCGCACACGGTCGAGTCTGAATCCTTCGGGAACACCGGAAAAGTCGTCTGTTACTGCACAGCCGGCCTGCTTGCCGGGATCATCGAAGGGGCCTTCGGGATCAAGGTGCAGGCAAAAGAGATCAAGTGCAAGTCCAAGGGCGACGAGAACTGTGTCTTCACAATTACGAATAAGAAGGACTAAAATAACGGTAAAAATCCTTTTTAGCCAGATCCTGTTTAAGATACGTTTTTATTATCCTGATAACCATGGCGGCGATATCCGGCATTCTGATCGGAGAGGACGACGGGATTATTGCCAGCCTCATCTTCTCGAAGCTTGTGGAGAACGGGTAAAATGATCGTTCAATGAATACAAAAAAAGAATAATGGAAAAAAACCTGGCAAAAAACCGGGGGCTGGAACGTTATTTCCCTGACCGCTTCTTGAACAGGGCCTTGCTGAAACGGTCGATAAATCCTTCCCTGATTTCGACAGACTTCTCTTCCTTGTATGCCACCCCGCTGAGATCCGAGGCGATCCGCTTTATGGCTTTCGATGCCGGGGAATTCGGGAACTTGATAACAATCGGGGTCTTGGATGAAGCGGCACGGCGGACATTGCTGTCTTCCGGAATGATGCCGAGCACTTTGACACCAAGGACTTTTTCCATCTTCGTGGCGACAATATCCGTCTTGTCCCGGTCTATCCGGTTGATGATGGATCCGAGGACATGCCCCCCGACAACTTCCGTCAGGATCTTGGTTTTCAGGGCGTCTACAATGGATGAGAGTTCCGGGTTAACGACAAGGATGACTTCATCGGCTACGGCAAGAGGGACAACGCCGTCTTTGCTGATACCGGCTGGAGCATCGATTATCAGGAAATCACAGCGTTTCACGATCTCGCTCATCACATCCCGTATCCTGTCGGGATCCGCCTGCTGGAACCCCTGGAGCGAGATACCGCTCGGGATGACTTTAAGTCCTGCAGGGCCTTCGTAAATCGCATCGTTGATGTTCCCTTTCCCGGCAAGGACCTCGTGGAGGGTGATCGGTGCATCCTGCAGGCCGAGGAGAAGACCAACGTTCGCCATACCGATGTCTGCATCCATGAGGTAGGTTTCCTTGCCCAGCTGGGCAAGCATTGTACCGAGGTTAACAGCAAAAGTAGTCTTGCCCGTTCCGCCTTTTCCGGAAGCGATTGTGTAAACCTTGACCATTAAACACCCTGTGGTGATGAGTATTTCTATTGTATTTATATAAGATTACTGCAATTTTCTCATATCGCGTTATATCCACTTGTTTAAAATATCTCTTGTGTCACGCTCAATACATTTCTGCGTTTCTCCTGTAATAACTTCCTGTGACCGGACGATGCCTGTCAGTTCCGAACCCTTATGGTTCAGACTGAACCGGGCCATACCCTCCAGCTCATTACCGTCATATCTCCCGCTGTAGATAGCAGCATCCTCCTGCGCCGTGCTGCCGCCGGATGACGCGAAGACGAGCCCATCGGACGTGGCAATCGTGAACGAATCTAGGGAATATTTACCTGCCAGCGCATGGAGGCTCTGCTGGAAGTCCTGGCAGTTTTCCAGGAGGTCAACATCAGGAGCGGGGGCGGTAACGGGCTGTTGTTTCGGGACTCGCCGGGAGAGCGGTACCGGGTTGGGTACCCAGATGGGTTTTACCGACGGCTGGTACGCGAGGCGCTGCCTTCGTGAATGCCCCTCTTCTGCGGACCTCGCTTTACGAGCTTTTTTCAGGATCAGGATCGCGGGGATAAGAACGACAATCAGAATGACAATGATGAAGAGGACCATATTGTCAATGCCGGGCACGAGTTGCGCTATGTAAAACCCTCCCTTATGTACGCGTGTTTCAGCGCTCCATCAGGTGGTCAAGATGGAGCTGTTTTATCATGGTCTTGCAGTCGGTGCGTATTTTATCGGTCACGGTGTCGATGTCTATGGAATCAAAGGTATCAAGGTCGCTTTCGAAACTGCTGGTTTCATTGTCTTTTTCGGGTAGTTCATCGGCTTCGTATCTCTTCTTGTCCCTCGTCCAGGGATTGGGCATAGCGGGTGACGGGGGAACCGGCGCTGCGGCTTGGGAAAACCGGGGCGGGTGCAGCGGTGGGGCGTTGACAGGGGCCTCTTGAGCGGCCGGTGGTGCAGGAATGTTATGGCGGGCGGGTACAACAGGTTTTACCGGTGATTTCAGCGGTGCAGCGGGTGCTGCAGGTTTTTGTGGCGGGACAGATCGGGAAGTTCCAGGAGAGGCAGATGGCGCGGCCCGGTGGGAGACCCGGGCCGGTGCATGGTGGGAGGACATCTGGATCCGGCAGGGCTTGTTGAATTCCAGTGCCAGATTGATCTGTGCGTCACCCAGCAGGGAGAGAGCTGCATCGACCTCTGTACTCCCGGCTTTTAACAAATCGCCCCATGCGGTATCTCCGCGATTGTTCTGGAACTTGATAAGGATGCATTCTCCGGCCTTGAAAATGAGCGTACCGGCCAGTGATGGTGATGAAATAGTGGCAACACCGGAATATTTTTCCCTGTCCAGCTCCTTCAAGAGGCTCTCAATCGCCACACTTTTTCTGATCTCACGAAACGTGCCCCTCGGGAATTGCATTATGTGTAGGTGTGCGGTATCGAACTATATACTTTCTTTTTAATGGAGAGAGATCGGCATCTGCGCTCTTGCATCCTGGATTTTTTATAGACCTGATAATTCTCTCATTTAACATCGGTTTACCGGTATATGTCCCGTAATCGCTCTTTTTTACCAGCATTGAACCTTTTCTCCGGCCGGAATGAACTTAAAAGACCAACATTTTAATAGAAAAAGAGTAGAGATACGGTTATTAAGTGGTGAAAAGATGCTGAAACCATTACTAGAGGAATTTCTGAAAGTGGAAGGGGTATCAGCAGCGGTTGTTGTTGGAAGGGATGGGTTTGTTATCGAGAGTGCGGTCTCCGGCAAGGTGGATATTGAAGCGCTGGGTGCCATGGCTTCGACGGGTCTCGGAACCTCAGAAGCGATGGGCAGTACCCTCGGTAAGGGTGAGCTTTTACAGATGCTTGTCGAACTGGAAAAAGGTCCCATAATTCTCTCACCGCTGTCTGCTGATGAACTCATAGCGCTTGTTGCGGATACAACCGCGAACGTGGGAAGAATCAGGTACGAACTCAAGAAAAATAAAGAGCGTATTGTTGCTGCGCTCTGATCTGTTCTCATTCTTTTTATGAAATTACCTGCAGGGACCGAAGGGGGGACCTTTACCAATCCCCAGGACGAAAAAGTTTTCGATGAGCTGACGGTTTTCCGCGGAGCTGTCGAGATCCGGACTTCATCGGGAACCGGTTTTATCCTCATGGACACGGGCAGACTGCTGGCTGCAATGTTCCGCACAGCCACCAATTCGTATCAGGGAAAAAGCGCCCTTTCATTTATGACCATGGATTCCGGTGATGCAGGGGCTGTACAGACGCTCCACCTCCGCAGGTACAATGACACGGAATTTGCTCGGGCCCTTACGATCTGCCGCGACTCCCGGCTGCTTATTGTCGACGAGGAGACCCCTCAGCCGGCCCCCCCTGCACCCACGCTTGCAGAATCTGCTGAAAAAATACGGGAAACCCCCGGGTTATCTCCCGACTACCTCGACCAGAGCATGTTAAAAAAGATACTGATCCAGCCGGGCGTTATTGCCGTATCTGTCTTTTTTGAGGGATTCCCCGTTCAGTCCATGGGGGATGCAGACTTCGAGCATGTGGCAGCATCTGCCGAGGACTTCATGCGGGCGGGTGTCAAGATTGCCCAGGATATGAACGCCGGCCCGCTCGAGCAGATGATCCTGGAAACGGCCGGGAACAAGTTCATCATCGCTCCCTGCGGTGACCTGTTTCTGTGCGTTTTTGCCACCGCAGACGCGCAGCTGGGGCTGATCCGGGTATTACTCAGGAGATTCCAGTCAGAAAAATGCCAGTAAGGCATAAGGTGCCCCTCAAATTCCTGAATCAGGCTTGTATAATGCCGTTTTTTACTTTGCGATAATTTTTATAGGAAAACGGAAGATTCCGGAGAATAGATATACTCTGGTGTAAATTATCTTTTACCGTAAATAGTGTACAACCAGCAGAGGCTATAAGCGGAGGTTTCTGACTTGAACAAAGACGACGACGATACGCTCGAAGATGTCGATTCCCTGGTAAAGAGAATTGGGGGAAAGAAAAAGGATGTGCCCCAACGGATCCCGGTGGCAGATAAAGCATTGCCCGCGACCGGTGCTGCGGAGTCCGGTTCCGGGGATTTCTCGGCACTGATAAAGAAACTGAGTCTGGCAAATAAACCCGAGCCCGTACCGGATCCGGTACAACCCGCAGCGGAACCCCCCCGCCCCTCAATACCTCCCCGGGAATCTCTGGACAGTATCTTTTCGGACACCGATGAACCGTCAGGGCAGCGATCTCTCCCCCCGGAGCCCCCCCGGACTACCCCGGACCTCCGTGGCAGGGCAGTCGGGAAGATGTCGGATGCGGGAGCGCCGCCCGCTGCCGCCCCGGCCCCGCAGAAGCCGACTCCCCCACCGGCCAGAGCGGCACGGGAGGCCCCGGTTCCGGCTGCTGAAGACGAAGTTATCGAGATCATCGATGAGGATCCCAAGGCCGCGGTTCGGAAAAGAAAAGCAGCCAAGAAAGTCGTGTACGAGAATACGGAAGAGGCCCCTCGGGAGACTGAATCGGAAGAGAAGATCATCAGCGTCGACCAGATAACCGACCTCTCCGGTCTCATCCTCCCCAAGGGTGCCACGTTCAAGATCGATGAGATCAACCTGCACGGGCGGATTAATGCGTTCGAGAGCACCGGTTCCAGTGCACTGCCGGCTGAATTTGCCGAGATCTGGAAGAAGGAATTCTCCGCCGCCGGGTTCAAGGACCTCGACATAGACGAGGAGACCATCACGGAAAAGGCCAAAGCGAAACCAGTGGCAAAAAAGTTTGGGCTGGGGTCCATTTTCAGGGCAATCCGTGCTGAACAGGAAGAATACGACCCGAAGGTTCACGGCCCGCTTGTCGATCTCTCTTTTGTTCCCCGAGCCCGGCATCGAAGAGATGGATATGTACCCGGTCAACGAGCCCTATGCCTATGTCCGGATCACCTACGATCACGCAACCCATGAATACATGTACACTGTCATCGAGCCCGTGCTCTCCGATCCGGAAAAAGACCTTTTAAAAGAACTCAAGGAGCGCCTGTTCGAGACCCTGGATATCAACACCAAGGACATCTCAAAGGAAGATGCACGCCAGAGACTCCGTTCAACCTCAAATGATATTATGCAGGATTTCGGGATCAGCTCTCTCCCGCTGAGCGGGAGAAGATCCACTATAATATGTTCAAGGACTTCTTAGGGGATGGGCGGATTGACCCGATCATGCACGACAAGTATGTCGAGGATATCTCGTGCGATGGCGTCCATACGCCGCTGTTTTGCTTCCATTCCAGTTACGAGTCCATGAAATCCTCGATTGCCTATGACTCTGCAGAAGAACTCGACTCGTTCGTGACGAAACTCGCACAACGGTCCGGTAAGTACATCTCCATCTCCGAGCCGATGCTGGATGCCTCCATGCAGGACGGTTCCCGTATCCAGATGACCCTCGGCCAGGAAGTGACCGCGCACGGTTCGACCTTTACCATCCGTAAATTCAAGGACGAGCCGATCACGCCCACGGATCTTATCGAATGGCACACCTTCTCCCCGCTTGCGATGGCCTACATCTGGCTCTGTGTCGAGGCCGGCAAGTCCGCCATCTTTGCCGGGGGGACCGCATCGGGGAAGACCACGGCCCTCAACGCCATTTCCCTGTTTATCCCCCCGATTTCAAAGATCGTATCCCTTGAAGATACCCGCGAAGTGAAACTCCCCCACCCGAACTGGATCCCGAGTGTTACCCGGGACTCGTTCGATACCGCGGGAAGGGGAGAGATTAACATGTACGAACTGCTGCGTGCTGCAATGCGTCAGCGTCCTGAATATATCATCGTGGGGGAGGTCCGAGGCAAGGAATGCCAGACCCTGTTCCAGGCCATGAGCACGGGGCACATTACCTATTCCACGATTCACGCAGACTCGGTTGCCAGTGTCGTGCACCGTATCGAGAACCCGCCGATGGACGTGCCACGGAACATGCTCTCGGCACTGGATTTCGTCCTTATCCAGGTCCAGGCGCGTGTCGGGGGAAAGCGCATCAGGAGGAACAAGCAGATCATTGAGATTTTGGACATCGACCCGCGGACAAACGAACTCATCACGAACGAGGTCTTCAAGTGGCGGAATGCAACTGATGAGCATACCTACTCCGGGAAATCCTATCTTCTCGAAGAGATCATGGAATCGAGAGGCTGGAGTGACAGCCGGATGCATGAAGAGCTCAAGCGCCGGCAGGAAGTGCTGGAATGGATGAGGATCAAGAAGATTCGCCATTACAAGGACGTTTCAAAGACCCTCATTTCCTATCACCGTGACCCCGAATTAGTGATCGAGAAAGTAAGGAAGGATCTCTATGAATAGTTACGAACGGTTCTGTTTCAATCTTTTCGGTAAACGGGTGAAGGGGAAACGGGAGCACTATGCCCAGCTGAGAAACGATATCATATCGGCACGGCTCAAGACCCCGTTCGAAGTGTATCTTTCTACAGCTCTGGTCAGTTCTGTCATCGTGGGCCTCCTGGCAGCCCTCGTTCTCGGAATATTCTCCTGGGTGCTCAAACTCCCCCTCCTGATAAAATACAAGGGGTCTTTACCCGGGTTCCTTACAGGCCTAAATGCCTACAGCCTGGTTATTGGTACCATTCTCATCATGATTTTTTCCCTGCTGGTCTTCGGGGGAATTACCTATATAATCTTCCTCCTTTACCCTGGTATCGAAGCGGGCAACAGGCGCAGGAATATCGATGCAAGCCTGCCCTATGCAATCAACTACGTTACCTCGATGTCCACGGCGGGTATCACGCCCGCGGAGGTGTTCCGTCTTCTCGGAGACAGCCCGATTTACGGTGAAAGTCACGTCGAGGCCCGGTATATCGCGAGGGAGATCGACATCTTCGGGCGGGATCTCATCGACGCGTTGCGTCTGGTATCGTCCAGCACTCCCAGCAAACGGATGAAAGAGTTCCTGCAGGGTGCTATGGCAAATATCTCGAGTGGCGGTAACCTGACGGATTATTTCCGTACAAAGGCCGACCAGTACTCCCTCGAGAACCGCCAGTCCCAGAAGATGTTCCTGGAAACGCTCGCGCTTATTTCCGAATCGTACGTGACGGCAATGGTGGCCGGTACCCTCTTCCTTATCATTCTCCAGTCAATCATGGATACCATGTCCGGCAATAACAACCCGGTGTTCCTCTATGCCGTCATCTATCTCATGATCCCCCTTGGCAGTGCTGCGTTTGTGATTATGATCAGTTCTATGACACCGGAGTCCTGATATGGGGTTAAAAGATATTACCGACAACCTGCTCAACAAAGGCAAGCATGCCAGAGAGCAGGTGAAGCAATCCGAATTATCCTCGATGGAAGCGGAATTCGCCGAGATCACCACCAAACTGGAGCAGGAACGCAAGACCCGGCAAGGGTTCGGGCGGTTGCTGAAGCACCCCTTTAAGGTACTCACCGAGAGACCGGAAAATATTCTTATTGTGTGCATCCCGCTCGGCCTGCTCTTTTTCATCGGAGGGTTCATTTACCTGGTGAGGGCGAACGGCATCTCGGTGCTCTTCAAATCGACTTCGATCGATGACATTGCAGTATTTGCCGTGCTCATCTGCATTGTTCCTCTTGCGATCTTCGATCTCCTGGAACAGAGGCGTATCAGGAATCTGGAAACAGCCCTGCCTAACTTCTTCCGAGACGTTGCGGCAATGAACGATTCCGGTATGACCCTGCCCAACGCGGTCCATCTCGTGGCATCAGCGGAGTACGGGACGCTGACACCTCATATCCGCAAGCTTGACAATGAAATGTCATGGGGTGCAGAGTTCGTTGAGGGTCTCTACCGGTTCGGGAAGGGTCTCGGTACTAAAGTATCCGACCGCAGTGTTGATCTGATCGCGAAGGCGAGCCGCGCCGGCGGTGATGCGAGCGAGGTGCTGCGAGCGGCGGCAAAGGATACCTTCGAAGTGGTCAACCTCCAGGAGGAACGCTTCAACGGCATGATTATCTACGTCGTCATCGTGCTCATTGCGTTTGCTGTATTCCTCTTCGTCATCGCCATCCTCGTGGCGTCATTCCTGACCACGATGGCAACAGCCGGTGCCAAGGCATCTGGATCCGGTGCCGTAGGTTTTGGCGGGGTGGTCGATCTTTTCCTCTACAAGCGGCTCTTCTCCCACGCAGCATTGCTGCAGGGTTTCTTCTCCGGTCTTGTTGCAGGGCAGATGGGTGAAGGGCGGTTCGTTTCAGGCCTGAAATACTCTGCAATCATGCTCTTCCTTGCCTGGGTTACGTTCCGGTTCTTTATCTGAACCCATTTTTTTTGAAGAATCACGAGATTTTCTTCCGGTAAAATTTTAATAATCGTCCCTCCAGTCACGTCCCCTGCTCTGGACACAAACGAGGTTTTTTAAAAAATATGCTCTGGAGAAACGGGCATGAACGGGAGTTCACACCCGAAGCATGAAAATTAAATCTCCAGACTCATTTTTTTCATGAATTGTTAACCCAACTTGTTTAATTTTCATGGGAAATCTTTTGATATCAACTATGACGCTCTCGGGGGCTCCGCCCCCGCCGCTATGGCATCCCCTGATTGCGATGGTGCCGTATTACCTGTACACAATTGTGTAGAAATTTCCTGTACATGTAATGCCGAAGTATCACTCTGCGCCCCCGCTCCCCAATGGGGGCAGGGCTGGCGCAAGGGGGGTTATCATAATTATGAAAAATGGTTTTCTATAGAGCAAAAAAATAAAAACCGGAGTTTGGGGAGAATACGGATTATTAACGGCACTTCTTCTCTATGGAACTGTTTTGGTATTCTGTTAAAAACGGAATGAAAAAAGTTCAGGAAATATTTTCCGTGCTGTACCCTTTCAGGGACAGCAGTTCCTTGACGCGGTCACGATGGTTGCCCTGCAATTCGATGGAATTGCCCTTGACCGTACCGCCACAGGCGAGTTTTCCCTTCATATATTTTGAAAGGTCTTCAAGATCGATATCAGTCGGATCAAGTCCTTCGATAACGGTCACTTCTTTTCCGTAGCGCCGTTTGTTCACTTTGACATTGATCCTTTGCTGTTCCTTTGCTACCTCCTCACAGATACATAGTTCCTTAGGTAGTCCACACGTCGGGCAAATCCCACCAATCATTAACACTATTTTTAAGTTTCTCTTTATTTATGTCTTGGCATTGCCGGAGAAAATTCTGCAGAACAATCAGAAAAAAAAGGTCATTTCTGCCAGAACCGGCAGAGACTGCCCATGACAGCTTATACAAAAGCGTATCTGTTTTTATCATCCGGGTCAGATTCTATTGCAGGATATGTCGCTCTTTGTGATGGGTACAGCTTCGCATGTGGGAAAGAGTGTAACGGTTGCCGCGATCTGCCGCTGTCTGGTCCGGCGCGGGATACCCGTTGCGCCGTTCAAATCCCAGAACATGAGCCTGAACTCGTATGTCACCCCGGAAGGCGGCGAGATTGGCATGGCTCAGGCCATGCAGGCACATGCAGCAAAAGTGCACCCGCACACGGACATGAACCCGGTGCTCCTCAAGCCCAAGGGGGACTGCATTTCGCAGGTGGTATTGGGCGGCCGCCCCTACAAGGACGTCCCCATTACGGACTATTACCGGGAAACACCCTGTCTCCTGAAAAAAGCGCTGGAATCGTATCACCGCCTCATGGCGACCTACGGGCAGATCGTAGTGGAAGGTGCCGGCGGTGCTGCCGAGCTGAACCTCTATGACCGGGATATTGCCAACACGCTGCTTGCGCAGTCCCTGAAGATCCCGGTCATTCTCGTTGCCGATATCGAGCGGGGCGGGGTATTTGCACAAGTGTACGGGACCTTTACCCTTCTTCCGGAAGATATCCGGCCACTGGTAAAAGGGATCATCATCAATAAGTTCCGCGGGGATCCGTCACTGTTTGCGCCCGGGGTGACAAAAATTGAGGAACTGTGCAGCGTTCCGGTCCTGGGTGTTATCCCGTATTTCACGCTCCCCCTCCCCAGCGAAGACTCGCTCTCCCTTGGCGACAAACGGACAGGCAGGGGCGGTGTGCGGATTGCGGTCATCCGCCTTCCCCGGATCTCGAATTTCACGGACTTCGAACTGCTCGAACAGTATGCTGCCGTGGACTATGTTCAGTGCGGTGCTTCTCTTGACGGTTATGACTGCGTGATCCTTCCCGGGACCAAGAATACCATCGATGATCTTAAAGCCCTCAGGGAAGCGGGGACGGATCACGAGCTCCTCCGCGTGAGGAACACCGGTGTTCCGGTCATCGGCATCTGTGGCGGGTATCAGATGCTGGGGAAAACGCTCATTGATGCCGGTTTCGAGTCCGCTACCGGTACCTACCCGGGCCTCGGCCTGCTGGACTGTTCTACGCATTTTATGAGTTATGACAAGAGCACCATACAGGTTACGAGGGTTGCCCGCCAGATTCCCCCGATCCTTTCTTGTATGGGAACCGTCACCGGTTATGAGATCCATATGGGTATAACCGAACCCGGCACCTGCCGCGAGGCACTTGAGGGAGACGGGCTCGCTAGTGATGATGGGCTGGTCATCGGAACCTATATGCACGGTATTTTCCAGAACCCGGCAGCAGCAAATGCCCTGCTCTCGTACCTGCACACAAAAAAAGGCCTGCCATTTACCCCCATTCCGTCGGTGGTGGCAGACCCCTACGATTCGCTTGCGGACCTGTTCGAAGAACACGTGGATATGGACGCGATCGTGGCTATGATGGGAATTAAATAAATACTACAAATATGGAAAAAATTTTTGGATAATTCACGAAAAAATCCATTTTACGCTCCCGGGGGCTTCGCCATCCGGCTCCGCCCCCGCCGCTGTGGCAACCCCCGGTTGCGATAGTTACTCGAGAAGGTAATACAGCACTATCGCAATGCGCAGGGGCGGTCCGAGGAGACAAGCACGGGCCCCTTCTGTAAGTTGTAATGTTTTGGTGAAAATACAGATTTCAAAAAAAAAGGAAAAAAATCAGCTGATGATACTGGTAATGCTGTGGAAACCTTCTCCCTGCCGGTCGGCACATTTCACGGCATCGGCTTTCTTGAAATCCACCCGCTCGGTCACCCGGCATTTTGTGCAATAGGCAAGCGAGGGGGATTTTACAAATTTCCCACCCACCCGGAATTCCCGGCAGTGGATACAGAACCCGCAGTTCTCAAGCGGCTCCTTCTTTTCGGGAAGGCACTGAACCCTGCCGCCGGTTGCCTGCAGAATGCGATAGTCGTCGTTGGTCATGATGAGGCAAATCCCCGTGTAATCCAGTATGTGCACGATGAGCATAAAAAGGAGATTTTCCTGTCCGCAACGGTATTTTCTGCCGTTTTTATCTCCAGCACTATACTTAAAACGATTCAGAACCAAACGTGAACTATGAAGGTGTGCATTATGTGCGGCGGCGAAGGCACCCGCCTCCGCCCCCTGACGTTCGAGCGGCCAAAACCCTGTATCCCGATTGTCAACCGCCCGTCCATTCAGCACCTTGTCTCACACCTCTCGAACATGGGTTTCAGGGAAGTCGTGCTTACGCTTGGGTACATGGGGGCCGCAATCGAGGAAGCGCTTGGTGACGGTTCGCTCTTTGGCGTCGAGATAACCTATGTGCATGAAGATACCAAGCTCGGGACCGCGGGAAGTGTAAAAAATGCCCAGAAATACCTTGACGGACACGATTTCCTTGTGGTGGGTGGCGACCATGTCACTGACCTGAACGTGCTGGAATTTTACCGGGCACACCAGAAGGAGAAAGCAACGACTACCATCGGCCTTATCTCCATTGATGACCCGGGCGAGTACGGCATAGCCGAGATTGATGTGAGCTACGAGATCAAACGCTTCAAGGAAAAACCCGCTCCCGGTGAAATCTTCTCGAACCTTGCAAGTACCGGTATGTATGTCTGCAATCCCTCGAATCTTCGACCATATCCCCCCGAACACAAAATATGATTTCGCCCGCGACCTTTTCCCGGCCCTCATGGAGGAGGGGTATTCTATCAAGGGCTGGCTTGCACGGGGCAACTGGACCGATGTCGGGAGCCCCCACTCCCTCCGCCAGGCCGAACGCTGGAAACTCCAGGACATCGCGTTTACCGATATCATCGGGAACCTCTCCAGCCACGGTGCCCAGGTAAAGGGTCCCGTGCAGCTCGGGGATTCAATCACGCTGGGCAAGAACACGAAAGTGATCGGTCCGGTGGCCATTGGTCAGGGCACGACTGTCGGTGATAATGTCCTTATCGGGCCATACACGAGCATCGGCGACAAATGCAGTATCCGGAACAATGTAAAGATCTTCTCTTCCTCGCTTTACAACCGGGTCATTGTCGGTGGCAACAGCACGATCTCGGGAAGCATCATAGACAATGACACTCATATCGGCGAGAAATGCAGTATCGAGAATGATACGGTGATCGGCCCCCGCGTTGTCCTGCGGAACAGCGTGGTCATCCACTCCAAGACCCGGCTCTGGCCCGAGGTTGTTATTCCGGACGGAACGATTGTCAAGGAGCATGTGCTCAACGAGAAGTTCGACCTGAGGTACGACGGGTCATAGGATCTTATTTTAAATTGTTCCTGAGTACCGTGCTCAAAGTAATCGTTTGAAGGTTTTATCTCTTTTTATAAAAAAATGATGATTGGACTGAACATTTACCCGAGATTGATACTGTCTGAACTGCTTTTATAATACGAGGGTTCCCCGCATCAGGGCCTCTTCGAGGCACGGCGGGGCAGGATTGTTTCCTGTATGCGTCAATAGTTTTTTTTATAGATTTTTTATAGAATCTGGTAATTGAACCGCCGCGGGAGTCCCGTCGGGAGTGTCGTCGTTCATCGTAAATATCAATAATACACGAAAAAATAGCGATATCAGTCTCGTCTCACAAGAGTTCAGGACATCAGTCTCTCTTGACCAACGAACAGGACATCAATCCTGTGAGTGGGGAAGCGTGACACTAGTCACGCCTCACCAGACGGTGGGTGATTGCCACCAGCGGGTGACGGGCGTAATCAAGGATCTGGATATCGTCAAGGGTTTTCAGGTTCATCGCGTGGGCGGTCCGCTCCATCCCGAGCTCGATATCTTCCTTGATCTCGATGATATAGGCGTCGAGCGCCGTGATGCCGAGCCTCTTTGCGGCAACTGCCCGGTGGTGGCCGTCAACGAGGATAGTCCTCCCGGGCCTTTTGACAACAATGATCGGTTCGGCGAGCCCTTTTTTGATCTCGTACATCCGCCCTTCGAGTTCGTCCTCGTAAATCTTGGACTGGGTGGGGAGCAGGTCCCTGACCGGCACGGTGCCCCGGTCAAGGGTCGGATCAACATTGTAAAGTTTCTTGAGGGTTGTGATGAAATTGAAAACTTTCTCCGGTGAAACGTGTTCGATCTGGGAGCGGATCACGTCCGAGTTCGAGATGATCCCGAGCAGGTGGTTCTTCTCGTCAACGACCGGCAGTTTCTGGATACCGCTCCTGAAGATGACCCGGGCTGCGTCATTGATATCCATTTCCGGGTCGGCGACGATCAGGTTCTTGGACATTACCTGTTCAACCGGTGTGGTGGGCTGTACGAACAGCAGGTCGCGGGCGGAGATATACCCCACGACGCCGTTGTTGTCGATGACCGGGAACCCGTCGTGGTGTGTTTTGTGTATCTTGTCGATGACGTCTTTTGCCGTGCCGGCAATATCGACGCTGACGACATCATAGGTCATATAGTCCTTGACCTTTTTCTTGTCCATCACTACAGCTTTAGTGAATGTTTACTTTAAGACATCGGTAAAAAAAAGAGTGGAATATGGGCAGCCTGATGGAGCCTGCTCGATGGTGATTCTAAATTTTTGCGGCACGTATCTCTTTTTTTAGCCGCACTTCCCGGATCCCGTTCCTGAAGCTGGCTTTCGCATAATCTTCGGTTACATCAGCCGGCAGGGTAACCATGCGGCTCATGGAACCGGACATGATAACCCAGGTATCCCGCGTACACTCCGGCATACCACACCTCCTGCCGTGGGATATGTATCCGGCTCCGGTCCAAAATCAGACCGTTCAAAGAACGGCTGTTGTTCATGCGGGAAGAAGCGGAATAGTTTATGACATTTGGATGAGGATCTAATAAGGAGGAACTGAAATAATGGGCGATAAGAAGCAGAAAGAAGCAAGGATCAAAAAGATAAAGCAGGTCCTCGTTGTCGGAGCCTGTGTCCTGTTCGTTATTCTCATGATATTATCCGGAACGAGCTCGCACTGGCTCACCATCTTCAAGGTAATAAAACCCGGGGACACGGTTGTCGTTGATTATACTTTTTATGATACTACCGGAAATCCCGTCCTGACTACAAATCAACAGCTGGCGGCGAAAGAAAATGTTATTTTTTCAAATCAGCGTCTCTCGATGACTGCCGGTCAGAACCTGACAAAATCAATCTATCCTGTTCCAATCTATACGAGTAGCAGCGAAATTACCAATCAGTTTGCCCTGCTGGGTGCGGAATATGAGGCAATTGATAAAGCGATTATCGGGATGAAGGCCGGTGACCAGAAACGGGTCCAGATCCCCAGCAGCTCCACACCCCAGCAATGGGATGCTGCAACCATCAAACAAAGCGGTTTGAACGTAAGTGACCTTCACATAGGTCAGTACCTCCCTATGGCCATGGCGGATAATCCCGAAGCGATGGCCACGAATTCCACGATTAAATATCTCCGTATCGGTGAGATAACGGATAAAACGGATGATGGCATTGTTATTGATGTCAACTATCCTGCTGCGGATATCAGCGTTTATTCCATCAACGCGAACAGCTGAAGTATTTTACCAAACTTTTTAAAAACGTGCCTGCCAATCCCCATCCATGGCAGTACGTATAATCTGTTTTTACCCGCAGGGGTGCATGGCTGCAGGGAACAGGAGCCTGTCAACCGGGAAGTGGAAAAGGTCATCAGGTCTTCAGAACAGAAGAGACAGATGCTGTAAAAAAACCCTGAGTATATCAAAGAATATCCGCCGAAGATGACCCCGACGATCATCCTTCTGCAGGACGGCACCATCCGGGAACGGTTCGGGGGGTCGTTCATCCCGAACCGCTGAAAGAAACGCTTTAAAAAGTAACTATGACCGGAAACCGTAGATCCGCTTCACGCGGTGGGCTACCGTCTTCCATCCCTCTTTCCTCATGAGCGGGCCGTCCCGGAGTTTCAGGTGCGAGATTTTGAACCGCTTGCCGGAAACAGTATACAGTTCCCCGACAACGAACGGTTGTTCGCCGTCACATTCCATGTAAACAGGGATGGTCTTTCTGCCGTCATGGATAGAGATCTTGACGACGACGTTCTCGATAGCCCGGGTCCAGAGCGTGGTAATGGCAGGCGCTTTTGCCCGGTTCACCCGTTTGTCGCCGCACTCGATTGATGTGATCTCGACACCGAAGGCATCGTCGCCGCACTCGGCAACAAGGTGGTCGTCGACACTGCATTCGTCGTCCTCGGCGAATTCGATGCTGCAGACCCGGGACGTGCCTTCGCGGGATACGATTGCTTTAATCAGGAGAGCCTGCGGTTCACGTTCTTTAGCAATCCGCTGGTGGTGGCCGCAGGTCGTGCACCGGACGAGCAGATCGCGGGATTCGGCGATTACTTCGTGCTCGGTCTCGTCTTTGCACTCGGGGCAGATGGCGGTGATAAACATTGAATATGAATGGCAACCCTCACATGATAAAGCATGGAGGCACAGGAGATCGTCCGGTGCCGGGGGCACCCGCTCGTCCTTGGCACGCACCCGACAACGTTTGAAGTGACCTGCGAGGATCACCTCACGAAGAACGGGAACTGTATCATCGGCATTGCAGCGGACAAGGGCTGTGCCGGGCTCACACCTTCATTCAAAGCCGTTCTCGCGCACGATGACGCAGTCCTCATCACCCGTCTTGCATGCGAGGGGATTGTTGTGGATGTCCGGTCACGCGGGTCTTCACAGTTCACGCTGGACCACCCGGCCGATATGGTCTGGCGGAAGAGTACGTTTGTCTGCGGCCGTACGATAGGGATTTTGTCCGACGGGATGGCCCTGACCCTCCCGCGGGAGCTGATTGCAAACCTGGCCCGGGGAAAAGAGATGGTCGTAAGCCTGACCGCTACGCGTCCCGGCTGAGGATTGTTATTTTCAGCTCGGCATCGGCCAGCAGGGTCTCGCACTGTTTTACGAGCGCTGCACCCTGCTCGTAGAGCCGCATGCTCTCGTCAAGGCTCGTATTCCCGTCCTCGATCTTTTCAATGATCCGTTTCAGTTCTTCGATCTTTGCTTCATACGTTTCCGTCATGGTCCACACGCTCCACGGTTACTTCGCTGCTGCCATCGTAAAACCGGAGTTTCAGCCGGTCTTCCTTTCTGATGCCCCCGGTTCCCCGGACGACCCGGCCTTCCTTTTCTGCAACACAGTACCCCCGGGCAAGCACGGCGCGGGGGCTCCTCCCTACAAGTGCTGCCCGCAGTTCTCGTAAGAAGGAGCCGGTTGCGTTCCAGCAGGGTAGAGAGTCCCCGTTCAAGCCGGTCGGAGAGATCGGCCGTTGCCGTCCTTCGCTCATCCAGTCTCCGGAGAAACCGCTGGGGCCGGAGACGGTCCCGGAGACTGCTGATCTCCTCTTTTGCCCACGCCACCCTGCCGAGCAGGGCCGTGTCCATACGGACCCGGAGTTCCTGCAGCCGGAGGGAAAGGACGTTCCGGTCCGGGACCACGAGCTCGGCTGCAGCTGACGGGGTGGGAGCCCGCACGTCCGCAGCAAGATCGGCGAGCGTGACGTCGACCTCGTGGCCGATGGCGCTGACAACCGGTACCGGGCAGGAAGCGATGGCTTTGACAACATCAGGATGGTTGAAGGGGAAGAGGTCCTCGAAACTCCCCCCGCCCCGGGCAACAATGACCACATCCACAAGACCGTCAAGCCGGCGGATTGCCGCTGCAATCTCCCGGTGCGCCTCCTCACCCTGCACGGCGGTCGGCGAGATGATAATCCCGAGCGGGTACCGCCGTTCCACCACGTTCCTGATATCGTGGATAACCGCACCGGTCTCGGAAGTGACCACCCCGATCTTTGCCGGGAAGCAGGGAAGCGGGCGTTTCCTTTCTGCAGAAAAGAGCCCCAGTGCTGCAAGTTCCTTCTTCCACTGCTCGACCAGCAGGTACTTCTCTCCGAGGCCGGCCTTCTCTATCTTTTTGACCTGCAGCTGGTACGCTCCGTGGGGGGCATACACGGTGACTGACCCGGATACAATAACTTCCATGCCTTCCCCGGGCGTAAACGCAAGCCGGTCGGCATCCGACCGCCACATCACGCACTTGATGACCGCCGCGGTGCTGCCCCCGCCTTTTTCAGAGAGCGAGAAGTAGCGGTGCCCCCGGCCGTGGTGCTTGTAGTTGGTCACTTCGCCCCGTACCCGGATGTCCTGCAGCCGGGCATCGTCAAGGAGCTCGCCGATGATTGCTGAGAGCTCGGAGACAAGGAGCGGGGCAACCCTGCCGTCCTGTGGTTCTTCCGGGGTACTGAACCAGTCCATCAACAACTATTAGGACAAAACCGCATATCAAATAGTACTGTTATGGTCCCGTTCGCCGTATCCAGCATGTTCTTCCACGAGTATACTACTCCCGAGATCTTCAGGTTTGTCTCCCGGGCCGGCCTTGACGCGATCGAGTACTGGCTCGAGACCCCGCATTTCTGGCTCCGGGACCTGCCCGTACCCGAGGTGGTTGCCTGCCGGAAGAATCATCCGGAACTCCCGACCCTCACCGTGCATGCACCAATCCTCGACCTGAATCCCTGCTCGATCAACCCGGATGTGGCGGAAATCTCGATACACTATGCGGTCCGGTCCATAGCCATCGCGGAACAGCTGGGGGCCCGTGTGCTCACGGTCCACCCGGGCCGGCGCACCGCAAAACGCCCCCCGGGAGCGGCGGATTTTACCCGGTTTGAGCATTACCTCTCCGCACTCCGCGATGCGGCAATGCAGAATTCCCTGAAGATCGGTATGGAGAACATGGAACCGGCCGTCAACTCGTTCCTCTGCACGCCGGAACGCGTCCGCCAGCTGCTGGACGATGAGCCATGGCTCTTCTTCACGCTCGATGTTTCCCATGCGCTGGCAAAATCCGAGGAAGAACCGCTCCGGTACATCGAGCTCTGCCACGACCGGCTGGCAAACGTGCACCTCAGCCGGAAGGAAGGAAAGACCCTGCACCTCCCGCTTGACCAGCGACCGCTCATGGCAACGGTCATGCATGCCCTTAAGGATGCAGGGTATGGCGGGCCCCTGACACTCGAGATCGACGACCTGAATTTCCCGCATCTCCTCTCAGCGGAAGAGAAGATTGCAGTCCTCTCCCGCGATCGGGCGTTTATGCACGAGTGCATGGGATGAGCGCTGGTTTTATTTAATCCGTTCCCGAATATACTGGTACACTTTCAGTCGAAGGTATATGCGTGCACCCGCACGTTGTGAAACACAATGATAGAATACACTCTTGAAATCTTTCTTTTCATACTCTGTGTCATCTTGTCTGCATTTTTCTCGAGTTCTGAGGTTGCCCTCATCTCGATGACCCGTGCAAAAGTGAGGACCCTTGATAACGAGAACCGGGTAGGATCGCATGCCCTCATGGCACTGAAAGAATCTCCCGAACACCTCCTGACAACGATCCTCATCGGGAACAATATCGTCAATATCGGCAGCAGCATCACTCGCAACCGCGATAGCGATCAAGATGTTCGGGGATGTCGGAGTCGGGATTGCAACCGGTTTTGTGACGATCATCATCCTCATCTTCGGGGAGATTGGCCCCAAGATTTATGCCACCCGGGCATCGGACACGTTTGCCCTGACGGTCGCCCCGATAATCCTTTTCCTCTCAAAACTATCTTCACCCGGTCATCTGGCTCGTGGAACGGGTCAGCCCGAGCCTCGGTATCGGGAAAGATACCGCTGAACCGGCCGTTACAGAAGACGAGATCAAGGAATGGATCGATGTGGGCAAGGAGGACGGGACCATAGAACAGGACGAGCAGGACATGCTCTACTCCGTGCTGGAGTTCGGCGATACCACTGCCCGGGAGATCATGACCCCCCGCGTCAACGCGATTCTGATGGATGAGACGATCTCGTTTGAGGAAGCGATCCGGATCTTCACCGATACCGGCTTTTCCCGCATTCCGGTATACCACGGCCAGATCGACAACATCACCGGCATCCTGAATGTCAAAGACGTCTTCTCCGCCATGGTCTCGCACCGGAAAGACTCCACCATAAAGGAGATCATGTACGACCCCATGTTCGTTCCCGAGACCAAGAAGATCGATGACCTGTTGAAGGAACTCCGGGTCCACCGGGTCCAGATGGCGATCGTGATCGACGAGTACAGTAGTTTTGTCGGGATCGTCACGGTCGAGGACATTCTCGAAGAACTTGTGGGGGACATTCTCGATGAGTTCGATAAGGAAGAGCCCGGTGTGCAGGATCTTGCCCCCGGGGTTCATGTCGTTGATGCCCAGATGTGGGTGGAAGACATCAACGATACTATGGACCTTGCTCTGCCGATCGATGAATCCTACGAGACCATTGGCGGACTCGTCATCGACCGGCTCGGGCACCTTCCGCAGCACCCGGGCGAGAAAGTGGAGATCGACAGCGGGCGCGTAACCCTCGTTGTCATGCAGATGCATGGCCGGCGTATTGTCAAGGTGAAGATCGTCAACCATGCTGCCCACGGGAACGGCTGGAAGGGGGCTGATAACAGCGCATCGCAGGAGAAAAAATAATGAAACGTATTGTCGTGCTTGCTTCGGGACGGGGTTCTAACTTCCAGGCGGTCATTGAGGCAATTGCCTCGGGGCAGATCGCGGCTGCATGTGTCGCGCTTATCACCGACAATCAGCAGGCCTATGCCATTAAACGGGCAGAGGAAGCAAATATTCCGGTTATCATCCTTGATTATGCGTCCTATCCGTCAAAGCAGGAGTACGAGTATGCCCTCCTTGTCTCCATGCGGCAGCAGAGGGCGGATCTCTTCGTACTTGCCGGGTACATGCGCATTCTTGGCGGGGCTATTGTGAAGGCGTTCCCGGGAAAGATTGTCAATATCCACCCGGCGCTGCTCCCGAGTTTTACCGGTCTCCATGCCCAGCGGCAGGCCGTGGCATACGGCGTGAAGGTGGCCGGGTGCACGGTCCATTTCGTGGACGAGAGCCTTGACTGTGGCCCTATCATCCTCCAGAAATGCGTGCCCGTACTGACGGATGATGACGAGGACTCGCTTGCCGACCGGATCCTCGCCGAGGAGCACACGTGTTACCCGGAGGCAATCCGCCTCTTCTGTGAGGACCGGCTGGAAATTAACGGCAGAACCGTTCGGATCCGCTGACCATCCATTTTATGTAACGGTTCTGTGAATGAATCCCCATCACCGCGACTTTTTACCATGGGACGCCCATAGTATGCACAAACGGATGCCGGCAGGTCCTTCATGAAGGAACGTTCGAAGAATCCCGCAACAAAGATGGTGGCAAAGGAACGGATCAGCGTGTTGTTCGGGCAGGCACGGCTGGCATTCCACGAGCATCCCGAACGGAGCAACCGTTACGTGGCGCTCGCCCGCAGAATCGCCATGCGCCAGCGGGTCCGCATAGACCGTGAATTCCGCCGCCAGTACTGCCACCACTGTTATGCGTTCCTCGTGCCGGGACAGAACATGCGGGTCCGGGTACATCGCGGCAATGTTGTGGTCACCTGCGGGATATGCAATAAGAAGATGAGATACCGGATAGTGAGACCTCATGACCGACCAGACTGATCGATCGATGCAGGACCTCAAACCGACCGTCTGGATCGGCAAACAGGGCTGCACGCAGACCATGATTGAAGAGATCGTGGCACAACTCAAGAAGCGAAAGTTGATCAAGGTAAAATGGTTGCAGAACACGGACGTCGACCCTGAAGACATTTCCCTCAAGGCAAAGGCAAATCTGATGGAAGTGCGGGGCAGGACGATGGTGCTTGCGGAGAAGGGGAAGGTGGTACCAGGGACTCCCGGCGAAGAAACCGGTGACCACAAACAGCGCGGGAAACCGGGAAGATGAAACGGGCGGGGAAGAAATAAACAATTTTGTGATTCTTCCCAGTCTACGATCAACGATGGGGGCTGATGCCCCAATACCCCCTTTATGATGCCTGCCGCCGCCCCGAAGGGCGCCCTGCGGCGACCTCAATTACTGGTTTCCCCCGTGACAGGTAATTTGCCCCGCCGTGCCTCGGAGAAGCCCTGAGGCGGGAGCCCTCGTTATGGAAATTTCTGTTTAAATGTCAGAATCTGATTTTATACTGCTACCGTCGATTCATCCGCCTGTGGAAATATATAAGAACCCTTCTCACCAATAAGTTAAGACTGTTATTTCATTATCAACAGTGAGGTATTAGATGACAACAGTATACGATGTTCCCCCGGACCACATCATCAGGAGGGTTGCCGAGGAGCTCAAGAAGCGGAAAGAGATCGTTCCGCCGGCATGGGCTGCCTTTGCAAAGACGGGTGTGCACAAAGAGATGCCCCCTGAGGACCCCGACTGGTGGTTCACCCGGGCAGCAGCAGTATTGAGACGTGTCTACGTCGACGGCCCGCTGGGCGTTGAACGGATGCGAAGTTTCTATGGCGGCAACAAGAACCGCGGTTCCCGGCCCAACGCGTTCCGTAAAGGTAGCGGATCCGTCCTGAGGAAAGCCCTCCAGCAGCTTGAGGCAGCCGGCCTTATCATCCATGACAAGACCGGACGCCGGATCTCCCCTGAAGGCATGAAGTTCCTCGACAACCTCTCGCAGGAAGTCGTAAAGAACCCGCCGGCACCGGTACCCAAGCGCGTCAAGCCCGTAGCCGAAGAACCCAAGAAGGCAGAAGCCAAGAAGGGAAGAAGGCAAAGGGCGAGAAGGCAGCAGCTGCTGAAGGTGCCGAGGGTGCAAAGACCGAGAAGAAACCGGCAAAGAAGTCCGAAGGCAAGAAAGCAGATAAAGCAGAAGTACCCAAGTGAGGTGTACTATGGGAGACGACGAGCTAGCAGAACTTCGCAGGCGCAGGATGGCACAGCTGCAGCAGCAGGCTGGGGACCAGCAGTCGATGCAGGAAGAGCTCGAACGCCAGAAGCAGCAGAAATCCCAGATCCAGATGATACTCATGCAGGTTCTCGAGCCCGATGCACGGGAACGGCTGAATACCATCAAGCTGACCAAACCCGAGTTTGCCGGAGCGGTCGAACAGCAGCTGATAGCGCTTGCACAAAGCGGACGGCTTAAACAGAAAATTACCGATGCACAGACTGAAGGAGCTGCTCCGGCAGCTCGCACCAAAAAAGCGGGATTACTCCATTACCAGAAGATAATGAAAGCTGGAGTGCTGTACAGCGGCGGAAAGGACAGTTCCCTTGCATCGATCATGCTGGGTACGTATTATGAGGTCGAACTCAACACGTTCGTGTTCGACCCGCTCCGCCATATCCCGACTCTGGAGGCTGCGGCAGGTGCATTGGGTTATCCCCTCAGAAAGAGGGTATTTGAAAAAGGAATGCTGGACGAAATGGTCGACCTGGTGATTGCAAAGGGGTATCCGAACGATGCCATCAACGCAGTCCACCAGACGGCCGTGGAATCGCTCGCACGGGAGTACAGCGTAGTCGGGGACGGCACACGGTTTGATGACCGGGTCCCGATGCTCCCGCGCGAAACGGTCCAGAGCCTGATGAGCAGGACGGGGTGCTCGTACGTGCGACCCCTGCTCGGCTACCCCAGGAACGAAGTCGACCGGCTGGCAGACCGGCTCCTTGTCGTACAGTACGGCGAGACTGGCACGATCCGGAACGGCGATTACGAATCAGAGATCCGGGATGCTATCCGGGCCCGCGGGCTCGATTCCGCATCCCTGTTTCCGGCACATCACGAGCAGTCGCTTGTCGTGGGCAGGAAAGCATAAGAGCGTTGGTGACAACATGAGCAAATTAAGCAAAGGCAGGAAGATCCGGCTGGCAAAGGCATGCGACCAGAACCGGCGTGTGCCCCAGTGGGTAATGGTCAGGACCAAGCGCAGCGTGGTTGCACACCCGAAACGGCGCAACTGGCGCAAGAGCACGCTGAAGGTGTAAACCATGGCAGAGACAATGAAGGAGCACATTTACATCATCCCCCTGCGGGATGTACGGCGGATGCCCGGCTGGAAGCGGAGCAACGGCGCGATCAAGGACATCCGGAAATATCTCGCCAAGCACATGAAGAGCGAGGATGTCAAGCTTGACAAGGGTATCAACGAGAAGGTATGGAGCCGGGGCAGACTCAAAGCCGCCATCAAAGATCCGGGTCCGCGCCATAAAGATGGAGGACGGGCAGGTTCAGGCAGAACTTGCACCGGAATCGTAGATGGAACGCACGATCACGTTTGCAGGCGATCCGAACATCGGGGTATTTGCCCGGGTGCTGGGAGATATCGCCATTATCCCGCCGGAATCAACGGAGGAGTTCAAGACCGCAGTCCGCAATGCGCTCGAGGTAACGCTCGTGGAGACAACAATCCAGGGAAGCACCATCATCGGGTCCCTTGTCAGCCGGCAACAGCCGGGGCGTTGTGGTCTCGGGACTTGCAACTGAAGAGGAGATCGACACGCTCTCAAAGCACCGCGAGGTACTGCTCCTGACTGAGTCGATGAATGCCGCCGGCAACGTGATCATGGCAAACGATACCTTTGCAGCAGTTCACGAGGATATGCCCGCCGATCTCGCGAAAGCGATCGGCGAGTTCCTCGGTGTTGAAGTGATCCACCTCATTATCGGCGGCGTGAAGACCGTCGGTATGGCCGGTGTAGCCACCAATAAGGGGGTCATCGTCCACCCGCGGGCTACCGAGCGGCAGATCGCCCTCCTCGAGGAGGTCTCGAAGGTACCGGTCGGTACGGGCTCTATCAACATGGGTGGCGTACTGGTCGGCACCGGTCTTCTTGTAAATGAGAAGGGATACCTTGCCGGCAACGCGACGAGCGGGTTTGAACTGGGCAGGATAGAGGACGTATTTGGTTTTCTGGAGTGAGTAAAAATGACAGATCAGAAGTTTGAAGTGAAAGGCACGTTCCGGATGGGCGAGGACTGGATGCCGTACACCAAGGTAATTGCAGCGCCCAACGAGAATCAGGCCAAGGAACGCACGTTTGCCGTCATCGGCAGCAAACACAACCTGAAGAGACGCTACATCAAGGTCGACGCAGTCAAGGCTGTGTTGGCAGAGTAATTTTTTTATCCCCCTTTTCAAAAAGTGCGATTTTCTCTGGTATGCTCGTTGATACACCCAAGTGCAGGTGTAGTTGGGAAAACGAATGAAAATTTTTTTGATAAGTACATAGAACCTGGAATAAATGTTACTTCTTGGAGGGGCAGGGGGTCAACCGCCCTCCCCCTCAGCCCCGCCCGGCCCCTACGGCACCCATCCCCTTTCGTAAAACCACTCGTAAACTCCCCTGGCAGCACCCTGTCAGACAGGGGGTACCCCCTACCACCCTCCCTGTGAGTGGGGGGGAGCCCCCCTTCGGAAAAATAATGGGATGGGGGGTTGACCGTTGACCCCCCTACCCAAACGCGAGTAATGCACATAGTTGCGCATGTTCCACTCCTCTTCCTTTCGCATGGAACTCCTGATGAGAACGGGAAAAATCACTCTACCCGGAAATGAGGAGGGGGGTCGGATCCGGCCGGTGGGGGTGGGGGGGTTGCCGGCAGACCCCCCCATAGGTTGGGCAGGGGGGTTGGAACGTTTTTAAAAAATAGTAGTGGGGGGTCGAAACCAGACCCCCCCGTTTTCCGGGCACCGTTCGGAAATTCTTATCGTGCAGCTGAGGACATTCTTCTCTTGAAACAAGTGGATTTGATTCTTAATGGCAGTCGACAAAAATACTACAATTCCCGTGCTGGTGTCTGCCTGCCGGAATAATCGCCGGGATCGGTACTCACCGGTGCCCTCTCCCCCCGGGAGGCACACCCGGTTAAACAGGTGGTCTTCACGGACAAGGCACCGCAGCCCATCGGGCCATACCGTCAGGAGGTCGTGTCCGGAACTCTCGTATTCCTCTCCGGGCAGGTTGGTATCGACCCTGCGACCGGCACCAGTACCGGTACTGCCGGGGAGCAGACAACCCGGGCCATGGAGAACCTCCGTGCTGTCCTGCAGGAGTCCGGCCTCGGCTTTGAGGACGTGGTCCCGACGCGGATCTATCTCGTGAACATGAGCGACTGGACAGCGGTCAATACCGTCTATGGTTCGTATTTCACGGGTAATTACCCTGCCCGGTCGACCGTCCAAGTGGCCGGGCTGCCGAAAGGGGCGCTCGTCGAGATCGAGATGGTGGCGCAGAAGCGGTAACCGGCACCGGATATCCTGTTTAAAAAAATAAAAATTTCAACTCTCGCGGAACACCACATCCCCTTCGCGGACCCTCGCCTTCACCACGATTCCGATGTCCTGTCCACGGTCGGCTTCCTCAATCGGGACGTGTTCGATCTCCATCGAAGTTACGGACTGGTGCACGTCATCGTGCGGTCCGTAAATATGGATCCGGTCGCCCTGTGCAAGATGGTCTTCCAGGACGACAGCAGCGACACCGATCTTCGGATAGTAGTGGGTTACTTTCCCAATCATCGTCTCCATCGTCTTCTTCCTCCGGACAGGAGATTGATACCGGGTGCAATGGGATAAAGCTTGTCCCTGGGGCGATCGCGTATAACCGGCGCTGTGGGTCGCCATCAGGAGTCGCCGCGAATGATGGTAATCTCCTGCCGCGTCATGGATCAGGTAACCAACGGGTTATAACGTCATTGAAAATTATCAAGGGATTGTAATAACTCGCCGGGTGAAAATTTTCCCGGTATGACAATCTTCAACAATCCGACCATGCGACTCCTGAACTCATCCACGGCAGTTGCAATTGGAGGAGGACTCCGGCTGCATATCGCTTTCCTCCTCGCCGGCCTGGCTGCAAGAATACCCGAATATTGCGCCTGTGCCCTGATCATCTATGCAACCTACACCCTCGACCGGACTCTTGACTGCAAGGAAGACGCTATCAACAAAAGCGAACTCTGCGGGGCCAATACCAGGATCGGAATTATTGCGTGCATTGTAACGTTCCTCATCGGCAGCTGCATCTTCATAGCCGACGGAATCTACCTTGCGCCGTTCTTCCCGTTCATTGTCGGGTATGTCTATACCCGGGGGATACGGATCGGCCCGTACGAAATCAGGCTCAAAGGCGGCTGCGGGATGAAAAACCTTATCATCGGAATAACCTGGGGCGGATCAATTGCCCTTGTCGTAGGCCAGTGGTGTACCAGCATTATGACGATTTGGATCATTTTCCTGTTCTTTGCGCTGAAACTGTTTACCACCTCGTGTGTGAACGACCTTAAGGATGTCAAAGGGGACCTGGTTGCCGGTATCCGGACGATTCCGGTGATACTTGGCGAAAAGCTGACCAAAAAGGTCCTCATCCTGGTCCTGTTAATCTTGTACGGGGTGACAGTCTGTGCAATATATGCCGGTGAAATCCGGAATGAATGGATTATTCTCTTGTTCAGTCTGGTGCTGACTACCTGTTTTCTGGTCGTGTACTCTCCGGCATTCGAGAACAGCCCTCATTTACTGCTGAGAAAGATGAGAGAAATTGTTCTCAGCTGGGAATATGCCATCGCGCTGGCTCTCAGGGCGTGTGTTGCGGTTTAATCCAGGTTTTCAATTTTTATCGATTCTTTCTGGAAGAACGAGAAGAGTCGTTCTCCCCATGAAATGGCGGACGGATCGTAACTGATGACATCATGCTTGGAATCGAACATACCGTTGGTGTAGAATAATGAGATGGAAAAATAGGAATCGGTGACGATAAAGGAAAATTTGATGTCTTTTTTGGATACATATACTTCGGAAGATTTGAAATTCAGGCCAGCTTCCAGCTGCTCCGGGAACTTTTCTTTGATGATCTTGAATACCCCGGGATTCAGGATCAGGGAAACGGGAATCCCTTTTTTTGCAAAATTCAGGAAAAAGTCAGGGTACCGCGGATGTATGGTATGGGATATACCCTTGATCTTTTTTGCCTTTGAAATATTATTGAGAAAACCGTTGATATCAAAAATCTCTTCATCGGAATTTTCTATGATCTGGTAATCCCCGAGCTGCCTTATACCGAGAAGAATTTCAGCGGGCAGTACCTCAAGGTTATGTTCACCCCAGAATTTATTGTTTTTATCAAAGATTTCCATGGTCTTAATCAGGGGCTCCATATGAGTGGTCAGCACCTTTCCTATGGGTGTCAACGAGAATCTTCTGCCGTCCCGCGTAATCAGGTGCTCCTCTTCAAGTATTTTTATCTGGGGGAGCATCCCCGTTGAGGTGACCTTCAGGATCCGTTTGATATCATCCCATTCCTGAGGCCCGCTGTTCAGCAGGATCAGAAGATTGCGCCGCTTATCCGATGCCGAGATAATATTCAGGAGCTCGTTCATAGTCTACCGGTACTATTATAATGTGATTGTACCTTGGTGACAAAAAACCTCCTGAAACGATTCTTTTATGTTTTTCCTGATATAGTTCTGATGACCAGCAATACTTTCCCGAAATCAGGTGCTTTTTTTAATTTGTACAAACGTAAGGATACGGGATCCGTGGTAATGAACGCGGTCATTGAGAATACCTGAAATCCGAACGGAGTTTAACGTGTTCCCTGATCGCTTTACTATACATTTGCTGGTATATTACAATTGAAATGATTACAATGTCATTAAAAATTTTAATGGCATTAAAATCGTCACAGGGATAGCAATATACAATATCTCTCCTGATATTATGTCGGAGTAGCGATCCCCTGTCCGTGCATCACATCCACACTACACCCGGGAAAGATCGCATACTCCTTTATCTCTGAATATTATCCCCTTTACCGTGCTCTCTCTGGTGAACCAAGGTAATGACAGATACCATGAATTTCGCTGAACCTGGGGGGGGTATCCCGCAAGCAAACACCGTCAGGTCACCGGTGCTGACCGTTTTGTATGTTGATGATGAGCCCCTCCTTCTTGACGTCTGCAAACTCTACCTTGAACAATGCTCCGATATCTCTGTTTCCGTTTCCAGCTCAGTAGAGAATGCCCTGACACTTCTCGAAACAACCAATTTTGATGTCATTATTTCTGACTACCAGATGCCCGGCACCGATGGTATCGGTTTTTTAAAGATTCTGAAAGAAATGCGATGTTCCATCCCGTTTATCCTCTTTACCGGCAGAGGGCGGGAGGAAGTCATAGTTGAAGCCATGAGCAACGGTGCAATGTTTTACATCCAGAAGGGAGGGGGGCATTCCCGGTCGCCGTTTGCCGAGCTCAATAAAAAAATCCATGAAGCTTTCCGCAGGAGTCTGGCCGAGAAAAATGCAAATCGGGAAAATGTAAAAAATGATCAAATTTCTGTCCAACACGGCTTTTGAATATTCCGGGAGGCGATCATTATCATTGATGAGAGACTGATGTCCGGCAGTCCGTTAAGGCATTTATCTGCTTTTACGGTTATCCAAAGAGTGAGGTAAGGGTATATAGGGTCTGCAAAAAACGTTCCAGCCCGGTTTTAAAAAAAATAAAAGGGGCTTACCCGGGTAAAATGAGGGTCACTTATTGATGTGCACAACCTTCGCCGGCGGGAACCCGTTGAAGTATGTTGACGAAGCATGGGAGTACGCCCCGATATTTTCCGAGTACACAAGGTCGCCTATCGTGAGGTCGGGCAGTTCGGCAGAGAGCGTTATCGTATCGAACGCATCGCATGTCGGCCCAAAGACCGCTGAGATCTGGTTTTTACCTTCCTTGAAGGCAAGCACCGGGTAATTGACGTGGTCGAAGACCTGACCGGAATACGTATGGTACACACCATCGTTGATGTAATAGCAGGTCTTCCCGTCGCGGACGGCCTTGCCGACCACCTTTGCCACCAGCGTGCAGGTGTTTGCCACGAGAAACCGCCCTGGCTCGGCAATGATCTCCATATCCTTCGGAAACAGCCGTTTTATCTCGGTATTCAGCTTCTTTGCCAGGACCTTGAAGTCCTTGACCTCGGGGTGATATTTCACCGGGAAACCACCACCGATATCGAGCAGGCGTATCTTCCTGCCGGTGCGGGTTTCCACTTCATTGATGATATCCGACGAGAGCTGCAGTGCAGTCACATAATTCTCGAAATTGGTGCACTGGCTGCCCACATGGAAGCTCAATCCCTCAACCTCAAGACCCGCATCAAACGCGGCCATGATCAGGTCGACTGCTTCCCCGGGGTGAGCCCCGAACTTGGATGAAAGTTCTACCATGGAACCGGTATTGGGAACCCGGATACGAAGGACGAGGCCGGCATGGGGGGCATGTTCCTGGATCTTTTTGATCTCCTCGGCATTATCAAAAGTGACGAGTGGTTTGTACTTGTCAAGGGCTTCAAGCGTCTCGATCGGTTTGATGGTATTGGCATAGATGATCTTGTCCCAGATCCAGTCCTGCCTCTCCTTTGCGGGCATATGCCGGATATTTTCGTACACGATCCTGAACTCGGGCATAGATGCAACATCAAAACTGGAGCCCATTTCAAAGAGTGTTCTGACAATTTCAGGATTTGAGTTGGCCTTGACAGCAAAATAGATCTGAACCGCGGGCAGGTGCGATTTGAATTCGCGGTAATTATCCCGGATTTTTTCGTGGTCGATCACGAAGATGGGTGTCCCATGCTCGCGGGCCAGTTCCTGCAGGAGTTCCTTTCTGGCTTTCCCGATATGGTGTACCCCGTTATCAGTCCCTTTTTTCTTCCTCTTCTTCTTTGCGTCTACTGCAACTTTTGTCATTATATCATAGATTTATTGCACGAATAAGAAGTTTTTGAATTGCCAGACATCTTCACGGTCGTAATTGTTGTCAGGGTTCTCCTTTATGTAAACAACACGGTTCTTCAGGGGGGTCCAGTCGGAAGGACCGGACCGGAACTCTCCCAGGTACGGTTTTGCAATATCCAGCACGAACTCATGCGGCAGATCATCCGGAAGGCAGAATCCTTCCTGCGGGTTTTTGATCATCCACATCACGGCGCTGACAATACCCAGTGCTACCTGGATGGTAGTGGCGTTCTGCCCGGGCGCCAGTTTTTTGGCTTCGTCAATCGGGAGGATGCTGCCGGTCCACCACGACTTATAGGGGTGGCCCATCAGGAGGGCGCCAAGTATGTCGGCACCGGTGACGATCTCCCGGTCACTCATGATCCGGAGCTTCGGCTGCAGCACATAGTTTCGTGCGCGCAGTTCATGGATTGACGCAATCGTTGCGTCACATGGCATATACGCGTAGTAGACGGTAGGCCGGTACACCGCTTTGCCGTCCTTCCAGACCGTCCACCGGGAGGATATACCGAAAGCCTCGCCATGCCTGATGACCATACCGATGATCTCCTGGTTGGGGATCCAGGATCGGACCCATGTGTTAATCCCCATCTTGGGGATAAGGATACCATTCTTCGGTCCGACCGGCGGGATGATGGCAAGGGGGGGAAGGGTCTTCTCGTGGGTGCCCCAGCCGATCTCCGCGGGGGCAACCCCCTCCTCTCTGAGCCCCTCGATACACCAGGTACCGACAAACTCCCCGACTTTCTTAGGGGAACGGGAGATCTGGGTGTCGTGCTCGGAGCAGTGGATGACCTTGATCCCGGTCTCCATGGCAAGCTGTGCAAAATCCTGGTCTCTGATAAGCTGCTTTATGCGTTCAGGATCCTTTGCGATCCGGTCAGCGATCATCCGCCGTGCAATATCCACGAGTCCCTGCTTGGCAAAATGCGAGATAAGGCCCGGGTTTGCCCCGTGATCCACAACGCATGTTGTAGCATCATTCTTCCAGTCCTTGGTCAGCTCAATGAGTTTCATCTGGCGGTAATACAGGGTCTTCTCGTACGGACTCGCGGTCAGGATGGTAGCATCGGGGTCCCACGCTTCAACGGATGTGTTCACGTAGAGGACGTTATGGTCATGGCACCACTGCACGACTTCGCAGCAGTCGATGTTCCAGGCAACGTCGATCAGGAGGCCACCGGGTGCGAGGTATTCCGAGAATACCGCGTTTAAGTTTTGGGGGGTGATCTTATTCTTGAAAAAGCCGGAGCCCGCCGGTAGTCCAGGCCTTAAGATCGGTTGATTTGTCCTTGAAGTCGATGATGGTGATATTTTCAAGGGGAATGTTCACGTGGCGGAGCAGGATCGGGAACATGCACTTGCAGACTGCGCCATACCCGATGATCAAAACCTTGTTCTTAAAATCCATCATACGCCTCCTCAGACCGGGATGGTCTGTACTGGTATGTTAGGGGTGAAATGTAATAAAATGACGAGCCCGTGTCTGGGCGTAAATCCCGACGGTTGTTAGTGTCAGCATAGCGGGAGTCGTTTCTTAAGGCCCCGTGCCATGTATCGCCCCGGATGGTCCGGCGGAGCACGGGTCCACCATGATGTATTTATGATACCGGAGGACATACATATCAGGAGTCAGGATTATTTTATCCACTACGAAAAAAAGGGGTGGCAGATTTGGCAGATACTATGCAACCAATGGACCAGCGCGAACTGATGACGCTTCAGCACTATTTAAAGGAATATGGGCAGCAGGCAGAGATTTTTGTCAGCCAGCTGGAGATGCTGGAGAACGGACGGATGGAGGCTCATGCAGCCATCGAAGCCCTTGAAGGGATGATGGCCTCGGAAGACCGTGTTGTCCTCCTCCAGATCGGTGCCGGGGCAAGTGTCCGGGCGCAAATCCTTGAACCGGATAAAGTGATGCTTGCGATTGGTGCTGAGGTTGTCGTTGAGCGTCCGAACAAGGATGCAGTCGAATTCTTAAAAGACCGGGTCATGGAGATGGAGGCTTCCCAGAAGAAGGTGGCCGAGACCCTCGACCGTCTCCACACCCAGATGAACGAGATCAACAAAAGGCTTGAGGCCGGCTACCAGCAGTCGATGGCTGACGGTCAGGAATGATGCGGGGATCTTCTCTCTATGTTCGGGGGACTTAAAGCAAAACTGCAGGCTGCCCGGAGCCGGCTGGGGTCAAGCATCCAGACCGTTATAACGACACCTGCAGGAGGGGCTGCCGGGACACAGCAGGAACCTGTCCCGGATAAGGAAAAACCCGCAGTTTCCCCCGCAATCGCCACACAGCCGACTTTTGTTGATAAGTTCAAGACCCTCCTTATTGAGCGCGAGCTGATCGTTTCGGAGAAGGATATTGCCGATGCGCTCTCTGAACTGGAACTGACCCTCCTCGAAAGCGATGTTGCCCTTCCGGCAACGGACACGATCATTGCACACGTGAGAAAAAGCCTTGTCGGGAAACACCGCAGGATTGGCGAATCCATAGACTCCCTTGTGGTTGGTGCGCTCAGGGCTGCACTGCTCGATGTGCTGGGCAACGGCTTTGACCTTCTTGACTATATCCGGACCCACCCCCGGCCGGTGAGGATCCTGTTCACCGGTGTAAACGGGACCGGGAAGACCACGACGGTAGCCAAGATAGGGTACTATCTGAAAAAGCAGGGTTTCTCGGTCGTTATCGGTGCCGGTGATACCTACCGTGCCGGCGCTATCGAGCAGATCAGCGTCCATGCAGAACGGATTGGGATCAAGATCATCCAGCACCCGGAGGGTGGCGACCCGTCAGCAGTCCTCTTTGATACGGTACAGTATGCAGCCTCGCATAAGATCGACGTGGTCCTTGCCGATACTGCAGGCAGGTTCCACAACAAGGCGAACCTGATGAGCCAGCTTGACAAGATAAAAAGGGTTATGAAGCCCGATCTCGTGGTTTATGTTGATGAAGCGGTTGCAGGTAATGATGCCGTGACCCGTGCTTTCGAATTCGACAAGACGATTGGTGCGGACGCGGTTGTCCTCACCAAGGCAGATATGGACTCGCGGGGTGGTGCAGCGATCTCGATCGCCCACACGATCGGAAAACCGCTCATGTTCATCGGCACCGGCCAGTCCTACGATGATATCGCCCCCTTTGAACCGGCAAAAGTTGTCGAGGAACTGCTGGGTGATGCCTGATGCTTGACGGGCTTTCATCATCTCTCAAGGACGCGCTCAAGAAGCTTGCCGGCAAGACGATAATCGACCGTGCCGCCGTAGACGAGCTGGTCAAGGATCTCCAGCGGGCGCTGATCTCGTCGGATGTCAATGTCAAGCTGGTCATGGAGTTGTCGAAAGCCGTCCGCACCCGCTCTCTTGAGGAAGAACCGCCCAAGGGCATGACCGTCCGCGAGCACGTGCTCCGCATTGTATACCAGGAACTGGTACGGCTGGTCTGGGCATCCACGGATGTCAGGCTCGAGCCCCAGACGATCCTCATGGCAGGGCTGCAGGGCAGCGGTAAGACCACCACAACTGCAAAGCTTGCCCGCTATTTCCAGAAGAAAGGTATGAAAGTCGGGGTGATCTGTGCCGATACGTTCCGGCCCGGGGCCTTTGACCAGATCTCGACCCTGTGTACGAAAATCCATGTTCCCTGCTATGGGAACCCGCAGGAGAAGGATGCCCTGAAGATCACCCGCGAAGGGCTTGCAGCCTTAAAAGATCAGGAACTGATCATCGTCGATACGCAGGGACGGCACGCACTCGAAGCGGACCTGATACAGGAGATCATCGACTTAAACGACCTTACCAAAGCAACGCACCGGTGGCTCGTCATTGATGCAGCGCTCGGCCAGCAGGCAAGCGAACAGGCGCGCCGGTTCCACGAGGCTATCAGTATCGATGGGGTCATCATCACGAAGATGGATGGTACTGCAAAGGGTGGAGGCGCCATGTCCGCTGTTGCTGAAACCAAGAGCGGCATTGCGTTCATTGGCAGCGGCGAGACAATCGAAGATCTCGAGCGGTTCGATCCCGACAGCTTCATCTCCCGCCTCCTCGGGATGGGCGATCTTAAAGCCCTGATGGAAAAAGCGAGCGAGGCGATCAAACCCGAAGATGTGGACATGAACGCGATGATGAAGGGGAAGTTCACCCTCCGCGACATGTACAAGCAGCTTGAAGCCCTGAATAAAATGGGCCCCCTGAAGCAGATCATGGGCATGCTCCCGCTCGGGAACATGGAACTTCCCGAAGGTGTCTACGATGTGACCAGCACCAAGATGGTCCGGTACCGGATCATCATGGACTCGATGACACCTCAGGAACTGGATGATCCCTCCCTGATCAACAGTTCCCGCATGCAGCGGATCGCCCACGGGGCCGGTGCAACTCCTGATGAGGTGCGGGAACTCCTGAAGTATTACAAGATGATGCAGCGGACCCTCAAGGGCCTGCGGGGCGCAAGCGGCGGGAAGTTTAACATGCAGCGCCTGATGAAACGCTTCTCCGGAATGCAGTAAGATGACCTCGTTTGCAATCATCGGGCACCTTGCCCGGACAGACGGGGGTTTTTCGATCAACGATCTGCCGGGAAGCGGGGGGCGGATGGACGTGCTCTGCCGGTGCGTGAACACCTCACTCTTTCTCTCGCACGACCTGCGCAGGGACGTGGACTGTTACCTTGTCCTCTGCGGCGAACCGGCCGGGCCAAAGACCGTGAAGTTCTCCGGTGCACTGGTGCGGTCGCTCTCGCCCGATGAGCGGAGTGCTGCGGCCCTCATAAAAAAGGTCATCGACACGCCCTGCGGGAGCGAGTTCCGCGAGGCTGCACAGGGTGTCTTCATCCGGAAAGGCGGCCTTGAGCGGCTTATGACTGAACACGTGTTCGGGGTGCTGGACGAGAAGGGGACGGATATACGGAAGGCAACCAGCCTGCCGGACGCGTTCCTGCTCTCCGACCACCTGAATTTCACTGAAGGTGAGGAGACCATGATCCGCGACTGCCCCCGGTATTCCGTGGGGCCGAAGTGCCTGCATGCCGATCATACGATTACCCTCGTGCACAATGAACTGGACCGGAGGAACTTCGGATGGACATAAACGAACAGGTAAAAGCGATCCTTGCTTATGGCGAGACCTGCGACCACTGTCTCGGGCGGTTCTTCGGGAAACGTTCCCATGGGCTCTCCAATGATGAACGCGGGCGGGGGCTGAAGATAGCTCTTGCTCTCGCGGAAAACCAGCCTTACAAACAATTCACGGGCACCTGCTGGGTCTGCGGGAACTTCTTTGAGTCTGTCCCGCTCTGGGCCGACCGGGTCGTGGATGCAGTCAAAGACCTGGAGTTCAAGACCCACCTTGTCGGCTGCCGGGTGCCCCCGCTGATTGCCGAGAACGAGGAGATGGTCTGGAGCGACCTGTCGCTGGCTGATCCCGAACCCTTCAAGTCGGAAGTGAACCGGGAAGTCGGCAAGGCAGTGTCAGTGCTGACCGGAAAAGTGGTGGATTTCAAGAAACCCGACGTGGTGATCATCCTCGACCCATCTACAGGGGCGGTCGAGGTGCAGGTCAACTCGGTCTTCTTCTATGGCCGGTACCAGAAGTTCGAGCGGGGCATCCCCCAGACCCACTGGGACTGCCGGGCCTGCCGGGGTAAGGGGTGCGAGAAGTGCAACTTCACCGGTGCCCAGTACCTCGACTCCGTAGAAGAGCTGATCGGGAGACCGGTCATTGAAATGTTCGATGCCGAAAATGCCGTACTGCATGGGGCGGGCCGGGAGGATATCGATGCCCGGATGGTCGGCACCGGCCGGCCGTTCATCCTCGAAGTCGTTGCCCCGAAGAAACGGTCCATTGACCTTGCGGACCTCGAAGCCGAGATCAACCGGACCGCGGAGGGGCGGGTTTCTGTTGCGATTAAGCGCTGGGCTGACCGTGCGGAGGTGGAAACCCTTAAATCAAACAAAGCGCATAAAAAATACAGGATCCTGGTCGAGGTTGACGGCGAATTATCAGCGGATGAGTTCGCAAATGCCCTGGAATCCTTAAAGGGCGTCACAATACAGCAGCGCACGCCCGAGAGGGTTGCTCACCGGAGAGCAGATAAAATCCGTGAGCGGAAAGTCCTGGATATCGTGTTCGTGGGGGAACAGGACGGCAGATTTGTTGTCGAAGTCCTGGGCGAAGCCGGCCTCTACATCAAGGAACTCGTATCCGGTGACTCAGGCAGAACCATCCCAAGTCTTGCCGAGATCCTGAAAAGAAAGGCTCACGTCACCAGCCTCGACGTCACGCAGGTTGAAGGAGCAAAGGAGGGAGAATAAACAATGGCACATCACAATGGTCCACGAAAGAAGACACGGTATAAGTTCAAGAAAGATTTAAGAGAACGAGGGCTGCCACCGTGCACCAGCGTCATCCAGAGATTCGAGATCGGCGACAGGGTACACGTTGTCTGTAACCCCAGTGTCCAGAAGGGTATGCCCCACCGCCGCTTCCACGGCCTGACAGGAACTATCCTTGGTCAGCGCGGGCGTGCATGGATGCTTACCATCCGTAACGGCAACGCCGATAAGATCGTCATAGCCAGACCACAACATCTAAAAGCACAAAAGTAAATTCACTGTCAGGTGATTGGCATGAAAGTCAAGGGTATCATTAGCGAAGAGAAGGTTACGCTCCCGGAAATGCGCTCCGTCATGGCAGGTGTCGAGGCGGAACGCATAGCAGCAGAGAAGGAAATGTCATACGAGTTCCGGCGCAGTATCGAGCATGCCAATCAGCTTGCAAAAACAACTCCGGAAAAATCAAGGGATCTTGTTGCTCAGCTCGTGCAGATGGAAAAGATGAAGCCGGAGATTGCCTATCGCATCGCAAACATCATGCCGAAAACCCGCGATGAGGTACGGGCTATCTTTGCCAAGGAGCGTTTCACGCTTACTCCTGAAGAGATTGATAAGATCATCGAGACGGTAACGACACACTTCTGAGGTGTGCCATGAAAGTCGAGAAAAAAGAGGTTAACGCAATAGTACTGGATGTGCTCATGAAGGGGCATGCCGGGGACCCCCGCCCATCGTTCAAGCGCGAGCCGGTTGTGCAGGCCATGGGTATCGAGCAGTTTAAACTTCTCGAGCTGGTGCCAAAACCCACGGCAGCGATTGACCTCCACGAGAAGGTGTATATCGGCGATGCCGAGCGGGACAAGATAGAACGCGTCAAGCGCCGTATCGGCTATGCTGATCTGACGCACACTGCCCAGGCGGAACTCCCCTTTGTCATTGAGGAAGTTGTAAAGAGCCGTGAGCAGGACTTTGTCACGTTCTTCAACAAGTCCATCTCTATCACGCCCAAGCTCCATATGCTCCACCTGCTCCCGGGCATTGGGAAGAAACTGATGTGGGAAATCCTCGAGGAACGCACCAAGAAACCGTTCATAAGTTTAGCCGATATATCGGCCCGGATCAAATCTATCCCGCACCCGGAGAAGATGATTTTGGCCCGCATCATGGAAGAGCTCCAGGATAAGGATATCAAATACCACGTCTTTACAACGCGATGAAAGCGTACCACGACCAGCACTTCCTCATTGACCCGCACGCGATACAACGGATAGCGGATCTGGAGGAGGTGAAGGGAAAGCGGGTGCTCGAGATCGGGCCGGGCAATGGCGCGCTTACCCGTGCGCTGCTTGACCGGGGTGCGGTTGTTCATGCCATCGAACTCGACAGCATCCTGTGCGAGCAGCTTGCCGATACCTTTTCTTCCGAAATTGCACAGGGACAGCTCGTGGTGCAGCAGGGTGATGCTACCCGGTGCGTAACTCCCCCCGTTCGATATGAGCGTTTCCAATCTCCCCTATTCTGCATCGTCCAAGATCACGTTCCGGCTCCTCGATGCCGGTTTTTCCGTTGCGGTCCTGATGTACCAGAGCGAGTTCGCCGAGCGGATGGTCGCAAATGTCGGGACCAAGGACTGCGGGCGCCTGTCCATTATGGTCCAGACGTACGCAGCGGTACAGCTCTGTTTCCGCCTGCCCCCCCAGTGCTTCTCTCCCCGGCCTCAGGTTCATTCCACGGTTGTGAAGATATTCCCCCGTGAACCGATCTTCCCGATCAACGACCGGCGCACTGTACGCGGATGTGGTCCGGGCACTTTTTTCCCACCGGCGGAAGACCGTTCGGAACTGCCTGAAAGGGTCGGTGGGCAGCATGCTCTCTCATATCTGGGTTGAACGGGCTATAGCGGCATTGCCCGGCAGAGATCCTCACCAGCAGGCCGGAAGCACTCTACCTGGAAGATTTTGCCACGATTGCGAATATCTCATGAGAATCCTCAAGGTGAATACCAAATTATTACATTTAAAAACCATGAAATTAAATCAATATACTTAATATATTACCAAACCGATCGATTTGATAATGAATGGAAATATGACATCGGTCACTGCTGTCTTTTTCCTTTTGTTGTTTGCTCCCTTCTCCGGATGCCTTGATAATTCTATGGATCCAAATACGCCGCATAACGATTTTAGGTCCGAAGTAAAAATCATTACCGATAAACCGGTCTACAATGCGACTTTTGAAATCCCTGTTAGTCACGATAGCAGGACCATAATTATTGACAATCTGACACTTTACAAATCTATCACAAATATCCCATTCCAGGAAAAAACGGGGAAAAATGCACCGCTGGATGATAATATCATCCGTTACATCCCCCTCGATATTCCTGCAGGATACTCACATTCCTTTGAAAAACGGGATAATGGTACATATCTCATTGTTAAAATGGTTGAATTATTTCCTGAAACACCGTTCCGTTTGTATTATGGACATTCATATGAATGTGAACATTTTCTCCGCTATTATGAGCACCACAACCATCCATCCGTTGGCAATGAATCCCTCATTGAACCGAAATACCGAATAAATGTCGAAGGGACGATCCGTTCGGCGGGCAACTTGGTCTATGTCGATAAAGAATATTTCTATGATACAGAAATCTTTGCCGATTACGAAACGGATGAAAACACCACGCTGACTATCGATACGGTTGTCTGGAGTCGCAACGACTGGTACCATGACTATGATTATCGTCCCTATAATTCATTTTCTGACCGCTATTCTCTGGTTATTTCTGGCCCTTCACACCAGTGGAACGTCGCACAAGGTGCACTGTCTCTTGACGGAGGTTATCTCAGTGCAGTTAAAATTCCGAACTCATGAGCGTCTCTCTGGAGTACGAATGAAACAAGGAAAAAACAGGATCCGGTGAAAACCATGATACGGTCTCATCTATTGAAATTTATCGTCTATCTCTGCGTTTTGCCGGCAATTCTTTTAGCCGGTATCTATCTGCTGGCATATCCCGGTCTCGTTGGGGATATCATGCACCCGTCTGAACCGTACTACACCCAAACGGCCGATTATGAACTGGTGATTTACCCGCAATATACGATTTACAATGTGACCATTTATGTGCCAATCCCAACACTGGAGGGTACACCTTCAATTGGGTTGGAACTCCTGACGGTAGATATCTTTCAAAAAAAGGAAAATATGATAAATACCGAAAAAGCCCCGTCGCCAGCGATTAACCTCTCGCTGGTCCAGGTTGATGGACAGATATTCCTGAAAATCACCTCATCAAAGATGGGGTGGATGGACAACTATCATTTCCGGATGCAGAAGAGTGTGCGTCACAATGGAACACAGGTCCAGGGCCCTGTTAATGGTTTTTATGACAAAGTACCTTCATTTTTCCCTAAATACGGTGTACTGCATATTTCATGTTCACCAGAGGGAGAAGCAAAATCCCAAAACCTCTCAACAAATCTCCAGATCACCCGGTATGACACACGGATCTATGCGGACTATGATGGTGGCAAAGATGTCGCCATCGAATCCCGGTATCATTATACTTCTGGGGATGATAGTTACACGGATGAATATGCAATCCTTCTTTCCGGTAAAAATCACGGGTGGGTAGCAGTAGATGGAGAGATATTTCCCCGTGCCTGTTATTACCGCGGAATCTATTCACTGACGCCGGATTTCCGCACATCATACCTGCTTTCATAATATGAACTGAGTCCTATGGAATTTTAGCTGAAAATCCAAACGCTTTTTCTTTTCCGCATCTGTTATAATGATAATCTGTGTGATCTGCCATGAAATGGAAAGGCTGGGAGAAGATCCCGCTGACAATAACCGATCCGGCGGATTCCTCAAAAACCTACAAGGTTGAAGCGATCGCCCCGCTGATTGTTTCAGCCAGCCGCTCGACGGATATCCCGGCGTTTTACGGTGACTGGTTCCTGGCACGCCTCAAAGCAGGCTATGTGAAATGGAAGAGTCCTTTCGGCGGCAACCAGCTTTACGTGAGTTTTGAAAAGACCCGGGTGTTTGTGTTCTGGTCAAAGAACCCGGCACCCTTCTTTCCACAACTCGACGCGCTGGACCAGAGCGGATATGGCTACTACTTCCTGTTCACGGTGAACGATTATGATGCCGAGAAGCTCGAACCGGGCGTACCCCCTCTTGGCGAGCGGATCGAGACGTTCATCCGGCTCTCCCGCCGTATCGGGAAAGGTCGGGTTGTCTGGCGGTTTGATCCCCTGATTCTGTCCGACCGGATAACCGTCAAAGACCTGCTGGGGAAGATCCGTGGTATCGGTGACCGTATTGCTCCCTTTACCAGGCAGCTGGTCATCAGTTTCGTGGATATTGAAAAATATAAAAAAGTCAGGTGCAACCTGCAGGATGGAGGGGTTACCGGTGCCCGGGAATTTACCCGTGATGAGGTTGACGAGTTCTGTACCGGTCTTACCGCCCTGAATCGTCAGTGGGGGCTCTCCGTCACCGCTTGTGCGGAAGAACGGGATCTTTCCCGCTTCGGGATTGGCAGGGGGCAGTGTATCAGCTACGACCTGATGATACAGGAATTCGGAAAAGACCAAAAACTCATGGATTTCCTGCAGCCGGGCAACCAGCAGACTCTTGGTGGCATCCCCATTGGTGTTGATCCGTCACGACGGCTCAAAGACCCTGGCCAGCGGAACACCTGCCGGTGTATTGTGTCCAGGGACATCGGACAGTATTCTACGTGCATGCACCTTTGCACGTACTGTTATGCCAATACCCACCCGGAACGTGCCCGACGGAATTATTCCCGGTACATCGTGGACCGGGATCGTGGGAAATTCCATGACGCGATAACGGACTAACCGGATGCCTGTTTTCAGAACTCCCGCATGATTTTTATCGCACAGAACTCCCCGCACATCGTGCACTCCCTATCACCGTCAGAGAGTTCCCGTGCCCGCTGCGGGTCCATGGCACACCGGAATCTGACCTTCCCGGTCGAGGTCTGCCCGGAGCAGGGCGACCTTCATGTCCAGTGCGTCCCGCCCGTATTTCACGGTATCTCCGATATGTGCTGCGATCCTGAACGCGATCAGGCCTTCCTTTACCGCTTCCGGGCTTGGCAGGCCAAGGTGCTCTGCCGGCGTGATGTAACAGAGGTAATCCGCGCCGGCCGCAGCTGCAGCACTGCCTCCGCATGCGCCGGCAATGTGATCGTACCCGACACCGATGTCGGTAGGGAGCGGGCCGGCAACAAAGAGCGGGAACGATGACTGTTTCTTGTAATACCGGATATATGACGGGATCCGGTTGCTCCGTATGTGGCCGCCAGCGCCTTCGATGATGACCTGCACGCCGGCGTCCAGGGCACGGTGTGCGAGTGCAACGTTCTGGTGGATCTCCGCCATCTGGAATGGATCGCGCCGGTCATGGATACACCCGCTCCGTGCGGTGTTGCCGAGCGAGAGCACGATGTCGTGTTTCCGGCACACCGACAGGATCCGGTCATACTGGTCCACAAACGGGTTCTCACACTCGTTAAGGAGCATGAATGCACTGGTGATGGATCCCCCTTTGGAAACCATGCCGAGGATCCGTTTCTGCTTCCTGAATCCGGCAAGCATGTTCCGGCTTGACGCAATGGACAACAACCGAGCTGATACCCTTCTTCAGCCTGCATTTCCAGCGTCGTGAGGATATCGTCTGCTGTCATCTCCTTAAGCCCATTCTCAACAACTGCCTGGTATACGGGGACTGTGGTAATGGGGAGTGTTGTACACGAAAAGATCTCTTCCCGGATCGCATTGATATCCCCTCCCATCGAGAGGTCGCTGATGGTATCGGCACCGAACTCTTCGGCGATCCGGGCTTTTTTAACTTCGTCCTGTACATTGACCTTTCCCGTGGATGTGCCGAGGTTGACATTGACCTTGGTGGAAAGCCCCCTGCCGATTCCCGTGAGCCGGTCCCCCCGATGCATGATCACTGCACTGCCTTCTGCGATCTGGCGGCAGAGGAGTTCAGGATCCATTCCTTCTGCTTCCGCTACCTGCTTTATCCGGGATGTAATGGTCCCTTTTTTTGCCTGATCAACGAGTGTTTTCATGCAGTCTCCTGATATCGCGATCCGTACAGAATACTTGGGTTTTCCGGACATATGGATTCTGACATTATCTGGTGGGAAATCGGGAATCCCATAAATCAGGAATCCCACGTTACTGTATTGTTGTCAGACGGCCATTGCTGCTCTTGTCTGTTTTTACAAAAAAACACGGGAAGAGAGTACTCCCGACCAGATTCGAACGGATGTTTCAGCCTTCAGAGGGCTGTGTGCTTGACCACCTACACTACGGGACTTCATGCAGTTGGCAGGGATTGAACCTGCGACTTCTCGCAGGCAAAGCGGGCGTACTACCCTTGTACAACAAGTTCAAAAATGGGATGAGGTTATGGGAGTGTATACCCGATAGTCAGTATCGGTTCTTTCCCGGCATGTTTTTCTGAAGCAAAGAAGGTAACCTGTGTTGCACTCTGGTAAGGCAGCCACGTCAGACCCGTTTGATCGTTGTCTATATCCCATTTTGATCTGACAGCTACGGGTGTCCATCCGGTTTTCGAGATTGCAGATATCCCGTCTGCATTAAACGACCAGGTATTATACTGATAATTTTTGATGTCCGGTTGCAGTATATCCCCGTCAGAATAGCGTACAGATACCGTATTCTGGTAATCTCTTGTGTTTACAGACCCGGTAGTATAGGGTTTAATTCCGGTGATCCCGAATGCGGTAACACCGAGTCTGGTTAAAGATTTCGATGAGGAATCAGACCATACCGACAGCGTAGCATTTACGATGATTGCATTGTCAGGTAACCCGCTGGTATTGAACAACAATTCACCTTTCTGTAAGAGATTATATGAACCCGGAACGTTATTATTTGCAGACCGTATTCCGACTACGATGTACCCGTTATTGGATGACGAACCAGTACCTGCTCCATTTCTGATTGCAGGAAACTGTTCTCCGGACTTTCCTTTGATTCCACGATATACTTCACCATCAGATGATCCCGATGAAGCAACAACCAGTGTGTATGTCGGTTTCGGGTCTGCCGTGTGGGTAAATGTCGGGTAAACAACGGTGTTATTCACACTGAACACCGGGTTTAAGTTAAGGTTACTGACGGTCATACAGGTTATGTGTAACCCATCTGTCGTAACGTTATATAATCGTCCTCCACTATACCCGGACCAGTCCTGGTAGTTGATCATGTCTTCGATAACGTTAATATTATTATACGGAGTCTGCTGGAGGATCCCGTTTGAAGTGCTGTTATGGCAATGCCCGGTCAGTATGAGTGAGTTTCTTGTCAGGGAATTTAAAAGATCATAGGCTATCGGGTGTCTCGCACCGTTCACCCAGAGCGCATGATCAAAATACACATGGGTCAGGATAAGCGGCACTTTATCCGGGTTATTGGCAAAATATGATACCATTACAGGTTTTACCGCAGTGTTAACTACACTATCACCGTTATACCCGAGACCATAGACGACAAAATCATTGAAAACAAAACCGTAATCGTGTTTCTGTGAACCATTCGGGAGGTAACGATCCCAGTTGGCATAATTACCGGCAACACCCCCTACATCGTGATTCCCGGATACTTCATACACCGGAACTGTTGTTAAGTTGGATGCCCGTGAGTAATTAAAAAATTCTGTCCCGGTGGCGCTGTTTGTGAGATCACCGGTTATGAAAATTGCACTGATATTATACCGGATCTTTAACAATTCGATTTCAGAAAATGTCAGGTTCATTACACTGGAGACGAGTCTGTAAATTCTGTACATCCGACAGATGTACAAATGAGTAGGTATATTCTGATCCCGATACGTGTGATGGAATTATTGCAGTACATATCAATAAAATCCCCAAACAGAAAATAAAACTACTTTTCATGCGTTTTCCCTTTTAATTTTGTATATACCCCGGATATTAATTTACGTTTGGATCTACGGGAAAACCATACGATCGGTGATATAAACTACCGGCAGGTTTACGTTTTATGGGCATACCGGAAAATGGTATGCATAAGCACAGGTAGTTGGATATTGTGCAGGAAATCCCTTTTTGCATCGCCCGTCCAATCCTTGATACTCATGAAGTACGATCCCTGCCAGGTCTATTCATCAGAGGCTGATACTACCCTGCTGTTGTCGGCAGCCAGAGCCGAGGTACAGCCCGGTGACTTCGTTCTTGAAATGGGGACAGGGACGGGGCTGATTGCAGCAGAGATGGTAAAGGTCACCCGTGTTGTGGCAACTGATATCAATCCCCACGCGGTGTTTTGTGCCCACAAGGCCGGTATTGATGTGGTACGGACCGATCTATTTGGAGGGATTCGGGGATCCTTCGACCTCGTCCTGTTCAATCCCCCCTACCTCCCGACACAGCCGGAAGAACGGATTAACGACTGGCTCGAGTATGCTTTGGATGGCGGGAAGAGCGGGCGGGTGACAATCGAACGGTTCGTGTATGAGGTGGGGCGGGTCCTGGCACCCGGTGGGAGGATACTGTTACTGATTTCCTCACTCACCGGCCTCTCCGAGATGCTGAAATTATGTTCCGTTTTTAATTATTCTGCCAGTGTTATGATGCAGGAAACGGTTGAGGATGAGGTGTTGTATGTCCTCAGGATTATCAGGAAAGGGGACTAACGTCCTGTCTTTTAAAAAAAATCCCGTTTACACGATAAGCCGTCTTCGCATCAGGTTGATTGCAGCAGTGCAGCAGAGAAGGGTAACCATGATGGTCCAGGCAAGATGCGCTGCTAAAACCGGCGAGACCGATGCCTGCGTGAACATCCTCATGATTGCCACAAGGTGGGTGAGCGGGAGCACAGCGAGTGCGAAATACTGGATGGCAACCGGCAGGAGCGTGAGCGGGAAGAAGGTGCCCGAGAAGAGTGTCATCGGCGTGATGAAGAGGAATGAGGGATAGTTCAGGGTATCGATGCCGGGGGTGATGGCCGTGAAGCACATAGCAATGCCTGCAAACATCAGCCCTCCCAGGAATGCAAGGGGTACGGCAAGCAGGGCAAGGGGCAGGGAGATTACGTTAAAAACGGCAAGTACCGGCAGCATAATCACGACATAGATCACGCTCCGGGTGGCACCCCAGAGCAGTTCTCCCGCTATCACATCCTCGATCGAGAGCGGTGTCGCGATCATGGCATCAAAACTTTTCTGGTAATACATACGGACGAAGGATCCGTACGTGCATTCAAAGAATGCAGAATTCATCACGGCAATGGCGAGTATCGCAGGGGCAATGAAGGTTACGTAGGGGACACCCTCGATCTCCCTGACATAGGACCCGATGCCCATGCCGATGGCAAACAGGTAGAGGAGCGCTTCGACAAGCGGGGGGAAAAAATTTACCTGCCATGTCCGGATAAAGACCGTAAGGTTTCGGTGCCAGACTTTAATGGCTCGCCGGCTCACCAGGGGAATGGAGAGGATGTGCGGCATGGTTACTCCCGGAGTTTCCTCCCGGTCAGTTTCAGGAACACGTCCTCAAGCGTTGCCGGGCGTGTGGTCACCGTCTCCGGACGGCAGCGGTCGAGCAGGACCCGGGCGATCTCCCGGGAAGACTCTGTTGCTACCTGTATCATATCACCGGCAGCCTCATAGGGAATCCCGAGGTCCCGGAGGCAGGACTCGACCTCATCGCTCTTCTCCACCTCGACTATCTCGCGCCCTGCATGTTCCCTGACGAGGTCAGCGGGTGTGCCCTCCACGAGGATCCTGCCGTTATCCATGATGACCAGCCGGTCACAGAGCCTGGCGGCTTCGTCAAGGTAGTGGGTTGTGAGCACGATGGTATTTCCCTGCGCCCGGAGGGCACGGAGTTTTTCCCAGATCAGGTGACGGGCCTGCGGGTCGAGGCCGATGGTCGGCTCATCGAGGATAAGGAGGTCCGGGTTATTCACCAGTGCCCGGGCAAGGATCAGGCGCCGTTTCATGCCGCCGGATAACTTCTCCACGGTAACATCCCGTTTCTCTGCAAGCTGGACAAATGCCAGCAGTTCGTCCGCTTTTTTTGCTGCAGCTTCATCAGGAATGTCGAAATATTGTGCGTAGATGAACAGGTTGCCGTAGCAGGAAAAGTCGGGATCGAGATTGGTCTCCTGAGGGACAATGCCCAGCCGAATTTTAATCCTCACCGGATCTGTGTCCGGGTCCATCCCGAGCACGGTGAGCGTACCCGAGGTTTTCGGAGAAACACAGGCGATCATCTTCATGGTCGTGGTCTTGCCTGCACCGTTGGGTCCGAGAAAACCGAAGACCTCCCCTTTCCTGACGGAAAATGCAATTCCGTCAACCGCGACGGTGCTGCCAAAGGTCTTTTTTAAGTCCTTTGCCTCGATGATGCCCGGTATAACCTCACGCTCCCTTGCAAGAGGTTCGGCAGGTAACCATAAAAATCCTCACGCGGGAAGGTGGAACGATACCGGAAAAATGAATCTTGGTTTGTCAGGAGCGGGGTTCGGGTTTGACGAGAACGATTCCTGCGATAAGGACCGCAAGCAGGGCAACGGTTGCAAACATGGTCATCGGATCAATACCTTCCATGTTGTAAACGAGTACGTGCCGTACCATGCCGGTCAGACCTGCAACAAGCAATGCCCGCACTTCAACATGTTTTGTCCTGAAATACACGGTAACCGTCTCGAACAGGACGATGATAGTGATGGTGAGGAGCAGGGAATTGATGACGCTGGTGAGATTGACCGGTACACTCGGGGGCACGATAATCTGATAGATCACGACAGCAGAATCGTAGACAGAGAAGAATGCAATAATCGTGAGCATGATAGCGACGATGGTGTAGAGCACAAGGGGAACGAGTGCGAAAAAGTTCGTGATGAGCTCGGTTATGGATGGTTTTTCCGGCATGGGACGACCTCACTTTGTATACCAACAGTGTGGCTGGTCAGGGATAAAAAGAAGAGGGATTGCGACCGCTTGCAGGATCCTCTCTGCAGAAAAATGTGCTCTGTAGAAAACCTGTTTCATGATATTGCTCACCCCCCTTGCGCCAGCCCTGCCCCCCTCTGGGGGCGGGGGCGCATGTGATGCCTCGGTATTACCTCTATAAAAACACTCTCGCATTTTTTGTAAACGGGTCGGCGCTATCATAATTGGGGCGCCATAAGCGGCGGGGCGAAGCCCCTGGAGCGTGTAACTCTAAATTATTTCCCATAAAATTAAACAAGTTGGGTTAACAATTCATGAAAAAATGAGTCTGGAGATTTAATTTTCATGGTTCGGGTGTGAACGCCCGTTCATGTGCGTTTCTACAGAGCAGAAAAAAGGGAATTACCGGGCTGAATTTCTTTTTTTCATGAGCCGTCCGACTGCATTCTCCGCAGCATCCCTTACCCCCGAGAAAGGATCCTGTGCGAGCGTACCCAGGGGTTCGATGGCCCGGGGATCGCCCAGTTTCCCCAGCACCTCAGCAGCGCCGATCCTCACCCGTTCATCGGCATCCTTCAGGCAGGAGATGAGCGCACCGGTTGCCCGCCGGTCCCGTATCCTGCCGATAGCGGCTATGACGGCGGTCCGCACCACCGGTTCAGGGTCATTGAGTGCGGATATGAGTGCAGGAACGGCATCCCCCTCGCCGAGACGCCCGAGTGCCTGTGCACTTTCCAGCCGGACTTTCCAATGCGGATCAGACAGGGATTGTATCAGTGGCGGGATGGCGGAGGGATTGCCGGATTTTCCTAAGGTTATTGCCATCGCCACGCGTTTCTGAACGGTGGAATTGGAAGAACCGGGGGTCATTTTCAATCATTGAAAGGTCAATGCTCGCATTCATAACCGGATTCGTATGCCGCGATGATATTTTTCGCCATTTCCGGCGACAAACGATCGTGGACGATCTTCACGAGAGCCTCCACGTCCTCCACCGGCAGACACCCCATACTCTCCTCGCCTTTTGTGATCATATCGGCAATGTAGGTGAGTTCCTCGTCGCTGAGCCGGGTGATACGTTCTGTGAAATCGGTGTTGTCTTCTGCAAAGTGATTGGATACCGGAGGAAGAATTGAATGAAACATATGGCCGGAACCTGAACAGGTCAGGTCTCCGCATTCCGGTGCAAGTTTTTTGAGTATGGCAATATCCTTCTCGTCAAGTTCGCGTGGCATGGCGGTTTCCCAGGTACTTATTTTCCGGGCCTTGGAATAAACGTACGGGAAGGACACCGGTCACTGTCACGGTCCGGTGTCGTTTCACCGTTTATACGGCACTCCCCCCGCTCCTTTGTTTTTGGGGAATAACTGATACAGTCCTGGCATGTGGGCATAGAGCTCTGTCCGGGCGTTTGGGAGATTATTATTTCGGCAGGCATCCGCTATCGCATCAGCGACAAAAAAGAAAAAAGATCAGAAATATTTTCCGAGCCAGTTTCTGATACCGGCAAACACGCCACCGGAGGATTTCTTCGAGGATTTAGGCTGGAGGGTGGTTTCCTTACGGGCAATGGTGCGGCGCTGTACCGGTTCACCCCGTGCGGGGATATCCTGAAGGGTACCCTGGGGCTCACTCGCGTCCGGTTCAAAACCCCATGCAAACCCGATCTTGTAAGCCCGTTCGTTCTGTCGGATCCAGGTTGCTGCGTTCATATATCCACGATCTTCTGCCTTTTTGATCGTGTCCTGGTGGTCCTGGGTGAAATGGATCTCACGCTGGAGGGCGACTAACTCCTCATAGACTTTTCCGGGGACTTTAATCTTCTCCCTGCTCATAGTTCTTCGTATAGGGATATGCCGGGATACGCTCTTTAATGCTTCGGTCAAAAATCGCCGAGAATACGTGAGAATTGGTATATCGATTGTACCTTACGGCCAGAACACGAAATCGCACACGATTGATTAGCGCTCTTTCCGATCGATTCTCCTGTCAGGAATCGAGAGGGAGGGTATGGGAAAATAAATTGCTGAAAATAAGTGCTGCTATGGGGATTCGAACCCCAGTCGCGAGCGTGAGAGGCTCGCATGATTGGCCGGACTACACTATAGCAGCAGTTGCTCACTAAAATGGGCGATGAGGTTACTTATAGTTTTTTACCTGGGATTTTATGACCTTTTACGGTGCCGGAAGAATCATCGCACCGGGCCCGTTTTTCCTACAGGCCCGGACCCTTGTTTTCTCGGGCAATCCAGCCGGTTAACCGGGCTTCACAAACAACTATATCTCGGTCATGCAGCGATTAGTATAGGAATGAGTAGTCTTGAGGAACAGATCAAGGAGCTTGAAGACGAGTTAATCAAGACTCCGTACAACAAGGCTACATCCAAGCACATCGGCCGTGTCAAGGCAAAGATCGCCCGTCTGAAAGATGAAGCCGTCAGTCGTGCCATGAAAGCCGGTGGCGGCGGGGAAGGGTACGCGGTCAAGAAATCCGGGGATGCTACGGCAGTCCTTGTCGGTTTCCCTTCTACCGGTAAGAGCACGCTCCTGAACCAGCTGACCGGTACCGAGAGTGCTGTAGCCGCGTATGCCTTCACCACCCTCACGGTGGTGCCCGGTGCACTGGAGCACAAGGGTGCAAAGATCCAGCTGCTGGATATTCCCGGGCTTATCGCCGGCGCTGCGATGGGAAAAGGCCGGGGCAAAGAAGTGATCGCCGTTGTCAGGAACGCCGATATTATCATCATCCTCGTGGACGTCTTCAACGAGCGGCACTTTGACGTCCTTATCAAGGAGCTCTACGATGCCGGGATACGGATCAATGTGCCGAAACCGGACATCACCATCAAGAAATCATCGCATGGCGGTATCCGGCTCAATGCGGTTGGTACGCTCGATCTCGATATCGAGGAAGTGCGGTCGATCCTTGCCGAGAGCAAGATGATGAATGCCGATATCCTCATCCGCGGGAATGCCACGCAGGACGATCTTATTGATGCGGTGCAGGGCAACCGCGTCTATGTCCCGGCGTTCATCGCGGTCAACAAGGTCGACCTCGTGGACAAGGAACGGTATCTCGAGATCGAGCACGATATCGCCGGGCGGTTTGGCAGTCCCCCGCTGATGATCTCGGCTGCCGCGGGATTTCACCTTGAAGAAACCAAGGATGCTCTCTACGACTGTCTCGGGTTTATCCGGGTCTACTTAAAACCCCACGGCGGCGAAGCAGACCTTGAGGAGCCCCTGATCATCCGCAGGGGGAGCACGGTCGAGGACATCTGCAACAAGCTCCACCGCGATTTTGCCCAGAAATTCCGGTATGCCCGCGTCTGGGGAAGATCGGTCAAGCACCCGGGCCAGCGTGTCGGTCTTTCCCATAAGATGATCGACGAGGATCTGCTCACGATCATCGTGGAACGTTAATTCTGCCATTTTTCAACCCGGGAAAAGGTATCATTTGCCATACCCTCTGCTTTGCAAAAAGGAAAAACCGGTTTCCATCGGATGAAACGGTCTTTTCCGGATTCCTCCCCGGTTTTTGTGTCTTACGGCTGCTCCTTTGCCCCAACCGCGTTCCGGATGATTTCCAGCGGTGCTTCTGTTTTGATACCATAGCCGGAGAAGTGGGTCCGGGTTGCCGGGTACCCGCAAACCCGGATCCGTTCAAGGACCTTATCGATAGTGGGCGGTGAACACCCGAGTAATTTGGCGATATGGTGGTAATCGTAAAAGCTCGATGTGGGTAATTCCGACCTGCAGGTTTCCAGCAGCCGGACCAGATCTTTTTTTGTCCCGAGTTCCCTGCCGGCGACAGCATCCAGCATCTGTACAACCGTATCCTCATTCCGGATGCACCCCAGCCAGAGCGGCCCGACCGGCTGGAGCGGTTCGCCGCAGCAGGGGCAGGTACGGTCGTGTGCCTGCAGGCCAGGCTGCTCCTCGCGGTACGGGCATTTTCTGCACTGGTGAATGAACCCCATATGTTTCAGGGTGTCATCCGCGGCCTGTGCCCCCCGGAGCAGCCGCAGATGGAGCCGGGTGAAATGCTCCCGGGCATAGCAGAAGAGCGGTTCGATGCCCCGGTCGTACTTGACCGTCTCCCGGACCACAAACCCGAGGAGGATACGGAGGCCCACCTCGCTGTGGTATTCCGTGTTCATCGGTATTGCTCCATACCGCCGGATACCTGCCCTGAGGTGTGCCCCGCAGAGGGGGGCGGTGTCGGTAGCCGTCACGAAGAGAAACCTGCGGCACCCGCGGACAGCAGCGTCGATAACCATCGCCGGTGTCCCGAACGGGTCGAGGTCAACGGCATCGAACGACTGTTCGGAGAGCAGGGCATTGACATCCCGCTCCAGGATGGTAACAGGAAGACCGGTATGGTTTTTGTTCCGGGTAATCAGTCCGACGGCTGCCGGTTCGCGGTCGCAGATGGTCACCGGAATATCGCACTCGCCCGCTACCCGCATGCCCCGGATTCCCGTCAGCTCCCATGGCATCGAGATAATCGGAAGGGTTCAGGAGGGAGAGGAGGAGGACGGTTGCGTCCCGGTTCAGTTCCATTTTACGGTTGAAGAAGATCGGCACCGAGCCGGGAGGGAACTGTGCGGTGGCATCCTGTACGGGAACAAGTACTGATGTTGTCCCTTCCCTGACCTCACAAAGTTCCATTGCGCACAACTGTTGCAGCGCACAAAACTTATACATATTCCCCCTCAATGGATATGGGCAGGGCGAGTGGCTTAGCCCGGACATAGCGTCAGCCTCCTAAGCTGAATGCCGGGGGTTCAAATCCCCCCTCGCCCGTTGTCTGGCTGTTTTTTGATAAATTTCCTGCAGGTTAATTATCCGGGAGAATAAGTGTATATCAATGAGCCTTGCTGGCCTTCTTACCATCACCCGGCCGATGAATTCCGTTGCTGCCGGCCTTGCGGCCATTGTTGCGTACCTGATCGCAACCGGTACGGTCATCCCGGCAGTTCTCCTGATCTTTGCTGTTGTCACGCTGGTAACAGCGGCAGGAAATGTCATCAATGATTTTTTTGACGTGGAGATCGACCGGGTAAACCGCCCGGACCGGCCGATCCCCTCCGGGCAGGTCAGTCTTCCGGCGGCACGTGTATATGCCGCCACGCTCTTCCTTGCCGCGATCCTGGTCTGTCTCTTTACCAATGAACTGTGTATTGCCATCGCCGTATTCAACTCCGTCCTCCTCATCGGGTATGCAGCCCGCCTGAAACGCACACCCCTCTTCGGGAATATCGCGGTCTCCTACCTTGCCGCCAGCATGTTCCTGTTTGGCGGGGCTCTTGGCGGTGTGCCCGGTCTTTTCCACGTCATTCCCTTTGCGGTCATGACATTCTTTGCCATGCTTGCCCGCGAGCTGGTCAAGGATGCCGAGGATGTTGAGGGGGACAGGGCCAGCGGGGCGGTCACTCTTCCTATCCGGTACGGAATTCCGGTGACCATGTACCTCGCCCTTTTCTGTGCCATCCTTGGTGTTATTGCAAGCCTGGCCCCGTACCTGTGGTGGGGATTTGTGGTATGCTTCCGGGATTCTTCTTGTTGATGGCATCATCCTGTTTGCCTGCATAAAAGTCGGTCCGGTCCACAACTCCGGAAGAGGTAAAAACCACGGGAGCCTCCACGCTCCTGAAAGCCGGCATGTTTGCCTCGCTTGTAGTCTTTACCCTGTCGGCGCTCTTCCTCTAATACCCGGTTTTCCGGTCCTCTATTTTTACCCTGTCGCGGAGCAACAAGTTTATCCCCGAACCGTGCCTCATCTCACTGAGGAATACATGCCAACCGTCCTACAGAAGGGAAATACTTTTTTCGCACAGAAAGGATCGTATTTCGAAGGGAACGTGAAAATCGACGGTGATTTTATTGTTCCTGCCCATACGCATTTCTGGGGACGACTGACGGTAACGGGATCCCTTGAACTGGGTCCCCGGTCCAGTGTAGCCCTTGATATCAGCTGCTGGAATGCAGTTATCGGGAGCCAGTGCCGGATCAAGGGGCCCATAACTGCCCATGGGGATGTTACCATTCTCGATCATGCGGTTGTCCACGCGGTGGATGCCGGGGGCAAAGTGATCCTCCGTACGGGTGTCACGGTCGGGGATGTAAGAAGCGGGGATGCCATCGTTGTCCACGGCAAGATCAAGAGCGGGAACCTAATCGGTAAAAGTATGAAGGTCCTCGGGAATTGATGCCGGGTCAATACCCAGCACTGCGATTTCGTAGATATCCTGCCAGTTGGCAATTGTTTCCACACACCCTTCTTTTAAGGTCACGATTCCCATCACGACGAGACCCATTTTATCAGCCATATCCATGCCCTCCTTCACTTCTGCAATGCACCCGACCCCGATAATCGCCTTCGGGCGGTACTTTTTCACCATGCGTTTGATAAAGGATGAGCCGGGGACGATGAACACTTTATAACCCAGCCTCTCAAGGAGGAGCCGGGCTTCACCCACATCACACTGGCCACAGTTCCTGCACTTCAGGCCTTCCGGAGTAAGGTTGGCCGGGCACTTGGAGGAACGCAGGCACTGCGGAATGAATATTGCACGTTCTGCTACGGGGATCCTGGCGAATTCCGCGGAATTCATGGAATTGATGAGCTTTATCAAAAAAGTAAAGAGTTCCCGGTCCTCAAGGCCAAAAAAGCGGAACATCCCCTTCATCAGGCCTTCGAGAAACACCAGTCCCGACTTGATCAGTCTCGGGAAATACAACCGCTTTTGCTTGATGGAGTACAGAGAAATGATGACCAGGACAAACGCGATGATGAGCGCTCCCAGTATGATAATGATGGTGAGTTCACCGATCAGATATATCAGATGGTTCCAGGTGAGAAAATCCAGGGCCATTCTTCTCTCGTTTGTGGGGTGCAGGATTATTTAGTTCTTCCCTGCATGAGGTCAGTCATCGTAAAGGGCGGGCGGATAATGCCTTTCTCCGTAATGATGGCGCTCACGAGCTCCAGAGGGGTAGTATCGAATGCCGGGTTATTCACCGGTACGGCATGAGGGACAAAGGTCCGGTTCCCGATCCTGGTGATCTCTTCCCTGCCACGCTCCTCGATCACGATATCCCGTGCCTTTCTTATCACATCGAATGTTGAGAGCGGCGCTGCAACATAGAACGGGATCCCATGATACCGGGCAAGAACCGCATGCATGTATGTTCCGATCTTGTTGAAGACCGCATCCCCCGTGATCCGGTCAGCCCCGACAATGACGGCATCGATTTTGCTGGTCTTCATGAAGTGGGCTGCCATGGAGTCCGTAATTACCGTCACCGGGATTTCATCCCGTGACAGTTCCCAGGCGGTAAGGCGGGCCCCCTGCAGGAGCGGCCGGGTCTCGCACGCGATCACGTTTACTGTTTTGCCTGCCTTTACTGCGGAACGGATAACGCCGAGTGCCGTCCCCCATGACGAGCAGGCAAGGGCTCCGGCATTGCAGTGGGTGAGAACCGTGCAGCACTCCGGCAGCAGCGCGGCACCGTGCTCTCCGATGGCGTGACAACCGGCAGTATCCTCAAGGAAAATCTTCTCTGCCATCCTGAGCGCCTGCTTCACGTGCACCTGCCACATCCGATGCCTTCTGAATCACATCCAGCACACGGTCTATACCCCACCCGAGGTTGACTGCAGTCGGACGGGTGGACCTGAGAAGCTCTGCATCGCGTGTAACGCATTCGAGAAACGGTTCCATGGTCTTTTTTCTGCAGAGCGATGCTGCAAGGGCAACCCCGAATGCTCCCGCAACGCCCAGCGCCGGTGCTCCCCGGATCTCGAGCCGACTGTATCGCCGTTGCCAGTCTCCGGATGCTCCGGCACTCGACGATCCGCTCCTCGTTCGGGAGCAGGGTCTGGTCGATGTAACAGATGCATCCGGCCTTTTTATCCCACCAGAGGGTAAAGGAACTGTTCACGCCGACCGCAACCTGACTGCATCCCGGTATGCCCGCATGGCTGCCGACCCGCCCGAGGCAACGCTGTCCGGGATATCCTTGGGAGCAACTGCCGTACCGGCCACATAGATTCCCGGGCGCAGCGTGGCCGTGGTATCCATGGCATCATGCACGGTTTTTACAAAGCCGGACGCTTCGAGCGGAATGCCAAACTTCTTTGCAAGGTCTGCCATGGACTCTGCCGGCTGCATGCCTACGGAAAGCACCACCAGATCCGGATGCAGCACCTGAACCTCGGAGGTCTCGGAGTTCTCGACCTGCAGGATCATGCCGGTTTTATCGGGAAGGATATCGGACGGCATTCCCCGGAGGAAGCGGATTCCCAAGCCTTTTGCCCGCTCGTAGTATTCCTCGTATCCCTTGCCATAGGTCCGGATGTCCATGTAACAGATGGTGACGTCAATGGCCGGATTCTTCTCCTTGATCAGGATCGCGTTCTTGATCGCCTGCATGCAGCAGACACAGGAGCAGTACGGCCGGTCAATCGTCATGTCCCGGGACCCCACGCACTGGATAAAGACAACGCTTTCCGGGGTTTTCCCGGTACTCATCTTCAGGATTTTCCCGCCGGTCGGGCCGCTTGCATTGATCATCCGCTCCAGTTCGAGACTGGTCACGACATCGGGAAGGTTCAGGTGGTTGAACTGCGGCTTTTTTTGGGCATCGAAGACAGAATACCCGGTCGTGAGCACGATACTTGCCGCTTCAAGGACGATCTCCTGCTCCTTGTCTTCCCGTTTTACGGATCCGAGACCGCAGACATCATAGCAGAGCCCGCATTCAATACAGTGGTCCGGGTCCTTTACCACGATATCAGGCACTGCCTGGGAATGCGGTTTGTAGATCGCCTTGCGGACTCCAATCCCTGCATCAAAGCGGTTGTAGACCTCGACCGGACAGACAAGAATGCAATCCCCGCAACCGTTACAGGTCGATTCATCAATGTACCGCGGGTGTTTTTTAAGCGTGACACGGAAATGACCGATATCGCCTTCGATCTTTTCAACCTCGGAGCACGTATGAATGGTGATGCCCGGGTGACGGGCTACGTCCACCATCTTGGGTGAGAGGATACACATGGAGCAGTCGTTCGTGGGAAAGGTCTTGTCCAGCTGTGCCATGTGACCGCCGATGGTTGGTTCCCGTTCGATAAGGTGGACATGGATGCCATGCGCCGCGATATCGAGAGCTGCCTGGATGCCGGCAATTCCCGCCCCGACAACAACCACGTCACCCATGGTGGGCATACTCCTCTGCAAGCTGGATATAGGATGCGGCATTTGCCAGGATATGCTGTTGCTGGGATGCATCAGCCTGCTTGATTACTTTTCCCGGGACACCGACAACAACAGAACCCTCCGGTATCTCCGCACCTTCACGGACTACAGCGCCTGCACCTACCACCGATCCTTTCCCGATCCGGGCACCGTTGAGCACGATTGCGCCCATACCGATGAGCACCTGATCGGCTATCGTGCAACCGTGCAGGATCGCACCATGACCTACCGAGACATCCTTACCAAGGGTCACCGGAAAACCCCTGCTGGTATGCACAACGCAGTTGTCCTGGATATTGGACCTGTCCCCGATAGTGATCCGATCCTTGTCAGCACGTATTACCGCCCCGAACCAGATCCCGACCTGTTTTCCTATCGTTACATCACCGGTAACGGTTGCATTGCCGGCCATGAAGAGTGCCTCACCGGTGACCTTCGCATCCATACGCATAATAACATAGGAAATTAAGAATCAAAGAGTATGAAGGTTATGGTAGGGGGAACCTTCGATCGCCTTCACGACGGCCATAAGCGCCTTCTGGACCGGTCCTTCGCGATCGCCGGGGATACCGGGCATGTTGTGATAGGCCTTACGACCGATTCTTTTGCCAGCCACAAGACACATCCAATCCGCCCGTTCCCGATCCGGAAAAAGGATCTGGAAGATTATATTTCTGACCGTCATTATGCCACCCCATGGTTTGTCGAACCGCTCAATGACCGTTTCGGTTCGGCAATTGCAGCAGACTTCGATGCAATCGTTGTATCAGAAGAAACCCTCCCGGTTGCTGTTGAAATTAATAAGCTCCGCAAAGAAAACAAGAAGAAAAAAGTGGATATTCACCAGATCAGCTGCGTCCTTGCCGATGACGGCCGCTGGATCTCCAGTACCCGCATCTACCGGGGAGAGATCGATGAACACGGCCACCTGATGCGCTGATCGGTGGAGGATCGGTTACCGGTCATACCGCCAGAAGGAATCCGGATGTTCACGAGCCGGTACACCCCTGACTGAAAAGTTCATTTATTCACTTAAAACGCACCAGTTCAGATAATGTGTCCGGTGATATCATTGGTGATAACCCAGTCACAATAACAGCAGCGCAGGCCTTTTGGCAGTACCTTGAACCTGCTCCGGATCGGCTCGTTGGTATTGGAGATGCACCCCGGGTTCGGGCAGCGCACAACCCCCTCGATCAGGGTCGGTATCTCCACCCCTTTCTTCTCGCAGACCTTGAAGTTCCTGATGATATTGATGGTGGCACGGGGGGAGATGAGGGCAATACGGTCGACTTCCTCCTTGGAGAGTTCCCGGTTCGAGAGCTTGACGATATCCTTGTGCTCCATGTTCCTGCTGGGGACATTGGTGGCAATCGAGAGTGCTTCCTGCGTTGTACCGGTGATTCCCAGGATCTTGACCACATTGAGGGCTTCTCCTGCGTCAATATGGTCTATCACCGTGCCGTTCTTGATCCTTCTGACCAAAAGCCCTTCGTTCTCATCGGATTCCGTTGTTGTCATTGGAGCACCTGCATGAGCATCGCCATCCGTACCGGGACTCCGTTCCTCGACTGCTCGAAGTAGCGGGCATGCGGGGATGCATCCACCCGCGGGTCGATCTCGTCCACCCGTGGCAGGGGGTGGAGGACGATCAGGTGCTTTTTTGCACTGGCCAGGAGTTCCGGTGTGATACGATAACTCGCTGCCACGTTGAAGTATGAGGCAGAATCGGGGAACCGTTCCCGCTGGATCCTCGTGACGTACAGCACGTCCACGGTATCGATCACATCCCGTATATTGTCGTGCTCGATGATCTCCATCCCCTTCTCCTGCAAGGCCCGGCAGCCAGCGTGGCAGGCAGTTCGAGACCCTTGGGGGAGATCGTATGGAGGCGTGCGTTATACAGCGAGAGAGCAGAGGCAAGGGAATGGGCGGTGCGGCCATAGCGCAGGTCACCGACCAGTGCGATATCGATCCCGTCGATAGGCATTGACTGGCGTATCGTATAGAGATCAAGCAGGGTCTGGGAGGGGTGCTGGCCGGCACCGTCACCGGCATTGATCACCGGTACCGTGGCAAACTCGGCAGCAAGCCGGGCAGCGCCCTCCTTCGGGTGGCGGATCACGATCGCATCCGCATACCCGCTCACAACGCGGATGGTATCGGCAAGGGTCTCCCCCTTTGCCATGGAACAGGCCTCAACGCTGCCTACCGAGAGCGATGTACCGCCGAGACGTGCCATGGCGGATTCAAAGGACATGCGTGTGCGGGTACTGGGTTCAAAAAAGAGGACGGCAAGGATCCTGCCGCGAAGAGCATTTTCATCATACTTTTTCTTTTCAATCTGTGCCGCATGGTCAAGCAGACGGTCGATCTCCGTGCGGTCAAAGTCTCCGATGGAAATGATATGTCGCGTTGCCACCCCTCCTCTGCATGTACGATCACGTTTGCTTTCCTGCGCTAATTATCTATCTTCCGGGCTGCCCTGCAATGGCAGGTGACCCGGGCCGGTCGGTATGCCTGCAGGTGCAACCAGTGCGATCGGGAATGATATTATTCGATCACTGCCCATTTTTTATCCAGGAGTATCAGTTTTTTTGGAGGGGACAAAACGGTGGATCATATACCAGTTGCACGACCGGCCCTGGGTCAGGAAGAGATATCGGCAGTGACCGATGTCCTGAAATCCGGTATGCTTGCATCGGGCGACCGGGTTTTGGAGTTCGAGAGAAAATTCGCTGATTTTTGCGGTTCGAACCATGCAGTAGCGCTCAACAACGGGACTGCTGCACTGCATGCCGCGCTCCTTGCAGCCGATATCGGCCCGGGTGACGAGGTCATTGTCCCGGCCTTCACCTTCGTGGCTACGGCATCTGCTGTCGTTATGTGCGGTGCAAAACCGGTCTTTGCCGATGTTGATGAAATGACGTTCACTATCAGCCCCCAGCAGGTGGCAGAAAGGATTACTCCCAAAACCCGGGCCGTGATCGGGGTCCACCTCTTCGGCCAGCCGTGCGACATAGAAGCACTGCAGGAGATCTGCGAATCTCACAGCCTGAAGTTCATCGAGGATGCTGCGCAGGCCCACGGAGCGCTGTACAGGAATGCAAAGACGGGCTCGTTCGGGCATCTCGCGTGCTTCTCCTTCTATGCCACCAAGAACATGATCACCGGTGAAGGGGGGATGGTGACCACCAGCGACAAGGCATATAACGAACGCCTCCGTCTCCTCATCAACCACGGCCAGAGCGAAAAATACCTCCATACCCACCTTGGCTACAACTACCGCATGACCGATATCGCGGCGGCTCTCGGGATTGTCCAGTTAAAAAAACTGGAGAAGTTCAACATACGGCGCCGGAAAAATGCGGAATTCTATAATGCAAACCTCTCGGTAAAAGGCCTCGTTCTCCCGTTCACCGGCCCTGCCCGGAATCATGTCTATCACCAGTATGTTATCCGGCTGACCGAAGAGTTCCCCATGAACCGAACGACCTTCATCGATTACCTGAAATCGAAAGGGATCGGGTCCGCGGTCCATTATCCCATCCCCCTTCACCGCCAGCCCCTCTTCGGGCTTGAGAACGACCCGGATCCCTGTCCCGTCTCGACAAGTCTTGCAGGGTCCGTCCTGAGCCTGCCGGTGCATCCCCTCCTTGATCAGAAGGAACTGGCCTACATCTGCGATACCATCAACCGGGTGAAATAGATGCGGGTCGGTGTAATCGGTGTCGGGGCAATGGGAAAGAACCACGTGCGGGTCTATTCGGAGCTGAAAAGCGTGGACGATGTCGGTGTTTGTGACCTGAATGCCGCTGCTGCACAGGCAATCGCACAGCAGCATGGCGCAACGGCTTACCCTTCTGTAGAAGCGCTCCTGAAGAATGTCGATGCCGTCAGCGTGTGCGTACCGACACCGTTCCACGCCGGTCTTGTCCGGGAGGTTTTTGCTGCAGGAAAATCAGTCCTGATCGAAAAGCCGATCTGTGCCACGGCAAAGGAAGCGCATGACCTGATGCACCATGCCCCGGCGGGCATCACGGTCGGGGTCGGTCATATCGAGCGGTTCAACCCGGTGGTGGCAGAGATAAAAAAGATCATCAAAAAACCGCTCTATGTCGAGATGAAACGGCACAACCCCGCATCGGCACGGGTGACCGGCAGTTCCGTTGTGGAAGACCTGATGATCCATGACATCGACATCCTGCTCAATGTTCTCTTCCCGGAGCCGTGCTCGATCCACAGTGTCGGGAACGATGATGTCTGCAGCGTGCTGATGAACTGTGGTGCTATTCCCGTTACCCTTTCCGCCAGCCGCAAGTCGTCAAAGAAGATCCGGATGATCTATATCGAGGAGGAGGAGTTCACGATCGAAGGGGACTTCATGTCGCAGGAGGTCATGATCTACCGGAAGCCCGGCCAGTACCTGTTCGAAGCCGAGCGGTATGTCCAGGAGAACATCATCGAGAAGGTGATGGTCAACAAGCTCGAACCGCTCAAGGTTGAACTCGCCACCTTTATCGATTGCGCGAAACGGGGCTTGCCGTTCCCGGTCACGCCGGAACAGGCCATCCGCAATCTTGAGACCTGTGAAAAGATCCGTGCTTCGTTCAGGTAAGGAAATGCCATGACGCTTGAATCGCTTATCCGGAAACGGGGACCGATCAAAGAAATCGGCGTTATCGGCATGGGCTATGTCGGCATCCCGGCAGCAGCGCTTTTTGCAGATTCCCCTCAATTCGACAGGGTATACGGATTTCAGCGGGACTCGCCCTCTTCGGGTTACAAGATCGCGATGCTGAACCGGGGGGAGAGCCCGCTCAGGGGAGAGGAGCCGGGACTTGAGGATCTGCTCAAAAAAGTCATGACCGCCGGAAAATTCCAGTGTACTTCTGATTTTTCAAAGATTGCGGACCTTGATGCGGTGACCCTCTCCATCCAGACCCCGTTCCTGAACAAGGACGACCTTCTTCCGGACTTCTCGGCGCTGAAAGACGGTATCCGGCAGTGTGGGCAGAACACCTGACAGCCCGGGATGCTTGTTGTGCTCGAGTCCACGATCACACCGGGAACTACGGAGGGGATGGCCCGCGAGCTGCTGGAACAGGAGTCCGGGCTTGTTGCCGGGAAGGATTTTGCCCTTGCCCATGCACCGGAGCGGGTCATGGTCGGCCGGCTCCTGCGGAATATCCGGGAGCACGACCGCTGTGTCGGCGGGATCGATGAGGTCAGCACGAAGCGTGCTATCGAACTCTACACTCCGGTCCTTACCGTCGGGAAGGTAATCCCGATGACAGCGACTGCTGCAGAAGTGACCAAGACTGCGGAGAACACGTTCCGCGATCTCCAGATCGCTGCAATCAACGAACTGGCCCTCTACTGCGAGGCAATGGGGATCAATGTCTACGATGTCCGGACCGGTATCGACAGCCTCAAGGGCGAAGGAATCACCCGTGCCATGCTCTGGCCGGGGGCCGGCGTCGGCGGGCACTGCCTGACCAAGGACACCTATCATCTCGAACGCGGAGTCCAGGTGCTCGGGAAAGGATCGGCTTGATTATCCTGCGGGAGAGCCGTCCCTCTACGTGCTTGCCCGGCGAATCAACGATTTCATGCCCACCCACATGTTCCGGCTCACTGATGGATGCCCTGAAACGTGCGGGCAGTTCCGCTGAACGGGGCGAAGGTGGCGCTGCTCGGCTGGGCATTCCTCTCCAATTCCGATGATACGCGCAACACGCCGTCCGAACCGTTACCGCGATGCCTGTATCCGGGAGGGTGCAGATGTGGCCGTGCATGACCCGTACGTGGCAGAATATCCCGGTGTCCCCATTGTTCCCTCTCTTGAAGAGGCTGTGAAGGGAGCGGATGCAATCGTGATCTTTGCCGGTCACCACCAGTACCGTGGACTGGATGCCGAAGGTCTCAAGAATCTGACCCGGAAGAAGCACCCGGTTATCATTGATGGGCGGAACATGATCGATCCGATGCGTATATCCGGTGCGGGTTCATTTACAAGGGCATCGGGCGCGGGGACAAGAACGGGCATGAGATTGTGGAGAAGTAACCTCCCTTTTCCCGGTTGTTGTTACCTGGGGGGGGTTTTGCAAAAAAAATCCCCGGACCTTTTTTCTCACTGCTGTGCAGTCTCTTCGGATATGTAACCGTCCCCCAACCCGGTGAAGGACTCCTGCGCGGATCCAGAAGAACCTGATCCGTCACCATCGCTAGCCATATATCCCGAAAAGGATCACCGGGATACATGGACCTTACCCTTCGCGACCGCTTTACTGCATCCTGGCAGAGGTATTTCCCGGGTGCAGAACTCCCTGTTGCCCTTGAATTCCGTGCAGGGCCCGGTACCGAATAAGAAAGTTCCGCCACCGGATGGCTGGCGATGCATTATCTGCCAGATCGGGCAGGCACGGAACGGCACCCCGCTTGCATTCGACGGCAGTTCGGTCACCTGCCGTGGCGGCCTCATGTATACCGGTTATTCCTGTGAGCGCCCGCCGGGCTTCCGGTACTTCCTCTCGGACGGGAAAGAGGGCGTTGTCGAAGGCGAACGGTACAAGCAGACACCGGAGATTGTCGATGCATGGGAGAAACTGATCCCGCCCTTCGACTCGCAGGGAAAGGAACTGCTTTTCACCCGCTGGGACCAGCTGACGGAAGCAGATAATCCCGCAGTCGTAATCTTCTTTGCCCGTGCCGAGGTTATGAGCGGCCTCTTCACGCTGGCTAATTTCGATCGTGCCGACCCGAACGGGGTCATCTGCCCCATGGGCGCCGGTTGCAGTTCCATCGTGTACTACCCGTGGCTCGAACAGCAGAACGCAGACCCGAAGGTCATCCTCGGCATGTTCGACCCGTCTGCCCGGAAGTGCGTACCCCTGGATGTCATGACGATGGCCTTCCCGATGAAGAGGTTCGAGAAGGTGATCGGGTTCATGGAGGAGAGTTTCCTCATCACGAAGACCTGGGAGACGGTGAAGAAGAAGATCGAACGGAGCGGGGCGCTGTATAAGAAGGAGTGAGATAACGGAGATAGTTGCTTTTTTCGGAGGTTTTATAGCCGGGTGTAACGCGATTGAATATTGATGGGGGCTGATGCCCCCATACCCCCATTACGATGCCTGCCGCCGCCCCGAAGGGCGCCCCGCGGCGGCCTCAATTACCGTACTCATAATCCCATCGTACACGTTTCGGACCCGGTAATCTGCCCCGCCGTGCCCCGCGAGGGGCCCTGAGGCGGGGAGCCATCGCAACAGAATCAGCCCGGTTTTTTTGATCAAATGGTTTTCCGGAAATTAATTTTTCAATCGCAATCGATCTCCGGCAAAAAAATTTTCAATCGACCCCTCACCCCCTGCCCGAAATTTTTCAATCGCGATCCGATTGATCGGCCGGGCAGTTCACGCCGGAGTATGAGAAAAATAGTAGGTTGTACACCCGAATTGTAGGATAATTAACCTACTGTAGCCTCCCTTATTAACAACCCATTATCGCGATCAACATTTTTTAAGCAGGGTCTGCATGAAAATTTTCAGTGTCCCGGCCCGGATTCCAGATCGTCCAGGACCATTTTTACCTGTCGAATTGCCTGCAGGATCTGCATAAAACCGGAATGCCGTTTCACCCATATCGGTTATCCGGTATGCTTTCTCCCTGCGATTTTTCTCATCCTGCTTCTCTTCGATGAACCCGGCGTTCCGGAGCGTGGTCATGAACGACGAGAAGGTTGCCTGCGACAGGTTCTGGGCAGGTTTCCGCCCTCCGCGGTACTGTATCACGGGATCATCCGGTTTCGGTTTCCTGGTTCGCGAACGGGAATAGAACGGCCAGACCTGGCTGTAGACGTATGAACGGGTCAGCCATGGCCGGGTAAAAATCCCTTTGGCGGTCTTGTTCTTCCGCAGGAGCACGGCAAGGATGGCCGGGTAGTTGGGATTCTCCATCAGGTTCCGGATCGACCGGTCCGGCAAGGGAATATTCCGTGGAATCTTCTCATCAAACGCGTGAGTAAACCTCCCCGCCAAGCCATGGCGCGAATGCGAACAGAGCGCAGGCAGAGTGCTTTCGACCCGCCCGAAAGGTCAAACGTGAACCGTGCTTCGGGATATTCACGATGGATCTTTGTCAGGACGGCGCGGACTGACGGGTAAACTGGCGGGAAGACGATCTCGCGGGAGAACGGGATGGAGAGCGATGCGGAGATCTCCTTTACGGTATTGACCGCGTTCCGGACGACCTGTCGCTGTTTCTCGATCTCCGCGTTTGGCGAGGTCCCGTAAATTTCGCTATCGGCAATTACGTACGTGTGGGTGATGGTCGGAAGCGTGCGGAAGATCGCGGGATAGGCGATATGGATATTCTCACCGGCGCTGATGATGTGGATATGTTCGATCCTATCCATTGATTAATGTCGGAAATGGTTGGTTAAATTGTTGCTTGTCTGAATAATTAATTGAAATTAATATCAGCTGTATCCACATTGTTGAATTTTTCACTTCTTTTAAAGTATCCGTATCCGTCCAATTGAAGGAAAGATTTGCTGAACCTAATTTTTTGCTCTGATTATTTGTGTCTTCGAGAGTTATACCGATAAATACTGGTGGTTTGTGTACAGAAAATTCTGAAATTTCATACGTCCAATAAATATTGTCCGTGAAATAAGGACAATTGGGAATTATGATATCCTGTCCTGTACATTTTTATTAACGAATATTTTGGATTTTTCGTAAAGAAATGGCCATAATTTGTAGACCAATGACATTGAGCATAATTTACGTCAAAAAAAGTTAAATTACCCGGAACAATTGGTAGTTGATATGTTAATCCGATTATTAATGGTGTATCGTTAGAATATTCAATGATATTTGATTCTAAACTGATTCCAAATTCTTTCTCTTTGTAGTAATTTGATACATCTGTGAATGTTCCGACAAGAACTGGAGTGATAAAAAATAAAACTATTCCAATAATTACCACAAAACCTCCTTGTATTATTAATTTTTTTGAGGGGTTCCTCTGAATCGATGTGGTAAATAGTATCGATAATAAGCCAATCAAACAAGCGATATCCAAAAATGAGCGCGATAATTAATATATTATATTTAATCGAAAAGTCAGTTCTTGCTATCCAGCTGAGTGATAGGAACAATATCAACGATCCAACCGCAAGTCCACCAAAGAGCATGAAAATTGAGTATAGAATCTTATTTCTCGGGTAAACATTTTTTGTTTTCAAGAACTTCGTCATAGAATTTCCTAGTGATCAGGCACAATGATAAGAAAAGCATGAAAATTGAGCCGTATAAGTGATAACCAATAATATGGTTAATGTATAAAATCCTGGTTCACTACTTAATAAAATGTTGTTCCACTCTTTACCCACAATAACATCTAAGAAACCGGTAAGAGTGAAATAGGGCTCCAATTATTGAAAGAATTGCGAACGGTGTCGCAGCCTTTGTAAAAAAATTCGTCAGAATATCCAGTTGACTGTCATTCTCTAATGGAAGAGCCATTTTTGGTTGCCATGATGGTTTTTCTGGAGATTGTTCAGCAAATGGTTGTTTTTCAGTGATCACACTTGGATCAAAGAAATTGCTTAATGAATCCATAACGATTTGAAATTCTCCGGTTAAACCCTCGTTCAAATTATTTTTATGTGCATAGTGCTGAAACAATTCGCATTTTAAAAAATTGCATAATTCTCTTTTGGATTTAAACTGTTTTCCCCCCTCCAAATACTCAATCTTTAAATGAATGTTTTCTTCAGTTTTCACTGTTGGTTTTATACTTGTATGACTTTCTGTTACATTTCCTGAACAATCGGAATCTGACTTTGTACTGCAATGAGGTGGTCTTCGTTTCCCCAATTTTTCGTATTTGATTTTCTACCGATTGTAATTCATTATTGAACTGAATACAAAATTGATAAAAATGTGCGATATTCTCTGTTGGAACTTCGAGATATTCTTGATTCAGGATATATCCCTTATTGACGAAATTAAAATACGCAGATGTCGGAAGATATTTCAGATGGAAATTCTTTCCGTCACCCCAATTTGTGTATGAGGATCGTTTGTCGATCCATTTCCATTCATTAGTTTTTTCCCAATTGACGCAATTTTCTTCTATTTTCTGAGGGAATTCAATAATTTTCGAATGGTTTCTTTGCATTTCGGAAATTACTTTGTTCAATCCATCTGCATATTGAAGCCTAGCATTCTCTTTTATGCCAAAATAAAAAATTGTCACCGATATTAGAATTGAAATCAGACTTGTCAGAATAATTTGTTGAAAATTTATTGTTTGAAGGAGGTTTGGAATCTGAGATAAAAGGATGCAACCGATTATTATGACTATTACATATAGAATCCAATAAGGTTTCAATGGATTAAATAAAGTCCGAATAATCGAATTGGATCTCATATGGATCCTCTATTTATAATGTTCTTAAACTTACTGATGAAAAAAGAAATGACATTCTTCCAATCATCAAGTTGAAAAAAACCAATTCAATTTCGTTGTTCAATGCGAACTAACTCAATATCTAATTTTATTTCCTCGCAATCGTCACGTACCCCGAATGGCTCACCGATGTCGACGGCCGCGTCCCCCGCTTCGACCGGGTCATCTCCCGCTCGATCAACTCGTGGGTGTGCACTTCGCGGAACAGCGGGGTTGCAGCGTCAACAACGATAGCCATCTGCTCCAGGAACGGGGTGTAGCATGCGAGATACCCGCCGGACCTTAACAGGGAGAAAGCATGCGTCACGTGTTCGGGCTGGATCTGGAGGTCGAGGTGGATGACATCGAAGGATCCTTCAGAATCAAGGAAGTCCTTTGCAATAGCCTCGATATTCGGCAGTTTTGCCTCGGTGATATTCTTCATCGCAAGCGCGGAGAACTCCGGGCGGATCTCATACGTCTTCACGCTCCTTGCCACGCCGCCGAAGTAGATCGCTGCAATCCCGCTGCCGGTGCCGGCATCGAGCACATCGTCATTGTGGTTCATCCCGGTATACGCGATCACAAGGCCGATGTCCTTGGGCAGCATCGGTGCTCCCGACCGTTTGCCGTAGGTGAAAAAATCGGTGGGTCTTGGAATCCGGATCGTGAACTCCGACCCGTTATGGGTGGTGACCACGTCCCCGCCGGATTTCCCGACAAGGGATGCAAGATCGATCTGGCCTTTGTCGGTACCGAGATTTCCCTGCCCGGCTTTGACGAAAAATTCCCTTCCTTCCCCAACGAGAAGTACCCGGTCGCCCGCTTCGATCATCACGATGCCAGCTTCATGATGGCTTCGGCGATATCGCCTTTCGTCGCCACCAGTGCTTCCCGTGCCTTGTCTTCCGGAACGTTTGCCTGTGCGGCGACCATCGTCACATCCTCTTTCGGGATATCGGGCGCTGCTGCCTCAAAACGGGGCTCACCCTGGATCTGGTACGTGGTAACGCCCTGCATGGTCATCGCGGAGACCTCCGCAGCATCGAAGACCCAGTTTCCCTTCGGCGTCTTGATCACGATACTCTGGACGTCCTCAATCTGCTCGACATTCATGCCGAGCTTCTTCATCATCGCCTTCATCTGGCGTGGGTTGATATTTCCCGGAAGCATCTTTCTCACTACCCTGCCGTACTCTTACCGCTACTCCATAATTAAATGCAAGCATCTCCGGGCCCGAAACGACCGCAGCGCCGCAGGCAATGAGCCGATCACCCCCGGCAACCACCAGCACGTCATCGCCCGCGCGGATGGCGGGGTCTGCCCCGACCACGTGTTTTGCAAACGCATTCTTGCCTTTTGCAACAAATTCCGCCACATCGTCGCGGATTATAACCCGGTATCCCGGGGCGGGCAGCACGGCCTGCAGCCGCTTTGCCCCCTCGATCCCGAGCGTCAGTCTTCCATCGGATGCCCTGACTGTTGCCAGGCGAATCCCTTCAAAAAGTACCTGCCGGATCCGCCCGGTGGTAGAGAGAATGAAGGTGCATCCTTCCGGGAAAAGGCCGGGCCCGGCACCAGCGCCGAACTGGTAATCAGCGATGACCTGGACCCGCCGCAGCGAACTGTTCTCCGAGTATCCTGTTGACACGCTGTACAAACTCCTGTTCTGCTGTTTTCGGGATATATGCTCCCGCTGCTATCTTGTGGCCCCCGCCCCCGCCGCCGTACTCCGCGGAAGCATTGCTCAGTGCCAGCTGGAGGTCGATACCCCGTTCCACGACCCGTTCGTTCGTCCGCATCGAGACCTTGGTCAGGTTCCGGTCTTCGGGTACCTCGCACATGATCAGGATCGGTTTGCTGCTGTCCAGTTTCGAGAGCGCCATTCCTGCACCGATGCCAACGATCGTATCGGGATACCGCCCTCCCACGTGGAGCCACTGGAGGTTCTCCAGTCTTTCGACACCGGTATCGATGATGAACTGGAGCAGGTCCCGGAGGATCGCACGGTGGTTGTTGAGCATGTGTTCGGCATCGCGGTAAGCCTGCCCCCGGTCCCCGCGGAGGATGGCGCCGCCGACCTGCGGTTTCGACCACCGGCCGCAGGCATTGAGCACGGTTGCATATTCCTGTGCGTTCCGCAGGGGCGTGCGGGGGGTCTCGAACGGGAAGCCGTAGGTTTCGGCCAGGAGCCGGTCGACCTTCTCCCCGTTGGCTATCAGCTGTTCGGCAAGGGCAGAGATGATCGTCCGCTTGTCGTCAACGGAAATCTCTTCCCAGACGTACCAGCGCCCATCGGGGGCCTGCTGGCGGATGCCGAGTTTTTTCAGGAACTGCCGGGCGCCTTCAGGATTATTGCTGATGCCTTTGACGAACGGGTCGTCATTGTAGGCCAGCGAGAGATGGAGCGGGCGGGTTGCCGTGCCGTAGCAGTTGAGGTCCTTTTTTCGCACCTCTACCGACCCATGACGGGCACCATCCTCCACGATGATGTCGCGGGCCGGACCAACAAGTCCGCACTTCTCCCGGGCCATCATGTCGCCGACATTTCCGATCACTGCGAGCTGGGCAAGGTCAGTATTGGCACGGTCGAGTCTCTTTTCCCACGAGATAGGAGACCCCCGCGGCACTCATCCGCGTGAACCCGTACGGGAGGCAGTTCACCTGCGTATATGCACGCCCCTCAACCGGCTGGCTCACGTGGTGGTCGATGATCAGGATCTCTTTCTCGCTCAATCCCCGGTCGAGCATCAGGTTCTGCTGACCGGCACCAAGGTCGGAAAAGATCTTGAGCGAGGAATCGGCAGGGACCTGCGGCATAGTCAGGGGTTCCAGTCTGCCGGACAAAAACTGATTTGACCGGGATCCCGAGCCGGGAAACAGCCTGCGACAGGATCGCCTCGCAGGCAATGCCGTCCGCATCGATGTGGGAGATGATGGTAACATCCTTTGCTGCCGCAATCTGTTCTGCAGCTGCCTTTACCTCATCGCAAAAACCCATTGCCATATATTTAGGGAGTTCATACAGATGAATTGTACGAACCATGCAGCCGGAACTGTTTGGGGAATTTATTGAGACCGGGCCTGTCACCCCTGCCCGGATGCGCGTAATTGACACCAATGCGATGGCGCTTGGCGTCACGGAGCTCCAGCTGATGGAGAGCGCGGGCAGGGTACTCGGCGGAGCAGGTGCTCACGTTTAATCCGGGACGGGTGCTCGTGTTATGCGGGACCGGCAATAATGGCGGAGACGGTATGGTTGCGGCCCGCTATCTCCAGCGCGGAATTGATACCCATGTCTGCTATCTCGACCTCGGGAGGCGGAGCAGGGCCTGCGAACACAATCTTGCGGCACTCCGGCACGCGGCGGTCAGCCTCCACCCGTTCCAGTGCCGCGACGACCTTGAATCGCTGGCAACCCTGTTCGGTAATGCGGATGTTATTGTTGATTCGCTGCTCGGCACCGGTGGCCGGGGGACGATTAGGGAGCCGCTCGCCACCTGCATCCGGATGGCGAATGCGGCAAAAGCGAAGATTATCGCCGCTGATATCCCGACCCCGGGGTATGCGGGCGGACCGGGTCTGTGCTTTCCACCGGGCAAAATCGGAAGGGGCGACTGTGGCCGATATCGGGATCCCTCTTGAAGCGGAATGCACGGTTGGCCCGGGGAACTCACGCTCCTTCCCGCCCGCGGGAAAAAAGCCCATAAGGGAGCGGGGGGCGAGGTGCTGGTCATCGGCGGGGGGCCATACCAGGGCGCACCGTACCTCGCGGGTCTCGGGGCACTGCGGGCCGGTGCGGACATTGTCCGCATTGCATCGCCGGTCTTCGAACCGATCCCCGACCTGATCTTCGAGCGGCTGGAGGGTACGGTGATCGGCCCCGAGCACACTGAACGGTTGATCATCCTTGCAGAGAAGGCTGATGTGGTAGTCTGCGGCAACGGTCTTGGTACAGAGAGCCACGCGGTCGTGGAGGCAATTGCTCCGCAATGTAAAAAGGCAGTCTTCGATGCAGATGCCCTCCGGCTCCCCCTCCCATCGGCCCGCGGGGAGACTATCTATACTCCGCACGCCGGGGAATTTGCCCGCATGACCGGGACAACTCTTCCGGACGATACGGTTGGCCGTGCCCGTGCAGCAAAGAAGGCGGGTATCCGGGGTACGGTGATCCTCAAAGGTCATACCGATATCATCACGGATGGCACACGGGTCCGGTTCAACCGGACCGGGGACCCTGCCATGACGGTCGGCGGGACCGGGGACGTGCTGGCCGGCATTGCCGGGGCACTTCTCTGCCAGCTGCCGGCTTTCGAGGCTGCCTGCATTGCTGCCTATGTCAACGGCCGGGCAGGTTCTGCCGCGGTTGCGGAGCGGGGTGGCGGGATCCTCGCGTCCGATATAGTCGACAAGATCCCGTCAGTATTGTTCAGGAAAGGATGATCGCATGGTAAAATTCACGCACATACAGGACGACCGGGCACAGATGGTGGATATCAGCGGGAAAGACGAGGTCACCCGCGAGGCCACGGCTGCCGGGAAGATCTTCCTGCGGCCGGAAACGCTGACTGCAATCCGTGAAGGGAAGGTCGTGAAAGGCAATGTCCTTGCCACCGCCCGTGTTGCTGCGACCCTTGCGGTCAAGAACACGGCAACCATCATCCCGATGTGCCATCCCATCCCGATCAGCTCCATTGCGGTGGATTTCACGGACGGGGACGGGTATATTGAAGCGACCGTTATCGTGAAGATGACCGGGAAGACCGGGGTGGAGATGGAGGCGTTGACCGGTGTGTCGGTTGCTTTGCTTACGATCTGGGATATGGTGAAGTCGGCGGAGAAGGATGCGCAGGGGCAGTATCCTGTTACCGCGGATTACGGATATCCGCGTGGTTGAGAAGAAGAAGGGGAAGTGAGATTCGGTTTTAGTTTTTGAGATTGTCAATGATGGGGGCTGATGCCCCCATACCCCCGGTTGCGATGCCTGCCGCCGCCCCGAAGGGCGCCCCGCGGCGGCTTAAATTACCGGTTCCATGACCCGGTAATTTGCCCCGTCGTGCCCCGTGAGGGGCCCTGAGGCGGGGAGCCCTCGTATCCACTATTGCCCGGTTAACCGCGAAAGATGGCGAGGTAGTTTGCCCTCACTTTTATTACCCCTCAGAGTCGTAGTATATGGGCACACGGGATCCGTCCCGTTTGAAAGAAAGGAATGTAGCCCTCTTTGGGCCGAACCTTAGGTGATTACCATGGTAAAATCGATGTATGCCTTCGTCAGGGAGGCTTGGAAGAGACCTGACAAGTCAGAGGTTGGAGAACTCCTCTGGAACCGGATGCAGGTATGGCGCCGCGAGGGCAGCGTTGTCCGCATCGAGCACCCGACCCGTATCGACCGCGCACGCTCGCTCGGCTACAAGGCCAAGCAGGGTATTGCGGTTGCACGCGTGCAGGTCCGCCGCGGTGGACGCCGGGCATCCCGGTATGTCCGCGCACGCCGTTCAGCCCGCATGGGTAAGAGGCACCTCACCGCCGGCAAGAGCATCCAGCGGATAGCCGAGGAACGTGCGTCCAGGAAATTCCCGAACATGGAAGTCCTCAACTCTTACTGGGTCGGGCAGGACGGGAAGCTGAAATACTACGAGGTTATCCTCGTTGACGGTCACCACCCCTCGATCCGGGCGGACAAGAACCTCTCGTGGCTCGCAGACCCGGTCCACCGTGGTCGTGCAGAGCGCGGTAAGACTTCCGCCGGTCTCAAGGGACGCGGGATGCTCTACCGTGGCAAGGGTACCGAGAAGACCCGCCCGAGTATCCGCTCGCACGCGAACCAGGGCAAATAACCTTATCTTTTTTTAACCGAAGTAACTCTCATGAAGATCACCGACGCTGCTGTCTTTCCGTATCCGTGCGGGGACACAACGGTGCGGCGGCTCGCGCTTGAAGCAAAATCTCTCGGGTTCGACAGTCTCGTTGCTATTGATACCCCCGCAGGTTCCTGGGACGGTGTGGACATACTGAGCGGGATTATTGTGCAGGACACCCCGATGCGGGACGTAATCGCCCGGGTGAAGCGGGCAAAGGATTCCGGCACGGTGGTCTCGGTGGGCGCACGGGACAACGGGTTCAACCGGGCAGTGATCAGTCTCAAAGGAATGCATATCCTCAGGGGAGTCCACGCGGCCGACAAGAATGCCTTCGACCACGTGACTGCGAAGATGGCGGCCGATAACAATGTCGCTGTTGACCTCGATTTGTCCATCCTTATTGCTGCACGGGGGATCTCCCGCCAGCGTGCAATCCACCGGTACCGGGATGTGCTCACCCTTGAACACAGGTTTGAGTTTCCGGTATCGCTCTCCTCACACTCCCGCTCGTACCTTAACCTGCGGGCTGTCCGTGAGATCACCGGGCTCTGCTCCCTCATCGGTATGGACATATCCGGTGTGGAAAAGGCACTTGACGCGGTCGGGCGGGTAACGACTCCCCCGGTATCTGCGGTCCGGGTGATCTCATGAGCCCCCGTCCTCCCACCCTGCGCGAGAACCGGCGCTATATTCTTATCCGGGTCGAACCGGCCGGGACAGTCATCGACCAGAAGGAACTCTATTATGCCATCTCGGACGCGGTTACGTCTCTCTGGGGCGATTCCGTGGCCGGAATAATTATGCAGGCTGTTGTCGCAGCAGAAAACGGGCATGTCATCATCCGGTGCCTGCGGGGGACCGAGAAGGAGCTTGCCCTTGCGCTTTCGACCGTTACGGCCTGCCGTGACGTCCGGCTGGCCCTGCGGATCGTGGCGGCTTCCGGTACCATCGAGAGCCTGCGCGAACGGATCCGTGCCGGGAAACAAGGTACAGAACCGGCTTCAGACCCGGTAACAGAACCATCAGGGACTAACGGTGCTGAACACGGCGAATGCGTTTTTGCAGAAAAAACGTTCCTTCTCGTGCATTGTAACAGTCAGAAGGTTGATGTGATTGAAAAGGGATTTAAAAATGCACACCGATTGTTCTTAACAAAAAGTGATATGGAGAATTCATAATGCAGCCACAATATCAGATGGGATACGACCGGGCAATCACCGTTTTTTCACCCGACGGCAGGCTCTACCAGGTGGAGTATGCCCGCGAGGCCGTGAAGCGGGGGACTACCGCGGTCGGTATCAAGGCAAAGGACGGCGTTGTTTTGATCGTCGACAAGCGCGTGAGCTCCAAGCTCCTCGAAGCGTCATCGATAGAAAAGATCTTCAAGATCGACGAACATATCGGGGTCGCATCCTCAGGCCTTGTCGGCGACGCACGGGCACTGGTGGACCGGGCACGGGTCGAGTGCCAGATCAACCGGGTCTCCTATGATGAACCAATCGAGGTGGAGGCCCTCTCCAAGAAGCTCTGCGACCATATGCAGTCCCTCACCCAGTACGGTGGCATCCGCCCGTACGGTACCGCTCTTCTCATTGCCGGTGTCAGCGATGGCGAGGTCCGGCTGTTCGAGACCGATCCTTCCGGCACGCTCCTTGAGTACAAGGCAACAGGCATCGGCATTGGCCGGCCTGCCGCCATGAAAGTCTTCGAGGAGGAATACAACCCGGAGACCGAGATCAAGGACGCAATTCCGCTGGGCCTGAAAGCACTCCATTCCGCAACTGAGGGCAAATTTGATGTCGACCAGGTCGAGATCGGCGTGATCGCAAAGGCAATCCCGGTCTTCAGGAAGATGAGCCGGCAGGAAGTCGCCACGTACGTCGAACAGTTTAAGCCGTGATCGTCCATGATCTCGCTTGACCACGCGGTAGTGGCGCGGCTCGACAGCCACGGTGAGCGGTTTGAGATCCTGGTTGACCCACGGCAGGCCGGTCTTGTGCGGCAGGGCCAGGCGGTCAATATCGAAGACGTTGTTGCGGCACTGAATGTCTTTGGCAATGCATCGAAGGCAACCCGGGCGCCTGACGAAGCCCTCATGAAGGTCTTCCAGACCACCGATTTTGCTACCATTGCCCGGAAGATCATCGAAAAAGGTGAGATCCACCTCACTGCTGAACAACGCAAGCAGATGATCGAGGAAAAGCGCAGGCAGGTCGTCACGTTCATTGCCCGGAACTCGGTCAATCCCCAGACCGGGCATCCTCATCCCCCGGCCCGGATTGAAAGGGCCATGGAAGAGGCGCGGGTCAATATCGATCCCTTCAAGCATCTCGATGAGCTGGTGAAGGAGACCGTCAAGGCACTTCGCCCCCTCCTGCCGATACGTTTCGAGGAACTCCGGCTCGCGATCAGGATCCCTGCCGATTTTGCCCCCCGGGCGTACGGGGACATCGCCGCCGGGTCGGTCATGGAGAAAGAAGAGTGGCAGAAGGACGGGTCCTGGGTCTGCGTTGTCCGCATCCCGGCCGGGATCCAGGGAGAATTCTACGACCTCATCAACAAGCTCACAAAAGGCGAGGGGCAGGTCAAGATCCTCAATCAAGTATATTAGTTCAGATGACAAATAAAAGAAGACAGATCGGTGGGTATCCATCATGGCAAGTTCAACGCACAAAGCAAAAGGAAAGGTAACCGGCAGTTCAGGACGTTTCGGCTGCCGGTACGGAAGATTTGTACGCAAGCGAGTAAACGAGATCGAGAAGATTTCGCATGCGCTGCACCGCTGCCCGAAATGCGACATGGAATCCGTGGCGCGCAAGGGGACCGGCATCTGGGAGTGCCGCAAGTGCGGTTATAAGTTCGCCGGTGGCACATACCAGCCGATTACCCCGGCCATGAAGATCGCCCAGCGTGCAATCGATCGTACCGTTGTTGAAGAAAGCAGGAAATAACGGATACGGCATGGCAAGTACCTACAAGTGTGCACGGTGCAAACAGAAAGTCGAGATCGACGTGAATGTCCGTTGCCCCTACTGCGGCCACCGTATCCTTTTCAAGGAACGCGGTGCTGCAATCAAGGAACTCAAGGCCCGGTAAACCCTGCCTGGCAGATCCAAAAATACCATACGTTTATCTTCTTTTTTACCCAATTTCCGCATGAGGAATCCGTTGCCGCAGCACGAAGCGATCTTCCGGTTCACGACTGATAATGCCGGGCAGATCTACCAGGCGCTCCAGCCGGAACTGTCTGACGAAGTGAACCCCCGTTCTGCCACCTGCTGCCGGCTCGAAGGGTCCGCGACGCTCGTTCTTGAGTTCAGTGCGGAGGACACTGCAGCACTCCGGGCGGCTCTCAACATGTACCTCCGGCTCGTCAATGTTGCCGATGAGGTGCAGGGTCTGGTGAAAAAAACAGATTGAATATATCGATAGTGCGACACGTTCGATATTTTTTGCTCTGTAGAAAACATTCGAAATTACTTGACGCTCCAGGGGCTACGCCCCGCCGCTGGGGCGCCCCGGTTGCGATAGTGCTGTATTACCTGTTAAAAAAATGCGGGAAGTTTCAGGACAGGTAATATTGAGACATCGCATGCGCCATGAGCCCCCGACGGGGGCAGGGCTGGCATAAGGGGGGTAACTAAATATGAAACAGGTTTTCTACAGAGCAATTTTTTTCGGATGCTCCCGCACCAGGGCCTCTGCGGGGCAGATTACTTTGTATTACTCAGGCAATTGATCCGCAACGGGGGAGCGGTCGTCACATCAGCGATGAGTGATTAAAGACGAATCCATCGTGATTCTTTGCATGCTCCCCGTCGGGAGCGGCGGCGTTCATCGCAATTTGTTCATTTTTTATAGAACGACTATAATGCCTGGTCTATGGGCTTATCTCCAGGTACCGGTGAATAACCCTTTTTATCAAGAGACGCCGACATTATAGCAGGAGTTTACTATGAACAATATCTCACCCAAAGTCCAGAACCAGCTCAGCATGCTCCAGCAGTTCCAGCAGCAGCTCCAGACCATCCTCCAGCAGAAAGCCCAGTATGAGCTGGCAGTGCGCGAAGCCAGACGTGCGCAGGAAGAGATCAAGGATTCCGCTGAAGATGCGGTTATGTACCTGAGTGTCGGTACGGTCATGATGCAGAAGAAAAAAGAGGTCGTGGACGCCAGGCTCACCGAAAAAGTCGAAAGCCTCGAGCTCCGCATAAAGTCCCTTGAAAAACAGGAGAAGATGCTGCAGGCCAAGTTCGAGCAGCTCCAGAGCCAGATCAAGGCAGCAATCGAGGGCAAGGGCGCCCCGTCCGCTGCATAATCATTTTTTCTTGCCCCTTTCCCGCATTAAAACCGAACGCTGATGGTATTCTGCATACCAGTCCTGTTATGAGTCACCTGGCAGACTTTCTCGATACGGAACCGGCCCACCGGCTTCTCGTCATCAAGTCTGCCGCCGACCACGCATCCCGCGCCCACAAAGGCCAGTTCCGGAAAGACCGGAAAACCCCCTTCATCACCCGCCCTGCCCGTGTTGCAGGACTTGTCGGAACCTTCAGGGGGTCGCATGTTGCTATCATCGCGGCGTGGCTCCATGATGTATACGAGGACTGCTCCCCGGAGTGGATCCTGAAAACAGATGAGCTGACAGACAGTCTCCCGCTCCCCCCCGATGAACGGCGGGAGATTGCCGCGATCGTGGATGCACTGACCAAGAAGAACACGATCCCCAAAAAAGCGGACCGGCTCTCGGACAGCCTCCGACGGATCCTTGATGCCCCCCCCGAGGCGACGCTCGTAAAACTCTGCGACCGGATCGATAACCTCCTTGATTCAGCCGACCGGAACGGGGGCTTTACCAAGCATTACCTTGCATCAACCGATGAATTGATCGACACGTTATCGGTTCGGGCTTCGCTCAACGGGTACGAAACTGCTCTTGATATCCTGGTGCAGATAAGGAATTCAAACCTGAAAAAATGGTGATTTTTTTACGCCCGGTTGATCGTGTTCACGGCATTGACCATGGCTTCGACCGAGGAGAGGACGATGTCATCCCCGCTCCCGCTGGCATCAAAGATCTTCCCGTGTTCGTCTTCTACCGCGATGGTAACGTGGCACATCGCATCCGAACCGCCGGAGATCGCTTCGATATTGAACTCCTTGAGCTGGAGCTTCGTGGGTGTGATCCCGAGGATCGCATTAAGCGCCGCATCGACGGGCCCGTTTCCTACCGCGGAGAAGATATGTTCTTTTCCGTTCACCATCGCCTTGACGCTTGCTGTCGGGATCATGTGGTTGCCGGTCATGATGGCAATATCACGGAGATCGAGCACCTTGTGGTTCAGCTCGATGCCCATGATGGTCTCGGCAATCTCGTACAGGTCGGCGTCCGTCACCCGCTTGCCGCGGCTTGCAACCGCTTTCACCTTCTCGATGATCGCGTCCAGCTGGGTGTCGTCCGGCTCGATGTGGACATCGGTCAGCATCTGCCGTACCGCATGCCGGCCCACGTGCTTCCCGAGGGTCAGCCGCCGGCGGTGCCCGACCATCTCCGGGGTCATGATACCCGGCTCGAAGGTGGCTGTATTCTTAAGGACGCCCTGCGAGTGGATGCCGCTCTCGTGCGAGAAGACGTTCTCGCCGACAACCGGCTGGATGGGCAGGATCCCGATGCCGCTGAACCGGGAGACGAGGCGTGAGGTCTCGACCAGCCGTGCCTTCTCGATCCCGGTCTTTATCCGGTAGATCGACTCCATGATCATCACCGTCTGGGCAAGGTCGGCATTGCCGGCCCGTTCCCCGAGCCCGTTGATGGTAACCTGCACCTGCGATGCGCCGGCTTCAACCGCAGCGATCGTGTTTGCGACCGCCAGGCCGAAGTCGTTGTGGCAGTGGACATCGATGGGGCACCGGACCTCCTTGTTGATCCGGGTGATAAGCGTCTTCATCGCCGATGGCGAGATAACGCCGACCGTATCCGGCACGTTGATGATCGTGGCGCCGGCATCGGCGGCAGTCTGGAACACCTCAATTAAGTAATCCCAGTCCGTCCGCGTGGCATCCATTGCCGAGAACATGCACAGGTCGGAGTGCTTCCGGATATGGCCGATGATATCAGCCGTGATCTCAAGCACTTCCTTCCGGCTCTTGTTGATGGTGTTCTCCCGCTGGATATCCGAAGTCGGGATGAAGACGTGGACCATGTCGACTTTACAGTCAAGACAGGTGTCCACATCGCCTTTTGTGGAGCGGGCAAGCCCGCAGATCTTCGACTCCAGACCCAGCTTTTTGATAGCCGTTACCGTCTCTTTCTCGGCTTTCGATGATGCAGGGAACCCTGCCTCTATCGTGTATACGCCGATTGCGGAGAGCTGGCGGGCAATCTCAAGTTTTTGTTCAAACGTAAATGCAATACCAGGGGTCTGTTCTCCGTCACGTAATGTGGTGTCAAAAACAGTTACTTCTTCATGAGCGTGGCTAGCGGTGAAGAAGACGATCCCCCGCAACATCCTTGCGAGCAGTCATACAACAACATATGCATACGAATTATATAAACAATCGCTGCACCACGCCCGATACAGCCGGTTTTTCCCCGGAAACCGGGCTGTGTTACGATACGTTTAATACGGATTTACCCCTACATTATTAGGCAGTGCCCCGCCTTAACTCAGCCTGGTAGAGTGCGCGGCTGTAGATTGGTTTACCGTTCAAGGTAACTGCGCGGCTACCGCGATGTCCCCGGTTCGAATCTGGGAGGCGGGATTTACTGTTCAAAAGTGCCCAGGTAGTGTAGTGGCCTATCATGATTGCCTGTCACGCAATCGACTCGGATTCGAATTCCGACCTGGGCGTAATTCTTTTACTGTTTCCTCAACGGTTTGAGGAGATTTATTCAGGATAGCCTCGTGCGCGGACAATTTCTGCGGTATTTATCTGCAATCGGTATTAATACCCCGGGTATGACGCTGAATATCAGTCCGTTCGTTCTGCCGGGTGTCCTCATTGTTCTTGTCCTGTTCGCCGCCGGCTGCACGCAGGCTCCGGCACCTGTACAGACACCATCCCGCACAGGTGCAGAAACGGTCATTGAGGTAGTCTCACCGGCAATAACCCCCGCAGCCCCGCAGACTGCGACAAAAGAGGAGATGGTTGCTTTCGTACAGGAAGCGGTTGCTTACGCACAACAGAACGGAAAGGAAAAAGCCCTTGCCGGGTTCTCCAACCGGAACGGCTCGTTCTTCCGGGGCGTGCTCTATATCTATGCGTATGACTACAACGGCACCACCATCGCCCACCCGGTAAATCCGGAAAAGATCGGAATCAATCGCCTGAAAGAGGAGGATGCGGAAGGCAACCTGTTCATCACGGACCTCCGGCAGGCTGCCTACAATGGTACAGGCTTTGCCACGTACACGTACATTAACCCCGTGCACAACAACACCGTGGAAAAGAAACTCGGGTACGTTATGAAGGTCGATGACAGCTGGTGGCTGGGATCCGGCATCTATATCGGGCCGGCCGCTGTCTCTGCGCCCGTCACAACAATGCAGCCGGCACAATAAATTACTCTTTTTCCCTGCCGGTGAATTCCGATCAATCCACCCGGTACCCGTTCTCCTGCAGGAACGCGGCAATCCATGGCTCGGCCTCCTCATCAGCCTTCGGCCGTCTCCGCACAATCTCGTCCCAAACAGCCCGGAGCTCATGGTCATCGGAATGGAGGTCCAGTGTCCCCCGCACCGTCCCGAGCAGAAGGCCGCGCGAATCCGACACCCGCATCACCACGCAGCGGTAGAACTTGCACTGCACCGGGCTGTCGCGGTGGATCGTGCAGCGGAGAAGGTCTCCGTCCGGGCGGAGGAAAGGGCAGGCGGTCGGATTCTGTTCCGGATAGGAGAAATCCGAAAAGATCGTGCGTTTGTCCTCGTCAACTTCTGCAGTGAACGGGGTACCGCTCGAGACCGATTCGCAGGCGAACGTGAACGGCCCGGTCTGGCGCTCAATCACGATATAATCACCAAGGTACATGCAGCACGAACCGCACTGCCGGCAGTGAAAGACCATGGGTACCGTGTACCATCTGCCCGGTATTACAAAAAAGGAACAGGGACCTGGATTTATTGCACGAGCGCTTCTGCCCGCTGTACCAGGCGCTTCAGGGTCTCGTAATCCGTACTCGTCCCGGACATGGTGATCTTCTCGTACACGTTCTTCTTTGTGAATATGACCGTGTACGTCACCGGCCACTCTGCATCGGTTGAATTCATATCCCGGAACGCGATACTCCTCTCCCCGACCGCCGGGAACGGGATTTCGTACCGTGTTCCCGGGGAGATCTGCTGGTTTTTCAGATCCTCCATTTCAACTAAAAAGATCCCGTTCATAGTGTCGGAGGTAAAGATACTGACGGACTGCCGTACACGGGTAAGGACATGGTTATTGCTGTCCATTCGGTAAAAAGAGACAAAATACCCCTGTCTCCAGCCAAGGTCGCGGCCAAGCTGGGACACTTCCGGTGATGCCATAACCGACCGGTCCTGCAGGACATAATCGGAGGGCAGATCGCTTGGCTGGAGTGCCATTTCTGAAGGGGATTTTAATGGTGAGTTGGTTTGCACTCGTATTACGGTGGTGGGTGCCGGTGTTTCTGTTTTATGCGGCGGTTCCCCAGACAGGTTCTCCAGACAGCCGGCGGAACAGAGCACAAGGATCACCAGAATAAGAGCAGTCCATGAGTGTTCCATACCGTACCCCATCGCACACGGTGTTTAAATTTTTACCGGTACCGTTGTCAGACATAATGCTCCGGGTTGCTTTGCGTTTTCGTTTTTTATCACGATCCCCCATAAAAAAGTGATAAAGCAGATCCTCTTTACCGCAAACCTGATAAATATCTTTTTCATTATTAAGAATCAACCACTACCGGATAGTAGGCACAACGTGGTATCATGGCAGATCCAGAACTCCGCAGCGATGAAACAGTGCTTGTGAGGACACAGGGGGTCTATGTCAAGGCGATCCCGTTCGAGGGGATCCTGACGAACAAGCGGATCATCCTTATCGACCGGGCAAAAAATCTCCTGCCCCCCACGGAGATCCCGCTTGTTACTATAAAAGAATTTGAATCAGCAGAAAATGCAATTCGTGACCAGATCATCATGCTCTCGGTCATAACAAAGACCGGTGAGACGCGACAGATGATCCTTACCTTCTCCCGCCAGGTAGGAGGGAACCGGATCAAGGAGCGCGACGAGTGGATGCGGGTATTAAAGGAAAATGTCTCGTTCTCTCCCGATCAGGTAATCCGGAACGTGATCCCGGGACCAGAACCGGCTCTCAGGCGGGTTGAACCGGCAGCAGGCCCAAGATACGAGATCGTTCGCTCTCCCATCCGACCGGCAGTCCCGTCTGTTGAGAATCGTCCGGCGGGATCGGTGACAGATGATATGAGCTCTGTTATGCGTCCTGAAGTAACCCCTCCTGTCACCGCTGTCCCTCCCTCACCCGCGGTCAGGCAGTCTGATCTCTCCCCCCTGGTACGAGTATGTTCTGTTCGAAATGCGGCAACAAGGTTCCCGCCGAATCGGTTTTCTGCAACCGTTGTGGCTCTCCGATTGTCCGGACCCTGCCGGTTTCAGTGCCCGTGCAACCCCCGGTTGCCCCCCGGTAACGCAGGTCCCGGCAACACCCCCGGCCCCGGTCGTAAAAACACCAGCCTCCCGCCCTATCGATGAGGATATCAAGTCTATTGAACCTCTTATGGAACGTTCCACCGATAAGATACCTCCTGATGCATTGCGGACCGTTCCGGTCAGGAATCCTTTTGAACCATCACTCTCATGGGATGACCATGACGAGGAACCAGCCCCGGCACCCGCGGAGAAATCGGCCGGAAAGGATTTCATCCCCCCGGTCGTCCCGGTAGAATCCGCCCCCGGTACACCACCTGCCTCCACTCCATCGTATGAGAGTTCCCGCGACACCTCACTCCCGCCAAAACCCCCGGGTGGCAGGAGTTTCATACCGGGTAAAAAGACGCTCCTTACTGCAGCGGTAGCACTTTTTGCCATCCTCCTCGTTGCAGCCGGTGCCTTCTTTGTCCTCCCGATGCTGACCAGCGGCGATACGACTACTCCCGTTGGGGAAACGACAACTCCGGTTACCCCCGCCACAACACGCCCGGTTGCAATCGGTACTATCGTCCCCTTCGTACCCGCTACAAAGCCCATTCCGGTAACCGGTGTATTCATTCACGTCAATTATCTTGGCGGGTTTGAAGGGAGCTATGGTATGCCGGATATCCTGACAACCGTACCCGGTAACTCTGGTGACCGTGTCTGGGAGGTGGAGAATGCCAATGGCACCGTACAGGCAGAATTTATGAAGCAGGATGGTTCTGCCCGTGAGCTGCTGGTAGAGATCTACAAAGATGGCAAATCCCTCACGAGCGGAACCACAACGATAGGACACGGATCGGTAGCCCTGTCCGTTAACACCACCACGGGTATAGCCGCTGCACCGGTCACCAGTGGTGGCGGCAGCATGGCAAAAACAACAACAGCGATTGCATCAACAACCCCTCCCGCGGTGATAACTACCACAACCACTGCAACCATGACAACCGTTAAAACGACAACGGTAACGACAACAAATGCGGCAGCCAACATCACTACAGCAGCTCCCTGAGCCTTTTTTATTTTCTGGCGCTCTCTCTCCGGTTTCTCATCAGATTTCTCCCTCATCTTCGGGATGCCGGTACACATCCTTCCGGTGTTACATGGTCTCCAATAACCATTTATCTTTAAACCAACTGTTCAACCCGGCATTTTCCTGTCGTGCCTGGTTGTTGGATCTGTCCATCAGGCAGTCCAGGAGATCCGGCTGAATGGAATGGAGTAAGCAAAAGAGCTCCGCGAACTGATCTACGTTCCCCTACGCCAGCCCGTTCATAGGGGTGACGGGAATAGCGGGGTTCCGGCGCGGATAGCGGCAGTACCGTTAACAATAGATCAAAACAACTCCGAAGATCTGGTAAGAATCCGGCAGCTGCCTGAAATGCAGTGAAAAAATATACAATTATTTCTTTTCCGTCAATTCAACGGGTGCCTTTGCCGGTTGGTTTCCTTTTCTCCAGCGGTAGATCCCGTACCCTAGAGCACCGAGAATGATGACTGGCAGCAGGGTGAACAGCAGGATTATGATGACATCGACCATGCCAAAGAACCCGGCTATCCCTTCATTGATGGTGGTAACGAAGTTATGTCCGGTTTCGCCGCCGACTGGTTCCGGCTCCTGGAGGGTGACCGTAATGGTTGACATGTCAATACGGCTGTCGAGGTACTTCAGCCGGCCTTCGAGCCGGTTAAGTTCTGTCTGGACGCGGTCGATCTGCTGCTGGATCTCTATCACGTCGCTGACCTTGACGGCCTTTTTCATAATCTCGTTGTACTGGACAAGCTGGTTCTGGTACGAGGTTTTCTGTGCCTGAATATCGACATACTGCTCGGTCACATCCTCTCCCTGCGTTGAAACCGATTTGACGGTTCCGATGGCTTTCACACCGGCAAGGGTGTTCTCAAACTCCGCCTGCGGGATGCGGAGCACGACCGTCCCCGAGAGCCGGTCATTGTACCCTTTCGAAATACTTGAGGAAGAGAGATACCCGCCTTTTGCCGTTACCATGTTTTTGAGCTGGTCAACAGAACCGGTTACATCCTTAACTTCGATGGTGATATACGCGGTCCTGATGATCTTGGTATCGATACCGGTAGAAGAACCGGATGACGGGGCACTTGTGGGGACCGGGACCGGTGCGGCACCGCTGGCAGATTCTGACCGGACAGCACTATCCGAAGCATAGACATTTGACGATTGCGGAGAGGATGACTTTTCCAGCGCTGTTGCGGGTATCCCCGTGCAACCGGCTGCGACCACAACCGCAATGCATACGACCATGAGAGCGATGACTTTGTAGTTCATATAAACAGCATCGCTTTACGTAATATAAAAATAACCGGTTAACTGCGAAGATTTTGGGAGTAATGTCCGTGTTTTCCTTCGCTGTACCGCGGCCTTTATTGTCATAACCTCCAGGTTCCCTCATTCAACTCCGGTGATTTTACACATTTAAGAGAGTACCTGCTGACCGTCTGTCCAGTGTTCCATTACCAGGAATAACCATAACGGTAGTTCCCTGGAAGTTTCACGGAATGTTTACCCAAATTGACCTGCTTATGATCCGGTCTTGAGGAAACACGGAGCACCTTAGGGGAGAATGGAATTGAAATTACCCCGGCATAAAAGAAATTTGAGGAGACAGTCACCATGCGCACAGAACTTGCTTCAGCACTCAGGGTGCGAAATAATGCGGGTATCGAACTGGCGAACAAGAAGATCCACGCCACTTCCCCTGAATATGCCCACATAATCCGGAATCACCGGGCCAAATCCTCCCTGGATATCCTGCTTGGGCAGACGATAGACCTGGGCATCGGGGTGTTGACCCGCTCCGGCATGGTAAATGCCAACCTGAACCACTGCGGGATTGACACAACCCGAGCCGAGGAACGTGTCGTGAAGGGAAAAACCGAGATCCTCGCGGTCCGGAATCTGTCCCATGGCCGTGATGTTGCCGGAGCCAGAGCATTGCTTTCAGAATTTACGAATACGCTTATAACCCTCCGGGATATCTATCGTGGGATCCTCGTTGAAGAGGACCTCCCGCACGCTACGGCCCAAGGTGTCCTGTCGGTTGCCCGGTCACTTGATGTCACTGCATCCCAGATAGGTGCGCTCTGAAATCCGGTAACTCTCATGATATCACATCGGGTGACGGAGGTTATCGCGATCCCGTGAGTGAGGGAATGCCGGATACCTGGCATTCATTCCTATACCATTAATTTGCCTCCCCCTTCAGAAATCAGCATTGCTATAAATACCCGTCTTCATACACTGCAGCGGCAGAACTTTTTCCTGCCCACCGTGTTTTTTAAAAACATCCGGAAGGCGGGCCAAAGTCCTTGCCGGTATCGTGATCGCTCTTAAATAAGTAGACAGGAGATAATTCAATGAGATATATGGTTGATGCAAATATACCCAAAAAACCAGAAGGTGCTGAAGAACTTGAGAAACAGGGGCTGAGCGATCTGGTCAGGGTGCTCCATGAACATACGGATCCCGAGACGCGACAGTACGCCGCATACCTTTTGGGACAGGCAAAGAACCCCCGGGCAATCCAGCCCCTGATAGAGGCACTTGCAGATTTTGATAAATCTGTCCGTGAACAGGCAACGCTTGCCCTGTCCACTATTGGCAAGGCTGCTATCGAACCGCTGGCCGATGCCATGAAAGAACCCAGGTGGGAGACGCGGTACCGTGCTGCCGAAGCACTGGGTAAGATCGCGGATGAAAAAGCTGTACAGCCGCTCATCCAGGGGCTCAAGGACAACCGCGACCATGTCCGTTACATGGCAGCAAAAGGGCTTCACGATCTGGGGGACTCAGACGCTGTTGAACCCCTCATTATTCTTTTAAAGGATGAAAACGTCTATGTCCGGCTGATGGCGGTCCACGCCCTCGGTGTTCTGGGGGGAAATAACGTGAAATCTGCCCTGAAAAAAGCGCTCGAATCTGAACAGGACGAGAAAGTGCAAGCGGCCATGACTGCCGCACTGCAATAAGCCGGTGTAGTGGACATTCCTTTTTTCAATGGATTGTTCGGAGGACTTTTTTTACCATTCCCCTGCGGCTCTTTTTTTTATTTTTCCGAGCTACAGGATCTTATTTTAATTGCACACGCGGCAGTGGCGGGTAGATTGAGATGGCGGTTATGGATGATACATTCAGGTTCGTACAATCCGAAACAATACTTATGGGGAATCCTGTCACGACAGGTGTCCACAGCCTGCATACAATGAACCAAATAGGAGAACATCCCCATACCCATTATCCAGCAGAGGAGGGTTCTTAAAGCATGGATGGAAGTAAGTTTTACTCATTGCCGAAACTGCCGTACGACTATAAAGCACTCGCCCCGGCTATCTCTGAGGAGCAGCTGACCCTGCACCATACGAAACATCATCAGGCCTATGTGACCGGTGCAAACGCGGTTCTCGAAAAGCTCGACAAAGCCCGGAAAGAGAATACCGATCCCGACATGAAAGCTACGTTAAAAGAGTTGTCTTTCCATGTCGGGGGGTACCGTCTCCATTCACTGTTCTGGGAGAACCTTGCACCTGCCGGAAGAGGAGGAGGTGTCCCGAAAGGCGAACTTGCAAAGGCAATCGATGCTGAATACGGATCCATTGCCCGGTTCAAAAAGGAGTTCACTCAGGCAGCGTCCAGTACCCGAAGGTTCCGGGTGGGCGGTACTCACTGTACTGCATGAAGACGAACCGGCTGCTCATCATGCAGCTTGAGAAACATAACGTGAATCTCATCCCGGGGTTCCGGATCCTCATGGCCCTTGATGTCTGGGAACACGCTTATTACCTTGACTACAAGAACGATCGGGCAAAGTTTATCGAATCATTCTGGAACATTGTCAACTGGGAAGAGGTGAATAAACGATTGGTTTCTCACATCAAAAAGTGAAAACAAAGGAAGCCCTGCCAGGTTGCAGGGATCCATTACCAACAATTTATTTGATTGCCTGCTTGTCGATAGAGATAGATCGGAAACGGTTCTTTATTTTCTCGTTATAGAAGATCCCCACAGACGATGCGTTCATCAGGTCAGTGTGGATCTTTGAAGGGACGTTCTGGTACTGGTGAATAATGCCGGAATGAAATTCGATCTCAAGGTTCTTTCTGGCTTCGTCATAACTTACGGAACGAAGGTTACTTGACTGGACACGTTGTCTCTCCAAAAAAGTCACCTATAGGTATTGGCCCGCTTTCCTGATAAATGACAGTGCATTAAAGAAATACTATTCATGATCTGTCGGATGCAATGAACAGAACCGGTCTTGAGGTTCTGTTAAGTTGTTGAGGGGTGGGAGTGAGTGTTTACCCTCGTGGGATTAAATGCGAGGAATGAAATGGGTTCTGTCAAGTTGACGGGGGTCTGACGTTGCGTTGGAAAAAAAGTCAAACGTGTTGATTCCGGTAATCATTCCAATGGTTCTTCCGGGAATGCAGATTTATCACAACTTTGTGAGGGGGCATGAAGCACTCAACGGTATGACACCTGCGGAAGCGTGTGGAATTGTTGTGGAGGGAGAAAACAAGTGGATGACTTTAATCCAGAATGCAGCAAGTGCGCAGGCAAAATAATTTTTTGCTTTTTTCAATAATAAGTTTAAACCCTTGAAAAAATAATTGAACTTGAAATGTGTCCTGCTGGGAAACGATCTCATCCTCCAGAGATTCTTAAACGAGAATTGCGTCAAGAGGCAGCGTTTGGTTGCTGTAAATGCGGGCGTCCTTTCATTCAATATCACCATATAATTCCATGGCCTAAAATACAGAAACACGACGTTAAACATATGATGGTTCTTTGTCCAAATTGCCATGATGAAGCAACGCAAGGCAGTATAACCACAAAAGAACAACGCGATTATAAAGCAGATCCATATAATGTAAAAAATGGATATTCACAAGGTTTTCTAAAAATAAATGATGAATCTGATAATATTGTAATTGGTACAAATATCTTCAATTGCAACGGGAAATTGATTGTTGTTGATGGTGAAGAATTGGTTAGCGCGAGATTGGATGAAAATGGAAATTTAGATTTCTCATTAAAATTGTATAACGAATCTAATAATTTGGTACTTAATGTTCAAAATAATGAATGGGTAACAGGGGATGTCTTACCTTGGGATATTAAAGCACGGTATCAATCTTTAGTCATTCAGAGAAAATCTGGAGAGATTATCTTTGAGATTGATACACGCACTACACCGATAAAAATCAGGGCAGATTTATGGAAAAACCACGCAAATATCATAATTGATGAAAAACAACTTTTGGTAAATGGGGGCTTTATTATTTTGGCAAGTAGTGGTTCCACTTTTAATAACTGTCATTTTAATATTGATACGACATCAAGGTACATTTCTGTAACCTCAAATTGAAAGCGTGTACAATTTGCCCCATGACAGTTAACACTCTTTTCAATCTCATGACAAGTTAACAGAACCGGTCTTGAGAATACCTAAATATTGACAACACTAACATTATGTAAAGATGAATGATGCTGTTGAGGTTGCCCGCCTGCTCGATATCCTCGGGAACCGGAACCGCCGGCGGATCATTGAACTGTTGCGGCAGAAACCCTGTTTTGTTACTGAGATATCGGACACGCTGACCCTTTCCCCCAAGGCGGTTATCGACCACCTGCAGATGATGGAGAGGGAAGCCATCCTTTCCAGCCAGGTAGATGAACGGCGGAGGAAGTACTACTACCTGGCTAATGATATCCTCATCGATGTCAGTCTCAAGGAAGTCCGGATTTTCAGCAAGGGCCTCCCTGAGGATGATGAAGAGGATGAACGGCTGAAAAAATCTGTTATCCTGCTCGGGCGGATGATCCGCGCCCACGACCAGATCCTGGAAAACCTCGAACAGGTCAATCATGATATTGAAATAAAAATCAACGATATTGCCCGCAACCATAAAGATTTATTCAGAAGCGAAAGAGAGATCACTGTAATCATTGCACTCTCCCATGACTCCCTTACGGTTCCGGAACTGGAACAGGTCACCGGGATATCTGGAGGAGACCTCGTTCCGATCCTGAACCAGTTTCAGCGCCACGGGCTGGTGAAACGGATACAGGATACTTATACCCTCCGAGGTGTACATGCAGAATAATCCGAACGGTCCTTACGATGATGTATTCAGCAACCTGGCAAAGATCGTTGAAGATATTGTAAAAAATATGCCGGAAAGCCAGCATGCCCGCATTGTCGGGTATACGATCATCACCCGTCAGCCTTCGTCTGAAGACCCCCGGTTCTCTCATGTTGATTCGCCGGAAGACGATGATGACATTCCCTACGAAGTGATGGAATCCGATGACTGGATATTCATTACGGCGACCCTGCCGGCCGACACGAAAAACGCACCTTATGCTGATATCGACGTAGATTGTGTCAGGATTATTGTCGATGATGAATCTGTCACCGTCATGCTTGACCATCCGGTTGACCGCGTCCACAGTTACTATCGTGTCCACCGGGGTCTGATGGATATCACGCTGAAAAAAGTTAGACAATCCTGATTTTTTTTAAAGAATCCGGTCATAAGGGGAATAACAAATCCATGACCATTCTCTGCCTGATTGAAACGATACCCGTTACAAAAAGAAACAGGACTTTATCCCGGTTTTAAAAAAAAATGGAGACGATCAAAAAGATTTCCGGACGCGGGTTTTTCCCTTAAATAGGGTACAGGTTTACGCTTTGACCGGGAAATCTGTCGGTACCCACGGGGAGACCGATTTTTTCCCATTCTTTCTCTCGTGGAACTGCCTGAGCGATACCGTGATGTCCCGGGTGAATGCAAAGTACCCGATCTGGGTGGTCCGGCAGAGTTTCATGGCCATGTCCATGAGTCCCCGGGGATCAGGACGGGCTTCACCAAGCCAGATGTGGAAGATGTTGCCGCCATCAACAATGGGGAAAAAGACATGTTCGATCTCCATGCGTTTTGTAAGGGGGACATTTGCGCTGGGAGCAACATGGGTACCGTTCGTGTAGTAGATTGGCAGGTCCCGACTCTTGCCCAGCTGTTCCAGCCCCTCTTCGAGATCTCCCTTGATTACCACTTTTGCGAAGTCGTGGTAGCGCCGGTCAAGCAGGTCGGCGACCGCGAACCGCTGCCCGGTGGTCTCGGCGGGAGTCCTGGCGAGTGCAATGGTCATGTTGTTCTTGCGTGACAGTTCCCGGCCATAGAGCTCCATCTCGGTCATGGCCCGGATAGCAAGTTTAAACGCTTCCCTGGACTCGTGGAGCTGTTTACCGGTGTGGTGCTGGATCATCTCGTTGACCCCGACGACACCAATGGTGTATACCAGTCCTTCGAGATCGACAGCCAGGGCACCGCGTTCACCCGTGTTGGGATCCTTTGGGCGCTGCATGGCAAATGGCATGCGGTTGTTGGCACGGATCAGGTCCATCCAGCGCCGCTTGATCTTGAAGATCTCGACAGCTACATCCATGAGTTTTTTGAGTTCAGCAAAGAGCCGGGTGTCGTCCCCCTCGGCATTATAGGCAGCACGCGGACAGTTCACGGAAACGACCTGCCACGATCCCATGGAGAAGTGGCGCCCCTCTTCAAAGATCAGTTTTTTATCGAAATCCGAGTCCTTATCGGCAACGGCCGAGAACTGATAGGCGCAGCACTGGTAGCAGGAAATACCTTTACCGGCCCCCCGGTATGCAGGGAGCTGGTTGTCGTAATAGGGTGTACCGAACTTTGAGGCGAGTTCAAAGGTCATCAGGTACAGTTCCTGGAATGTGGGAAGGTCCGGGTTCTTCCGGTTGAAATCCTCGCGCTCGGTCATGAAATCCGGTTCGATGGAGATCTCAGGCTTGGGGAAATTGAATGGCTTGCCCCAGTAATCCCCTTCAAGCATTACCTCCATCAGCGCCTTGAAGAGAAGCCGCACTTCGCGCTCGAACTCGCCATAGGTACGTTTCGGTGCAGACTTACCATCCCAGATCTTGCCTTTGTAGACACAGGGTTTATCCTGCCAGAGGGTGGGAACACCCGGGCAGAGCTGGATGGAGGAGAACACCAGCTGGCCCCCGCGGGCTACCATCATCTGGGTCATCTCGTACACGAACATCTGCACCATCTGCTTGATCTCCTCGTAGGGCATGCCCTCCATGAAAGGGGCAAGGAAGGTGAGGAAGTTGTAATAGCCCTGACCTCCGGCAAAGTTCGTCTGGGCGGAACCGAGGGCTTTGACCGCGTGAAGGATAGCAACCTCTGCCCGTTTTGCAGGGCCTGCAACGGATGCCTTCGTACCATTGCCATCGGGCATAAGACCGTAGTAGAAGAAGTAGCGCAGGTCCCAGTCCTGGCAGAACGGGCGCGTCCCGAAATATTCAAGGTCGTGGATATGCATCTCCCCGGAGAGGTGGTGATCGGCCAGGTCCGGAGGAAGCTGGAGCAGGTACTGTTCTTTTGAGATCTTGTCCGCTTTCTTCTTGTGAGAGGTCTCAGCGTTCTCCTGCAGGTTGGCGTTGTCGTGCGCTTCAAAGCCCCTTCCCACATCGATCTGATGGGCATCGTAAGACCGGTGTACCGACCCGGGTGCAGACATTACGGTACTGGATCATGCCTTTCTCGAGCAGGATGATATTGACAATCTCCCGGATGAGCGGGCCGGAGAGGGACTTAAGGCCCATGTTCTTGATCCTGTTCTCGACATCAAGGGCGATCTCCTGCGCCGTCTCCTCGCTTGCGCCCTCATACCCATAAAAAGTTTCAACGAGTTTGGTTTCTTCGACAATCTGACGAACGATGCGCTGGCGGTCCCATTCAATAATGTGCCCGTCTGTTGTACGGACGTACGGGAGTGCCGGGACGGTAACCCCCTCAAATGTCAGCTGTTTGGTTTCCCGGCGTGCCATTATTCACCTGATAGCAGCCGGGATAGGTGTTCTGTGTCCAGTTTGCCTGCAGGAAAGAGATCTGCTGACGTATAAAAATCATCTGCCTTCCGGAGCACGGGGGCTTCGTTCACGAATACCCCGTTTACCCTGAGTTCAGTGAGTGATTCTGCACTGGACAGGTCGCGCTCACGGTATTTGAGACCCTTCTTTTTCAAAAAACCTTTGAGAAGGTCGCAATTCGGGCAATGCTCAAGCGTATAGACAATCAGCTGCAAACTTTTCGGCACAAAAACACCCTCTCTCTGTCAGCTATCCCATTGGAAGTATGTGAATAAAAAAATCTTGGTTTGTGCATGTGAATCCTGTCGGTTTTCTGGAGCGATTACCATTAGTAGGTGAATGGAATAATAGTACCGTAATGGTAAGGGCGTTTGTAGCACTCGAACTTCCTTTTGAGATCAAGGACCGGTTGAAAGGAGCGCAGGAGAAGCTTTGCGGCTGTTCAGCGCGCCTTACCCTTGTTGAACCGGCGCTTATCCACATTACCCTCAAGTTCCTGGGGGAAGTTGCAGAAAAAGATCTCCCGCAGGTGAGTGCTGCACTCAGGAGCGTCTCTTTCCGGCCGTTTCCCGTAACCGTGGGGACCGTGACGGTGAATAACCCGAAACGCCCGCATACGGTGTGGTGGACCATCAGCGATCGGGGTGAGGGGAAAAAACTCTTCCACCAGGTAGAGGAGATCCTTGCGCCGCTGGGGTTTGAACGGGAAACCCGGGGGTTTACCCCTCATGCAACGCTGGCTCGGGTGAAAGCACCAGATCCATCTCTCTTCACAATCCTCCGCGTTCTTGACGGAACAACCTATGGTGACTGTATGATCTGTGGGATGAAACTCAAGAAAAGTACCCTCACGCCACGGGGACCGGTGTATGAAGACCTGCTGGAGGTGGTGTGGTGAAGCGTCTCCCCCTTGAAGAAGAAGTGCTTTCCACCCTCCGCCCGACAAAGCAGGAGCGCGACCATGTCTGCGGCCTTGCACAACGCCTCCTTGCATCGATTGCTCAAAGCGGGAAGGCAGAGGGAATGGTTGTGGGTTCCATTGCCCGGCACACGTGGCTGCGTGGCGACCGGGATCTCGATGTGTTCATGCTCTTTGATCCCTCCCTGCCCCGGGAGGAACTTGAATTGCAGGGCCTTGCTCTTGCCCGCTCGATTGCAGGAGCCTATACGGATAAGTTCCATGAAAAATATGCCGAACACCCGTACATCAACGCGAATATCGATGACGTAGATGTGGACCTTGTTCCCTGCTATAAGGTTGACAGCGCAACCATGATCCAGAGTGCCGTTGACCGCACACCGTTCCACACCCGGTATATCACGGACAAGATAAACGGCCTGATAGACGATGTGCTGCTGTTAAAGCGGTTCACCAAAGCTGGAGGGATCTACGGGTCCGACCAGATGACCGAAGGGTTTTCCGGGTACCTGTGCGAACTGCTCGTCCTCCATTATGGCGGGTTCACCCCTCTTCTTGAGGCAGCTCGCCGGGTGGAGGCCGCACATCATTATTGATATCGAACACCATGCGGCAAAGGCATTTGATGAACCGCTCGTCGTCATCGATCCCGTTGATCCACGGCGCAATGTAGCCGCTGCAGTCTCGCTTGACAAGATGGCGGGATTTGTCGAGCTTGCCCGGGGGTATCTCGAATCTCCATCGGACGAGTTCTTTGCACATGCGCTTGAACGCTGCATCTTAAAGCAGGAACTTGCGGCTGTTATCCGGCAGCGGAAGACCTTTGTGTACGCAATCGTATTTGACACTCCTCCGTACATCCCTGAGGTGGTTGTTCCCCAGCTGAAGCGCAGCCTCTTGTCAGTGTGTGAGCTGCTTGAGCGCAATGGTTTTGCCGTCCATCATGCGCACTACGATATGCAACCCGAGCGTAGCATGTTCCTGATAGAACTGCTTGTAGGGGAACTCCCCTCCGTCCGCCGGCATGCCGGCCCGCCCCTCTGGAACCGTGTCAATGCCGACAAGTTCCGGAATAAACACCTTGCCGAACGGACTGCCGGCCCCTATATCGACGAGGGAAGGTACGAGATGGAAGTGCCACGGGAATATACCGCGGCAAAACGCCTGCTCTCATCACAGGAACTCCTCACGACCGCGAGCCTTGGCAAGCATGTCCGGCAGTCCCTTGAGAGCGGGTGGACTCTCCTGGAAGGGGCAGACTGCTGGCAGCAGGAGTTTGCACCGTTCATTGCCGGGTTCTTTGACCGGTGTTCCCCTCTTGTCAGGATACTGCGGAAACGGTAAGGATATGAGGGGATTTCCCTTCTCAAAAATATTAGCCAGTCTTTTTCAGAACAGATTCTTTTCGGTAAAAAATTTCAGTATTGCGAAGGTTCCCCGCCTCAGGGCCTCCCCGAGGCATGGCGGGGCGAGTCGGTTTTAGTTGGTTGCTTCTGGTAATTGATCCGCCGCGGGGGCGTCCCTTCGGGGGCGGCGGCGTTCATCGTTACAGTAGTTGCATGCTCTTCGTGCATCATCAAAAGTAAATTAAAAAAATTGCTCTGCAGGAATCCTCTTTTCAAGTGATGATTGACCCTCTTGCACCAGCCCAGCCCGTTGGGAGCGGGGGCGCATTGTGATGTTTCTCCATTACCTGTACACGTAAATTTCTCCACGAGTTCTTACCGGTAATACGCACCATCGCAAGCGGGGGATGCCATAGCGTGCGGGGGGAGCCCAAAAGAGCGTCAGAGTTTTTATGAGGATTTCTTATAAAAAATGATCACTTTTTGGAATTTTTTCTGATTTTCGCCGTCGCCAGTTTCTCAATCGCCGCCAGATCTGCACCCGTACCGAGCGTGAGCCTGTTGTTCCTGACCGCGCTGTCCACAAATCCTTTGCCCGCGGGGGTGCGGATAACAAGCGTGGTTGTCCCTGCCGGGGTTCCGACCGATCCGGCGGAAATATCTGAGAGAACTGCGGTAAGATCGGTACAGTAATGGCAACCCTTCCGGATGCATGTTTCCAGTTCAGCGAGCGGGACGGTGGTCGTACTGCCGTCCTGTTTTAAAATCTCGAGTTTTCCCTTGACATCCAGTTTGCGGATCTCATGAGGATCGAGCTGGTAATGGGTCCGGAGTTTTCCCTGCATGAGCGCGGTATAATCGAACGTTTCGGTACAGAAAAGGCCGATGACGAGACGGATCGACTTTGCATAGGGTTTGAGGAGATCGTTCTCGCTCGTGCGGATCCGTGCAAGCGCCTGGACCGCACAGGGGACCCCGACGACAGCGATGCACCGGAATTTCCGTTCCACAACGGCATTCTTGAGCGCTGCGAGCAGGGGCACCCACCAGCTGTAGCGGCTGCCCGCCTGCTGGATGAGGACGTCTGACCGGGTAATGATAACCGATGATGGTTTTAAGGACCAGCGATCCTCCGTAACGGTTACGACTGCATCGATAAGGCCTTCATCAAGTGCATTTGCAAGGATTGCGGTCACAGCACCACCGCTCTGCCGGTGCGGGATCTCGAATGCCGCTTTTGCCGGAACCAGTTCAAGATACTTCCCCAGCGTATCAGCCGGCTGGCTGCCGGTTCGCGGGCATGCATCATAACATGCCCCGCACCGGACATTGTCGGTTGCCTGTTTACAGTATCCCGTGGTCTGCGGGCTTGTTACCATTTCCCCTTCGGCAAAGGAGAGGGCATCAGCCGGGCAGACTGCCACGCAGGCACCGCAGCCCGAGCATTTCCCGGTATCCCAGACCTCGCTTTTCAAATCAAGATAACTTTTCTCTGCCATCGCTCTCACTCCCATGTATACTTGTTTGCAAACGGCCGTGCACTGGTAGCAGCGATACGGGTGTATTCCGATGCAAGCAGGGGTGCTGCATCCATGCCAAACGTTTGAGCGAAATCCTCTATGATGGGGCGGATCATTTCTTTCTGCTCATCAGTAACCGGTGTCTGCCGTGACCCGTTCCCGAGACACAGATCGTCGACCGGGCCACGGACAAAGATCTCCCCGCCGTGGATGCCGCTGCCGACACCCTGCTCCGAAATAGGCCGGGCACCTTTGAGCCCGAGGACGATGATGATTCCCCCGGCCATGGATTCACCAAGGAAGGCACGGGCACTGCCGCCCACTACGAGAATGGGGCGTTTCTCCTGGTACCGCTTCATGTGGATGCCCCCACGGTAGCCGATGTTGTCCCGGACATAGATCCGGCCGCCCCGCATGCTGTGGGCGACTGCATCACCGGCGCTCCCGTGGATGACAACCTTACCTTTGTCCATGGTGTTGGCAGGAGCATGGTCGGCATTACCGTGAACGACTATCGTCGGCCCGCTCATGAACATGGCAAGGTCGCCACCGGGTACTCCGTTGACCGTGATGGTCACCCCGTCACCGCGAAGTCCGTCACCGATGAACCGCTGGCCGAGCACGTTGTTGATGACAATCTCTTTTACGCCCCTTGCCACTTCCTGGCGGATCTGCTGGTTCAGCGGCGTATAATGGATGTTTTTTGCATCAATGGTTACGATGCTCATTCTTATGCTCCCACCGTCTTCACATCGAGTACGTTCAGAAGTCCTTCGTCCAGCATGTAGCCCCGGAGACGATCACGGTTGCCCCGGAGACTCTCGATGCTGTTGATGCCGGCAGCCCCCATCAGCTCGGCGAGTTCGAGGGTCCAGCCATGGATGAGGTTCTCGACCTGGACCGCATTGGTCTCGGGATCCAGGCGTTTCGTCAGCTCGGGTTTCTGGGTTGCGATACCCCATGCGCATACCCCCCGGTTGCAGGTACCGCACACGCGGCACCCCATTGCGACAAGGGCTGCCGTTCCTATGTAGACAGCATCTGCGCCAAGGCAGATGATCTTTGCTACATCTGCGCTCTGGCGGATACCCCCGCTTGCAATAACGGAGACTTCGTTCCGGATTCCCTGGCTGCGAAGTTTTGCATCGACACTGGCTATGGCCGCTTCTATCGGGATACCAACATGATCCCGGAAAACGACCGGTGCTGCCCCGGTCCCGCCGCGGAACCCGTCAATGACAACAGCATCGGCAGATGACCGTGCGATCCCTGCAGCGATCGCAGCGACGTTATGGACTGCGGCGATCTTGACAAAGACCGGTTTTTTCCATTCGGTTGCTTCTTTCAGGCTCCGGACGAGCTGCTTGAGATCTTCGATACTGTAGATGTCGTGGTGCGGGGCCGGGCTTATCGCATCGCTGCCCTCAGGGATCATGCGGGTGCAGGCTACATCAGCGCATATTTTCTCCCCGGGAAGGTGTCCTCCGATACCCGGTTTTGCACCCTGCCCGATCTTGATCTCGATCGCAGCCCCGCGTTCGAGATAATTGATATCCACGCCGAAACGGCCCGATGCGACCTGGACGATGATATTTTTCTGGTACGGGTAGAGTGACTCATGGAGCCCGCCTTCGCCCGTCCCCATGAACGTACCTGACCGGCTCACGGCCCTGGCCAGTGCCTGCTGGGCGGGAAGGCTGATGGCACCGTAACTCATATGCCCGATCATGATGGGGGTCTCGATCTGGAGGTTGGGGGTGAGTTTTGTTAACAATTCCACATCCCCGTTTTTGGATTCCCTCAGGGTAAGCGATGCAGGTTTTTTCCCGAGGTAGGTGCGCAACTCCATGGGTTCGCGGAGCGGGTCAATGCTGGGGTTGGTGACCTGGCAGGCATCGAGTACGAGCCGGTCGAAGATCATGGGCCAGGGGAGGGCATTTCCCATCCCGGCGAGAATGATCTTGCCGGTTTTTGCCTGGTTGAAGATGTTTTCCCGGACCTCCCGGGTCCAGACCGGGTGACTCCGGTAATCGGTGGGTTTCTCATGGATGCTGATGGCGTCCCGTGGACAGAATGCGGTGCAGCGGTGGCAGGCAACACAGTTCCGGGAATTGATACGGATCTTATCTCCTTCCATACGGTATACACCATAGGAACAGTTTTCAACGCATCGTCCGCAGAGCATGCATTGTTCCGGATCGATCGTAACTTTATACCGGAGAGGGATGCTGCCGATGCTCATGCAATCACCCTCCCGATCACGGGTTCACCGGCTTTTGGCATGGTTACATTCTCTATGTCCGGATCAATCGTGCGGATGGCTGCTTCTTCGCTCGAGATGAACAGCCGGTCCCCGTGTTCTGCAGAGACGAGCGGACGGAGTTTGATGCGGTCGGTGAAACCCACGAGGGAATTTTCATTGGCAACACAGATCGCAAACGGACCGTTCATCATGGCAGAACCATAGGCCAGCCGGATGGCCCGGTTCAGTTCCTGTTCCTTTGCCGGCATCCGGTCGATCTCCTCCCAGAACGGAGGGGCAAGCGCCCGTACAGCCATCTTTTCAGAAAGTCCGTGTTTCCTGATCAGCAGGTCAACGAGATATGCCACAACTTCCGTATCGGTATACATGGTGCACTTGTACCCGTAACTTTCGATATAACGCCGGTTGGTACCGTAGGATGTGATCTCCCCGTTGTGCACAACACTCCAGTTCAGGAGATTGAACGGGTGTGCCCCTCCCCACCAGCCGGAAGTGTTCGTCGGGTACCTGTTGTGGGCGAGCCAGAGATATCCCTGGTAATCCTCAATCCGGTAAAAATTGGCAACGTCTTCCGGCCAGCCGGCAGCTTTGAAAACGCCAAGGTTTTTTCCGGAAGAGAAGATCAGGGCACCGTTCTTCTCTGAATTCACTTTCATGACGAGGTGGGTGACAATGTCTTCATCAGGTGTAGTACTTTTCGGCATCAGGCTGCGGTCCGGCCGGAAGAAATACCTCCATGGTGTGTGGACTTTGCGCAGGTTCGGCTGAACGTAGGTCTTGATCTGTTCGTCGTGAACGATCGTCCCCCATTTTTCCAGCAGGGTGTCAATTGCCCCTTTGTTCTCGCGGATGTTATCAAAAAAGACGTGCAGGGCAAAGTAGTCCTTGTAATCGGGATAAATCCCGTAGGCGACATACCCCGCGCCTTCTCCGCTGCCCCGCTCATCCATCATGGCGAGCGAATCCCTGATCTTTGAGCCGTCCATGAGCTGGCGGCGCCGGTCAATTACACCAATAATACCACACATATTATCACAGAGAACGTTGATCCATTATAGTAAGCATTTCCTGAAGTTGAATGTGAGCATTCGCTCAATAATGTACGTGAAATAGGTATAAATACGATTGGGTGGAACCTTTCTTCCATTATGTCAGCAGACGTAACGAAGATGCTTAAGAAAATCGAGGCCGATGGGGTAAAATTCATCCGTCTCCAGTTCACGGATATCCAGGGGATGCCGAAAAACGTCTCGATCCCTGCCATTCAGGCTGAGAAAGCGCTCACCGAAGGGATCTGGTTTGACGGTTCTTCTATTGAAGGATTTGCCAGGATCGAAGAATCTGACATGATCCTGAAGCCTGACCCGGCCACGTACGCAGTCCTCCCCTGGAGGCCCCAGGAAGGAAAGGTTGCCCGGTTCATCTGCGATGTCCAGACGTACGGCAACAAGCCTTTCGAGGGAGATCCCCGCTTCATCCTGCGCAAGACAATGGCTGAAGCAGCCAAGATGGGCTACACGTTCAATACCGGACCTGAGCTTGAGTTTTTCCTGTTCAAGATGTATGATGGTACACCAACCACGGAGTTTGAAGATCATGGTGCCTACTTTGATCTCGCACCGACTGACTCTGCTGAGGATGTCCGGCGGGATGTCGTTCTCGCGCTCAGTGAGATGGGATTCGAGATAGAAGCCTCCCACCACGAAGTTGCTGACAGCCAGCACGAGATCGACTTCAAGTATGGCGATGCCCTCACCACTGCCGACCGTGTCATAACCTTCAAGTTTGCAACCAAGTCCATTGCCCTGCAATATGGTCTCCATGCATCCTTCATGGCAAAGCCGATTGCCGGTATCAACGGCAGCGGTATGCACACGCACGGGTCGCTTTCCAAGAACGGCAAGAATGCATTCTACGATGCGAATGCCGAACTGCAACTCTCCGACACCTGCCTGTACTACATTGGCGGTATCCTGAAGCATGCAAAGGCGATCACCCGTGTTGCCAACCCCACAATCAACTCCTATAAGCGTCTCGTCCCCGGTTACGAAGCACCCTGCTACCTTGCCTGGAGTGCGGCCAACCGCTCTGCCCTTGTCCGCGTTCCCGCTGCCCGTGGCAACAGCACCCGTGCCGAGTTCCGCAGCCCGGATCCAATGTGCAACCCGTACCTCACGTTTGCCTGCATGCTTGCAGCAGGTATGGACGGCATCAAGAACAAGATCATGCCGCCGGAATCGACGAATACCAACATCTATCATCTCAATGCAAAAGACCGCAAGAGACTTCATGTCGAGATGCTCCCGGCCAGTCTTGCTGAAGCGAATGCAGCGCTCCTCAAGGATGAAATCATCTGCAACACCCTCGGCGAACATGTGGTGACGAACCTCACCCGCATTGCCGAGATGGAAACCGATGCCTTCCGTCTTGCGGTCCACCCGTGGGAACTGGACAGGTACCTGGCTACCTACTAATTTTTAAAAATTTATGGACAATCGGTGATTTTCGGACTTGTAATCCCGTAAGGATCGGCCGATCGTTCCTGAAAAACCGTCTCACTGTATGCGTGGAGAATACGGAGAGCAGATACGGAGTCTGCACCTTTCAGAAATTCTCTGGTGAGAGTCGGGACGTACAAGGAACGATCGCCGCATACAAACAGATAACGGTGATTACCATGGCGATGGATACAGGTGTTACATGCTGGCTGATGGTCTCGGCAGTGCTGGTCATGCTGATGACCCCGGGAGTCGGCCTCTTTTATGGCGGACTGGTACGGAAGAAGAATTTTATCTCGATGATTGCCCTCTCATTCGTGAGCCTTGCGCTTGCAAGTATCCATTGGATCCTGATCGGGTACTCGCTTGCGTTCGGGCCGGATGTGGGCGGGGTTCATCGGTAACCTGGATTATATGGGTCTTGCCGGGGTGAGTGCTGATGCCGGTACCGGCACCTACCCCCCGCTGGTTTTCATGATGTTCCAGCTGTTCTTTGCAGCCGTGACCATTACTATCGTCACGTCAGCCACCGCTGAGCGTATCAAGTTCTCCTCGTATATTGTCTTCTGCCTTGTCTGGCTCACGGTTGTCTATTGCCCGATCGCCCACTGGGCATGGGGTGGCGGATGGGCCCAGCAGATGGGGCTTATCGATTTTGCCGGGGGAACGGTTGTCGAGATCTGTTCGGGTTTTGCTGCGCTCGCGCTCGCTCTGGTTATCGGACGCCGGGCCGGGTTTGGGGAACATGCGATTGAGCCTCATAATATCCCGATCGCCCTGCTGGGTGCTGCACTCCTCTGGTTCGGCTGGTTCGGGTTCAATGCAGGAAGTGCCCTTGCGCTCAACAGCAGTGCAGTGATGGCGTTTGTCAACACGAATTCCGCTGCGGCTGCCGGTGCCCTTGCATGGATGTTTGCGAGCTGGTACCGCGGGAAGCCCAGTTCGCTGGGAATGGTGAGCGGGGCAATTGCCGGGATGGTGGCGATCACGCCGGCTGCAGGTTTTGTGACACCTCTTGTAGCAGTGCTGATCGGGGCTGTAGCCGGGGTACTCTGTTATTCCATGATGCTCGTACGGATATCAAAGAAACTTGATGAAAGCCTTGATGCGTGGGCAATTCACGGTATGGGCGGGTTATGGGGAACACTTGCGACCGGTATCTTTGCGGCAGCTGCTATCGGGGGATTTTCCGGGTTGCTGGAAGGAGATACTTCCCAGTTTCTTGCAAATGCTATCGGTGCATGTGCTGCACTCGGCTATGCTTTCATAGCCACCTGGATCATCGGCACCGTGATCGATCGCACGATAGGGCTCCGTGTTACCGAAGATGAAGAGTACGTGGGACTTGATATCTGCCAGCATGGTGAACGGGCATAATGGGGTTTCTGGTTGTTATGGCAAAATTTTCTATTTACCGTGAATGTTCCACCTGGTCACAAAGCCGGATAAACCCCGGGCACTGCTGGATCATAGAGAGTGTGCACATTACACGGACCACGAATCCCATCGTACACCAGATTATTATCTGAACAATACAGGAAACCGGATATGAATCCAAAGATCGCGATCTTCCAGCATGTTCCAAACGAGCCGTCGGGATATTTCGAAATGGTCTTCCATGACAGGGACATACCATTTGAATATATCCGGCTGTACGATACCCATGAAGTTCCCCGCATCCGGGAGGCTTCCCATCTTGTGTTCATGGGAGGACCGATGAGTGTCAATGACGAAGATAAATATCCGTGGCTGAAACAGGAGAAAGAGCTCATAAGGCGATCCGTGAAAGACGGGCAGAAAGTACTGGGGATCTGTCTGGGGGCACAGCTGATTGCATCCGCTCATGGGGCAAGGGTATATCCGTTCGTACGGGAGACCGGGTGGCATCCGCTGAACCGGGCGACCGGGGCGTCCAATATCTTCTCCTCATTCCCGGAAGAGTTTCATGTTTTCCAGCTTCACGGGGAAACATTTGAAATTCCCTGCCGGGGTCGCCTGCTTGCGTACGGGAAGAATGTCCGCAACCAGGCATTCTCGTATCGGAATGCACTCGGCCTCCAGTTCCATCTTGAAATGACCGATACGATCGTCAGGGAGTGGTCAAAAGATCTCCGGAAGCACCAGCAGTCAGTAATCGCGCGGGATACTCCCCGGTATCTTACTGAGAGCAACCGGCTTTGCCGGATGGTTGCTGAGAATTTCATCAGTAATGCTGTGAACGGATAGAAAAGCAGGATATTACCGGGTTCATTGCTTTTAAAAATCCGTGTCCATGAACCCGGTATGCGCGCGAGTATTACGGCATTCTCATAAGCCCGGAATTACGGTTGCACTGTTGTTGATATGAGGTACAACTCTGAAGCGGTTCGCCGCTGATTCGGGATCATTCATGCCGTTTGAATTCTTTTTGTGTACCTTGGGAAATTCACCAGCGGCAGAGCGTATTAAGAAACAACAACGGGGAAAATGGTCAATGTCCAAAAAATCCTGAACGATATTATCGTCAGAGAATCTGCTATCCGGATAAAGGAAATTACCGGGAAAAAATTGCCGGGAGCATTCACCGGATCTTACCCTTTTTCGGGTGCTGGAATTCTCTCCGGAGTAATTATTCCCGGTTTTTTATTCAGTGTTTATGGTACCCCCTATACACAATCTTTTTAAGTGTAGGAATACAACTTCCTTCCTGTAATTGTACAAAATTTACTAAAACCCGAAAACCGATGAGAGCAGGATTGAGGACTGGCAATTAAACGGTAAAACGTTCCCCGGATTTTTCCTCCGGTATGGACTTTCCGGCCAGGTAATCGCCTTGCTGGATTCCGGTATGAAGATTAACTTAAGAATCAGGAAAACAATGCAAATCTGCTTACAGGTGAAATGAATGGCTATTGAAACAGGAGCAACAGCATGGATCCTCGCCTCAACGGCGCTCGTCATGATCATGACGCCGGGCGTTGGATTGTTCTACGGGGGTCTTGTCCGGAAGAAAAACTTCATCAACATGATCACCCTGTCGTTCGTTGCCTTTGCACTCGTCAGCATCCAGTGGGTGCTGTTCGGGTACTCGCTCGCATTCGGTGCGGATGTCGGCGGGTTCATCGGCAACTTACAGTACCTCGGACTGAATAACGTGGGTATGGAGCCCGGTCCGTACAGCCCGGTTATCCCGGGTCTGCTGTACATGGTCTTCCAGCTCGTGTTTGCCACGGTAACCATGGCAATCGTGACCTCAGGATTTGCCGAGCGGATCAAGTTCAGCTCGTACCTCGTCTTTGCGGTACTCTGGACCACGATTGTCTATGACCCGCTTGCCCACTGGGTCTGGGGTGGTGGCTGGGCCTCGCAGTTCGGTGCAATCGACTTTGCCGGTGGTACGGTCGTCCACATCAGTTCAGGGTTCGCAGCGCTCGCACTTGCGCTCGTAATCGGGAAACGGGTCGGCTATGGTAAGAACATGATGGAACCGGCAAACATCCCGTGGTCCATTCTCGGTGCTGCCCTGCTCTGGTTCGGCTGGTTCGGGTTTAACTCGGGCAGTGCGGTCGATGCAAACGGCCTTGCTGCAGTGGCATTCGTCACCACCAACACGGCAGCAGCAGCAGCGGCGATCGCGTGGATGCTCGTCTCGTGGGCCCATGGCGGCAAACCGAGCTCGCTCGGGTTTGTCTCCGGTGCAGTGGCCGGTCTTGTTGCGATCACTCCCGGAGCGGGGTTCGTGACGCCGATGGCAGCGATCGTCATCGGTGCGGTGGCCGGTGTGCTCTGCTACGGCATCATGCTCTGGAGGCAGAGCAAAGGAGTCGACGAGAGTCTCGATGCCTGGGCAATCCACGGTATGGGTGGCCTCTGGGGAGCGCTCGCAACGGGTATCTTTGCCGTAGCAGCGATCAACGGCAAATCGGGGCTCCTCGAAGGTAACATGACCCAGTTCATTGCCCAGGTCGTCGGTGCAGGTGCAGCAGTCATCTATGCATTCGTAGTCACCTACATCCTCGCAGTCATCGTCGACAAAACCATCGGCCTGCGTGTCACGGAAGAGGAAGAGTATGTCGGTCTTGATATCTCGCAGCACGGGGAACGGTGCTGATAGGGAGGGAAGAAACATGAAACTGGTAAAAGCAATCATCAAACCGGAACGATTCGAGTTCGTCAAAAAAGCCCTGGAAGACAAAGGCTTCGTCAGCATGACCATCACTGAAGTCCGGGGACGGGGTGAACAGAAAGGAATCTCCCTGGAATACCGGGGAGGCCTGATGACGGTTGATATGCTGCCCAAAATCCAGATTGAGATTGTGGTCAGGGACAAGGATCTTGATACCCTGATCGTAACCCTTACCGGAATCCGCCCGCACCGGGAAGATCGGCGATGGGAAGATCTTTGTCATTCCGGTTGAGAAGGCGATCAGGATCCGCACCGGAGAAATGGAGGTATAAGAAGGAAATACCTCTACCAGCACACCTCCATAATCTTTTTCTCGCCGTCATGGGGATTCACCATTCCCTGTTGGTTTTAAAAATGTCATGGTTTTTTTGGTGAAAGCGTTGTTTACACTTTTTTATTGTGTTTGTATGACGTGAAAATACCTACAATAGAAAACTATAAATTAATAGGAACATTAATTCCTTCGTACCTCAGACCTGTCCAGCAGGTACAGGTTGGGGATACAGGAAGTGGGGAACTATGTCAACTGCGCAAAAAATAGGTGGTATAGAATCATTGCCACGATATATCAGGCCGGACGCTTCAGTTCCGGAGTATGATGAGATTCTGGAGCAACTCCAGGAGTACCACCGCTCGCTCATCGGATCATCGTATTACTATATCCGGGTGGAGAATGACATGACAAAACTGTGCCGGATATTGCCCGGTGGAGGGAAAATTTACTTCCACGAAATAGTGGACCACGAGAAACACGGGATATCGGAAGATGACCTGGAAGAAGCAGTCAACCACGATACAGGTTTGTTTTCCACACCGGGTTATTTCCCGGTATCACCGCATATCGAGACGAAACTCCGGGTGCTCCTTGACTATCCGTAACCTGGAATGAATATTTTTTTTAGATTTTCTGACAGTAATTGACATACCGGCTGGTATCTGTTTTTTCATCAGATGCAAAAAAAAGGAATAAGGATCTTCATCTGCCCGATATGCCATCGGCATTAAACCAGTTTTCCGCAATTTTCAACGCTTGATCCGGCGTGGTTTTACGCAATGAACCGTCAAGCGCAGACAAGGCGAAACGCTGTCCCCGACTATCCTCTACCAGCCACACGGGTTCACCGGCGCTACGCACCAATCGGGCATCGGCGATACTGACGGCAGCATCGCCGTCTTTTCCTTTGCTACCTTGAGTTTCGGCGCGGCGCCGCCGCTTTGGGCTTGGGTTCTGCCGCCTTGCGTTGTTCGGCGCTACGGTCCCAGGCCTCGCCCAGGCTCAGCCAGCCGACTTCGGGAGCCAAGGTTTCGGCGTGAGCCAGTTGCTGACTGCGATTTTGCGTGGTCGGAGTGGAATACATGATCACCAAACCGGTAAAAAACCAAAAAAACATGAACAAGCCCAGCACTACGCCTACCCAGCGATGAACTTGATATAACAGCCAATTCAAAGACTTCATTGTTGCCCTCTGAAAGAATAAATAGGGAGGAAATAACTAAATATGTAACTTCTTATTAATCGGTTAAAAAATTATCACAAGACGCGGAGTGCACGAAGCTATTGCTTGCGCTTGCAGGCGAAGCTTCACTCCGGCTACGCAAGCCTTAGTCTCACCTCGAGCGGGACGGGATTGCCCCCGTCCCTACCGTTCGATAACATGCCTATTTATCCGTCAAACGTTTCGGACGGGGTTGCAAACCCCGTCCAGCCGCAAGTTAGACCTTCCAGGTTTTAAAAACCTGGAAGGTCTGCATATCGGCATGTTTCTCGCCTAACGCCAGGTGAGGAACTGTCGGACATAACGATGAGCGCAACGCGTTAGAACGAGAAACATCTGCTAAATAGTTACGAAATAAGCATCATCACTTTGCTACAGCCCGGAAATATAATCGGCCAGCGCTTCGATCTCGTCATCGCTCAGCGATTTGGTAATCTTGTTCATTACGCCGCCCGGACTGTTTTTGCGGTCGCCCAGCTTCCAACCGACCAATTGAGAGCGCAGGTAAATCTTGCGCTGGCCGCCAATCACCGGATAAATCACGTTACCGGCAATGCCGCCCTTGCCGCGTGTGCCGTGGCAACTGGCGCAAGCCGGAATGTCCCTGACCCTGATCGCCGTTGTCGAACAAATTCCTGCCCAACGCATTATCACCGGCACCATCGCCTTGCATGATTTTCCGGCTGGCGAAATAAGCGCCAATATCCGCCATGTCGGCGGCGCTTAAATCTTCCGCCATAATGGTCATGATCTCGTGCCGGCGCGCACCGGACTGGAAATCGCTCAACTGCTTGACCAGGTAACCGGCATACTGACCCGGCATGATTGGGAATCTTGGCATCGCTACTGTTGCCGTCCGCGCCGTGGCATTCCTGGCAACGCCCGGCCTCGGCTTTTTCCTTGCCGATGACCGGGTTGCCGCTGCCGATGCGTTGTGCGGCGATTTCCGCACCCTCCTCGGCCGCCATAGTTTTGACCGAAGCGAGCAGGGCGAATGTGCTGACGGCAAGAAAGGAGTTTCTCTTCCAACGTCTATGCGAGCGCTTGCCGGCAGGAAAAAACCGACGCTATGCTGCATCGCGACACCAAGCGCGATAATCCCATGCCTACTTAACTGACGGTTTGGCAGCCGCAAGCTTTTGCACGATTTCAAGCGATTTTTCAACATTTTCAGCCGGTTTAAGCCCGGTCAACGTGGCGGCGATTTTGCCGTCAGGCGTAACGATGAAGGTGGTGCGCTCGGCAAAACCGTGAGTGATTTCAACGCCGCGCGAATCCTTTTTCCCCGCCGCCGCTTCCCTGACTGTCAAATCGTAGGACTTGGCGATATTGCCGTCGACATCGGAAGCAACCGCGACTTTACCGCCGCAAAACTCAGGATCGGCCGAGAAATCGTTGAGCCTGTCGATGCTGTCGAGCGACACGCCGATAATGGAGGCTCCGGCGGCAGTGAATTTGTCATGATTCACCGCAAAGGTGTGCGCCTGAATATTGCAGCCGCCGGTATAGGCCGACGGGTAAAAATAGACCACGACCGGGCCTTTTTTCAGCGCATCTTGCAGCGAATAAGTAAAAGACTTGCCGGCCAACGAGGCTTGCGTCTGAAAATCGGGAGCCGGATGGCCTTCCGGTAATGCGGCGACGGCGGGAAGCGTGATTGCGCTCGACAACAGGCAACCTAGTAAAAAACGTTTCATGTATTTACTCTTTTAAAGGGGTTTATAGGTATCGTGGCAAGCGTTGTCGCAATTTTTGGTCAACTCCAATGCCTTGTTTGACGCGGTATCAAAATCATTCGCTTCGACAAATTTCACAACTTCGGCAGCCAAGTCTTCGTATTTTTTGGCATCGGTTACCGCATCGGCGGCATTGCCTCTCTTTTCAAAGAAACCTTCGACCAGCTTGAAATCACTCTGCATTTTCTTGGCAAGGTCGATGCTTGAACTGGCATCTTTGCTGGAGATACTGCCTTGAAGGTTACGAGAGTTTGTGTCTATTGTTTCCATCAACTCTTCGAAATCGAATGCGGCTTCGGCATACACGATGCCGGTTGCCAATATCAAAACAATTCCGAAAAGATTAATCGTTTTACGCATATCAATGTGATCCTTTGGTCGGGCGGCTATTGCGCAATTCTCATTTTGTTAACTAAGCTCCAGTTCGCGAAGCGCAAGCTGACGTCATGCTCGAATTCCCAAGCGGCAGCTGTGTACGCAGTCAAGCTCTAGCTTGCCGATAGCGAAGCTCTAGGCAACTGCTCCACGTAGCTCTACCACATGCACCTGAGTCACAGCTCACTGAGCTTGGGAACGAGTCACTAAGCTTAATGACAACTTGATAGCTTCGCGGCGCATGGGAACGAGGTATATCCGTGTCATTCGTGCTTTTCGTGCCTTACGCCCTATGCAATCAGCTCCTTAATGACCTTGCCGTAAACAACCGTAGGTCGTTCCGAACGGCCCTGGTATTTATAGATCAATTTCAAGTGATCCAAGCCCATCTGGTTCAGGACGGTCGCATGCAGGTCATAGGTATCGACCGCCTGGCTTTTATCCGCCACCTGCAAGCCGATTTCGTCGGTCGAACCATAGGTGGTTCCGGCCTTAACCCCGCCGCCCGCCAGCCATTGCGTGTAGCCCCAGGCATTGTGGTCGCGTCCGGTGCCGCTTTCGCCCCATGAGGTGCGGCCGAATTCCGACGTCCACACCACCAGCGTCGAATCCAGCAGGCCGCTCGCTTTAAGGTCGGTCAGCAGCCCGGCAATCGGCTTATCGACGATTCTGGCGTGCTTGCCGTGATTTTCTTCGAGTTTGGTATGGGCATCCCAGTCCCTGTCGTCACCGTCCACATCCACCGGCCCGGTAACGACCTGGATGAAGCGCACGCCGCGCTCCACCAGACGCCGCGCGCGCAACAGATTGGTGCCGTATTCTTTGGTCACCTCGTCGTTCAAGCCGTAAAGCGCCTTGGTGGCGTCCGATTCCTTGCTCAGGTCGACCGCTTCCGGCGCCGAGGTTTGCATGCGCTCAGCCAGATCGTAAGCCCGGATACGCGCCTGAAGCTCGGTGTCTTCGGGATAGGCTTGTCCTTTGAGTTCGTTTAATTGCTTCAACAGCTTCAGGTTGTCGCTTTGTTGCGCTGCCGCAGTTAACTCAGGGCGCTCCAAATGCAGGATCGGCGATTTACCCGAGCGGAAAGCGGTACCCTGGTAAACGGCGGGCAGGAAGCCCGCACTCCAGTTTACCGAGCCGCCGGTCGGTTCTTTCTTGCCGTTGTAGAGAACGACATAGGCGGGCAAATCGGGGTTAGCGGAACCCAAGGCATATTGAATCCATGCGCCAAGAGACGGCCGGCCGGGATTCAAGCCGCCGGAGTTCAGCTTGAGTATCGAAATGTCATGGGTAGCGCCTACGGTCACGCTGGACTTGATGAAAGCGATATCGTCGGCATGTTGCGCCAGATTCGGGAGCAAGTCGGAAAACCAGGCGCCGCTTTGCCCGTGTTGCTTCCAGGTCCGGTTCGACACATAAAGCTTGCCGAGTCCGCCCTGCGTACTGGTCTTGATGCCTTTCAGGAAAGAGGCGGGCACCTCTTGTCCTGCCAGCCTGACCAGTTCAGGCTTGTAATCGTACAGATCGAGCGTACTGGGAGCGCCGTGCTGATGCAGCCAGATCACCGATTTGACTTTGCCGGGGAAGTGCGGCTGCTTGGGCGCAAGCGGGTCGACCAGGTCGGCAGCCATTGCGCTTGACAGAAATCCGCCTCCGGGAATCCAACCCCAGGTACCAGACCGCTCAATGCAAGCCCGCCCAAGCCGTAGCCTGTTTTGATTAAAAAATCTCTACGCGATTGATTATTCATGATTCATTTTTCCTCTTAGAAAGTGATGTGTGCCATTAGAACCGGTAGATGAATTCGTTTGAATTCGCAACCGTATGCACCAGGTCAACAAAAGCCGCGGCACGTATAGGATCCAATTTTTGATCCTCCTTTAAGCCGGTAGGTATGCTGACCGCAAATTTACCTTCCGATGTTTTTTCCCTGACGACCTTTTCGTGATTGTTCAAAAACTTTTGCAAGGTTTCTTTTTCGGAACCTGTCGCTGTACGTGAGAACAATATTTGATACAGCCTATCCAACTGAGCCGCTTCATCATTACCGGCCTCGTTAATGACCCGTCCGGCCAACGCTTGCGACCATCCGAACACCACATCGCTATTGAACAGCGTCAGCGACTGTAACGGAGAAGTCGTCACTTCGCGTTTGCTGTGCGCCTCTTGCGCGGAAGCCATGTTGAAGGATTCCAGCAACGGATAAGGAACACTGCGCCGGGTAAAGATGTACAGGCTGCGCCGATTCTGGTCATGAACATCCTTGGACACTTCCCATTGATTACCGGCTCCCAGGTTTGCAGGAACCGGAGGGAATACGCTCGGACCGCCGATCTTATCTTCAAGTTTTCCCGAAGCGACCAGTAGCGAGTCGCGAATCTGTTCGGCTTCCAGACGTTTCCGCGGGAATACTGCCAGCAGCTTGTTGTCAGGATCCGCTTTGGAGACATCTTCACGATAAGCCGATGACTGGCGATAGGCGCTGGACAGCAAAATATCGCGATGCAGTTTCTTAACGCTCCAGCCTTGCTTGATGAAATTGTCCGCCAGATGAGTCCAGTAATTCGGGATTGGTCGGCTTTTGTCCCGCCTTGCCGAAATCGCTGACCGTTTCCACGATGCCGTGTCCGAAGTATTGTTCCCAGACCCGGTTTACGAACACCCGTGCCGTCAGCGGGTTATTGGAACTGGCTATCCAGTTTGCCAGAGCCGTTCTTCGGCCTGATGAAAACGCGGTCGGTTTAATATCCGGCTTCTCGTCGGTAATAGCCTCCGGAAACGCCGGTTGCACCTGTTCCAACGGCCGCTCATGGTCGCCGCCGAAAAATACATAGCTGGGAGGCGCATCGGCATAGCCAAGTTCGGTCATCGCGGAAATTTCAGTCGAACCTGATTTAGGCTTAAGATCGTTAAACTTTTTCAACTCTTCAGATCAACTTGTCGTATTCCGTCCACTTTGCGACGATTTCCGGGCTGTAATCCTTATCGTTGCCCTTGCTCTCCGCAGCATCCCTGAGGTAAGCCGCCAAACTGCGCTCGTCCGTCACATAGCCCAAGCGATGATTCACCCAGCGATCCTGAGCATGTCCACTCGGCCTTGGGCTTGAAAATCGCCTCCCTGCTGTCGGTCAAGTAACGTTCTTTATGATGTTTTTCGGCCTTGTCCCTGACCGTGTCGATAATCGCTTTTTGTTTGTCGCGAATCTCCTTGGTGGCGGCTTCCCACTTAGCCAAGGCAACTTCATACTTGCGTTCCACCTCGCCTTTTTTCGCCGCAGGAATGTTGTCGACGGCGCTCACATTGGCAAAAAATGCCTGTAGCGAGAAATAATCCTTCTGGCTGATCTTGTCGAACTTGTGGTTGTGGCATCTTGCGCACTCCACCGTCTGCCCCAAAAACACCTTGCCCACGGTATCGGTGATGTCGGTGGTGATTTGATACTTTCGTTGCACCAGGTCGCGGGAGTTGTGATTGTCCGGGAAATTCGCCATATAGCCGGTGGCGATCAACGCTTCCTGGTTGTCCGGCCACAACTCGTCACCGGCCAGTTGCTCCTGGATAAAGCGGGAATAGGGCTTATCCTGGTTGAATGCGTTAATCACATAATCGCGGTAACGCCACAAGTTGGGCCGCGTATTCATCATTCTGAAAGCCCGTGCTGTCCGCGTACCGCGCCAAATCCAGCCAGCGGCGGGCCTGACGCTCGCCGTATTTGGGCGATGCCAGCAGACGATCCGCGAGTTTTTCGTAAGCATCCGGCGAGGTGTCGTTGACAAAGCTTGCGACATCCTCCGGCGTCGGAATAACGCCCCAGGCATCCAGCGTTGCACGGCGCACAAAGGCGGCGCGATCGGCGTCTGGCGAAGGCGTCAGTCCCTTTGCCTCCAAAGGCGCCAGCACGAACGCATCAATCGGCGTGCGCACCCAACTTTTGTTATTAACCGTCGGTTGATCCGGCGCTTTCACCGGCTGATACGACCAGAGTTTCGATTTTGCAGCCTGCGGCGCGCTTGCCTCAGCAGCCGCCTGTTTATTATCCGTCGCTGCGGGTGCTGCTTGCGCGCGTCCCGCGTGCGCTTTTGCCTCGCGGCGCTTGCTTATTATCTGCCAGCCGCCGCCGCTGACCTTTGCGTCGCCGATTACACCGACCGGACTGTTGAACAGGTCCACAGCCGCCCCGACTTCTCCGGCCATCGCGCCGGTAAGACCCCACATAACTGCGAGATATAGTTTGTTTTTCATTAACATCCTCCAAAAATAAAAGCGCTCAAGACCTTCGTTAGCATCGCTTTATTAGAATTATTACTTTTGTTCTGTCGCCGGCTTAGGCGCAGGTATTTCTATTTTGGCCAGCTTGCCGCCTTCTTCTTCATAGTTTTGCGCACCCACCGCACCGACCACTTTAAAGCCTTTAGCGGTCAGCAGATCGCCCGCAGCGCCCGCGCGACCGGCGTGATTCGACACCGTGACAATGTCTCTATCCTTAGGAATAAAAGCCAAGCTGTTCTCGATTTCTTTGGACTGGATACTTAAATAAACAGGGAACCCGCCTATCTTGGTGAGCTCGTCAGGACGTCGCACATCGATAATCAGCAACTGCTCGGGCTTGGCAAGCAACGCATCCAGTTGAGCGCGATTAAGTTTTGGCGTCTTATACTTGTATTCTTTTGCAGCAGCCGGAGCATCGGCTTTTTTATCATGGTCATGGGCCGCCCCGAACGCAACAGGCGTAGCCAGAACCGTCATCAGTAACATCAATTTGGTAAGTTTTTTCATGGTTATTTATCTTTAATTTAATTGCTGAGAACGCACAGAGCGCATGTCATTACGATATATTCAATTAGAGATATGCAGCTATCGTACCAACACCACGACAGCGCCCATAGATTTACGCAAAACAGCCAAAAAAATACACTCAACCTATTGATTAATTATATTAATTATTTATTCGCCGCATTCATGATCGACATCGTTCGTTTGACGAATGCATGCAACCCTTAAACCGGTTTGCTGAAAAATCAGCAGCCCAACACCAGACCATGTTCCTAGATAAGCAGATAGCAGCAACGACCGTTCCGGCGAACCGGAAAGCGATACGGGTCGGTACGCAACAGCGATTCACATTTGAGGTCGTTGTATGTGCAACAAGGCGGAGCATTGGAATAATTCAAAACGGTGGCGGTGAGTCCTTCGGCTACGCTCAGGAGAGCCTTGTATATCCCAAAATGGGAGCGCCAATATGAGGGCAATAGCCAAAAGTACATTGATGAAATTTTGGAGTCAGCCGGAACGTGCGAATTCGAAAGGGGCTTTGCAAAGCGGGTACGCCGGGCGATCAAAGCAAGCGAAACTCTCAGATGCATACATTCACTATCGTTGGACGGTGTCCAAGCTCAGAGGAATAGCATCATGCGATGTCATAGGCAGACCATATCGGATTGCAGGCTTTCCAGCCTTCAAGCTGTCTAAGCAACATCGAATGGACAACGTCTCCCATCGCTGACGAACTAACAGTCTTTCAGCTAGTTCAGAAGTATGGCCGGAATCAGTCGGTTCACGATAGTGAGAACAGGCGTTTCGGCAGGGTATCGCCGGAAACGTCTCCTCGGTACACGCTGCGTTCCCGACGCGAACGCTTGGAACCAGTACTATACTGAAATGAACTTGATGGCGGTGAGCGCCATGCGTGGAAACGAGGAAATCTAACTGATTTTTCAGCTTTGTTTATTCCTTAATACGAATCAGGTCATGACAGCCTTTGCAGGATTCGCCGACTTTTCCAAACTGGGTCTTGATCGCGTTGACATCACCGGTTGCCGCCACTTTCGCCAACTCGTTTGCGGCCACGTTAAAGGTGTTGGCCGCTACCGTCACTTCTTCTTTTTTCTGGAAGAATTCAGGCTTGAGCCGGGTTTGTTTCCAGCCGACGCCTTGGTCTGTACCTTCACCATACAGTGCGCCCAATCCGGAATTGGCAACCGCAGCAATCGCATTGGCGGCCGCAGCGACAGAGTCTTTGTTAAAGGTTTCGGGATGATCCACGACCTGGCTTTTGATTTTCGAAATATTCCAGGCTGCAAAAGAATAGGCCGATTGCCGAAATCTTATTTGTTCTTCAATCGGACCGGCTATCGCAGCGTTGGCTGATGCAGCAAGCAGAATGGCAAGGGTTAATTTTTTTTTCATTTTTTCAGTTCCTGTGTGTTATAGAAATAATTAAGCGGTTTAAAAACTTGAAGGCGGCTTGTGCGATTTGCTGCTGGCTTTGCGCCAGATAGAGTTGCGATACGCCGCCCGAAACACCCCAGACCACCGTGCTGGAAATAATCAGGGACAGAATAAAACGCACAGCGCCAAATCCCTGATCATGATTTGTCGCAACAGCTTCCGCCAACGCAATAGGGATTTTCTTTTTTCCGGTCAGCATCGGCACAACGAGATTGGTTTTTTTAACCCAGCGGTAAAAAATGATCGCCGCTAAATGCAGCACAACCAGCGCCAGCAGAAAGTTGAATGCGGTATTGTGCCAACCGGTCAACTTGTCGCTAAAGGACTTATCGATAAGGTCGAACAACGGCCCCTGAAAGGCGATATCGTCGTTGGCAAACAATCCGGTGCCCACCTGCACCGCCAGCGTAGCGATCAGCGCAATCACCGACAGTCCGCCTAACGGATTATGGCCAATGCCCTGCCAGCGGCCCTTAAGGTAAGCGGCCAGCCGCGAGAAGGTAGGGAAAAAAGTTGAAAACCGGGAATGCGTCGAGCCGATAAAGCCCCAGATAATGCGAAACACCAGCAAACCCAAAATAAAAATGCCGATGCGGCCATGCCAGTCGATCAGCGCGCCGCCGATTTTGGCGGTGACATAGGCCGCTGTCACCGACGCTGCGAGCAGCCAATGAAACAGCCGGTGCGGCAGGTCCCAAATATGAATAGTAACTTTCATCTTGATTCTCCTTTTAACCGGCGTACTTCACGGAGCAGCCGTACGGTTTAGTACTGGATTTTGCCACTTTCCTGCCTGCGGCGAGATCGGCCAAGGCTGCACTGACATAGTTTTCGGCCTTGCCGATGTCGGATTGATCGGCAGACGGGATGCTGTCTATGCCGCCTTTGTAAACCAGCACGCCTTGCGGATCGATGATAAAAAACTGAGGCGTATTGGTTGCGCCATAGAGCTTGCCGATTGAGCCGTCACTATCCAAAACGGTATTGGTCGGGGTAGCGCCGCGATGCGCATTGAGTTTCCTGGCGGTCTCGCCGTCGACATTGCCTTGTTTGCCCGGCGCCGAAGTGATGACTTGCAGCCAGACGATGCCTTTGGCGACGGCGTCTTTTTGTAAATTAGGGATATTGCCGCTTTCATAATGTTTCACCACGAACGGACATTCATGGTTGGTCCACTCCAATACCACGGTTTTACCGTGCAGATCGGCAAGTTTTATCGTGCTTCCGTCGGCTGCGGCGCCGGAAAATAACGGTGCCGGCTTATCTACTACAGGTTCGGCATTGACTGTTGTGGATGCAAAAGCGAAAGCTAAGCTCACTAAAGTAATTTGATAAAGTCGATGTAAAAACATAATTGGCTCCGTAATAATTATAAAAGGCACGGCACAAACCGTTCCCCGGACTCTCTGTGTAACGATTTCAAGAAGCCTCTGCGACGACATGATTCTCCCTCCCTGGTAAAAAATCGTGCGCGGGAACAACCTGAAAATAGTAAAAAGACAGAAAATCGATCCATCGAATTCCTGCCAAAATTGATCCTTCAAACGCGAATAGCAAATTGTCCCGCTAACGCCTACAGACTTTGTCGTCGCCTCAAACTGAGACTTGATCGGGTCGACACCGTCTGACGACGTTACTTAGCCAGTTTGTTCGCTTCCATTTTGAGATTGCGAGTCCTTCGCGACCTCTTTATTCATAAAGCCACCGCCTGCGTGACAATTTCCGGGGTCAATATCTGCGGCAACACGATCGGTTTCGTTGAGTTACCCGCTCCCGCCGGATAAAAGACATACAGCGGTACGCCGCTACGCCCGAATTCGGTAAGAATCCTGGTAATTTCTGGATCGCGGTTAGTCCAATCGCCTTTAAGATAGGTAATCCCGGACCGCTTAAAGGTATCGACGACTGAACTCTGGCTCAGCGCGACTTTTTCATTAACCAAACAACTGATGCACCACGCCGCCGTCATATTTAGAAATACCGGCTTTCCCTGGCTGCGCAATTCATTTAAGCGCTCGGCCGAGTAAGGCTCAGCGTTCCTTACCGGCTCAACGTTAACTAATGGCGTAGCAGCCGTGGTCTCTACGCCAAAATAACCGCCGACCAGCACCAATCCCAGCGACAACGCGGCGACACCGAATCCGCTGCGCTGTCCTGCCTTCCCGGTGTGTTTGGTAAATTCATAAAGCCAGGCGGCGAACGCGATAATAACCATCCCGCCCAGCGCTATCGCAACGGCATTGACGCCTGCCTGTTGCGCCAACACCCAGACCAGCCACACCGCTGCTCCGTACATCGGAAAGGCCAAGCCCTGCTTTAATCTGTCCATCCATACACCGGGTTTCGGCAGGCGTCGCTGCAAGGACGGCCATTGGCTCAACAGCAAGTAAGGCAGCGCAAGGCCCAAGCCCAAACAGAAAAACACCGCCAAAAGAGAGGCCGGCGGTTGGCTTAACGCGAATCCCAGCGCCGCCCCCATAAACGGAGCCGTGCAGGGCGTCGCGACAATGGTCGCCAACACGCCGGTGAAAAAACTGCCGCTGTAACCGGGGCGCTCGGCCAGCGAAGAGCCGATTCCCGCTACCGAACCGCCGATTGAAAATACGCCGGACAAACTGAGTCCTACGGTAAACATTAAATAGGCAACCACCAGCACAAATACCGGCGATTGGAATTGAAAGCCCCAGCCGATCTGGGCTCCGCCTGCCTTCACCGCAATCAATACCCCGCCGAGCAACGCAAAACTCGTCAGTATGCCCAGTGTGTAGGCCAAGCCTTGCAGCCGGGTTTGCAACGGCGAATGCTGCGCATGTTTTATTAAGGACAAGGCCTTGATGGACAGCACCGGCAAAACGCAAGGCATCAGGTTCAATGTCACGCCGCCCAATAAAGCCAGCAGCAAGGCGGATGCAAGTACCAAATCGGGTTCTCCGTCCTTAGCCGGAGCGGCCTCTAAAACCTCAGACTTAAGCGCAGTAATCTCCGAAACCGCCGCGTCGCCAGCGACTTGCACGCTATAACCGCGCGTAACCGGCCCGCTGCCGCTGTCTTGCGTAATCGCCAAAACCCCGGACAGACTTTCGCCCGGAGACAGACGCACTTCTCCCGGTTTCATTTGCAACTCAAGGGTATCGCCTGAAAGTTGCCAGGGCTGCTCAGCCCCCTGTACGATTTTTCCCCACTCATCGGGATAAAACCAAACCTTTTTAACGCCGGAAGATTGCAGCTTGGCGTCAGTCATTCGCAAAGCTAAAACATCGTTGCTATAGGCTAAGCTTATCGGCCAAGGGCTGACTGACGGCAAACTCGCACGGGCAACTTCAATCAGCGGACTGCCGGTTCCGGCGTCGGCACCGGGCGCGACAACCGGCAAATCCAGCGCCAAATCCACTTTCTGGGGAATGCATGATTCCTTGCAGACCAGCCATTTCACTTTAGCTTTGATCGGGAATGCGGTGCCTACACCACTATCTTGCGGCACCTTAATTTTGGTCAGCAAGGTGACTTCATTTTCATAGCCGTAACTCGTGACCGGTCCCAGTGTGATGCGGCTGGGAGTAGGCCACTGAATTTTGCCCGCTTTTGCCCCTATCGGAAGCTCATAGGCTATGGTGGTGGCTAAACCTGAATCGCCGGGATTTTTCCAGTAGGTGTGCCAATGCGGAATAATGCGTTGCTGCACGCCCACCAGAATCTCGTCGCCGGGATGCACCGCATCGACGGACGCGACCAGTTGCGCGGCGACCTGCTCGGTACCCGCTTCAAACGAGCTCGCCTGTGCGTTGCCGCAAAACAGCGTCAAACAAGGCAAAGGCGAAATAGATCAGTGGACGAAGTTCAAGACATAAAAACCTCCGTGGACAATTATTCAGCGTAAATTCAAGCTCTTAGCTACGCGCAGATGCTTATTAAAAAAACCGATCGTGCGCTGCCATGCCAACTTTGCCGCCGCCTCGTCGTAACGCGGCGTGGTGTCGTTGTTAAAGCCGTGTTGCACGCCCGGATAAATGTAAGCTTCATAGTTAATGCCGGAGGCTTTTAGAGCGGCCTCGTAAGCCGGCCAACCGGCGTTGATGCGCTCATCTTCCCCGGCATAATGCAGCAACAGCGGCGCTTTGATTTTCGCGGTGTCTTCCGCTGTCGGCTGACTGCCGTAGAAAGGCACGGCTGCCGCCAGATCGGGAAGCTGCGTCGCCAGGAAATTAACAATGCCGCCGCCGTAACAAAAACCGACCGCGCCGACTTTGCCGTTGCCTTCGGGCAGGTTTTTCAGCACGTCGGCGGCGGCGAGAAAGTCGGCACGCGTTTTGGTTTGATCGAGCGTTTTGAACAGTTCGCGCGCCTTATCCTCATCGCCCGGATAGCCGCCTAACGGAAACAGCGCATCGGGAGCGAAAGCGATGAAATTATCCAGCGCGATGCGCCGGGCAATATCCTCGATATGCGGATTCAGGCCGCGGTTTTCATGCACGACCAGCACCGTCGGCAGTTTGCCGGTGAATTGGGCAGGCTGAACCAGATAGCCGCGAATCTTGCCGTAACCTGAAGGCGAGGGATATTCGACATATTGTCGCCGAGATACGGGATCATTCAGGGCTATCTGCTGCGCCTGGGCAAAACGCGGATTCAATGCCTCAAGCAAGCCCTCGGCAGTCAGGCCGAGCAGCGTGAATTTTGCGGCCGAAGCCAAAAATCCCCGGCGCGATATATCGCCGTGGACGTATTTGTCGAATAGTTTCAGCACTTCAGGATCGAAGTCTTTTGCTGTTTTGCGTGTCATAGTTTCACCTATTAATTATCGTTCCCACGCAGCGTGCGTGGAACGATGCAGTTCGCCATGACGTTCGATGAACGTCATCCACGAAGACACGAAGTTCACGAAGCAATACCAAGCTGGAACTCGTGTTCTCGCGATTCGTGGTGAAATCAGCGATTCAAGCCCGTTGGACCCGGCACATTCCGTCTGCGAACATCGCAGTTCGAATCCGAGCTAGCCCGGCTGAACCTGCGGAACGCAGTTAAGACGTTTCACGTTGACGCACCTGGCAGGACAGCATCTATTTCGCGCGCCCTTTAAACCCTTGTGCAATCAAAGGTATCCTGTAAGCAGACCCGCGTCCTACCGCATAAAGCGTCTTCTTGTCGGTACCGGCAAAAGCGATGTTTTGCGGCTTTTTAGGCAGAGCAATAACGCCCAACGCCTCCCCCTTGGCGTCAAACACTTCGATACCGGAATTCGATGCGACATAAAGCCTGTCGTTATCGTCTATCGCCAGACCGTCCGCACCGCTGGACCAGGCGTTCTCTTCCTTTTTCCAGCCGTCCAGCTTGGCGAAGTTTCTCCTGTTGGAAATCGATCCGTCAGCGGCGATGTCATAAGCAAGCACATGCTCGCCAAGGGTATTGGCCACATACAGCACAGTTTCATCTTTATTCAGCTGAATGCCGTTTGGACGCTCAATATCGTTAGCCAGGCGTTTCAATTCGCCGGTCGGTGAAATGTAAAACACGCCCGGATGAGAAGGCGGCGGATTAGGATTTTCTTTAGTCGGACGCGTACCGCTGTCGGTAAAGTAAATAGCCGCCGCTCTTATGAAGAACGACATCGTTAGGCCGTTGAAAGCGCAACGCCTTCGAAATTTTCGGCGAACGTTTTTTGCTTATCCGCCGGATAAATAATGCCGACCTGGGGTTTAAGCGTTTGCACGGCGATAAGCTCGCCGCTGGCATTTAAGGCAAGGCCGTTAGCGCCGTTGGAGTTTTCTAAAAACGTTGAAACGGTATTATCGGGCGCGATACGCGTAATCCGGTTGTCATTGGTTTCAGTAAACAGCAGGCTGCCG
>CAWFSA010000017.1:0-14688 GCA_963818425.1 uncultured Methanoregulaceae archaeon | reverse complement strand
CTACAAAGCCGAATTCTGTCCAGAGGCACCGGCAAAGCAGAGCATTCCCGATTTTGGAGGTATCATTTCCCCTCGCCGGGAAGAAACGCACGCTCTAAAAAGAGGCTGCCAGCGGTTAATCAGGATGCAGTGTTTTTTAAAAAAAAGAACGTCCCGTTCCTCCAAAAAACAGGTCAACCCACCGGAAGCAGGACGATACCGATAAAGTCCCCGCTGTCCAGTTTCGCTCTGAAATCTGCACGGTCACCGCCATTGTCGCAGGTGTTTACAATTTCCTTTGATCTGCCATCCGCGTTAGTTTGCATGCCGTGGAGATCCTTGGATAAGCTCTGTTGTGCCACCGGAATATGGACTCATCAAAGCAAGCTCATAAAATTTATTCGGCTGAAGTTTGCTTGCGGAGTACGTAATGTCATATTCAGCGCAACTGTCGGTGCCGTATATCGGGCCAAAGCTCACTGCCCCTACCTTTGCACCAACATTAGTACATGTCGCAGGATAACCGTATGTGTCAAAACTGCAACCGCTGACAAGATATACCGGCGCCCTGAACCTCTGATCTCCTGATGCTGCTGCCGATGCCACGGGCATCATGCTAACAAGGAGCAGCGCCACTATGCAAACCGTTATGAGTTCCCTTTTCATGATCTGTCACCAGAGTCTGAGGGCAGCCGCATGTCCTGAATCAAAGCAATACCTCTGCAACCCCAAAGCGATATACGATAATTTCCTGAAAACACGATAAACTTTCCCCTGCGGGTATTCCTAATGGTTGTATATTTTATAAAAAATAACAAACCACTGCAGTCGGAATACCTGTTTTGCAGTTCTGCCGTCCGGAGGGGAGATGTCAGGAAAAATGGAGATTTTCTCCCGAGCGAAAACCTGGCGCCCGGAACCCGGGAACTTCCCCTGCCATTAGAAAAATTCCCCGGCAATGAGATGGCATGCTTTTTGCCGACATTTTGGATTTCTGATGACCCTCAGCATACCCCACGGTATACCTCGACCGGCTCGGCTGATTCAGGGGAATTTGACATACTCTCTCTTGTGGAGTCTCCTGAGAGACGGGACTCAAGAATCCCGAATGTCATCAGACCTGAGTAAGGAGATGACCCATCAGAGTTCTTCAACCGAAGCCGAACGTTTCTTCGGATTGCTTCCCCATGAGCTGATGAAGCAGAGGGAGGTGAAAATCCGATTCATTCATATAGTATCTGATCAAAATTTTACTTCGGAAGTGCTGAAGAATATGGCAAATGTTAAGGGTGCAGTTGATGAACGGGCGGTCTATACTCCCCCCCGGGTAGTAAAGATGAGCGATCTCAATCCAGGCTATGGGCAGGTATCACAATGTGCGTCGGGATCCGGAGATGGTGGTCCCTGTAAGCCAGGGAACATGGCAGGTAACGGGTGTTATGCAGGGAATGCCGCTGCTCCGTTCTGAAACTTAAACCTTTTTAACATTTTTTACGTTATTCCCGTTCCGGCAGGTAGTATGCCATCGGCGGGGATAAACCCCGGCAGAACATTAAAGATCCACCAGATATCGTTTTCCTGTCTGAATGGAATCCGGTTGAGAACGCCATGAAATCCGGTTCATCTGAGGATAAAAAGTGCTCTTTAGAAAACTTATTTCATGATATATGATTATCCCCCTTGCGCCAGCCCAGCCCCGTTGGGGGTGGGGGCGCATGGGATGCCTCGGTATTACCTGTACAAAAACTCTCTCGCATTTTTTGTAAACGGGTAATACGGCGCTATCATGATCAGGGCGCCCCAGTGGCGGGGCGAAGCCCAATGAACAGGCCGGGGTAATTGGCAATCTCCCTGTTCACGTGCTTAAAAAAATTCAGGAATACAGACCCTGAATGCAAAAAAAATTCTTTTCTTTCTCCATTAAGAGATTCCCTCGGTCTGAGATATCTGCCAACAAAAGAGTGAATTTGGCCTGCATAGAGGCCTCTTTTTTTCAACTACCCTAAAAAATTCGATTCCTTAATATAGTATATGATGAGAATTTTACTTCGGAAGTGCTGGAGAACATGGCAGGTGTTAAGGATGCAGTGGACAAACGGGAGGTCTATACTCCCCCCCGGGTGGCAAAGATGAGCGATCTGAATCTAGGCTATGGCGGACCGGCGTGTACTACGGGATCGGGGAATAGTAATTGTAATTTAGGGAACAGCGCATTGAGTTGTAGTCAGACAGGGAACAGCGCAGGCTCTTTTTGTAATACGAACGGCAACGGAGTGGATTTTTAAAATCGGGAATGGCGGGAATACCCGATGATCCTCTCCTGAACCTTCAACCCTTTTTTACCATTTGTTGCGTTTTCCCGGTTCCGACATGGATTATGTCATCGGCGGGGAAAAACGCCGGCATAACCCGATGACAAGGCCTGAATACCCGGGGCGTGGTTGCGTAGTGCTGATTATCGGAATGGTTATTCCGATGGTAAAAGATACTCCCGCATTCTGCTCTGAGGGGTTGGGGGTGCTGGCCCGGCATCAAAAATAATCACTGCTGACCGTGTATTTCCCTCTGAAAAGCGAATTGATTCAAATCACCATCATCGGTTATCATATCACAAGACAGCCTCACCGGTGATTGAGGCTACGGCCATTGCCATCGTTTCACTGTGTGAAAGGCTCACCCGTATGCCAAATCGTTTACTGCGCCGGTCATCACCAGTACCCAGAATCGTTACAAAGGGAACCCCGTCCGGGTAATTTCCTATCTCGATGCACCGGTACTCCGGGGATTTTTCCCCGATCGAACCGAAGGCTTTCACGACGGCTTCCTTGGCACAGAACCGGCAGGCGAGGTGAGGTGCCGGATTTTGAAACGAATAACAATAATCAAGTTCAGCGGGGGTGAATATCCGATTAAGGAACTTTTCATCGGTTGTTTTGTCCAGATAGAACCGGTTTATCTCCTCTATATCACATCCGATTCCGCACTCAGCCTGCATACTCTTTTTACTTATGGTGTACGACTGAATAAACAAATTTTGTTCAGTCATCCAGCAGGGAGAGAGCATCGTAACACCAGTAATTCAAATAAGTTTGAGATACAAACCGGAACCTGTGCAGGGACAATCCGGATTTTCCATTCAGGCTTCATGGAAACAATGGTACGCAGGTGGATGTAATACCCCAAGGGATTACTAATGGAACAGTACAGCCATCCGGGAAAAGATACCTTCCAGGCTCTTATCGAGATGTGGGCTCAAAGGCAGCCCGGTTCACCAGCCCTGATCACCCCCGGGCAGGAGATCCTCACCTACCAGGGACTTGCCGGGTGTATGGAAAAGAACAGATCAGCCTTTGTTTCAGCAGGCATTACCAAAAAAGATCGGGTTGCCGTTGTCCTTCCCCAGGGGCCGGAGATGGTGACAACTTTTTTATCGGTCTCTTCCCTCGCGCCCGTTGCCCCCCTCAATCCAGCCTATACCGCAGAAGAATTTGCATGGTACCTCAGGGATCTCCGGTGCACCGTTCTCATTACCCTTGACGGATATGAATCACCGGTCTTCACTCCAGCAAGGGACCTGCTGGTCCGTACCATCAGGATCACCCCTTCCGGGTATGCCGGTGATTTTTCTGTTCAGCCCTGTACGGATCCCGTCATCCAAAAAAATGATCATCCCACCCCGGAGATAGCCCTGCTCCTTCATACCTCCGGAACCACAGCAAAACCAAAAATTGTTCCCCTCCATCACCGGAGTATCCTTTTATCGACTCATACGATTGCACAATCCCTTCACCTTACCCAGACTGACAGGACTCTTGCGATAATGCCCCTTTTCCATGTCCATGGTCTTGTCGGCTCCGTACTGTCGACCCTTGTATCCGGGGGATCCATTATCATTCCCCGGAAATTTGAGCCTGAACGCTTTTCTGCATGGCTCATGGATGCAAAACCAACCTGGTACTCAGCGGTTCCCACCATGCATCATGCAATTCTGTCATGCCTGAGAGAAAATCCATTACCCGGACATACACTCAGGTTTATCCGGTCCTGCTCCTCTCCCCTTTCTCCTGACCTTTTTCGTGCATTAGAGAATGCATTTGGTGTCCCGGCTCTCGAGGCATATGGAATGACCGAGGCATGTCACCAGATAGCATCCAATCCATTGCCCCCGGAAGAGAAAACCGGGTTCGGTGGGCATTCCAACCGGTCTGCGAAATCGCAATTCTTGGATCCGATAACAAACCGGTCTCACACGACACCGGGGGAGAAGTTATTATCCGGGGTTCATCGGTGATAGCAGGATATGAGAATAACCCTGAGGGAGATCTCAGGTCATTTTATCACGGGTGGTTCAGAACCGGTGATTTTGGTTATAGTGATGAAGAGGGTTATCTGTATCTCAAAGCACGTATCAGGGAGATAATCAACAAAGGGGGAGAGAAAATCGCTCCCCGTGAGATAGATGAGATCTTTTTGCAGCATCCGGCCATTTCCCAGGCTGCCTCATTTGCTGTCCCCCATACTACGCTTGGTGAAGATATCGGTATCGTCCTGGTAGTCAGGAAGGGTTACACGGTCCCGGAGAGAGCGGAACTGGTTACCTTTGCAAAAAATCATAGTGCACCGTTTAAAATCCCGTCACGGTTTTTTTTCAGACCAGATATCCCCAGGGGACCGACCGGAAAGATTCGGAGGCATGAACTGGCGGATATCCTGATTCCTGATGAGTCCGGGAGAGATACGGAATACGAACCCGTAAAGGGTTCCGACGAAATGGAATTGCACATCCTCAGCATATGGCAGAAAGTTCTGGGAAATCATCGCATCAGGCCCGATGATGATTTCTTTTATCTGGGGGGTGACTCCCTGCAGGCGGTCAGGATTGTTGTTGCAACGGAAGAACTTTTTAAAATCCGCCTTCGGCCGGGTATTTTACTGGAAAAGAGGAGTGTCCGCGAGCTTGCTGACCATATCAGGAATGTAAATCAGGATACATCCCCGATGATATGCCTGAAAAAGGGGACCGGCACATCGCTGTTTCTCGCACCAGGTGCAGATTCCGGTGCATTCTCGTTCAAAAAAATTGCTGATGCCCTTGGTGATTCCTTTTCGGTGTACTCGTGGGACTGGCCGGATCCCGATGACTGGACTCTTCCCGATGATCTCAAGGGTATGGCCAGGTTCTATGCGGATCAGATACGGAATATCACCCCATCGGGACCCTATCAGGTTGGCGGATTTTGCTTTGGAGGGTCTCTTGCACTGGAGATTGGATCGCTATTGCAGAGGTATGGCGAGGAGATCGAAATGATGCTGCTTATCGATCCGATTCCTCCCCCGGGTGCACCGTTTATAAACCTGCCCTCTACCCGGGGAGAAGGTCTCTACGGGTTTTTAATGACTCTGCCATTCCCCTCCCGGTTAAAGAGGATTGTTCAGCGGGTGTATATCAGGGTTGATCATTTAGTACAGAATCGTTATCAGAAGAAGGAACAGATCTGTACAGAACAGACTGCTCAGTTTAATGACGGGGTACACGATACCGGACAGAGGTGATTGCCAGATTGTTATGATCTCTTCAGATCAGCTGGGGTCAGAAGAACGGGCAGCTGCCTGGAGAGAAGTGCTGGGTAACAATCTCAGAGCAAAAACATTACCGGGAGCTGCTCATCGGGGACTTTTACAAAAAAGATCCGGAGATATAACCGATATTTTTATTGAGGCAGGAAAGAGGAAAAGAAATGATTGAGGTTATCCGTAATTACCTCTTAAAAATTTGAGGTTTTCTCCCCGGAGAGAACCTAGCGCCCGGAACCCGGGAACTTTCCCTTCCGGTAAAAAAATACAGCGCCAATAGCAAGGACGATGATGATCACGAGAATGATGATATTGTTCATCACCATGCTCACGACCCAGCCGATCATATTCGTGAATATGCTCATGGCCGTGGTCGGCGGCTTTGCCGTCACCTGCGGGGTGGCAGCAACCGTTAGTTGAGGTGTTCCCGCAGGAGTGGTGACGGGTGAAACACGGGGCTCCATAAACAGGGCAAATATGCTGAGGTGCGAGACCTGCACCGTGATGGTCCCCGTGGCTGCATCAAAAGCGGAGGGCTGGTCCTGCCAGGTGCCTGACGTCCGGTCGAACGATTTCACCGAATAGTCCTTCCCCCACTGTGCCTGCGGGAGGGTCAGGGCCAGGGTGACCGGCGGGGAAAAGGTCGCGCCGTCAGGCCCGATTTCGTAGGCCATGCCGGCAAACGTGAACGCTGATCCGGCAGGGACTGCCGGAAGATTGCCGGAAGGCACAGCCCTGATCGTCATTTCGGAAAGCGGCTTTCCTCCGGCATCCTTTGTTACAATCCCCTCGCTGAGGGAGACAATTGCACGCCCATCGGTTGACTTAAGGCTGGTGGCCTGTGATATTACGCCACCGCCATTGGTGTAGATCTTTGCCGTTGTGCCGGGATCATCGGTGACAACGGGAGCCGGGGTACTGGTTGCCATGGCCGTGATGACCGGGACGGCTGCCCGTAACGGTACCACCTCCTCCTCCACCGCCCGTACTGCTCCCGCTGTCCGCCTGAGGCTGGCTGCTCTCCTGCGAGGACGGGTCGATATGGCTCGCGATGGAGAGCGTGACGAGCTGGAACGGGTTGCCGGAACCGGAGAGCGTGGCTAAGGCATACTTGTTCAGATAGGTATATTGTGCGGGGATCTCCGCCTCAAAATACTCCAGGTGGTTTGCCGTGTCGCTTCGCACAAACCGGAGAGGCAGGACGATGCCTTTCAGCGAGCCGGAGGAATCGTATCCCATCACCATAAGGTAAGCATGCTGTCTCCCCCAGCTGATCCCTTCCGTTCCGGTAAGCCATCCGGAACCGACGCTCAGGTTCATCCTGGCACGGGATAGGCTCCCGAGGTTGTGCCGTGTCGTGTTTACGGTATATGCTATTCTTATGGACGCAAAGTTGTTCATGACGGCAAGGTTCAGGAAATTGTTCGCGTCTGCAGGGGTTGTCCCTTGCCACACATCGGTAATAAGCCAGCCCGGTGTCCGGTAATCGCTCATCGTTATCTGGTAGTTCAGCCTGACATTGCTGCCGACGCCGGACGAAAAACCAGCGGGCAGGATGTCCTTTATCGTAAGGTCTGTTGAGGTGACCATCCCGCTTATCTTTCCTCCGTTTGATGAGAAGACGGGGCTGCCGCCGGAGCGGAACGTGACATTCTGCCACCCGTATTCAAGGGGCGGATGTGCCATAAGGTACGACCCGCCGGGTCCAATCGCGTAATCCGGAAGAAGGGCCTGATCATACTCAAGATACTGCGCGGCACCCTGGGTCTGGACAACTATGCCGGTGATGTTGGTGAACGCGATCTCGTGGGCACCGGGCGGTCACCGTGATGTAGGAATTCTTTGTCAGCATCCCGGTGCCAAATGCGTTGGTTGCATTGCAGCGCACCTTGTATGTCCCTCCGGTCGTGTAGGTATGGGTGGGATTCTGTTCCTCCGAGAAGGTACCGTCACCGAATGACCAGTTCCAGGAATCCGGCGTTCCTGAAGCGCTCGCGGTGAACGATACCGGGAGCGGGGCCATCCCTTCGAGAGGGTTGGCAGTAAAGGTTACAACCGGCGCTGCGCCCACGGATATGGTATGGGCAATGTCAATTCCGGTCGCATTCCGGGAATAAGGAGAGCCGACCGTAAGCGTAACCGGGTACGAGCCACTGGTGGAGAAGGTATGTGTAGGGCTCTGGAACATGGATACCTCCCCGTCGCCAAAGTCCCAGATCCAGTACGAGGGTGCAGGAGCGCTGGTGTCGGTGAACTGTACGGGAAGCGGTGGACTGCCGGAGGAGGTATCCTGGGTGAACGATGCGACTGGGCAGGTGACCGAAACCCCATCAGTATACATATAAATTTCCGCGAATCCCGGCGAACGAACATCGCTCCAGACGACGCGGCTACCGAAGACCGAGGGTGCCGGCTGGTCAGACACACCGTTCAGCCGGCCTTCGGGGGTGATTGGATAGACCGCGGAAGGCGACGAGAGGCTGTCCATGCCGATCTGGTAGGTACGATCCCACGTGGTCCCGGTCGTCAAGCCATATGACAGTGTCCTCATAAATCGCGGGGTTGGTCTGGACGGACCCGCTGAAGGGTGTCAGGTCGGTATCCGTTCCCGTAGAGACCGTGTCCGAGAAGATATCGAAATCCCCGTTCCGGTCATCCGCCCAGACTATCGTGGTATCATAGATGGCAGGTCTTGTCTTTGAACCATATCCAATATCGTCGGAGATCTGCGTCAGGGTGCCGGTCGCGGTATCGTTCATGAAGATCTCGGTTGTGTACCGGGTGTCGTCCCAGTCCTCCCAGACCACGTAATCACCCCAGATCGACGGGTAGGCATGGCTTGCATCGTCGGTTCCCGGTATTGTTCCCGCGTGCGGCGTGATATTGATGACCTGTCCGGGGTGGTCGAGATCGGCCATCTGGAGGTCAAAATAGGTGCTCCCCATATCCTCATTGACAGCTTCCCGCTCCATCCACACAATCTTCCGGCCGTAGATGACCGGGTACCATTTTTCAGCAGGGTAGTCTGTAACCCGCGTGGTGGTGCCGGTCGGGATATCGTAATGGTAGACATCCGAACCGCCGGGCAGGTACTCTCCAGCCAGACAACCGATGATCCCTGGATCCAGGGCAACCAGCCACCGGCCGAGGGATTGCTGATGTTCTGCAGCACGCCGGAAGTGACGTTCAGGAGCCGGATCTGCGCCACGTCGCCGCTCCAGTCGGTCCAGACAATATAGTCCCCCCACGTGGACGGGGTATCCTGGTTGGCGGTATGAATCCCCGTGGAGACGAGGGTCTCGGTGCCGGGAGACACCGTCCCGGTAATAAGCGATGCCGCCACGATGACCAGCAGGAGCAGGATTCGCTTGCGGCAGCGTGATCTGTCCATTGTTTTTCTCTCCGTATCCGTTGTCATGAACTATCCGGAAGTTCCCTGGTATCCAATTGCCCAGTCTCCGGAAAAAATTATCCGTTCCAGCCGTAGCCCTCAAAGTAGAGTCGAACCTGTTAGCCTCGAGCGCGAATATCCCGTCATTAACCGACGGGGATCTGGTGTAATACTGTTCAAGAGCCCAGGCGCCCGTGTACAGCCAATCTGCAATTTCCTTTAACGTAGGGTCTGCCCCCCACAGACGGCCATAGGGGTTCCGCAGGACAATATAATTTTTCTGATTGGGGGTGCCTTTGTTGGCTATGTAAACACCGAGGATCGAGTAGGAATGGTTCGCGACAATGATCTCGTTATCGTAATTGATCGTCGTCTCGGGATGTACCGCATTGGCGATGGCTGATGTCCGGTAGGACCAGGCTGCCATTGGTACGGTTGTCACTCCCTGCGTATTCAGTACCATCCTTCCACGTTATTTTCGAAGAAATAGTGGAGAACGCCAGTCCCACATTTTGCGGCTTACCATTCATGTCCACATTCATGAACGTGGTTGGCTGATTATTCGTGAGATTGAAGATGGCGGTCAGCGGATTGCCGAGGGAGATTTTCGGCATGTCCGGATACGGATAGCCATTCAGGCAGTTATTAGCGGCAAGCGGTGAGGCACCCACATTCGGTAAAAGAGCGGCAAAGGCCTTCTCATAGATACCATGCCAGAGTTCATTGTTAGTTCCATATGGCCGCGCGAAGACCGGTGTTCCGGTCTGGGTCAGAATCATGCACGAATTCACGGTGGACGTTTGGGCGGACATGCCGTAAAAAGTAAAGGTATACGGGTCCGCGGTTTTCAGTTGTCCCGAATCATTATAGCTGGGAAAGTCCTTGTAATTGCACCATGCTTTTGATACCAGTGCTGCCATGAACCAACAGTCAGGAGTACAACCCTGAGTAACATCATCAATAATATCAGGTCGTTTACCAAGTCCTTTCTTATGGTAATTGGCGACTACTCCGTTGACCTTGTACAAACCCCAGTGGTCCCCGGTATCCGTGCAGGGCTGTGCCCCTGTCTTGACATCGTCGGGCTCTGCGGATGCGATCGTCTCTGTAGCGCGGGGCTCCGTGGGGCCAAGCGTTACCGTGGCCTGCATCAGCCGCTGGGGGTTCCCCGGCCCCTTCGGGGGAGATACAATCTTTACGCCGACGGACTTGTCGATAACCTCCCGAACGAATTTCTTGTTCGCGGGGCGGACAATGTTGGGTTTTATCCCGATTGTGGCATACACGGCGAGCGGGAACAGGGGGGATTTCCTGTAGCCCGGATCGAAAAGTTTAGTGTATTTGCACCCGAGAATTTCCGAGAGCAGGTCCTGATTGACCCCGGGCTCACCCGTGACCCAGCCCGGAGAATCTCCCGTGCGTTCACAAATCACTTCTGCCAGGGCATAGGGATTCCGGACGCCGATGTCCTGCCGGATATCGGACGGAGGCGTGGTCACTGCCATTGCCGCCATGGGTATCCGGCGTTTCTCAACCGCGGATCCCGCGATGCCTAGCCGGGATCCCTTTACTGTACTTGATAATTGTATATCCTTAACCATATCACACCACCACCTTGTATGAAAAAATACTCCGGTTACGGGATTATAAATATTTGTATAAAATAAATGAGAAAAATCAGAAAGAATTCAAAAGTACCGTCGGTACTGATCGCGGACAGGAAAAAAGACCGGTTGAAAAAGATCAGCACGAAGGATGCCCATCCCGGGAATTGCCCGGAACCAGGATATCTACGCCGGTTCCTCCGGCATATGCTTCGCCAGGTACCACGCATGGAGCGCAAGCAGCAGGTAGAGGGGAAACAGGACTTCGTAGGTATTGGATTCACCCTGGACATTGAAGAGCCAGACGGTCGCGGTAATGTCGATCTGGAAGATCATGATCCCCCACCACTTGCCGAAGTACCCGTACCCGAGACCAGGGAGCATGAAGTTGAGAAAACCGGCAATCAACGGGTTTTTCTGTATGCGCGGCCTCTGGTACAGCCCGCGGGGCAGGTATATCGGCGCAATGCCGCACTTCTGGGAAGCGAGGGCAGCTTCCCACCGCACCTGCCGGTCGGCATCGCCGAGCAACCGTATGAGGGCCGGGCCGGCCTCGGGGTCCCCGATATCACCAAGCACCCGGACCGCATGGACCCTGACATCGCTGTCGGTATCCCGGACAAGGTTGAACAGAGGGGGCAGGGCAGACGATGTGAGGGCCCGTAACCGTTCCCAGTCCTGCATGGCTGCATAATACCATGCCCTTCCGGCATCATCCGGGGGCTGGTAACCGTTTTTCTTCAGCGAAAGGGCAGACCCGTACCGCACGTATTTATCCCGGTCCTCAAGCCCCTTAAGAAGCGGCAAATTCGCCTCGTTGCTGCCCATCTCCCCCAGGGCAATGGCTGCCTGCCAGCGGACTTCGCTCGCGGGGTCCTTTATCATGTCCGCAAGGGCTGATAGTGCCCCGGAATCCTTGATCTCGGCAAGGGCACCGATGGCGCCGAGCCGGAGGTTCCTGTTTTTTTTCGCGAGCGCGTGGACGAGCGGCCCGACTGCCTCCGGCCCGATGTCACCCAGTGCATGGACGGCAGCAGACTGGATAACGGGGTCCCGTGAATAAAGGGCCCGGATAAGCCCGGGAATATCTCTTTTTTGCGCGAGGGCACCGACATCGGGTTTTTTTTGCGGGAAGAGATCGGACAACAACGGGGCAACCTCCTAAAGATCGGACATCCGTTCTGCAAGGGAGTACGTATGGATACCAGCGATGGCGGTGAGCGGGTAGGCAATGAGGTAGGGGAGGAACGGGCCGATGGTGAGCTGGGCAAGGACAAGGACGGACATATAGGTCATGAAGAGAGGAAATCCCCACCATTTTCCGAGATAATTGTACCCTATCCCGAAAAACAGGAAGTTCAGGAGCGCCGCTGCAGCCGGGTCAGGTCCGGTCCGCTTGCGGGCTGCGACCATGATGGGGAGGTCGTTTGTGGCAAGCCCGCAGTTCATGGACGCCAGGACTGCTTTCCAGCGGACGTGCGGATCCCGGTCTTTCAGCGCAGTCTGGCAGAGAGCCTGTGCCTGCGGGTCACCCATCTGCTGGAGGACCGTCGCGATGTGTTCGCGGGTTGCCGGATCATTATCCCGGAATATCTCCTTCAGCTGCGGTAGTGCTGCTCGACCGAGCCTGCGGACCGGTTCCCAGTCCTGGCGTGCAATCAGGAAATACGCGGTATCGGCCTCGTCCGCTGGCTGCCAGCCCAGCCTGGCAAGAGCGGTTGCCGCCCCGTACCGGAGGTAGCGGTTGGGATCCCGTAACAGGGGTACCAGAAAGGGTATCGCATCAGTAACACCGATCTCACCGAGCGCAAGGACTGCTGCCCATCGTACTTCCAGCGATGCATCGCAACCGATGAGATCCATGAGCGGGCCTGCAGCCTGAAAATTCCGGATAGCTGCCAGCGCTTCGATCGCCCCGAGCCGGACCGGAACAGAACGGGATTGCAGAGCAGCAAGAAGCAGGGGTACCGCCTTCTCCCCGCAGGTACCGAGCGCATCCGCAGCATGCCACCGGACGGACGGGTCCGGGTTGTCCAGGAGGCGGATAAGGGCGGGGATGTCCCCCGCCTGCTTCAGCCGGCCGATATCAGGGACCGCTGATACCAGAGCGTGAAGGCGGGTCATGGCAGAAAATGCACGGGATCTCCTTTTTTTTAGTATAACGCAAGAGGAAATATCAATCTTCTGGCGTGCTGTAAGCCCGGGCATCTGAGGAGGGTGCGGGAATCTTCTCAATACGTGCGATGTCCCTCCGTTGAAGCTCCTCAGCCGGTGTTACCGGTAGAGCCCTCATAATTCAGGTCTGACAGAAAACCAGTCGTTAAAAAAAGGAGAAAACAGGTTTATAGAAATCCTCACTTCAAGTAATTATTGCCCCTCTTGCGTCAACCCTGCCCCCATGGGGGGCTCATGGCGCATGGTGATGCCTCGGTATTACCTGAACTAAAAAATCTCTCTACGATTGCGTACAGGAAATACGGTACAATCGTAATCGGGGGATGCCAAAGCGGCGGGGGCAGAGCCCCCGAGAACGTCTTAATTAATACCAAATGATTTCCCATGAAAATGGGCCTCTTCAGGAATTACTGATGGGGGTTGAGACCCCCATACCCCCAAAAATGATAAACGCCGCCGCCCCCGACGGGGCGCCCCCGCGGCGGATCAAGACGGTTAAAATAATTATTTACCGATTTTCATGGTTTGGGTACGAACCCGATCGGTTCATGCTTGTTTCTTATAGAGCAGAAAAAACAGGTTTTTTGTTATCGTCTGACTTCCAGACCGCCAGCCAGCTTTCCAAAGGTTTTATCCGGATTGGTGACAACGATATCCCAGTTCCCGGTGGATTCGTAGGGGATATCGAAGAAGCATTGTATCCGGGTATCACTCATTACTCGTACCGTTGTCCCCACGATATCCGTTTTACCGTCCTTTTGCAGCGTAACCCCGGCACCTGTCTGGAATTTCGAACCCATGATAGTATATTCCCGGTAGTCATGGGGTAACACAACCGGAGGATCAATAGACGTGACAGGAACGGAACCGGAAGAGGCCGGAGAAGTCGTCGTCGTGGCGCTCGTGTCCCTGCGGACCGTGAATATGTTGGTGAAGGTCCCCGACTGGCCATCCGGGTTCGTCACTGTCACGTCCCAGGAGCCGGCAGCGGCACCCGCCGGGATGACCAGCGTGCAGATGAGCGATTTGTTCGAGATGTACCGCACATCCGCAGCCGGGATGGTACTTGCTTCATGGGAGATCTGGACTTTTGCCCCGACAACAAAATTTTCACCGGCCAGGCTCTTCACGGAAACATTGGAACCGGCATACCCCTCGTCCGGGATAATACCCATAACGACGGGGGCCCTGGGTGCAGCGGACGTAACCGTTGTTACCGGCTGGCTCGTCTGGCTCATCGTGACGGTCGTGACGATGGTTGGCGTGACAACCGGGACGGAGGACGGGGGCATAGTGGCAAGTTTTTGAGTATATACCTTGTCCATCACCGATCGGGCGGCTTTTTCAGTCCGGGTATCCGTACGGTATCCCCAGCTGCCGTCGGCATTCGGGAAAATCACGGCACGTTCATAGGTATCGGACGCAGCATCATATCCGATGACCAGCCAGACAGGACTGGCAGCGGCTGCCGGGTTCCTGACAATATCGCCGGCAGTATACTGTGCACCGGTACTGGTGGGGGTAACGGTTTGCGTGACAGGGGTCGTATCCGGTGTTGTGCATCCCGCAATGAGGAGGCAGGCAACAAGGAGGAGACCAAGCCCCGCTCCGCAGATTGAGGTTTTATCCATATGTATTATTGGTCGTATTTCCCTTTTAAAAAAGCCGGGCGTGCCGGGTTTTTTTTAACCGGGATAATGGAAATCAATCGGTTGTTTTCCGGGGATTTTCCTGAGGATTGCTGCATCAGAACAGCGCAGCTCATTCCCGCAGAACAACCGTTGTCCTCTGCAGGACTCTGAATAAAAAAAAAGGCCGGATTATTCTTCCTTCTTTTCCGGCTTTTTGAATGTCTCGACAAGGACAATCTCAGAAATGCCCCTGATAAGTTCAAAGCCCTCGTGGATGATCCGCCCGCGCCAGAGCAGCCAGCGGCGGTCATAGTTGATGCCGGGGGGGAGGGTG
>CAWFSA010000016.1:0-49790 GCA_963818425.1 uncultured Methanoregulaceae archaeon | reverse complement strand
TATCTTTATATTTACAAATAATATTATCAAAATCGCCGACCTGAATTATTTCTTGTGAAGAGATTGGATTGAAATTATGAAACTTCTTTAAAACAGGAATGATTCCCCAGCTATAAGCACCAATATCTTCTATTAAATATGAAAATAGATTTGTTACATCATACACTTCTAATTTTAAATAATTCATCTTATTTTCAGTCATTCTTTTTTTGATCATGTATCCATACGGATGATAAACTTGAGGAATCCACTCATCGTCATCAAAGTCGTTAAAATAATGATGGGTCGCATGCGTTATAGGATTTAAAAGAAAATCATCGGAGAAAAAAGATCTGAACCATTCGGAATCTAAAATAATCGATAAAGCCACATAATCTTTCGACGGGTCATGAGTCACCCTTGATTTTCGTAATTTCAGCTTATTTTCTATGTAATTTGTAATTGGTTCTGATGATGCCTTAAAAATTGAATTTCTTAATTTTTTATCCATTTTTATTAAAAAACCTTTCTCTAATAATTTATTTCGAGCATTAGTGATTGGATTTATGTTTATATTGCTTGTACTTCTATGGGCCCTTTCATGATCTTCACCAAATTTTTGGATTGTTGATTTTTCAATTCCATACATGAGTTTTATTGCTTCAGATTGTGTCTTTGGATTGAAAAAAAGGGTGAATATTGTTGCTTCAATAATAGATTTCTGAATGGTTTCTAAACTACACGATTTCAAAGATGCGGTAGCTAAAGACATTGAATTGCATTTTACGACAGAAGTCTATTTAATAATTTTCTTTACACCTTTCCAATAAGAATGCCCCCAGATATCGTTGTTAAGAAGGTAATGATCACTAAAAGGAGGCGGATTCAATTATTCGGAGATTCCCAAATTCTTCAAATCGAGTCACAAATTAGTAATGAAGAGATTATGGAATTTACGAAGAAAAAACCCAAAAAAACACTCATTGGTTTGATTTTACTCATCTTTGGTTGCATCATGATAATTTTAGTACTCAAGCACTATGAAGATTGGATAGCAAATATATGTGCGATATTTGGGGTAGTTATAGCAATAATTTCTCTTCGATTGTAAACTGCTGAAGAGCAACAACGCTCCGCGTGTTAGACTATTGAAGTGTTTCTAAACATTCAGATCGTATCTCTTAAGGAATTACCCCATTTTCGAAAATTGTTATAATCACCCGAATAATTGAATAATTTCAAAAAAACCCTATCAAGGAAATTCACAAGAAAAGAATACTCTTCAAAAATGGCTCGTTCAACGGATGGATTGGAATAAAAATTCCCCGTATGAATTAATGCATTTCGGGAATTAACAAACCGTTTGATTTCCTCTTTGTCCACTTCTAAATTGATCTTTTCACATAGTCTTACTATTATTCTTCTAAATGGAGTATGATTCAACGAAGATAAATTATTAATTAAATCTTCACGATGTTCAATAACTTTATTTTGGGTGTTAATGATATCAACAGTCGGAAGGCTCCAACGACCCGTGAATTTGATGTCCGAGTCAATAATCTTAGTATTTATGGCCGATCTGCAAATCTCGATTATTTCCTTTTTTGTATTCTTATGAATTGAAAGATTAAAACATCCGCCGTTATTTCAAAATATGGATTTTCAAGAACATATTTGGCTAACATCTCCATTACAACAACAATTCTCACTCCCCGCGATTCAAGGAAACCTTTTCCATCTCTTGCTTCAACAAAAACGTCACTAAATTTTGGTAAATATTGCCTTAATAATGAATTTTGTAAAACAGTCGTATACGATACGTCCAAAAATGTTTTTGTTGATTCCAAGCCTGAGGATTCTGATGTAATCAATTCTGGTAACTCAGAGAGGGGACGAGTTGTCATGTCACAATATTTTTGGAGCACAATCTCTCCATGTTCATCATAACAATGATAATAAACCCAAAAAATCTTTGATCCCCTACAAATTGAAAGTAAAAAACAAATCTCAAAAGAAATGTTTAAAATTTCTTCGATTTTTTGGGAGTTTCCAAGAGTGATTTCTAACTCAGATGTAACATCAACAGAATTTTTATTTTCTAATCGGTCTTTTATCGCATCATAGTCAGGTAATCTCTTAATGGAAATGTTAGGTAAATCGCGTAAATTTAATAATAAGGTATCCCTGAAAGAATCACCTGTAAATAGAAAATTAGTTAATCCAAAATTTATCCTTTTAATCGGGTTTTTGTTGACGTTTTCTATTATAAACCGCCGAATTAGATAAATTTGTACAAAAGGAAACATTGTTCCATGATTTAGAAATTGGACATCTTTTTGATTGATTATCGCAACCAATCCAGAATCGGTTATGCCCTGAAAATTAAATTTACTATCTAGATCTTTTAATGAGTGTGTTCCAGGCCCCGGTGAATCGATTGCAAAATATGTATCTCCGTTTGATAACTGTATAACGCCAAAATTGCAGGAATATTTTTCACGATTCTCATATGTTATCTCCCCCGTTCCATAGAATTCCACAGACAAATTATCATGTATTTTCAAAAAAGTGTATAATTGAGATTCTATTTCTGGATTCTTTGTCATTAATCAGTTCTTATTCTCGGAGAAAATATATATAGATTCGGGATTTTGCTCTTTGTTTGTGAGATTGGCCGTTGGCATTTGATGTTTTATCAACTGATTTGATTTGGCAAATGCCTCCCTGCTGGTAAAGTAAAATTCCTCAGATGTTTATAGAGAAACATTATCATTAAAAAAATGATTAAAACACCCCCCTCCCCTCACTTTCACCTGCCCCATCCCTCACCTCTTTAATACCGCACGCCAAACTGTCTCAGCACCTACAATGAAAGATATCATCATCAAAGGTGCCCGCCAGCACAACCTCAAAAATATCAGCGTCACGATCCCCCGGGATAAGTTCGTCGTCATAACCGGAGTCTCCGGCTCCGGCAAATCCACACTCGCGTTCGATACGCTCTATGCCGAAGGCCAGCGCCGGTACGTCGAGTCCCTCTCCTCGTACGCCCGGCAGTTCCTCGGCATCATGCAGAAGCCGGACGTGGACTCCATCGAAGGGCTCTCGCCTGCAATCTCCATCGAGCAGAAGACGACCTCCAAGAATCCCCGCAGCACGGTCGGGACCGTCACCGAGATCTACGATTACCTCCGTCTCCTCTATGCCCGGATCGGGACGCCGTTCTGTCCCGAGCACAACATCCCCATCGCGGCCCAGACCCCCGATAAGATCGCCGACCAGATCGCGGCCGAACACCCGGGGCAGGTCACGATCCTCGCCCCCATCGTCCGGCAGAAGAAGGGGACGTACCAGCAGCTCCTCAAAGATCTCAACAAGGAAGGGTTCACCCGGGTCCGGGTCAACGGGAAGATCATCCGGACCGATGAGGAGATCAAGCTCGACCGGTACAAGATGCAGGACATCGAGATCGTCATCGACCGGCTCGACTCCTCCGACCGCTCCCGGCTTGCCGAGGCGGTGGAGAACTGCCTGAAGAAGTCCGAGGGGCTCGTGCTCGTTGCCGATGAAGAGGGGAAGGAGTCCACGTACTCGTCCCTCATGGCCTGCCCGGTCTGCGGGATGGCATTCGAGGAACTCCAGCCCCGGATGTTCTCGTTCAACAGCCCGTTCGGGGCCTGCGAGGAGTGCCACGGGCTCGGGGTCAAGATGGAGTTCGACCCGGACCTGATCATCCCGGACAAGGACCGGTGCATCGCGGACGGCGCCATCGCCCCGTACCGCAACCCGATGGACGGGTTCCGGGGCCAGTACCTCGCCACGGTTGCGAAGAACTACGGCTTCTCGGTCCTCACGCCCATCAAGGATCTCACGAAGGAGCAGTACGAGGCGCTGATGTTCGGCTCCTCGAAGCGGATGAAGTTCTCGATGAGCATGAAAGGCGGCGATGCCGAGTGGTCGCACACCGGGGAATGGGAAGGGCTCCTCCCCCAGACCGCCCGGCTCTATGCCCAGACCCAGTCGGACTGGCGGAAACGCGAGCTCGAAGGCTACATGCGGGTCTCCCCCTGCCCGGCCTGCAACGGGAAGCGGCTCAAGGACAAGGTGCTCGCGGTCCGGATCGACGGGAAATCGATCATCGATGTCACCGACCTCTCGATCACGGAAGGTATCGCGTTCTTCAAAAACATCAGGCTGACCCCCAAGGAAGCGGAGATTGCCAAACTGATCACCAAGGAGATCAAGAGCCGGATCGACTTCCTGGAAAAGGTCGGCCTCGGATACCTCACGCTCTCCCGGAATGCCGGGACGCTCTCCGGCGGGGAAGCGCAGCGGATCCGGCTCGCCACCCAGATCGGCTCGAACCTGATGGGCGTCCTGTACGTCCTCGACGAGCCCTCCATCGGGCTCCACCAGCGCGACAACCGGAAACTGATCGAGACCCTCCGGACGCTCCGCGACCTCGGGAACACGGTGCTCGTGGTCGAGCACGACGAGGACATGATCCGGTCCGCGGAGCACGTCATCGACATGGGCCCGGGTGCCGGGATGCACGGCGGCTACGTTGTTGCGGAAGGAAACCCGAAGCAGATCGAGAAGAACAAGAAGTCCCTGACCGGCCAGTACCTCTCCGGCGCAAAGATGATCGATGTGCCGAAGAAGCGCAGGGCGCCGAAACAGTACATCACGATCAAGGGCTGCACGGAGAACAATCTCAAGAACATCACCGCGAAGTTCCCGATCGGCCTCCTCACGGTCGTCACCGGTGTCTCGGGCAGCGGGAAGTCGACGCTCGTGTACGAGACCCTCTACAAGGGCATGATGCAGATCATCAACAAGTCCCGCGACCAGGCCGGGAAGCACGAGAAGATCGTCTTCGATGCCGAGATCGACAAGGTGATCGTCATCGACCAGTCCCCGATCGGCAAGACCCCGCGGTCCAACCCCGCGACCTACACGAAAGTCTTCGACGAGATCCGCACGGTCTTTGCCGGGACGAAGGAGGCGAAGATGCGGGGCTTTGCGCCGGGCCGGTTCTCCTTCAACATCCGGGGCGGCCGGTGCGAGGCGTGCGAAGGCGACGGCCTCATCAAGATCGAGATGAACTTCCTCCCCGATGTGTACATCGAATGCGAGGAGTGCAAGGGCAAGCGGTACAACCGCGAGACGCTGGAAGTCCTGTACAAGGGGAAGTCGATCGCCGACGTCCTCGACATGAGCGTCGAAGAGGCGATGAAGCACTTCGAGAACATCCCGTCCATCCGGACGAAACTCGAGACCCTCTCACGGGTCGGCCTCGACTACATCAAGCTCGGCCAGAGCTCGACCACCCTCTCGGGCGGCGAGGCGCAGCGGATCAAGCTCACCCGGGAACTCGCGAAGCGGGCGACCGGCAGGACCCTCTACCTCCTGGACGAACCGACGACCGGGCTCCACTTCGATGACACCAAGAAGCTGATCAAGGTGCTCGACGATCTCGTGGAGAAGGGCAACACCGTGATCGTGATCGAGCACAACCTCGATGTGGTCAAGTCCGCCGACCACCTCATCGATATCGGGCCCGGAAGGCGGGGATGCCGGTGGGGAGATCATCGCGACCGGGACGCCGGAGAAGGTTGCGGGGACGAAGGGGAGTTATACGGGCGAGTTCCTCAAGCCGATACTGGCGAAAGTGAACGTATCTGGCGTATTCCTTTTTTTTTAGCCTGTACGGATCAAGAGATTCGGACTGGATTTTTTCCAGTTGCCTGAATAATATTTGGTTTAATCGAGGGTTCCCCGCCTCAGGGCCCCTTGCGGGGCACGGCGGGGCAAGGCAGTTTTAATCTCACGCGAATCAATTTCTTCCGCCGTCCTGATCCGCCGCGGGGACGCCCCGCCGGGGGCGGCGGCATGTATCGTAACCGGGGTATGGGGGCATCAGCCCCCATCAGAAAATCCCTGGAGAACGGTCAGCACAAGAATTTAAAAAAATAGCAATTGCGATACTCTCCCGCTGCCCGATCCTAATCCCTTATGACCTCCGGCACATGACTAAGATTAAGGATGATCGATCTCGCCACCCTCCCTCACACCCCCGGCTGCTACCTCTTCTCTGACGCAAGCGGCGGGATCATCTACATCGGGAAGGCCAAGGACCTCAAAAAAAGGGTAACGAGCTACTTCCAGAAGAAGGATCACGATGCGAAGACGGAAGCCCTTGTCGCGAACGTAGTCTCGTTCGACCTGATGATTACCAATACCGAGACCGAGGCGCTCATCCTGGAAAATACGCTCATCAAGAAGCACCAGCCTCACTACAATATCGACCTGAAGGACGCCAAACGGTTCGCGTATATCGAGCTCACCCGGAACCGTTCCCCCGGATCGGCATCGCCCGGCGCACGAACCGGGGCGAAGCAACGTACTTCGGCCCGTTCGTCTCAGCGATGGCCCGCGACGAGATCCTCCAGTTCGTGAAGAGAATCTTTGCCCTCCGGCCCTGCCGGAAACTCCCGAAACGTGCCTGCCTCCGGTACCACATGGGCTCGTGCAGCGGCCCCTGTATCGGGGCGGTGAGCGTTGAGGAGTACCAGGTGCAGGTCGAACGCGCAACCGCCCTGCTCCGGGGGAAGGGGGCCGATCTCCTCACTACCCTGCAGGACGAGATGGCCGAATGCTCCCGGAGGATGGAGTACGAGCATGCCCTCCGGCTTCGGAACCAGATCGCGGCAATCGCGGGTCTCTCCGAGCGCCAGCACGTTGCCCGGCCGCGGGAGACCGACGAGGATGTCATCGGGTATACCGTCTCGGGCGACACCATGTACCTGATGGTATTCACGGTCGAACAGGGCCTCCTCTCGGGTAAGCAGGAGTACTCGTTCGATTACCGGGAGGATGCGTTCGACGAGTTCCTGGTCCAGTACTATGCCGACAACTATTCCGCCCTCGGAACTTATCCTGCCTCATGAAGTGGACGAAGCCCTGCCCGCGTACCTGTCGGAGCGGAAGGGCAGGGCAGTCCACGTGACCGTCCCGAAATCCGGCGAGAAGAAGAAGCTCCTGGAACTGGTGGAGAAGAATATCGAACATTCGTTCCTGAAAAACGAGCTGAAGGTCAGGGATCTTCAGGCAAACCTCAACCTCCCTGAACCCCCGGCCATCATCGAGTGCTTCGACATCTCGCATTTGTCCGGGACCTCGATGGTCGGATCGATGGTGCAGTTCCGGAACGGGGAGCCGGACAAGAAGAACTACCGGAGATTCCTGATCAAGACCGTTGAAGGCATTGATGATTTTGCCTCAATCGCTGAAGTTATCCGGCGGAGGTACAAGCGACTTATCGACGAGGTTGCAGAGATGCCTGACCTGATTGTTATCGATGGCGGGAAAGGGCAACTCTCTGCCGCAATGGAGGTGGAGAAGGAGCTCGAGTCTCACGATCCCCGTCATCGCGATTGCAAAGCGGGAGGAGGAGGTTTACCTGCCCGGGGAGATGCTCCCCCGCCGTCTTGACGAAAAAGGGATGGCCCTGCATTTTCTCCAGCAGATACGGGACGAGGCCCACCGGTTTGCCATAGCGTACAACCGGCTGCTGCGCAGCAGGACACTAACCGGGGAAAAAACCCGTTCCGGCGCCCGGCGGAAATCCTGATGGTGCCGGGCTGCAACCCGATTCACCCAAAAAAAAGCAGCCCGGCTCTTTTCAGGGGCAATCAGCCGGGATTGCTTCGGAAAGGGCACCGGTATAAAAAAAGGTCAGATGGTTGTATCGAGCATGATCTTGTGTGAACTGTTCATGAAATAACCGGTGACGAGCACCGGGTCATCCCCGTTAAAAGTGCCCGTGAGCGTCAGGGTTGCTCCATACTTCAGGGGTGTTGTCGAAAGGCGCGAACCCATGGATTTGGTCTGGGTATTTCCCGCGCTGTCGGTGACCGTAACCTCCAGCTCAAGAAGCGTGTCCGTAGTGATACTGCCGGGATAAGCGATCATGATATGACTGCTGTCTGTCCGGGTCACCGTGACAGATGCCGGTGCTTTTGTCTGCTGCTGGGATACTGTTGCCTGTTGCGGTTGTTGCGATACCGGCTGTGTGCATCCGCTGGCGAGGAGCATCAGTGCAAGCAGTGCCAGCAGGCAGATTGCGAAAGTACCGTTCTGGTATAAGGGGGATGGGCTTGTCATCGGATCAACCATTAGATACAGGGTCTGATAAAAATTCCTCCGGTATACCTGCCCGGGGTGATGTGACCTTTCATAAAAAAATCCTGAAGTTTGTATGGCCCGGTCAATCGTACCGGTTCTGCCGGGTGCAAAATTATTCGCAGTCAACGTCTTTTTTATGAAGTCCTGCAGCTATGGTTTTTGTATGGATTCAAAAGTGATCGGGCTCCTCGTCATCTGTATAACCGCGGTTTTCGCGTCCGGCTGCCTGACTCTTTCTCCGCAGCCGGCAGTTACTATCCCGGTGCCGACAATACAGCCCCCGACAACTCCTGCAGCAACACCATCGCCAGGAGCGGTCGCAGAATGCATAACAGAAGCTGACTGCGTCCCGGCCGAATGCTGTCACCCGTCCAGCTGTACTCCCGGAGCGGCAAAACAGGTCTGTAACCTCCTGTGCACGGCGAGTTGTGAGGGACCCCTTGATTGTGGTGCGGGCAGGTGTGGCTGCGTGAACGGAACATGCCGGGTCATTCCCGCACCATCAGCATCCCCGGCCATCAGGGAACAGACCGCGATAACCATCAGGGCATTCCCCCTGCGCTACACCCCGATCATGTCATCGACACCCGGCATTGGTCTTGAGCCGGTTGCCACCGGCTTCGGTGCAGACAATGCATCGTTTGCATGGAGGGCTACCTACGGGCAGTTCCTCTCGTGGAATTCCTCTGATTTCACCGTAAACGAGCTGGGAGATATTGCAAGCAATCATGGAGAAAAGATCTACTGGTCGTTTTACGAAAAGCCGTCCTCCACGGCGACTCCGGTCACGATAACCGTAACCGCAACAGAGAGTGCATCCGGGCATATCCTCGGAAGTTCGACCGTAACGCTTGCATGGGAGGGGAATTATTCGGTAACTGTCAAAGAGGTTGCATAATCCTTACCCTCTTTTAAAAAATACAGCCTTTACCGATATCCTTCCCGGACTGGCAGCGGATAACACAAAAAAAACGGTCAGATAATTTCCTGTTCCTTACTCAATTCCCGGTTTTTATCCTGGTTCGGGTCATCGAAGAGATGGCTGACGCCAAGGACCACGTTGATCCAGCGCAGTTCGTCTGTCATCCCGAAGATCAGGAGCAGGAGGAGCGTGAAAGGGACGGAAAAGAGCATGCCGACCAGCCCCAGCAGCCACCCCCAGAAGATGACCGAGAGGATGACGATGAGGGCCGGCATCTCGAATTTTCGTGCGGCAAGGAAGGAGTAGACCGGGTTTTCCACGAGCAGGTTCAGGACGCACACGGCGGCGATGACTGCGAGGGCTCCCGGTATACCATACTGGAGCCAGGCAAAGAAGAGGGCAGGTATCGCGGCAATGACCAGACCGATGAACGGGATATACCCGAGGAGAAATGTCAGGACTCCCCAGAGGATTGCACCGTGGACGCCGATGATGCCCAGAAATCCTCCGAAGAGGAGACCATGGATGAAGTTGGTCTCGGTCCGGACGACAATGAAATCAATGACATACCCGGTCATACAGTTCAGCTGTCTCTTGGTCTCCGAGTCCCTGCCGAACCGCTCCTCCATCAGCAGGGACAGCCGGGGTGCATCGAGCAGGAGGAAGAACGTCGTGACTCCGACAAAGAAGAGAAACTCGACCGTTTCGGCAACACTCACGAGACTTGAAAATCCGAATCCCATGATATCGCCAAGCTTGATCGAGAGTGGCGCTTCCGTTGTCGTGGTGATGCCATAGGAGTTCAGCAGGACATTGATATCATGGAGACGGGTATCCAGCTGGTCCTGGTACCGGGGCAGGTCTGCTACCAGGGAATTGAACGAAAGCAGGGTAAAGAAAAGGAATCCCAGAAGGACCAGGATTGCAGCAATAGTAACAACCATAACCGCCATGAAATCTGAAAATCCTTTTTTCCTGAGCCAGAGCATGGCCGGCAGCGTCAGGAGGGTGAGAATGAGTGACATTAAAAAGAGGGTCACAATGAAGGAAATCATCTTCACGGCAATGATGATGACAAGAATGAGCGCAATGCACAAAAGCAACCGGTCTATTCTCGGTATTTCCGTTGAAATGCTCATCACTTCCCTCTATTAACTCTTGAATAATAACTATTTTGTTACAGGGAAGGTTACGATTTCTTTGGCGATCCGCTGAACAGGGAAAATTCCGGGGTAACGGGTGAGGAATTCATTCCGGTGTTTGCGGTTTTGTTCGTTGGGACCGTTATTCCTGTTCAGGGACGGCTTCAATCCGGATCACCCGGCATAAACAATAATGATTATCTGCTGGCGGTTCCTTGCACTTATCATACATTTCCCGCGGATAACAGAACGGGTGCCGGATGGTTTTTGCGGCCATAAGGAGTATGTCCCGGTCATGGTCCGGCAGGAGAAACGAGGTAATGGAATTGAAGGGGATGCAGAGAACCGGACTAATCAGGGTCTGTTGTGCCGTCGTCATGATGGTTATGTGTATCTGCACGGTCACAGCCGTGACCTGCGACGCCCCCCCGAAAAGTCAGAGCTTCACCCTTCAGACCAGCGGGTGCAACCAGTCTCCGGCAACGGTTCCCTGTACCGACAACTTCCTCTTTCCGGCCGCGTCCTCTCCGGCCGGGGATCCGGCAACCCAGTATTATCTTGACTTTGGTGACGGTACGCCCCCTTATTACGGGTTCAACGACTTTGCCGCTCATACCTACGATTACCCGGGGATCTACCTCCTGAAGTACCGGGCCGGCACAGCCTGCGACCTCTGGACTTCCGGCAATTTCACGCTTGCTGTGCCCGCCCCGCCGAATTATACGCCGGTTCTCCACGGGTGCCCGACTACCCTGCCGCAGGCCGGTTTCAGTGGTGCCCCGCTTGACGGTATCGCACCCCTCACCGTCCAGTTTACCAGCACATCGACCGGAGCCAACGCGTATGCCTGGGATTTTGGCGACGGGACTTTTTCGCCCGCACAGAACCCCCGTCATACCTACATGACCGCGGGGCTCTATTCAGTGACCCTCGAGGCCCGGGATATCTGCTCGGACACGGTCAGCACCGCGAGCATGAGCCATTTTGTTACGGTGACCGTCCAGTCAGGGACCCTTGCCATCACCACGAATCCCCCGGGTGCCAATGTGTTCGTCGATAATGTCTTCAAGGGCGTTACACCCCTGACCCTTACGGATACCCCGTCAGGGTACCACCTCCTGCGTATCACGCTTGCCGGGTACGAGGATTACACCACGAGCGCCACCGTTGAACCTGCTAAAACGGTCCTCGTCCAGGCAGACCTCCCGGCCAGCGGAACCGGCACCACAACGACCATTACTCCGGCAACAACCGCGACAACATCTCCGCCCCAGCAGAACGGATCGGTTGCCATCACATCGGTCCCGAACGGTGCAACCGTGACATTCGATGGCCTGTACAAAGGTACAACGCCCGTGATCATCCCGGATGTCCTGCCCGGAAACCATGAAATCTCCCTGGACTATCCCGGGTATGTTCCCTGGAAACAGACAATATCCGTCGGCTCCTCCCAGACCACCGCGGTCAACGCCAACCTTGTTGTGTCAACGGGATCGGCAGGTACCGGGACCCTGACGGTGATAACAGATCCGGCCGGTGCCCAGGTATCGATCGATGGAGATGTAAAAGGCGTGAGCCCGGCCACCCTCCCCGGTCTGACTGCCGGCACCCATTCCCTGACTTTGAAACTCGAGGATTACAACGACCTTTCGACCACCATCAATATTACGGCCGGGGAGACCCAGAACTACACCACGGGCCTCCGGAAAGTCTTCAGGCCATCGGTAGTTGAGATGGGGCTTGCAGCGCTGGTCATCCTTATCGTGTTTCGGTGCCGGTATCTACCGGATCCTCAAAAAGGACGAGATCTGATGCACCGTGCCGGGGCAGTACGTGCGTGTCGTCCCCATACGATACTTATTTTCTCATTTGCGATCAACTGAATAAACAATGGCCGCCTCTGTCCACCGGATCGAAGTCCACTATACCAGGGATCCCCGGCTGAAAACCCGGACTGACCGGATACGGACACTCGGGTTTTTGATCGAGGAGCTGCACCTTGCCGATGTGTACACCATTGCCACGGACGCACGGGACTTTACCCGCGAAGAACTCCTGCAGATCGGCTCGCAGCTCATGAACCCGGTGGTGCAGGAATGTTCGGTGGACGAACCGACCCGGATGTCGTTCGATCATGCCATCGAGGTCGGGTTCCTGCCGGGGGTGACCGACAATGTGGGTGCCACCGCACGGCAGACCATCGAGGACTTCTTCTCGATGAAATTCAGGGACGGGGAATCAGTTTACACCTCGCAGCTCTATTTTGTCTGCGGGAGACTCGTCGAGGAGGAGCTCAGCAGGCTGGCATCAACCCTTGCAAACCCGCTCGTGAACCGCGTACACCGGAAGACCCGGCAGGAATATGGCACCAGGGGAATGGATGTCATCGTGCCGGAGGTCAGGCTCCACGAACTGCTTACTGCTGAAACGGTTGACCTTGATAGTGATGACCGCGAACTCTCACGGATCGGAAAGGAAGGAATCCCCGACCCGATAACCGGCCAGCGGAGGGGACCGCTTGCCCTTGACCTTGCCCAGTTGCACGCGATCCGCGATTATTTTACCAAAAAAGGCAGGAAGCCGACCGACGTGGAACTGGAAGCGCTTGCCCAGACCTGGAGCGAGCACTGCAAGCACACGATCTTTGCGTCTGCAATGGACGACGATGTGCCGGACGGGCTCTACAAGACGTACATCCAGGCAGCCACCAACAGGATCCGGAAGGAGAAAGGGGAGCACGATATCTGCGTGACGGTATTTACCGACAACTCCGGCGCGATCATCTTTGACGACCAGTATCTCGTGACCCACAAGGTCGAGACGCACAACTCCCCTTCAGCGCTTGACCCGTTCGGCGGCGCACTCACGGGAATTGTCGGGGTCAACCGCGACACGATCGGGTTTGGTCTCGGGGCAAAACCCTGCATTAACGTGTACGGCTTCTGTGTTGGCGATCCTGACACGGACCTGGCCTTGTTCCGCGGGAAAGAGCGGCAGAACCCGGTCCTCTCGCCGCGCAGGATCCTCGACGGCGTGGTCCATGGTGTCGGTGTCGGCGGCAACTGCTCGGGCATCCCGACTCCCCAGGGTTTTGTGTATTTCGACACCGCGCTACGGGGGAAAACCTCTCGTTTTTGCCGGGACGGTCGGTATCATGCCCCGCGAACACGGCGGGAGGAAACTGTACGAGAAACAGGCACAGGCCGGCGATCTCATCGTTGTTGTGGGCGGACGGGTGGGAAAGGACGGCATCCACGGCGCCACCTTCTCCTCAGAAGCGCTCGACCCGGCAAGCCCGGTGACCGCGGTGCAGATCGGCGACCCGATCACCCAGAAGAAGTTCTCCGATGTGATCGTCAAGGAAGCCCGGGATCTCGGGCTGTACCGCAGCATCACGGACAATGGTGCCGGTGGCATATCCTGCTCGGTTGCAGAGATGGCAAAAGAGTGCAACGGCTGCCGGGTCACGCTTGATTCCGTGCCCCTGAAATATCCCGGCATGGCCCCGTGGGAGATCTGGATCTCGGAGTCGCAGGAGCGGATGACCCTTGCGGTTCCCCCGGAACATATTGCACCGTTCATGGAACTGATGCAGCGCCGGGAGGTTGAGGCCACGGTCATCGGGGAGTTCACGGACTCAGGCCGGTGCGTTGTGGAATACCACGGAAATGTGGTCATGGATATCGAACTGGCTTTCCTCCATGACGGCCTGCCGAAAAAACACCTGAAAACCACGTACACGAAGAAGACGTATCCCGAGCCGGATACTCCCTGTCCGGATCGTCTTGACCATACGCTTGTGGCCATGCTCCGGCGCAAGAATATCTGCTCCAAGGAGTTCATCTCGATCCAGTACGACCATACCGTGCAGGGCGGCCACGTGCTCGGCCCGGTGCAGGGCAGGGGACGCGTGCAGTCGGTAGCCAGCCTGACAAAAGTAGTGCCCGGCTCAAAGAAAGGTGTCGGGCTGTCACAGGGAATGTTCCCCGCGTACTCGGAGATCGACCCCTACCTCATGGCCGGGGCCGGGATCGATACGGCCATCCGCGGCCTTATCGCGCTGGGTATCCCGCTTGACCGGATCGCGATCCTTGACAATTTCTGCTGGTGCTCATCGGACGAGCCCGAACGCCTCGGGCAGCTGAAACGGGCAGCCCGCGGGTGTTATGATAGTGCCACGGCATTTGGCACCCCGTTCATCTCGGGAAAGGACAGCATGTATAACGATTTTTCCGGGTTTGATGCACAGAACAATCCCGTGAAGATCTCCGTGCCCCCGACCCTTCTCATCTCATCCATCGGTGTCCATGAGGACGTAACAAAAGCGGTGTCCCTGGATGCGAAGGCTGACGGGGACCTCGTGTACGTTATCGGGGAGACTGCTGAGGAACTCGGCGGTTCCGAGTACTTTGCCCACCTTGGCTTTACGGGAAATACGGTTCCAGGTCTGGACCCGGTAATCATGAAGGAGCGCTACGGGAGAATGACCGATGCGATCCGGCACGAGCTTGTGGCGTCGGCCCTCCCGGTCACCCTCGGGGGTCTTTTGATCGCTCTGGCCAGGGTCGCCATTGCCGGCCGTCTCGGCATGGATATCACGATTCCCGCCGGTATGCGCCCGGACTATTACCTGTTCTCCGAATCGCTTGGCCGGTTTGTGGTTACCGTTGATGCGGACAACAAGCGGGCATTCGAACGGACGCTCGGCAGCGATGCCCACCTGCTCGGGCGTGTGCGGGGAGCATCCCTGCGGATCACGCAGGAAACGACCGTGCTCGACATCCCCGTCAGTGAACTTGAAGCTGCCTACAAAGCGCCGTTTTTGAGGTACTGAGTCATGACATCCGATAACACCGGCAGGAAAAGTACCACCGCACACCGGAAGAGCTGCCAGCACCGGACTGATACCCGAGAAAGCTCTCATCATGAGCGGTTTTGGCATCAACTCCGAGATGGAGACGCAGGAAGTGCTTGCCCGCGCCGGCATGGGTGCCGATATCGTCCATATCAACGACCTGATCGATGGCAGGTTTAACCTCCTTGACTACCGGCTGCTGGTCTTCCCCGGCGGGTTCTCGTATGGTGATGACACCGGTGCCGGTAATGCCTATGCAAACCGGGTCCGGAACAATCTCTGGCGGGATGTCGAAGAGTTCCTTGCCGGTGACAACCTCATCCTCGGGATCTGCAACGGGTTCCAGATCCTGGCAAACCTCGGGCTGGTCCCCGCATTCGACCGGCAGTATAAGCGCGACATCGCCCTGATGCCCAACCGGAAAGGAGTGCTGGAATGCCGGTTTGTCACCCTGAAACCCGCAGCGGACAACCTCTGGACACGCGGGATTGGGCAGATGTATTGCCCGGTTGCCCACGGGGAGGGAAACTTCTTCTGCTCTCAGGAAACCCTTGACCGGATCCGGCGCCAGAAGATGATCGCGTTCACGTACTGCCGGGAGGACCTGACCCCCGCCCGCGGGGAATATCCCTACAATCCCAACGGCTCCCTGGAAGATATTGCCGGCATCACCTCTGCGGACGGGAAGGTGCTGGGCCTGATGCCGCACCCCGAACGGGCAATGGAGTTTACCAGTCTCTACGACTGGCCGCTTTTGCGGGAACAGATGAAACGGGCCGGCATCGCGACACCCTCAGAATCGATGAACATGCAGTTGTTCCGGAACATCGTGGCCTCTTTCCGGTAAATGGTTTTTTAAAAAAAGAGATCTCCGGAATTTTACCCGGTGTTTCAGATCTTTACGACATTGATATTCACGCTGAAATGCCGTTTCATTGCCGGTGACTGGCTCCCATGAGCGCCGGTAGGATGCCGAGAACTTCTGGGTGCCCAGGTCATTCGCAACGAGCACCCATGTCCGGGTCCCGCCGACACCGACCATTCCCTCGGCTGCTTTGTCCTGCTGGTAATCGGAAGACTGGATCTGGAGACCCGTTGAGACCGTTGCGTTCCACCCGAATCCGGTTGTGGGATTCTCTCTCAACTGAATGGCAAAGCGCGTATTCTGTGCAATGTCCTCAGTCCTGCCATTGTCAGTATCCGTCAGGGTTACCATCTTTTTACCATCCGCGGCTGGTGTTGCTGCTGCTTCCACACGGCTTGCACCCTTCACCGCGGAAGAGCGCCCACTCCTCGCACGATGTACCGTTCTTGAACGTGCACATCCCGTATCGCCACCGGTGCATCCTTCCTGATCTCAAGACTGCCCCCGGCATTCACGCATGCTACGGATGCAGGGTTTGCCATGCCTGCTGAAGGGCGGTTGTTGCTGCTACCACCGCTTGCACCCTTCACCGCGGAAGAGCGCCCACTCCTCGCAGGAAGTACCATTTGCAAACGTGCACATGCCGTACTCCCCTCCCGAAGCGTCCTTTTTAATGTCGGTGGTGCCCCCGGCCTGCCCGCAGTACACGGACGCAGGATTCGGCATACCTGATTGTCCCGGTGTGGTCACCGGTAATGGTGCATTCTGCTGGGTACATCCGGCTGCAAGTACCTGCCAGGACGAGCAGCACACCAAGGGCAAACAGTCCGGGCAGGATCCGCCCGGAACGGTGTAAAGATGTCATGCGTATCTGGTGCGAGCGGCTCTGTTAATAACATTTCTTTACGTGAAAATTTTTTCGCACTCATACGTTTTATTCTGCCGCGCGCTTCCCCGGGTAATTCCCGGTCAACGGCATACACCTCAAGGAAAATTCTGTCACTTAATGGTTTCCGATAAAAAAATTCTGCACCGGAAATCCTCATGAAAATCCGTGGACTGAACGGGAGTCCCCGGGCCGGCTTTTTGCCTTCCCAGACCGTTACGATCGAAAATTTTGGTCAGGGATCCACGGGATCACAGACCCGGGAGAATGTTATCACTTTCTCCTATGGTTGATGGTGCAACGCGCCGTATAACCAGAGGTTTACCCTCATTGGGTTTTACCGAGATCGTAATGACCTGGTTCGGGACAACCGCTGCCCGGGGATTGATCCGTATGACAAACTGTTCTTCAAAATCCAGCCGCATATTGGGGCTACCCGCCTCGTTGAGCGTATCAACGATGCCCCAGTATCCCGGGGGAGGGTTGCCCCGGTATCCTTCAACCGGTGTGAAGGTCTCGGTTCGTACGGCATCAGAATAAACGATAGTCATGTTATTCAGATCAATGGTTTTTATGCCCGGTGCAAGACCGACGGTAAACGTGATGGTATCGATAGTGCCCCGGGGGACTCCCTGAAGGATAATTCCCTGCCCGGTAACCTCCCCGATATTCTGGATCAGTACCCCCGGTTGCAGAATACCCCCGCTCACCGGTGCCGGAGTATTCTCAGTGATACAACCTGCTGAAAAACTGCATACGATGAGAAATAACGCCAGAATCAACCCATATACCGGTTTCATGCAGGTAAAACCCCTTTATATTGTTGCAGGTAGGATGTGAGTGCGAACTACAAAAACAATTTGGTAAAGAATGAATGACGGAGTAACGAGCGGGCAACCGCCTGTTACTTTTTCAGGAACCCGAGCACCCCTTTTTTCTGCGAAACCGTTTTCTTTTTCTGGGATGTATCCGGGAAGTCAGGTGCATACTGGCGGGATCCGGGTTCGCCTTTTTTCCTCATCTCATCGGCAACAAGCGGGAGGTGGGCATAGCGTTTCTGGGGAACGGCAATCAGCTGGTCATGGTGTTCGGATTGTTTCGGCATGGCAGGGCCGGGTATTCCTGAATGCAGGGGAGCGGGAGGCACATCGTTCCATGGTTCCCAGTCCGTTTCGGGGACAATGACCGCAGGTGGGGACCCGGCAGGTTTCCGCTGCGTGACAATAACCGGTGCCTGGCCAGGCTGATATGCTGCATGCACCTCCAGACGTTTCAACGGTGTCCCGCAGCGGTTACAGTAAACAGACTGGCCCTGCGGGGCGGGAGCCCCGCATGAAGGACAGTTTATGTTCTGCAGGACCGGTTTTTGTTCAAAAGTAGTGCCGCAGCGGGTACAGAAATGCGACTGGTTGTCGACAGCCGGGCTGCCGCAGCTGGTGCAGAGGACCGGTAGTAATTCTCGTACCGCACCGGTTGCAGAACTGTGCCAGTTCATCGGATACAACCGTGCCGCACCCGGGGCAGACCGGGAATGCGGACTTTTTCTTTTCGGGCACGGCAGCACCGCACCGGTTGCAGAACTGTGCCTGGTCATCGAGCGCCGCGTGGCCGCATTTACCACAGGTTTTTGTCATGTACTTCCCTTAGTGGATAAAACAGGCAGGAGTATAAACACTCTGATACTTTTTATGCAGATGTAAAAAAACCGGCCCGGTTTTGGGGATTAATGTGGAGAATGTATACTCCTTTAATTTTTCCCGCGGCTGGATCTTTCGCCAGCATGAATGTGGCAGGGAAGATCAGCATGTTCACCCCGCGCACGAAGGGTTCTTCTCGGGATCGGCCAAACACTCCCGAGAAAATCGTGTTTTTGGAATAATTATGGAAACCATTCCCAATCTCCTGAAAAAATACTGGGGCTATTCCTGTTTTTTGCCACATCAGCAGGAGATTATCGGATCGGTCCTTGACGGCCGTGACACGCTTGCGGTCATGGCAACGGGAGGCGGGAAATCTCTCTGTTACCAGCTTCCAGCCCTGTACCTCGGCGGTCTGACTATCGTAATCTCCCCGCTCATCTCGCTGATGAAGGACCAGGTTGACGACCTCAATGCCCGGGGGATTCCCGCTGCCGCTTACAACAGTTCCCTTGAATACCGGGAGCGTGCCCGAATCGAGGCTGATCTGAAAGACGGGAGCCTCCGCCTCCTGTTTATCTCCCCGGAAAAGTGTATGCAGCAGAATTTCCTTGAGTTTCTCCGGAGTTTTAAGATCCGGCTCATCGCTATCGATGAAGCGCACTGCATATCGGAATGGGGCCACAATTTCCGGCCGGAATACCGGCAGCTCGCCCGGATCAAAAAGTATTTTCCGATGGTCCCCGTTGTGGCCCTGACGGCAACCGCTATTCCCGAAGTCCGCAGGGATATAATCCGGCAGCTCGGCCTTGACCATGCCCGTGAGTTCATTGGCAGCTTCAACCGGAAAAACCTCCGGTACCAGGTCATACCGAAGAAGAACCCGATGATCTTCCTGCTCCACTACCTCGGATTGCACCGCGACGAAGCCGGGATCATCTATTGCCTCTCGAAAAAAGAGACCGAAGAGGTTGCAGGGGAGCTGAAAAAACGAGGTTTTTCAGCGTGTGCTTACCATGCGGGGCTCTCGAAACCTGCACGGGAGGCCGTGCAGGACGCGTTCATAAGGGACTCCGTCTCCGTTGTCTGCGCAACAGTTGCATTTGGCATGGGTATCGACAAGCCGGATGTCCGGTTCGTGATCCACTATGACCTGCCAAAAACGGTTGAGTCCTATTACCAGGAGACCGGCCGTGCCGGCCGTGACGGCCAGTACAGTGAATGCATCCTTCTGTACAGCCGGGGCGACTCAGCGAGAATCCGCGCGATACTTGAACAGGATGAAGGCGGGGCCGGACACCTGCGCACCGGGCTCAAGAAACTCCACGAAATGACGGAGTATTGCGAGAACACAGGTTGCCGGCGGAAGTACCTGCTGGAGTATTTTGGTGAGGCATATCCGATAGAGAACTGCGGGTTGTGCGATACCTGCGACCATCCTCCCGACATGGTCGACTGCACGGATGCAGCCCGGCTGATTACCGGGTGCATTCAGCAGATGCCGGGGCACTTCGGGATCGATCTCATCGGTGATGTCCTCCGGGGCTCGAAAAATGCGAAGATCCATGAGTATGGATTTGCTTCCCTCCCGGCATTTGGTTCCGGTAAACGATACAGTAAAGCCCAGTACCGCACCTGGATCAATGAGCTGGTCCGGCAGGGATATTTTGCACGGACCGGCGACAAGTACCCGGTCATCAGCCTGACCGGCAGGAGTAACGAACTGCTGAAAGGCAGGTGTCGCGTCCTCCTCCCGGCCCCGGAAAAAGGCGATACCCAAAAAACCCCGGCCTCTCCAATTGCAAAGCCGGGGGCGGAAGACCCGGCCCTTTTTTTGCGCCTGAAATCCCTGCGTAAGTCCCTTGCGGAATCGCAGGGTGTTCCGCCGTATGTCATCTTTCCGGATAAGAGCCTTCGCGAAATGGCCACGATCCGCCCCTGCGACCGGGAGCACTTTGCCAACATCCCGGGTGTGGGGGAATACAAACTGGTGAAATACGGGCCGGCCTTTATCGATGAGATCCGAAAGGAGAACGGGAATTTTTCGGAATAACGCTGTTTCCTGGTACCGATCCTTTTCATGGCATACTCCGGCAGGTGCCCCTTCTCTCCCTGGGGGTCCGCTTATCAGAATGACGTGGAACCAGACGAACCCGTGGATATACCGGTCCGAAAACATGGATGGCTGTACCGGCGCGCCCGTACGCGTCTGTCTTGTTATTTCTTCACGTTTCTCCTGCCGGTAATGAGCAGGAGAGTCAGCTGAGATTGCCATGACAAGGAGCAGGATGTACATCATTGTTCCGTTTATCTCCCACTTCAGGAAAAAAACCATGAAAAGGAAAGCGAGGATGGCTGCTATGCTTTCCAGAGTGAATGCAAGAATCGACCATTTTCTGAACGCAGGGGGGAGGCCATCCATCTCAACGGTCACTGGATCTGATTGGGATCGCCGGGATAAATAAATCTTTGATCTTTTATATTGCATTGAACCGGGTTCCGGAGTACCGGGTTTTACCTTGTACTGCTGAACCGGCCCCCCTGGAATAATTATATCAGCGGTTAAAAACCGGCATTTTGAAGCAGGTAAATAACCAGCCGGTAAGACGAATCATCCCCGCTGCCTAGAGCGGAGTATCTTCCTGAGATCCCGGCAGGTTCATCTCATCAGTGAGGGTTTCCAGAAATACACCGAGATAACGGTGCCGTTCTTCAGCCAGTTTTTTTGCTGTTTTTGTGTACATCAGACCGTTGAGCTTCAGCAGTTTATCAGAGATGTGATCCATGGCATTTCGGATCTCCCCTCCATGCTCCCCGGCACGGATGAATGTCCTCGCGATACCAACGGCACCCATTGCGTCCAGCTTATCTGCATCTGACAGGATTTTGGCCTCCAGTGTTTCCGGCTTTTGGGTGGAGCGGTACCGGTGTGTGCGTATTGCGTGAGTGATTTTTATGATGCGTTCCTCATCATACTGGATTGAACGGAGGTAATGCTCTGCCATCTGTGCACCTGCTTCTTCATGAGGCATGCCGTTTTCACTCTCTGTCGGCCGCGCGATATCGTGGAAGAGGGCAGCAGGAAGCAATACCCTCATGTCGGCATGCTCCTCCTTCCCGATAACCACACAAAGGCTGACGACCCGCAGAACATGATCCAGCCCGTGTGAACCCGGCTGCACAAAGACACTTTTTACATAGTGCTGTATCGCATCAATTTTGGTATCCATATTCCCCGGTGCTCGTAAATACTGGTAGACCGGGTGGGTATATAAACCGGGGTAAGTCAGGTTTTTTTTAGTTTCCTAGACAACCTGTGAAAAAGCAAGCACCTGACCAGCGACCGGTTCCCACAAAAAGGGGATTGTGACAACCTAGAGGACGCTTGCGAATATGCAGGTATATTTCAGGAGGGCAAACCAGAAACCCCCGGAATATAGCGTGATGATACCGGAATACTTCGTACAGTAAGCCCAGTTGCGGGATGCATATGATCTTAAACAAAACAACATTCCCCCATGATTTTAGTTATTCAACGAGATTGTGGTATAATTATGATCTGTCAACGGGGGCCACTCAATCTTGCATCCCGAATCTGCGATGTGAATATATGTGATGAAAACTCCTGCGAGAAGCGTTCCTTTAAAAATCAAATTTTCTCTCTCTTTTTCATATCAAGATCCTGTCTAATAAAAAGAGCCTTATACGTCGTGAATATTCGCGTTATGTGGCACTTTATCGGAGTTGATAGGGTGAATTTCCCTCACGATGGAAAAAAAGTTGATTGTGAAAGGTTCGAATTAAAAAATAATGTAGGTAAAAAGATCTTATGGTGGTGGTTGTGGTCCATGTAAGTCGCGTGCTGCGCCTGAAAGTCCATAGTTTTCAGGACCGCCCCAGCCGCTTATAACACAGCCTATCTCTGAAAATCCTACCAAATTATCTCCGCAGAGAGCAATGGCATCCGCGTCAACGTAAGCCGCTACACTTTTATCTGAATGCCAATTCGGAGCTTGTCCTGGATCGGCCATTACAGGTCCTGCCAACATAATGAGCAGGATGGCTAAAATCAAGATTTTTTTCATATCTACTCCCCCATGAGCTGAGTTGAGGTCTCTCAGCTACATTCCAATTAATGTGCTTCACGTTAAAGTTTACCATGATCATCATATCAGTGCCCACATGAATTGTAAAAAGGGCAAAAATCGATTTATCAAGATTCGTTATTTAAGGTTTATATCCGCGTTCTGTGGGACTTTATCGCCGTCAACGGGTAAATGTTCGGGAAAGAGTGAAAAACTTTACAAATGTAAAGAAAAAAGGGGGTTATTTTTCTGAAATGATATTTTTAAATACTCACCGGATATTAGTAAGTTCAATGATGGGTGTAAGTGACAGAACACGAATACGTAACCTGACCTCACTGTCATTACAAAGTCAATATTAAGAAAAGCAAAATTGAAAATAAATAGTAATATAAACCAGTTCACGTTGTCAAAGAAGGTGGAGAATGAAGGTCCTCATCGTTATTGCACCGGAAAAATTCCGCGACGAGGAGTTTATCGTACCGGCAGCCGCGTTGCAGAAGGCCGGTATCGGATATGATATTGCCTCGACACGCAGAGGAACCTGCCGGGGGATGCTCGGTGCAAAGGTCGATGCCACCCTGTCCCTTGATGAAGTGGATCCAAAAACCTACAATGGAATCCTTATTGTGGGGGGTGGCGGTGCCCAGTCATATCTCTGGGATGATGGTGTCCTGAGCGGGCTGGTGAAATACTTCTATCAGTCTGCTCAGGTGGTTGCTGCGATATGTCTCGCCCCGGTCGTCCTTGCCCGCGCCGGGATCCTCACAGGGAAAAAAGCAACCTGCTTTTACAGTCCGATCTCGTCCCGCGAGATGAAAGCAGGCGGAGCGGTGCTCGTTGACAAGGCGGTTGTAAGCGACAGCCGGATCGTCACAGCGAACGGGCCTGCGGCAGCGGCGGAGTTTGCCGGGACATTCATCCGCACCCTTGCAGGGGATGAGTGATGAGCGGTCCGGAAAAACGGGGAGGACTCCCCCCCCTTTTTATCGCGGATTTTGGAGAAACAGGCGATTACTTTGATAATCCATCGTACCGTATCACTGGTTTTCTTCCCATGTGGCCAATAACGAAGCAAGTGCCCTGGCAACGGTTTCGGTGTTCTCGGTCTTGAATGCCTTGTCCGTTAACCCGTATGATTTATCATCGGAGGAACTGATCTCGGAAATTTCCCAGACTCCGAACCCGTCTGTTGATATGGCAAGCCCATCCCGGAATTTTTTATGGCCGATCAGGAAATGGCCATTTCCGTAACTGGTGATGATATCGGGATTTTTTGCCGTGGCAAGAACGGCATTCATCATCACGTGGAGGTCGTGTGGTGTCAGCACATTATAGATGCAGTCTGCAAATTCCTTTTTTGTCAGCATACCTTCCCCTTCTGCTGTAGTGTATCCGTTTTTTCTCTTAGTTGAAATAGGAATGTATTTTATAAAAAGGTCTCATCTGTCCTGATAAGGGGGAGCATGACCCGGCAGGTGAACTCCTGCCCGGATAGTATTGAGGGAAAAAGCCCTGCGGCTGATCCTGTGATGAATCGTGCGCACTCCTCCCGGTCTGAGGGCCGGTCATAATCTTCCCCTACCGACGGTACTATCGTAAAACGCGATCTTACCACAAACCAAAGCATAATGCTCCCTCCCAAGAAAAAGCTGTATATGAGATATCCAGGGATTTTTCTCTTTCTGGTTGTAATCGCGTTCATAGGTATTGCCGGCTGTACACAATCATCAGGAACCAGCCCTGTTACCCCGGCAGTCCCGGTAACTTCCCCTTCAATCATTGAACCTGCAACAACCGCCCCGCCCGCAGTTGAGACTACCGTTCCCCCAGCAGCGGCAACGGTTGCTCCTCAGCAGGTTGTGACGATTATTCACCAGGTTTCCCAGGTTAAGGATGTCAAGGATTCCGAAATCCTGTTTTCGCTGCAGGTCCCGGTGGAATGGAACGTTTCAACCCACCGCCTTGCCAATCCTGAGAACTTCGTCGGCTTCATGTACCAGACGGACCTTGTCACGAACAACACGTTCTACATCCATTCGTATATCAACTACCGGAACCGCGACCAGAATTATCGCTATGACTGCCGGCAATGGTCTCCCGCACCAAACGAGACCATCGTGACGATCAATGGCATCACTTTCGACCGGTTTGAATCAACGGCGAACGGCACGACCAACGTCACCTATGTAGCACGGACGACCAGTACGAACGAACGCGGGTTCCTCAGCGTGCTGGCATTCAGTGCCAATACCAGCAACTGTTTTGAAAAAGAGGATTATGATAAGGTCGTATCCTCGTTCCGGTATTACAGCAAGGAGGACATCAGTACCATGCCGGGCGAAGAGATACCCAGGATAGCTGGACCGAAAGAAGAAGGCGGGGGTCCAAATTCTGCCTTCGGGAGCAGCAGTTCAGGGTCCTCAAGTTCAGGATCCTCAAGTTCAGGATCCTCAAGTTCGGGGTCCTCTGGCGGCTGCCGCCGCTGAAAGGCCGGTGTAACCGGGAATAAAATTTTTCATGAAATCCTTTTTTATCCCATACAAACAACAGCATTTTTCGGTTGCCGGTGAAAAACCCATGCAACGGATATCGTTTCAAGGATGTGGGACGCGAACAAACGACCTCTTTTTTGATCCATCACTTTTTGTTCCACGGGCAGGGCCTTGCGGGCATCCATCTGCCGTGTCATCAGGAGGATTCATTCAGGAGTACAGTCTATTCTCATGTGTAACGGTGCACCATGGCAACCTCGCTTGAAAAACTGCTAGAAAATCTCATAGTCCCGCCCGACCGGAAGATTGATCTCCGGAAAGAGTATGACCCTGGCTCTGTCAACGGCTCTATCACAAAGCAGAATGCGCAGAAAAAACTCGAGACCGGAATCCAGAACCTTGCAGAGCAGCAGGACAAGCTGTATGCCCAGAACACCTTTGCCCTCCTGATTAACTTCCAGGCAATGGATGCTGCCGGAAAGGACAGTACCATCAAGCACGTGATGTCCGGTGTCAATCCGCAGGGTGTACAGGTAAAGAGCTTCAAGGTCCCTTCCTGCAGAAGAGCTCGACCATGACTATCTCTGGCGGAATTTTAAGGAGCTTCCTAACCGGGGGAACATCGGGATCTTCAACCGCTCGTATTACGAAGAAGTGCTGGCTGTCAGGGTACATCCCGAGTTCCTCGACCGCCAGCAGCTCCCCCCTTACCTGAAAGGCAGTGATATCTGGGAACGACGGTACGAGGAGATCAATAATTTCGAGAAGTACCTGACGAATAATGGTATTGTGGTCCTGAAGTTTTTCCTGAATGTCTCAAAGGAAATGCAGAAGAAACGGTTCCTTGAACGGGTTGAACAGCCGGAAAAGAACTGGAAGTTCTCGGCAGTTGACATTCTCGAGCGTCAGCGCTGGGATGCATACATGGATTCCTATGAGGAGATGTTCAACCACACGAGTACTCCCTGGGCACCCTGGTACATCATTCCGGCCGATCACAAGTGGTTCACCCGGTTTGCAGTGGTCTCGGTCATCAACCATACGCTTGAAGGCCTGAAACTGTCCTACCCGAAAGTCAGTCCTGAACAGAAAGCAGCGCTCCTGAAGGCGCGGGAAGATATGGCACAGGAAGAAAAGATTCCAAAAAAATCCTCCGGAATGAAAAAGAAAATTAAGGGCTGATACGCCGTTAGTCTGCCCGCAGCGCCTCGATCGGGTCGAGGTTCGCCGCCCGCCACGCCGGGTAGACGCCCGAGAAGATACAGATGGCGATGCCGATTGCCATTGATACCGGGACATAGATCAGGCTCTGGTACGTGAAGAAATAATCCGTCGTGCCGACCATGGCAAGCACCACGAGCCAGCCCAAAATGACACTCATCACTGCACCGATGCCGGCACCGACCAGCCCGAGGATGATCGCCTCGTAGAGGAACATCCGCCGTATCTCGCTCTTCTGCGTACCGATACTGCGCAGGATGCCGATTTCCCGGATCCGTTCGGTCACCGACATCATCATCACGTTGAAGATCGAGGTCGCGGCAACCAGGAGCGAGATGCCGGCAATCGCCATGACGAAGGTTGTCAGCGTCCCGACTGTTGACGTGATGCTATCCAGCATCCTGCTGCTGTCCTGGATGGTGACGACATTCTTCTTGCGGTTGAGCTGGTCCGTGATTGCCGTTTTTGTTGCGTTTATGTTCTTGATGTCGCTGACGATTACGTTGACCTGGTCATACTGCTCTTCACCGCCAATAATCCCGACATAGGACTTCTCGGTCATGATGATGGCGTTATCGCTGTTGAGATCCATCGACATGCCCTTCTGTTTGAGAATGCCGACGACCCGGAATTTCTGTACCGACTCATTTTTCGTTTCATCGCCAATGGTGATGCGGCTTCCGATACTCAGCCCCTGGCGATCCGCGAGTGAGGGGCCGACTACGACAGCGCCTGCGGTTTTCGGCAGTGCCCCGTCATCAACGGTCAGGACCGCTGCCATGTCATCGTCGCGCAACCCGTAGATAGTGGCCCGGCCTTCGTTGTCCCCCACAGTTATCTTATCGCTGGTCTGGTAGAGCGGATACACGATACCATATTTACCGGCAACCCTCTGGAGATCATCCAGCTCCGATTTGGTGATGTAATCTATCGTACTTACTGAGGATGATGACGACCTGCCGGATGAGGATGACTCTCCCGGTCCTCCAAAACCCCCGCCGCCCCCGCCCGTATCTGCCTTCACGACCAGCACGTTGGCCATGGCGGAGAGCTGCTGGGTGACGGACATCGTCATGTTCGCCCCCATCATACCCATGGACGCGATGGCGACTACGCCGATCACGATACCGATGGCGGCGAGCACGGAGCGGAGGAAGTTGAGCCGGATGCTCCGGACCGAGAGCTGTAAGATAATATCGTTTTTCATGCTGCCTCAACCTTCCCGTCCTTGATCCTGATGATCCGCTCCGCCCGTTCGCCTATGAGGGGATCGTGGGTTACGATGATGATCGTCCTTCCCTTGCGGTTGAGGTCGGAGAGCATGTCCATGATCTGGCCGCCGGTTTTCGTATCGAGGTTGCCGGTCGGCTCATCACAGAGAATAATATCCGGATCATTGATGAGCGCCCGGGCAACGGCGACCCGCTGTTGCTGTCCTCCCGAGAGTTCCGCGGGTTTGTGTTTCGCCATTTTCCGGTCGATGCCGACATCGGCCAGCAGCCGGCTGACCTGGCCGGTGGTATCATTGCTCCGGTGCTTGAGGATGTACGGGTATTCCACGTTCTCGTACGCGGAGAGGAGCGGGATGAGGTTGAACTTCTGGAAGATGTAGCCGATCGCGTTCAGGCGGAGATCTGTCAGCTCGATATCAGACATCTTCCGGATGTTCTTTCCCGTGATCTTCAGGACTCCTGCGGTGGGGACATCCAGCCCCCCTATCTGGTTGAGGAGGGTGGACTTGCCGGACCCGGAAGGGCCCATGATGGCTACAAACTCCCCGCGATCTATCCGTAAGGACAGGTGGTCGAGCGCCACCACATCCCCCGATGGAAGGGGATAGATTTTGCTCACATCGGCGAGCTCGATAACTGGTACCTGCTGCATGACAGCCGCCACCACAACGGGATTACTGCTCCTTTAATTCTTCATCAGGTTCTGATTTCTTCCTGAATCCTGTCCGTAAACCGTTTCAGAAGACCTTTTCTCCACGCGATGACGAGCGCGATGATGGCAACAAGGATAATCACAATCGGTATGACCGGGATCTGGCTGAACCCTGATCCGAAGGAGCCGAACATGCCGCCGCCGCGCTGGTTGAACGATGAACCGGACGCGGCTCCCAGTGGCTCCATTCTGCCCTGCCGCAGATCCGAACCCGGTGGCATTTCCATCGATGGTGGATTTTTCCTGGAATACATGACCTTCTGCATCCTTATATTCGACAATAAGCGGGATCGCCCCGGACCCCTTGGTAGTATAGCTCACTTCAAAACTGGAGAAGTCGTCCGGCTCGAGGTTGCCGATAGCATACACCGGGTTCGGGTTGACCGGTGTGGCCGGGCTTCCTACCGTGACGAGCACGGATTTTGCTGCGGTAAGCCCGTTATTGGTCACGTCGCCTTTTAAGGTGGTTGTGCTTCCGGCACTGGTGCTCTCGATATTGTTCACGACAATCTGAGCGCCCATCTTGTTTTCCCCGAGATTAAGCGGAAGTACAACATCTTTTGTATGTTTATTGTCGCCGTTATAGAAACTGACGTGGAACGTGACCTCGGTCGCCTTTTCCGGAGTAATAGCAAAGGGAACCTGGACGGAGGTACCTGATTTCAAAGTCCCGACATAGGTTTCCTCTGGAGAAATTTCAGCACCATCGACTTCCGGAACGATAAGGACATCCGTGATGTCCCCGTCACGGGGATTGACAACGCTGACATTCACCATGTCTTTGTTGGAGACCGAGAACGTGTCGGGCTTCACAGAGATACTGGTCCTGACATCCGTGGAATCAATCTTGAGCATGATCTGGGCGTGGACCGCTTTTCCCCCATAGACATTCGTTGAAACCGTGAAGAGCGGGAAATAGGTCCCGTCACTGCCATCAGCGGTGACGACAAAGTTATAATCAATGGTCTGCCCGGGTCCGATGGCAGTGGCAGTGGCAAAAGTATCACTGTTGAGGACATGGAAATGGGGTTCCAACAGGTCCGGCTGCGAAACCCAGAGGGAAGTATTGGCCGCGTTCGTGACATAGACCGTAACGGTTCCGGTCTCACCCGGGTAAAAAACTGCAGGACTGATCTCATAGCCGGAAACATACATCTGCGCTGCAGCATCCAGGGGGTTGGTCACTATTGCGGTATTGCTGGATATTGGTACAGCATTGCCGGAATATGTTGTTGCAGCAGTGACGGATGTTGATACAGCATTCACGGCAGAGATGCCGGTTAACAGGAGCAGGACGCTCACGATAATACATTGGATCTTCATACATTCTCCCCTTTTTTCAGGTGATTTGAACTATCGGGGCTCTTCCCGACCATTAGGCATGTTATGCATTTCAATATGTAAAGTAAATTTTACATTTTGTCATATATACCTTTTCTTTGTATCCGTGAAATATACGGAATTTAAAAAACCGTTTTACTTTTCTTTGATGGCATTTCCCTACCCTGATTAATGAGTTCCCCCGGTTATGAGCTCCGCGCAGATCAATCTTCTGGATCGCTTCCCCGCGCTGTCATCAACGATAATCGTCAGTAATATTTTCATTCGGGGAGAGAGTAAGGTGAGAGGATTGGGCGGGACCCGGGCGGGTTCTGCAGGCCTGTAGTATTGCGGTGCCCCGCCTTGTTTTGCCGGAGACTCCCGAAGGGGGCGGTGATGGTTATATCATTTCTGCCGCATGCACTATACCGATACCAATGGTCATGATGCTGAAAGCAATAAGAGCAAGGTAATAGATCTTCGGTGTTTTCATGGTGATATTCTCCTGTTTCTTATTCCTGCCGTGCCGGCTTGTGGAGACCGCACTTTATGTAATTTATATCTTACATTTTGTCATTTATACTTTGTTAAATTATTTGTAAATGTGACAATATGTAATCTATATAAGATAAAAAGTGGTCGCATACGCGGGCTTGCCCTCTGGCAGAAAAAGAGCTGCGGTTCCTGTTCTCCTCAAACAACCAGCGTAACGATCAGTCAACGGCTATGGTCCGGACCGTTTCATCGGTACACAAATACTTCCTCAATATTCACCTGAAAATGCCGGGAAATCTTGAACGCGAGCTCCAGTGACGGGACGTATTTTCCCTTCTCGATGGCAAGAATGGTCTGACGGGTTACGCCGATTGCCTGTGCCAGGTCTTCCTGCGTGAGGTCGTGCATGGCCCGGAAGACTTTGATCTTATTCTTCATCGGTTTCCCAGTCCCCATACTTACGGGCATAATAGATCCTGAACGCGACATACAGGAAAATCATCAGGCAGAGGAATCCGAGCTGGACATATCCCAGCATCCGCGGAGGGAGTATCTCAGGTGGGCGGGCATCGATATGTTCCCGGGGAAATGTGGGGACATACAGGATCTGCATGACCGCTCCGATTGACAGAGCGCAGAACCCTACCCAGAACACCTGGAACGTCCTAACTGCTGCCTGTTCCGTGATCTTGGCACTGCGTTCATCCTCGATCAGGTCGGTAACGCTCCTGCGGGTAAGGTAAATGATGACGATCGCCGCGATAAATGCAATCTCGATAAGGGGGGCGTTGTGGATCTCAACAGAATACCAGAAGATAGCAAGCAGCGCAAGGGCAAGACACCCGATTAAAATGTAGAAGGAATTTTTTTTCATGCGATCCCTTTGTTTGGTACATATGACATTTTGTCGTATAAAGTTGACTATCGTAAAAAAACTATCCGGATGGCCCTCATCTGGAGAAAAAACGTATTTTCATCCTGCAGCAATGAGCAGCAGCCCGGATGACAGAAACCGGATTGTTTTATTCATCCGGCTTTCCCTCTTTCAGCTCTATCAGGATTTTTCCCTGCATGCTGACATTTTTACCGGATTACGCGCTCGCAAACCTGAATTTGGGTATATACCAAACATTCATCTCAATCACCGGATAACGAGTACTCATGGAGATCCGCGACGGTCTGGGCCTTTCCCCCCGGAAAGTGACCTACCTCAAGTATTTTTTTGAACGCGGCGGCCCGGTAAAGACCAGTGACATCGCCTCACGGTTTGGTGTCGACCCGTCCACCATCACCAAAACCTTAAGCGAACTTTCTGATGCCGGTCTTCTTACCCTTGCCCCGTATCACGGGGCCAGCCTCTCACCGGCCGGGCAGACCTACGCGGCATTTCTCGTGAAACGGCACCGCATCCTTTCGCTGGCCCTCACCCATTTCGGCCTGAGCGACGAGGACGCCTGTACAGAGGTCTCCCGGTTCGAGAGCCTTGTCTCCAAGGACGCGATCGACCGGATGTGCCAGGCCATGGGGCATCCCCGCCTGGGTGTCTGCGGGGAGATCACCCATGATACCGGGTGCCTCGGGCACGGGCGGGGAGATCACCCATGAGTTCCCCATTCCTCTCCCCGCATATTCCGGACCTTAACCTGATCACGTACTATGCGGAAAACAAAAACTCGCTCTTCTCCCGCATGAGCCCGTGGACCAAAGGCTGCCTGTTGTTCTTCATCGTCCTTCTCGTCACGGTCAGCCGCAGTCTTGTCCTTCTCCTCGGGTTGTACTTCCTTGTGCTCCTCGTCTACCTGCTCGCCGGTCTGCCGGCAGGAAAACTTGTTGCCTGGTACACTCTCCCGGTCCTGTTCGTCCTCTCGCTGGTCGGGCTCATGATGTGGAGCGAGCCCGGGACCCCGCTCTTCTCGTGGACAATTGGCAGCTTCACGTTATCCCTGAGCGACAACGGGGTTTTCCTGGTGGTAACCCTCCTCATAAAAGCGCTCATCACGGTCACCTTTTCGCTGTTTTTCCTGATGACCACGCGCTACCAGCACTTTGCCGGCCTCATCTCCCGTGTCTTTCCCGCACCGCTCGACCAGATTTTCCTCATGGCGTACCGCTTTCTTTTCCTGACACTGGCCATGACTGCCTCCCTCTTAAAGTCCATACGGTCACGGGGCGGGGGCCTGGTGCACAGCCTGCGGATGCAGGGCCGGCTGTTTGCCGGCGTATTTGCGCTGGTCTTCATCCGTTCCTTTGAGCGGGGGGAGCGGGTCCACAAGGCAATGATTGCCCGGGGTTTCACCGGATCCTATCCGCTCTCGGGGGAAGTCCCCCGGCCTGCTCCTGCAGAATACGGCCTGCTGGTCGTGACCGGTGCACTGGTTACGGTTGCCGTGCTCCTCTCGCCGTACCGGGGGTGGTGATGTCATGACCATTATCCGCAGGAACCCGGATGCCCCGCACTGTCCCCCGGTTGACCGTGACCGCGAACTGATCCATGTCGACTGCGCAAGCCATACCTATCCGGACGGGAGCGTGGGAATCCACGACATGTGTTTTTACGTGCTCAAAAACGAGATCGTTGCCATCTGCGGCCCGAACGGTTCCGGCAAGTCCACCCTGATCGAGCACCTCAACGGCCTGCTGCTCCCCTCGCTCGGGACCATCTGGGTGAACGGGCGGACGATCTCCGGCGGTGAACAGGCCGGTCTCTGGAAAGAGGTGGGCGTTGTCTTCCAGCAGTCCGATGACCAGCTCTTTGCCCCGACCGTGCTGGACGACGTGATGTTCGGGCCGCTCAACCTGGGCCTGTCACCGGACGATGCCCGTACCCGGGCTCTGGAGGCGCTCGGGACGGTGGGTGCGGCCGATCTTGTCCACAAGCTCCCCAATTACCTCAGCGGCGGGCAGAAACGGCTGGTCTCGATTGCAGGGATCCTTGCCATGAAACCGATGGTCATCGCCATGGACGAGCCGACCTCGGACCTCGACCCGGTCCATGCCGGCATGATCGAGAGGATCATTCTCGATCTCAAAGAACGGCTCGGTATCAGTGTCGTCATCGCCACCCATGACATGGACCTTGCAGCCCGGATCGCCGACCGCATCTGCCTGGTGAGGAACGGGGCTGTCTTTGCCGAAGGTGTCCCGCAGGAGATCTTTTACGATCCCGCGCTCATCGCGGAAGCAGGACTGAAGCTTCCTGCAGCCGTGGAAGTATATCAGAAATTCTGCAGTGCTGCCGGTCTCACGCCCGCCTCCTCTCCGCTTAAAACAGAGGAACTTGTTTCGGCATTACAGGAACTCGGGTTGGGGTGTAAAAACGGGTCCTGATTTGGGGGAACTCCAAATTTTGCATAACATTGAATACGCGTGCGGGTGATGGTATCTGGACAAACGGAGACACCCATGGCACACATTCATCTCGAAGACGGTTCCTTCACCCTGCTCTGGGTGATTGTCTGGTGGGTTGTTGCCCTTGCCCTTATCGGTAGTGCACTTTTCATTCTCCGCAGACCGGGGAAAACCGATAACCGCCGCATCACGATCGCTGCGTTCTGTACGGCAGCTGCCTTTGTCCTGTTTCAGGTGGACATCCCAGTTGCCGGCGGGGTACATATCAGCCTTACCCCGCTCATCGGCATCCTGACCGGCCCGGTCATCGGGCTGCTCATTGTCTTTATCATCAATATCCTTTCAGCCGCGGTCGGCCATGGTGGCTGGGGCATGATCGGGGCCAACACGCTCGTGAATTTTTCCGAAGTGATCGTGGCATACGCGATCTGGCGGGGCCTGAAACCCATCCTGCCGAACCTCTTCGCCCGGGCCGGTATCGCGACCTTCTGCGGGCTGGTCATCGGGAATATCATGATGATAGGGATTATCCTCATTTCCGGGATCCAGGGTGTCAGCCAGAGCCCGGAGCAGATCCTTGCCGGCCTTTCCCTTATCGCTGCCATCAATATCGGTGTTGCGGTGGTCGAGGCGCTGCTGAGCGGTCTTGTAGTCTCCTCCCTCGGGAAGATGCGGCCGGACCTTCTCGAACCCTGAATAAGCGAAGACAGGGAACAGCTGCGGTACCTAATACGGGTAACAGTACCAGTAATCAGGAGATGTCCGATCCAATCGCACCGTAAAAAGTCATACCAAGTACAACTTTTTTGACAAATTTTTCAAAACCTTAAAAAACCTGCAGCAATGATATTCAGATCACGGATACTGCTATGACTATGGATGACGACCTCTCACGGATTGGCATCTCGCTGCCGAAAAACCTTCTCGACCGGTTCGATGAAATCCTGAACTACCGGGGCTACTCCTCCCGCTCGGAAGGGATCCGGGACGCGATCCGGACCTACATCACGTATTACAAATGGATGTCCGATGTGAAAGGCGAACGCGAAGGGGTCATCACGATGGTCTACGACCATGACCAGCGCAATCTGCTCACCACGCTTACGGATATTGAGCACGAGAACCAGCCGATCATCAAGGCATCACTCCACTCGCATGTAACCCATAACCGGTGCCTTGAGGTAATCCTGGTCCACGGCGACGGGACCCAGCTCAAGTCCCTTGCCGAGCGCCTGATGTCCCAGAAAGGGGTCGAGTCGGTCAAGCTCACCACGATATCGATCGAGGATTAGGGCCGGAATATTCTTTCACGACAAAAACGTAGTACACCCGTTTCCCGGTAACCAGGAAACCGGCGATCAGCCCAAAGGAGTCCCGGTTACCGTCATGGAGCCGTGAGACAAGCATAACGTTTCCGGTACAGGTTTAAAAAAATCGGCTTGTGAGCATTCCGTAAACGGGAACGGCACCCAGTTGTATTCAACCTGCCATCCTGGATAACCCTGGCTCAGGATATGCGGAACTGTCAGCGATTTTCGTTTTCCTGCCGGTTGCGGATGACCAGAATGGGCTTCCGTGTTTTCCTCACTACCGTAAATGTCGTGCTTCCTACCAGCATCTCCCTGAACCAGTCCGTTCCATAGGCACTCATCGCTATCAGGGATACCTTGTCCTCCTTTGCAACCGAGAGGGTCATTTCAGTCGGATCTCCCACCCGTATATGGTTTTTCACGGCAAGATCGGGACTGATGAGATCATTTCTCATATCCGCAAGGCGGGCCTGTGCTTCCTGAATGGCAACCTCGATCTCTGGTTGTGATTCGGCCCGGCTGACAACGTGCAGGAGGATGACTTCGTTAACCGACGGGATCGTTTTTATAAACGATAATGCATCTTTAGCAGACGGGGAAAAATCGGTTGGTACTAATACTCTTGAAAAGAGGTTCTGGTGCGGTGTGTCACCGGTTGCATCGGAATCTTCCCGTTCGGGATTGAAGTGCATGATGAGGACATTGGTCTTTGTCTGCCGGAGGACGGTTGATGAGACACTGCCCAGGAGGATCTCCTGGATCGGGTTGATACCCCGGGCACCCATGATGATGAGCGAAACCTGGTGGTTTTCAGCTGCTTTCAGAATCGCCTGGGAAACAGTACCCTGGGTTATCACATTCACGATCACATCAACATGTATCCTGACCTTGAAACCGAGATGCTCAAGAGCCTCTTTCTTCTCGGCCATGAGGATCCTGGCATTCTCGATATACGGTCCGGTTGTCCAGCCCAGTTTTGAAGGGTGTGTTGCATCCACTACATGCAGGAGCACCACTTCCTCTATCCCGGGAATCTCGCTGATGGAATCAAAGATTTTCTGTGAATACGCGGAAAAATCCAGGGCAACTAATACTTTTTCAAACATAATTCCTCCCTCCTATGAAGGTATCCATGGTACGTAATAATAGATCACTTTAACAAAATAATAAAAACCGGCACCTGCACGCGGTCAGGATGAGAGGGTATTCCATTTTTGGATCTGCCCCTCAGGCCTCCACCTAACCCCTTTCACAGGCACCGGATCCGGACCCCCTGTTGTTACCCATCTGCATCAGGATTGTGTCACCGTAAAAACTTCAGGAACCGTAAATCCCCGAACCGGTTTGACCCGGGACAAACCGATGAAATATTTTTGTCCGTGTATCAATCATTGTTACAAAAATATTTTCCGAACAATCAAAATCTTAAATCACAACATTTTTTAACTACCAGATGCTACAATAATTAAAAAACGTAATACTGGCACTGGTGAACTCATGCATATTCCCGATGGTTTTTTCCCGATCTCGCAGGCTGTCATATACTGGATAATCGCGCTCGTCTTCATCCTCCTCTCGCTCCGCTGGGCAAAGAAGCGAGATGAGCGAGGAGAAAGTTCCCCTTGTTGCCGTGCTCGCGGCGGGTATCTTCGCCATCCAGACACTCAACATGGCGCTCCCGATCTCGATCATTCCCGGCGGGGTGAGCGGGCATGTTGTGGGTGCAGCGCTTGCAGCCATCGTTCTCGGCTCACCCTTTGCGGCCATCTTCATCCTCACGCTCGTCCTGGTCCTGCAGGGCATTTTCTTTGGCGACGGCGGCATCACCGCAATGGGGGCAAACATCATCAACATGGGCGTGCTCGGCGGCTTTTTCGGGTTTTATACCTACCAGTCGGTCAACAACCTCTTCCATAACCGCTTCTGCGCAGCGTTCATCGCCGGCTGGATCTCGCTCTTTATCCCGGCCATTGTCTGCGCTGTTGAACTCGCCGTTGCCGGGACACTGCCCCTCACGTTCGGCCTTGTCACCATGGGCATCTACCATGCCGTGATCGGGATCATCGAAGGCGGCGTCACCGCGTTTGCACTCTCGCTCATCTTCCACGCCCGCCCGGATATCGTCTCCAGGGAAACACCGTCCGGATCCCGGAAAGCAAAGGACGTGGTTATCATTGCCGGGATTACCGTTGCACTCGCGATCGCGATCTTTGCCCCCTACTACGCATCCACGTATCCCGACGGGCTGGACAGCACGTTCCTCTCTGCGTACGGGGCAAAGGATGTGACAACCGTGCATATCGACGAATGCAAAGGTCGCGTCCGCTGAAGAACAGGTTGCAGAAAAGACCGGCAATACCTTCTCGTGGCAGGCACCCCTTCCGGATTATTCGGTCCCGGGACTGGAAAAACCCGGGGAAGTGATGGCGATCCTCTTTGGCGTTCTGGTGCTGTTCTGTCCTCGGTTTCGGGATCAGCCGGTTCATCTCACGGAGAGAATTGAGAGGTTCTTTTACTTTAAAGAACCCACCGTAATCAGGAATTCCCCATGCACCTGATCGAGACCCGCGACCTTGTCTATACCTATCCCGGCAACGTCACCGCCCTCCATTCCCTTAATTTTGTTGCGCCCCGCAATGCCCGCATTGCCGTGATCGGGTCGAACGGTGCCGGGAAGAGCACGCTGTTCAAATGTTTCAACGGGATCTTCAGACCAACGTCGGGGCAGGTCCTGATCCGCGGCGAGCCAATCACGAAAGAGAACTATCCGTGAAGTGCGCAAGTTCGTCGGGATCGTCTTCCAGAACGCTGACGACCAGATCTTCTCTCCTACGGTCGAGCAGGATGTTGCCTTCGGTCCCACGAACCTCGGGCTCGATGAGGAGACCATCCACCACCGTGTCCACGAAGCCCTCAAGCTTGTCGGGATCGAAGACCTTGCCCACCGCGTCCCGCACCACCTGAGCGGGGGCGAGAAGAAACGGGTTGCCATCGCCGGCATCATCGCGATGGAACCGGAAGTGCTTGTCCTTGACGAGCCAACTGCCGGGCTCGATCCCAGGGGCGTCCACGATCTTGTGGAGTTCATCAACTCGCTCTCAAGAACATACGGGATGACGGTCATCTTCTCCACGCACGATGTCTCGATGGTCGCCGAGGTTGCTGATTATATCTACGTGATGAACAAGGGGCAGTTTGTCGCACAGGGAAGCGTCGAGGAGATCTTCTTACAGCCCGATCTGCTCCGCTCGGTGCGGCTTGATGTGCCCGTGCTGCCGAAACTGATCAGTTCCTTAAACAAGCAGGGCGTGCCGGTCCCCATGGCCTATACCTATGAGGATGTCGAACGGGCACTCGTGAACACCTACAAGGGCATACCGCAGGACCGACACGACGCATGATCGAGGAACTGTTTTACATCGAGAAGTCCGCGTACCGGGACAGTTTCGTCCACAATCTCGATGCACGGGTGAAGATCCTCGGCATGTTCGCGGTCATCATCGCGATGGTCGCGGTACCGTACTCGCCGCTTGTCTTTACGGTGGGTATCATTTTTTTTGCTTTTATCGTCATGCTCTGGGTGCTCTGCCGGCCTGCCCTGGCTTATTTATGCCAAGCGCCTCTGCATGGTCCTGCCATTCGGTCTCTTCATCATCCTCTTCCAGATCTTCTTCACCAACCGGTATTATTCTGTCTTCCATGTTATTGCCGACCTGCCGTTCGGTATCCATATCTATGCGGAATCTGTTGAATTTGCCCTTATCCTGCTCGTGAAGTTTGTTGTCTGCGTCTCGGCCATCATCCTGCTCTCGTCAACGACAAAACTCCATGAAATGCTCGAAGGAGCCGGTCGCATGGGGCTGCCGCCGGAGTTTGCCCTCACGTTCGGTATGATGATCCGATATCTCTTTGTCTTTGGTTACATCTACCGGAAGATCAACGAGTCCCTGATCACCCGGTGTTTCGACCCGTTCGACCCATCCCTCACGTACCGCTATCGCATAAAACAGATCGGGTATACGGTCGGCACCATCTTCGTCCGTTCCTACGAGCAGGGGGAGCGGGTGTACACGAGCATGCTCTGCCGGGGCTATGGCAAGAACAGCCATATGTTTATGATAAAAAAGCCGCTCCGTGCAGCAGAATGGTCGTTCCTCGTCTTCTGCCTGCTCTTTGTCGTTGCCGTGCCGGTCATGGTCTGGCTCATGCAGGTCAGGCTCTTCTAGTTTTTTTCTGCCCGATCTCTTCCTCCCTGCCTGTCCTCTTCCCGTGGTTTTTACCCAATTGTCCCCATCACCACCTTTTTTACCTCCCCGTCCAATATCTCCGCCATGGCAAACCAGTTCGGGCACGGGTTCATCACGAACATCATGCTGATTGCAAAACATTTCGGGCTGCCACCGGACCAGGCATGGTTCGGTGCCGGGGACCATGTGGAGGGGCTCGTGCTGCCGGAGAAGTTCCGGGGAACGGACGTCGAGGATCTCACGACCCTCCTGCGCAAGAAAGTGATCTGGCACCAGCCGGGCACCATGGACCGGGAGGATGCCCGCGATGTCATTTTCGTCTTGAACCGGCTCGTGGTGGCAATCGACCGCGAACTCGGGATTACGGATGCTGATACCGGAGATTACAAGTGAGGCAGGGCGTTTTCTCTGGTATTGGGAATAGTAACTTTCTTCCCTACGTGCCGGTCTCCCAAAAAGGTGTCCGGCATGAACCGGTTCATCTGTCCGGATCTGGATTTTTGGGAAGGCTTTCCCCGTAAATTTTTTAAAAATATATTTTCTGGATAATCATTAAAAAAGTGCGGTTTTCAGAACGGAAAAAAATTGCAGTTTTTACGCCTGAAAATAGAGCACTCACGCTTATATGCTCATGAATACCAATATTCTATGTGAAAATTCTGCGCAATTTTATTCATTTTTTAACGGAGGTTTTCCTTGACTGACACGTACGATGCATCACACATCACCGTCCTCGAAGGACTCACCCCGGTCCGCGAGCGGCCGGCAATGTATATCGGCAGTACCGATACCCGCGGCCTGCACCATCTCGTTTATGAAGTCGTTGACAATTCGATAGACGAAGCCCTCGCAGGGTACTGCAGCCGGATCGCAGTCGTCATCAACAAGGACGGGTCGCTCATGGTCGAGGACAACGGCAGGGGGATTCCCGTCGATGCGATGGAGAAAAACCACAAGAGTGCGCTCGAAGTCGTACTGACTGTCCTTCATGCGGGCGGCAAGTTCGACAAGGAAACCTACCAGGTCTCGGGCGGTCTCCACGGGGTCGGTGTCTCGGTAGTGAACGCGCTCTCGAACTGGCTCTCGGCCCGGGTCTACCGGGACGGGAACATCTACGAGATGCGGTTCTCAAAAGGCAAGCCCACCTCAGCGCTCACGACCCGGGAGGAGAGCCTCGCTGAACTCCTCGCCCGGTACCAGCAGTGGTACGGTGAACCGGCTCCCTTCAGCCGGGCCCCGGCGCTCACCGCGGAATCCTCCGGCTCCGGCCAGCTGGACCTCGGTGCCGCTACGCAGTACCCCTCAGGGAACGAGCAGGTGGACCGGGCAGCTCTCCTCGCAGCTCTCGGGAACAAGCTGACCGGCACCCGGATCCACTTTGTCCCGGATGCAACGATATTCGAGACGACGACGTTTGACTACGATACCCTCTCCCACCGGCTCCGTGAACTCGCGTTCCTGAATGCCGGCCTCACGATCATCATCACCGATGAACGCACGGTCGATTCCGTCACGCTTGCGGCCACGGTCGCCACCTATTGTTATGCCGGCGGGCTTTCCGAGTTCGTGAAGTACCTCAACGAAGGCATCGAGGTCATCCACCCGAACCCCATCTATATTACGAAAAAAGACGCTGGAGAACAAGCTCGAACTCGAGGTCGCGCTGCAGTACACGACCCAGTACGATGAGAAACTCTACACGTACGTCAACTCGGTCAACACCCGCGAAGGCGGCACACATCTCGAAGGCTACCGGAGCGCCATCACCCGGGGCATCAACGTCGTTGCGAAGCGGAACGGTCTCATCAAGGAAAATGCCCAGGTTACCCTCCGGGGCGAAGATGTCAGGGAGGGCCTGACTTCGGTCGTCTCGGTCAAGATGGCGAACCCCCAGTTCGAGGGCCAGACCAAGATGCGCCTTGGCAACAGCAGCGTCAAAGGTATTGTCGACTCCCTCGTGTACGCGGCGCTCACCGAGTACTTTGACGAGAACCCGGGCGTCCTCAAGACCATTGTTGAGAAGGCGCTATCGGCCGCAAAGGCCCGCGAGGCCGCACGGAACGCCCGCGAGCTGGCCCGGCGCAAGAGTTCGCTCGAATCTGCCGGTCTGCCCGGGAAGCTCTCGGACTGCTCCGAACGCGATCCAAAAAAGAGCGAGATCTATATCGTGGAAGGGGACTCTGCCGGCGGTAGTGCCAAGCAGGGCAGGGACCGGAAGTTCCAGGCAATCCTTCCCCTCCGGGGAAAGATCCTCAACGTTGAGAAAGCCGGCGAGCACCAGATCCTCAAGAACGCCGAGATCCAGACGTTGATCAACGCCATCGGCACCGGGATATTGGAGAAATTCGATGCTGAACGTGCCCGCTACCACCAAATCGTCATTATGACCGATGCGGACGTCGACGGGGCGCATATCCGGACGCTTCTCCTCACGTTCTTCTACCGGTACATGCCAAAACTTATCGATCTTGGGTATGTTTACATTGCCCAGCCGCCTCTCTTCAAGATCTCGAAAGGGAAGGAAGAGAAGTACGTGTACAAGGAAGAGGAGATGCAGAAGGTCTCGGCCGCCATGGGCGAGAAGGGCGTCTCCATCCAGCGGTACAAGGGTCTCGGCGAGATGAACGCCCAGCAGCTCTGGGATACGACCATGGACCCGGAACAACGGATCTTCCGGCAGGTCACCGTAGAAGATGCGACGGACGCGGAATTTACGTTCAAGACCCTGATGGGCAAGGACGTGGAGGAGAGGAAGAATTTCATCTACCGTCACGCAAAGGAGGTGACCAACCTTGACATCTGAGAAGGAGATTCCCGCCGAAGTAGCGGAAACTCACAGGACCGAGCCGATCAGCATCGAGCAGGAGATGAAGACCTCCTACATCAACTATGCGATGTCGGTCATCATCGGCCGTGCCATCCCCGATGTCCGCGACGGTCTCAAGCCGGTTCACCGGCGCTCGCTCTATGCGATGTGGGACATGGGCAATACGAGCGACAAGCCCACCAAGAAGAGCGCGAGGGTGGTCGGTGACGTGATGGGTAAGTACCACCCGCATGGCGATGCCTCCATCTACGATACGATCGTCAAGATGGCCCAGCCCTTCTCGTACCGCCATATGCTCGTACAGGGGCAGGGTAACTTCGGTTCCGTTGACGGCGATTCTGCTGCAGCCAGCAGGTACACCGAGGTCCGGCTCTTCCCGTATGCCGAGGCGATCCTGCAGGACCTCGACAAGGAAACGGTTACCTTCATCCCCAACTACGATGAGTCCCTGAAAGAACCGACCGTCCTCCCCTCGAAGATCCCAAACCTCCTTGTCAACGGGACCGACGGTATTGCTGTCGGGATGGCGACCAAGATGCCGCCCCACAACCTTCGCGAGGTCTGTGCAGCCGTCAACCGCTTCCTCGACGAACCGAATGTTTCTGTTGAGGATCTCCTCCAGATCATGAAGGGTCCGGACTTTCCGACCGGCGGCATCCTTATGGGCGTCGAAGGCGTCAGGAATTACTATGCTACCGGTCAGGGCCGGGTCGTGGTCCGCGGGGTCGCCGAGATAGAAGAGTCTGATGGTGGAAACCGGGGCGACCGGATCATCGTCACCGAACTCCCGTACCAGGTCAACAAAGCCCTATGGATTACGGCTATCGCGGAGATGGTCAAAGACAAGAAACTCGATGGCATCAGCGATATCCGCGATGAGTCGGATAAGGATGGGATCCGGGTAGTCTTCGAGCTGAAAAAGGGCATGATCTCCGCGGTCATTCTGAATAACCTATACAAATACACGGCGCTGGAGTCCAGTTTCTCGGCTTCAAACCTCGCAATTGTGGACGGGGCCCCGAAGATCCTCAACCTTCCCTCCCTCCTTGGGAACTTCGTCCACCACCGGATCGAGGTCATCAGGCGCAGGTCGGAGTTCGACCTCAACAAGTGCCAAGACCGTGTCCATATCTTAAACGGCCTCCTCACCGCGCTCGCGAACATCGACAGGATCATCGCGGCAATCCGCGGATCCGATACCGTGGACAACGCCCGGCTCGCACTCATCTCCGGTTTCGGCCTTGATGAACCTCAGGCAAACGCGATCCTCCAGATGCAGCTCCGCAGGCTCGCGGCGCTTGAACAGCGGAAGATCATGGATGAGAAGAACGACCTCGAAACAGAGATCCGCAGGCTCGAGGCGATCCTCTCGTCCGAGGCAAACATCAAGGACGAGATCCGGCGCGAGACCTCCGAGATTGCCCTCAAGTTCGGTGACGCTCGCAGGACGGAGATTGCCCTCGACACCAGCGATCTCTCGACCGAGGATCTGATCGAGGACAAGACAGTGCTCGTCTCCATCACGAAGACGAACTATATCAAGCGGATGGACCTCGATAATTACCGGAAGCAGAAGCGCGGCGGTCACGGAGTCACGGGTATGACCACGAAGGAGGACGATGTCGTCAGCTCGGTCTTTGTCGCCGGCATGAAGGACTACCTGCTCTGCTTTACGAGCATCGGCCGGGTGTACTGGCTCAAGGTCTACCAGATCCCCGAGAGCTCGCGGATAGCAAAAGGGAAGCCGATCATCAACCTCCTCAACTTAAAAGACGAGGTCATCACGACCGTTATCCCCATCCGCGAGTTCCGGCCGGATAAGTACCTCATGTTCGCGACAAAACTCGGGCAGGTCATCAAGATCCCGGAGACTGAGTTCTCGAACCCCCGCTCGACCGGGACGAACGCCATCCGGCTCAAGGAAGGAGACCAGCTTGTCGATGTCATCACTACCGACAATACCAGGGAAGTCGTCCTATCGACCCGGTTCGGGTACGGCCTCCGCTTCCACGAAGACACTGTCAGGGTCGTGGGTCGGAATGCATCCGGTGTCATCGGCATGCGGTTCCACATCAAGGAGGATACGGTCTGCGCCATCACGCTCGTGGATAATGAACATACCCTCCTCACCATATCCGATGTCGGGTTCGGAAAACGGACCGAGTTCGACGACTTCCGCGGGCATGGAAGGGGAACAAAGGGCGTCCGCACTATGGTGCTTGAACGCGATGCCGTGGTCATCGAGTCACGGGCCGTCTCGAAGACCGATGAGATCTTCGTCATGACCGCATCCGGAGTAGTAATCCGGACCCCGGTCAGCGACTTCCGGATCATCGGCCGCGGGACCAAGGGGGTCCACGTCATGCGCCTCGATGAGAAGGACAAGGTCGTCGGTATCGCCATTGTCCCTGTCGAGATGAAAAACGGTGATGGTCAGGAACCTGACGATAAGAACGATGCAGAATAATTCCGGTTTTTTTTAAACCCCCTATTTTTTCTTTTGTCCCGTTATCCCGCAACCGTTTTGCCCCGGCCCATCCAGATGGATGTACGGTGAACCCATGTATCGCAAAGTTCTCTCCGTTACCTCCTCCCGCGAGGGGGATATCATCGATATCACCCCGCTGGTGGAAAAGGCCGTCACTGAAAGCAGAGTAAAGACCGGGCTTGTCCACCTGTTCGTGCAGCACTCCACGGCTGCCCTGACAACGATCGAGTTCGAACCCGGCGTGCTCGCTGACCTGAAGCGGTCGCTTTCAGTGCTGGCTCCCGATAACGCGGACTATGCCCACAACAGCCGGTGGGGCGATGGCAACGGGCGCTCGCATGTCAAAGCCGCGCTGGTCGGGCCCTCGCTTACGGTCCCGGTGGACAACGGGCAGCTCATGTGCGGGACGTGGCAGCAGCTCGTGCTGCTTGAACTCGATGTCAATGCGGGCAGGAACAGGACGATTGTCTGCACGGTAACCGGTGCCTGATCCGGTCTCCTTACCTCCCTGTAAATTTTGAGTATTCTCTGAACTGCGGGGTTTTTTCATCCTTAACCAGTGTCTATTCTGAAAACAACAGCCAGAGCGCTGCGGCGACAAGGATATACCCGCATACCCTCAGCAGGATGAAGGTAACCTCAGGAAAGGCGATGCCTGAGAGGACACTGAAGTGCGAAAGGCCGAACATGCCAAAAGCGATGCCGATTAAAAGTGCGCAGATCCTCTCCTGCTTCCGGTACACCAGATACCCGAGCAGGAAGATTACGATACATAAGAGAAGGTTGATGCTATTGATGAGATCCGGTATTGCCATAGTCTGGGGGCTCCTGTTACAAAATATATTTGCACTCATATATAACAACATTGTTTTTACCCGGCAGGGCCGTTCCGGGGCGGGCTGCCCGCACCGGTCCCGGGCAAATTCATTTATTGCTGCCCGGAGTATGCTCCTCCATGAGTGCAACAATCCGCCAGCAGGTCAAAAAAATGTGCGCAGGGCTCGCTATTCCGCTGGTGGGGTTTGCTCCTGCCGGCCGCTGGGATGAACCGCTGTTTGAACCCTGGGTACCGGAAGCCTTCCGCCCCCGGGCCATTTTTCCGGAAACGAACACGGTGATCGTGATCGGTCTGCCGGTTTCCCTGCCAGTTCTCGACACAGCCCCCTCCATCTGGTACCACGAACTCTACCGGACGGTCAACACCCTGCTCGACCAGGCAGGTTACCGGATCGCTTCTGCTCTTACGGCTGACGGTCATCCATCGGTCTGGATTCCCCGGGACGGCTACGGTTCCATCAGTGTGCTGAAGGACCGGCCTGTTGCCTTCTTCTCGCACCGCCATGCCGCATTGCTTGCCGGCCTCGGGAATTTCGGCATAAACAATATGCTCCTGACACCGGAGTTCGGGCCCCGGGTCCGCTTTGCGTCCATCCTGACCGCAGCAGAGATCGAGCCGGATCCGATGCTCGAAAAACCGCTCTGCATCCGTTGCCAGCGGTGCGTGAAGGCATGCCCGGTCCATGCACTGGACGGCGGCGACTATCCCGAGGGGCTGACCGACAAGAAAACCTGTGCCATGCGGTCGGAAGCACTGTCAAAACGGTTCATCTCTCCCTGCGGCATCTGCATCAAAGTCTGTCCTGTCGGGGAGGACCGCAAACGATTCGGCCGGGAGGATATGGGGATATATGATGAGGATGCTCCAGGATTCGACCAGCACCACCGGGCATGGAGACATGTCAGGTCCTATGGCGGACGGTAAGGGAATACCGGTTGCCGGTTTTTTTTTGGAAAGACAAACCCTATTAAGAGATCCAACCGAATTGACTGATTCAGGTGTCTCCCATGCTCTACCGCAAAGTCCCAAAAAACGGGGATGAACTTTCTGTTCTCGGGTTCGGTTACATGCGGCTGCCGGCCAAGGCGAGCGGCAGCGGGATCGATGAAGAGCGTGCGATACGGCAGCTGCGTTATGCCATTGACCACGGGGTCAATTATGTTGATACGGCACCGGCATACCATCTCGGAAAAAGCGAACTGATCCTTGGCCGTGCGCTCGAAGACGGGTACCGCGATAAAGTGCGGCTTGCCACAAAACTTCCCCCATGGTCGGTCCGTTCACGGGGTGACATGGACCGGATCCTTGATGGCCAGCTTGCCGCGCTGAAAACGGATCATATCGACTATTACCTGCTCCACAGCCTTACCAAAGAGAGTTTTTCAAGGCTGAAGAACCTCGGCGTGCTGGAGTTTCTTGACACTGCAAAAAAAGACGGCAGGATCAAAAACGCCGGGTTCTCATCGCACGCAGACCTTGCGACTTTTAAAGAGATCGTGGATTCCTATGACTGGACCTTCTGCCAGATCCAGTATAATTATCTCGATGAACATAACCAGGCGGGCACCGAAGGTCTGACCTATGCACATGAACGGAACCTCGCGGTCATGGTCATGGAACCCCTCCGCGGCGGGAACCTCGGGGGGCCGGTACCGGAAGAGATACAAAAGATCTGGGACGAGTCGCCCGTAAAACGTTCACCGGCCGGCTGGGCGCTCCGGTGGGTGTGGGACCATCCTGAGGTCACGGTCGTCCTCTCCGGCATGAACGACGAGGGGCATATCGATGAGAACCTGCGGGCGGCCGAAGATGCATATCCCCGTTCCCTGACAGAAGAAGAACTCTTGCGCATCGCGCAGGTACGGGATACGTACGGGCGGCTGATGAAAGTCGGGTGCACGGGCTGCAGGTACTGCATGCCCTGCCCCTCCGGGGTGGATATCCCCGATTGTTTCTCGCTGTATAATGCCCGCCACCTCTTCCCTCATGACCAGAGCGCGAAGTTCCAGTACTTCGGCCGTCACGGGGGACTGATGGGGGGTGTTTCGTACGCCGGGCTCTGTAAGAAGTGCGGGAAATGCGAGAAGGTCTGTCCCCAGCACCTGCCCATCCGGGACCGGCTTAAGGAGGTCTCAAAGGAGATGGAGGGGGGTATGCGGGTCATCATTCCGGTCCTCAAAGGCGGGCTCTGGTGCATGGACCAGGCCACAAAAGTAAAACGTATCTTATTCCGGGGAAACCGGTCATAAGTGCCGACAGAGGGGACCAGTCGTGGTGCGGTATCGGTAAGAGAAAAAATTAACCTGCATGGCCCTTTCGGGATCATGGAGTCCGGGGGATCTCCCGCAGCGATTTGAGCAGGAAAAACCCGACAACCCCGAAGGTGATAAGCGGGGAGACAAAGACCGGGATACTGATCCCGAAACTGTCGAGGATCATGATGATCCCCAGGAAGAATATGGAATACATTGCCCCGTTTTTTAAGTACCGGTATTTTTTGATATTGTCAACATTGCGCAGGGTCAGTTCCCGGACAACGAATGCGCCGATCCCGTTCCCGATGAGGATGAGCGGTACGGCCATCGTGAACGCGAACGCCCCGATCACGCCGTCGATCGAGAAGGTGGCGTCGATAACTTCGAGATAAAAGATCTTGCTGACATCCGACATGTCTGACGAATGGAGCATCTTGTGCTCTGCCAGTTCAGCGTTCTGGCGGAAGCCGTGCACGATAAAAAACGCGGTCGATCCGACAACTGCCCCGAAAGCCATGAGCGGATTTTTGTCAAGCGCGAACCAGACAATAGCTGAAAGCAAGATAGAGACAAGGGCAAAGAACCAGACTCCTTTTGTGGCAAAGAAGCGTTCCCCCCGGAGGCCGAAGTTCTTGGTCTCCAGAAACAGCCAGTTGAAGAAGAGGAAAATAAGGAACGTGCCGCCGCCGATGAGCAGTATGGGCGCTGACTGCTCGATTGCCGCTATGACCACCGGGTCGCTTGAGAAGGTGGCGGTCAGGGCACCAACCGGCCCGAGTGCCGGCGTGGAGAGCCAGACAATGAGCCATGGGAGAAGCCCCCGGATAGCAAAGACGGCAATCAGGAGTCCCCAGATCAGGAACCAGCGCTTCGCCCGCTCGCCCATGGTCGAGAGGACTTCGGCATTGATGATGGCGTTGTCGATGCTGGTTATCGTCTCGAAGAGGACGAGGCCTGCGACAACCAGGGTGATGGTGAAAAGGTCCATGAATCAGGATCCTATGGGATTTTCACTGCAATAAACACTGCCGCTCAGATCTCAAAAAGAAGACGGGCTGGAGGAATCCGCTCATCCGGAACGGGACGACGCATACCTATTTTTTGTTTCAGCCGGAATATTCTTCTCCAGATGCGGGATATCAGTGAGACCGGCACGGCAGCAGTAACCAGTAATGACAAGGGAGATCCGGGCGCTACGATCCGCGATACTGCAGCCCGGCTGGTGTCAGCACGGACAAAAGGCGAGCTCGGCACCCTGGTTGCGCAGGAAATTTCTGCCTATTCCCTGTTCGATCTCCAGATCATCGGCGGCCGGCTCAACAGCGATATCGAAAAACTCCCCTCGCCCTACCGCGAGGCGATCCGCCCGTATTTCCGCAAGCAGCTCTTCGGAAAACATCACGAGCTCCTCACGCTTGCGCGGAGCGGGGCTTTTTCGCCGTATGAGCGGTCCGATCCGTGACCGGGAGACATTCGAAAAGTTCTGCGCCATGCTGCCCGGGGGGTGTTTTGTCTGGGAAGATACCGGTGAACGCAACCCGTATTTCCAGAACCCTAAAAACCGCCTGTTCTATTACCTGATCGCGGCCTTCACCATGTTCGTCCTCGAAGAACCGGGACACCCGGTGGGGATGCCGTTTCCCGGGGGATTTTTTGTAGAGCAGCGGGGCCGGGAGTATTACTGCCTTATCCGGGACAAGGAAAAGGATGTCTCCTGGTCCATCTGCAACTTCTGTCCGGCTCGCCAGACCGAAGACCTGAAAAAATAAGACATCCTCTCCCGTTTTTTTCCGTTTCATCATCTCCCGGTAAGGGAAAGCATCTCCTCCCTGCCCGGAAAAGAGAGCCATGACAGAAAATCACGGGCTGCTCTATCCTCATGCGCCCGTCATCGGGATGGGCAGGAGTACTGACCGGAAGTAAGAAAAGAACGGCAGGAAAAATGTCTCAACCGGTCAGTCCAGCGGGATGGTTTCGAGTTGTGACACGAGCTCCCAGATCCGTGTCCGTGCGTGGATGGGCATGTTGGGATCATTGGAAATTTCATCAATCTTGGAGATGGCTTCTGCGGCGCGCAGCCCCATCACCTTGGAATTGTTCGTAAGCAGCGTCCGGGTCTCGTCAGCTACGCGCCGGATATTTCTGGGTATCGAGTTGTCTTCCTGAATGTGCTGCAGCATCAGGATACAGTTTTCCATAGTTTTTTCAGGGTTTGGCATGGTTCCACCTACCTGTGTACCTGTAGTTAATATGCCGAACCGGACATATATAGGTTAAATATCGATCTGACGGTGATCAGATGCCAGTGCGCAAAGAAGATGAAATCATGGCTGAATACCTCCTGAAAGGGGGGAAAATGCTGGAAAAGGCCTGCAAGACCTGCGGGTGTCCCCTGTTCGAAGTCAAGGGCAAGACGTTCTGTGTCGTCTGTGCAGAGAACGAAC
>CAWFSA010000015.1:0-20991 GCA_963818425.1 uncultured Methanoregulaceae archaeon | reverse complement strand
TCGTCTTACGGGATGCGACGTTCAAGGAGTCCCGCGATTATATAAAAGGCCATTTCAAGGAGTTTATCGATGTCCAGCCAGGGTTCAAGATCTTTGATGTGCATGTCATCGGTCTCCCCCCCATTGCAATCGGGCTTGATCACGATTTTGTTATCTTTCCCTATACCAAACCCTGCCATGGGACTTTCCTTTTACGCGTGGAGGACCGGGAAGAAGCTGCACGGCTGCGTGCCCAAAAAAAATAGCCCGCTCGAATTTTTTTCATGGGGGGGAGGTAACGTTCCCCCGCCGGGATAACCCGTGAATCCCTGCACAAACTCTCTACTATATATCCGCATGAGTCAGAATTTTAGCTGATATATTCGCGAGGAGTATGGCCGGGAAGGGAAAAGTTCTCCTGATGGATGACGAGCAGATCGTTCTCGATGTAATGCTTGAAATCATCAGGTTTCTCAACTATGATGGTATGGTTGCCCATGACGGGGCTGCAGCACTCGGGCTGTATAAACACGAAAAAGAGGCCGGTGTGCCTTTTGACCTCGTTATTCTCGACCTTTCGGTTCCGGGAGGTCTGGGAGGAAAGGACACCATCGCCCTGCTAAAAGCCTACGATCCCCCGGTAAAAGCGATCATATCGAGCGGGTATGCCCGTGACCCGGTGGTACAGAATTTTATGCAGTATGGTTTTTCCGGCAGGCTCCTGAAACCCTACAAAATCAGCGATTTGAAAGAGATCCTTGAACAGCTGATAAAAAAAACCTGAAATGGATACGGTATATGCTGCCTTCCTGACCCGTTTTTAGTTTATCTCCGATCTTCCGGATTTCTCATTCTGCTGCCCGGTAAGCCACCTCACGCTCTGATCCGTCTTCTTAAAAGCCCGGACCTGGGATTTTATGGCCCGCTCACCGATATCTTCTGGTGCAAGCGCCGCTCTCCAGCGGATCCCGGGATTTTTTTGATAGAGGGCCTTTATCTGGCCATCCAGATCCATCCCGTTTGTCGCAGGGATCGATTATGCTTTTTTATCTGACCGCAGTTCGTTCGTTTTCAGGTTTTCTCCTCCGGTCCTCCTGCAGGGTATATTCTCTTTCGTATTCCGGTACCTCAGTGTTACCGTCATCGCACAACGTGGTGGTGCGGGCCGGAAATGATGTCCGACTCTCTATAACACGGGAGAATACTCCCCGTGCTCTCAGAATAACCCCTTACCTCTACCGGCAGGGTGGGTTTTTCATCCCCTGTTTATGGAAGGTACTGTCCTGGTCTGGCACCATGCCAACTTATATACCCCACCCTGCAGCACCAGAACATACGGGGTTCTTTGTATGAACGAGGTCTCGGTACTGATTGGTGGAAAAGCAGGAGATGGTATCAACAGTGCGGGAGCAATGGTAGCCCAGCTGCTCAACCACCGGGGATACCGGATTTATCTGTATTTTGATTATCCCTCCCTCATCCGCGGTGGGCATAACTTCGCGATTGTCCGGGGCAGGGAAACAGCCACCGGCACCTGCGGAATGCAGGTGGATTTTGTTCTTGCGCTGAACCAGGAGACCGTGGAGCGGCACCGGGATGCCTGGAAGACGGATACGGCCATCATTTTCAATCAGGACCTGGTTAAAGCAACAGGACAGGGCATTCCGATCAGGGAGATCCTTGCTGCGGAACAGGCCCCGGAGATTATGGGAAATTCGGCAATTATCGGCGGGTTTGCAAAGGCGGCCGGGATCCCGTGGACGACCGTAGAGGCCGTGTTCACCTCCCATATCCCGAAAGGTACTGAACTGAACCTCCGTATTGCCCGCCGGGCATACGACATGCTTGCGACCGTTCACCCGGTTTCACCCTGCGATAATCCCCCGCTTCCCCTCCTGACCGGGAATGAGGCCATCGGCCTGGGCATGGTCAATGGCGGGCTTGAGGCCTATGTCTCCTATCCCATGACCCCGTCGTCGAGCCTTCTCCATTTCCTGGCAGAAGAGCAGGAGAGACTGGGTATTACCGTTGTTCATCCTGAGAATGAGATTGCCGTTATCCTGATGGCACTGGGTTTTGCCAGCGCCGGAAAAAGGGCAGCGGCCGGTACGTCCGGCGGGGGGTTCTGTCTCATGACCGAGGGGCTCTCCCTTGCCGGTATGGCTGAACTCCCGATCGTAATCCTCGTCTCCCAGAGGACCGGGCCCTCAACCGGTCTCCCGACCTATACCGGCCAGGCTGATCTTCTTTTCGTCCAGCATGCCGGGCAGGGGGAGTTCCCACGGCTTATTGTTGCACCGGGAACGACAGAGGAAGCCATGTACTGGTCGGAGGTTGCGATGCATATTGCATGGGAATTCCAGATCCCTGCCTTCATCCTTTCTGATAAGACCCTGTCCGAAGGTACCTACAGTACCCGATCTTTCCCGGGTTCCCAAAATCCTGAAGGAGGATCCACCCGCCAGGGATAAGACAACTCCCTACCGTCGTTATGCTGACACACAATCCGGTATTTCCCCGCTCGCATTTCCCGGAACGGAGGGTGCTGTTGTCAAGGTGAACAGTTATTCGCATGATGAAACCGGGATCACAACAGAGGAAGCAGACCTGGTAGACCTGATGGCAGGGAAACGGAAGCGCAAGGAAGAAAGGCTCACGCAGGCCATGGGCCTTTACCCGGCGGTGAACATTTCCGGAAATGCGGCAGGAATGGTGGCACTGCTCTGCTGGGGATCGACGGCAGGTGTATGCGATGAAGTGGCCGTTCATCTGGGCCTGCGTGTCGTCCGTCCCGTTGTGGTCTCTCCGTTCCCGGCTGAACCGCTCAGGAAGGCACTGGAGGGCGCCGGTATGGTGATAGCGGTCGAAGAGAACGCCACCGCCCAGCCTGCTACGCTTGCCGGACAGCATGGCATAACCTGCCAGAAAAAAATACTCCGGTATGACGGGCGTCCCTTCACGCCGGAACTTCTCAGGGAAAAGATCCGGGAGATGCTTTCATGACCGGACGCCAGATCATAACGGATACCCAGAACACCTGGTGTCCTGGCTGCGGGAACTTTTCCCTCCAGCACACGCTGAAGAATGTACTGGCCGACAGGGAGCGGGAAGGACAGTCCCTTGACAATGTCGTGCTGGTCTCCGGTATCGGATGCCATGCAAAGATCGCCGATTACCTCAATATCAACTCGTTCTACTCCATCCACGGCAGGACTCTCCCGGTCGCGACAGGTATCAAGCTCGCTAATCCCGACCTGACCGTTATCTGCTGTGCCGGTGACGGCGACTGTTATGCCGAAGGGCTTGACCACCTTATCTTTGCTGCCAAACGGAATATCGATCTTACGGTGATTGTCCATAACAACCGGGTGTACGGGCTGACAACGGGACAGTATACCCCGACTTCCCCCCGCGGTTTTAAGGGAAAGTCCACCCCGCTTGGGACCCGGGAGGATCCCATCAACCCCATTGAACTGATGCTTGCGAGCGGTGCAACGTACGTTGCACGGGGGTATTCGAAAAAAATGGATCTCCTGCGGACGCTGATCCGGGAGGGCGTCGGTCACAAGGGTTTCGCGTTTATTGACGTGCTCCAGATCTGTGCAACTTTTTTCCCCGCTGCCGATTATTATACGCCGCGTGTCTACGATCTGGAAGGGCACGACCCTGCGAGTTTTGAGGCAGCCTGTGCAAAGGCACGGGAATGGGACTACAATGGCGATGCACCCATTGCGCTTGGGACGTTTTTTAAGAGAAACTCCCCGGTATTTGAGGGAAAACCGGCTGCACGGAAGCTGAGTGCCATGGAGCGCGAACAGGCAGTCCTTGACGTGCTGAAAAAAAGGACCTGAATATTCACATTTTCAGAAATGCTGATTTTGTTCAACGTTGCGCAAAACTTCATGAATGTCTCTGGGGGAGACCTTCTCTCTCGTATCGAAGAATATGGTGTCTCCTATTTGAAGACCTGCGGGTCTGTCGAAGACCTATGATGAGTTCTTCTCTTCCTCAAATTTCATTGACTGGAATTCTTCGGATTTCAAAGAACTCTGATGAGTTCGGTCGAAGATCCTGTTGGCTCTTCTCCTCTCTCAAGTCAGATGACTTTTTAAAATCCTGCTATCCCGGGCCTGAAAGCCTTCAATACGAGGAAGTTTTCCGGACTTCCTCTGCCCACATCTCCGGTAAGATGCGGTATTCGCTAGCTTTTTCCTCCCGTTGGGAACGGGATAATTTAAAAATTAATGGCTGATGATCTAAAAGCCCGGGCCGTTTTTTTAGCTTCTTAATCCGTTGAAAGCAAAAGAGATGTAAATATTTTAAAAATAAACTATTGGGAATTAAATTTATAAAGGTCGCATGCGACTGATATATTGTTAACAAAGAACATTGAGATGAATGAATTTGATTACCTTAAAACGCTGTAAAAAATTGTTTGTTGTTTCATCAATTGCTGTTTTGTCTCTTGTTATTTTATCTCTTATTCTTTTGTCTGATTTGTTTTTTAACTGATTTACCGACGGTAACATCATTCAAAATAAGTCGTCAATTATGCAACAATTATGGTGCCTGCTGAAACGCTCGTCCGTGGCAGGAAAAAAATCAGAGAATGTACCCGAATGCGGTGCTTATAATCCCGGTAACCGGGCAAAAATCTTATACATCACTTGAGTTAAGATAGGACTATGCCAGGAAATCCCCTGTTTTGTTTTTTTCTCTCCCTTTTTCTGGTTATAAGCGTGGTAGTTGCCGGTTGTTCCAATGAATCCCCCCCGGCTGAAGGAGCAAACACCTCCCCTGCGCACCCGGATGCAAAATATAGTGCAGGGGATATTATCGCAACAGCTTCATCGTCAGCGTCTTCCTCCCTGTACCTGATACTGAAATATGATGCAGCAACGGATCAGTACACGCGGGCGGTTATTGAGAAGAATGCCGATGGCTCATGGGGCCACCGGTCCAGCGGCTGGACGGAAAAGATCCCCCGGACTGCCGTGGAAAAAATATATACGGTCAAGGTCGGCCATGTCGTGGTCTCGATAGTTCCGGTTATCACCCCGGCTATGCTTTCGGAAACCACCCGGAACCCTTCCGGAAATGCCCCGTCTCTAACGAAAATCACCCCCGCCTTTGCTGTCCGGGATACGGTGGTGAGTGTAACCATCACCGGTTCAGACTTCCAGAACGGTGCAATGGTCAGAATGGTCAAGGCCGGTTCCCCACCGATAAACGCAACCGTGACCCTGGTCAGGGCTTTTGACATCTCGTGTTTCTTCAACCTCAACGGAAAGAGTGAGGGCCTTTACAACCTCATTGTAACCAATCCCGACGGGCAGTCTGATTCATTAACGGGGGCATTCACCATAGGAGAAACATCGCCGGTCATTGCCGGGATGTATCCCGTTACCGGAGCACTGAACGATACTGTTTTTTTAACCATCAGCGGGCAGAACTTCAGGAACGATGTGAAAGTCACCTTTTCCAGGAATTCAACCGAACTGGTCTGCGATAAACCGCTGTCTATGGAATCCTCAAGGATCTCCTGTACACTCGACCTGAAAACGAACAGGGGAGCCTCTGCGGGGGAGTGGATCGTCACGGTCCTGAATATCAGAGACGGGCAGAAAGGTACCTGGGTAAAGAAATTCGTTGTCACCAATGCAACCCCAAAAGAGGATTGACCGTTCCGGCTTTAATCCGGCAGGATCCTTTCTTCCCCCTTTTTTAAAGCACCGGCCGAATGACCGGGCAACCGCAAACTATTAACCCCGGTGGCCGGTAAAAAATGATCACGATGGATCAATTCGTCATCACTCCGGAGCTCTTCGCATACGTGATCCTGCCGATCATGATATTCTGTGCCCGTATCTGTGATGTGACGATGGGTACCATCCGTGTCATCTTCATCTCCAAAGGGATCCGCTACCTTGCTCCCGTTATCGGCTTTTTTGAGGTGATCATATGGCTGCTTGCCATCGGGCAGGTCATGAATAACCTGACAAATGTCGTTTCGTATATTGCCTATGGCGCCGGTTTTGCCGCGGGAACCTATATCGGGATGTACATCGAGGAGAAGATCTCCCTCGGGCTGACCAGTGTACGCATTATCACCAAGGAAGACCCGATGGAGCTCATGCAGTACCTGCGATCCCATAACTACGGCGTAACAAGTGTAGACGGCGCAGGGGGAACCGGCAGGGTAAAAATGGTATTTACTATCATCCGGCGACAGGATCTCACCCATGTTGTCGGTATTATCAAGCAGTTTCATCCCACTGCCTTTTATTCGGTTGAAGAAGTGAAATCCGTGGCGGAAGGAGTATTTCCCGCCAGGCCTTCGCGGGGCGTTTTCTCGTGGCTTGACTCGCTCCGGTTTTACCGGAAAGGGAAATAATCTGTTTTTCCGCGTTTCATGCATCTAACCTGCTGGTTCATCTAAATATATATCCTGTTGTACCACCATCCCTATCAGGGAACATATGACGATTACAAGCGTTGCAAAAACGTATCTGACACTGATAATTACACTGGGGGTAATCCTGCTCGCCGGTTATATCGGGGGGTACCCTGCCCTGTCGAGGATGCCGTTCGGCGTAGCTATCAATCTTCCTGTCGGGGATTATATCGGGGGGTATCCTGAGGTGATCGGCGAGGGGATGCCCGTATGGTACGAGGGTCTCATAAAACCGATCTTTTCACCCCCGTCATGGGTGTTCTCACCACTCTGGTTGTTTACCTTTGTCCTCATGGGACTGAGCCTCTTCTTTATCCTGCAGTCTGGTACCGGGCAGTATGAAGTCAGGTTCGGGCTGATCCTGTTTTTCTTCCAGTTACTGTTCATGCTTGTCTGGGCCTATGGTTTTTTTGGCACCCATGCGATCTTCCTTGCCTTCATGTGTTTAATCGCCCTCTGGGCAACGCTCCTGTGCGCAATCATCCAGGTATTTGAATTCTCTGTTTATGGGGGGATGCTGCTGGTTCCCTGCTTCATCTGGGTCTGCTGGCTCGCGTATCTCAATTACGGAATTATGGTCCTCAATAACTTCACGTACGTGATCTGACCGGTTTTTCCTTGTAACCAATACCTTCTTTTTGTCAAAAAGTAACGATGACTCTAAAGGAGCAGCTATGCCGATAAAACGGATCCATATCGAAAATTTCAAGAGTTTTTCAGCTATTGACGTGGAGTTGTCCCGGTTCAACGTCGTAATCGGTTCTAATGCGGCGGGAAAATCCAACTTCATCAGCGTGTTCAGGTTCCTGCGGGATATCGCCCGACACGGCGTCGTCAACGCCATCGCCATGCAGGGGGGAGCGGATTATATCCGGAATGCAAAGATAGGGAATGAACGCGATCTTGTGGTGCAGGTGACCTACGAACCGGACAACGAGGAGGAAGCCACGGACAGGACCGGTAAGGGCGGGGCGATGCTTGAGGTACGGTCCTGTGAATCGTCCTATGAATTTGCGCTGCATTTTAATGCGACCGGTGACGGATTTTCCATTGTCCGCGACCGGCTTCTCATTGGCTGTGAGGTCTCATCCTGCGGGAACGGCCGCAACCGGAAGGAAAAAAACCAGGTCATCGGCAAGGGCACAATCCTGGTATCAAGCGAGAAGGGCGAAGTAGAGTACACCGTGGACATTCCCGCGGGGTGCCTCCTGACCGAGAACGACATAATTCCCCTCTTCTTCCGGGGAAAACGCCTCCCGGAACGGACCCTCCTCCTCGAGACCTTCTACGGGTACCCGCTCCCCCATTTCGAGAAATTCTTCGATCGGATCGCAGTCTATGATGTCGATCCGAAACTCCCCAAGAAAGGGACCGTCATTACCGCTAAACGCGAACTTGAAGAGAACGCAGGCAATCTGGCACTTGTCGTAAAGAGCATTCTCGAGAACCCCGAAAAGAAGCGAAAATTCTCCAACCTGCTCCGCGATGTCCTGCCGTTTATCGAGGATTTCGCTGTCCAGAAGTTCATGGACGCTTCCCTGATCCTGACCATGCGGGAGCGGTACGCGAAGAGCCGGGACCTGCCGGCTTCGTCGCTGTCTGACGGGACGATTGCGATCTTTGCTATGATCATCGCACTTTATTTCGAGGAAAAACCGTTCATCATCATCGAGGAACCCACCAGCCATATCCACCCGTTCCTCATCGCCCGCTTAATGAGGATGATGACGGAGGCCTCGGAGAAAAAACAGGTGATGATCACCACCCACAGCACCGAGGTTGTCAAGCATGCGGTGCTTGACGATATCCTGCTCATCTCGCGGGACAGCGGAGGCTTCTCCATCATCTCCCGTCCCGGCGACAAGGAAGAGGTCAGGACGTTTCTTGCAAACGAGATCGGGATTGACGAGCCTGTACGTCCAGAACCTGCTGGGACTCTGATTTATGAAAAAACGGCTCTTTATCCTTGTTGAAGGAGAAGACGATGTCCGGTTCTTCGGCCGGATCATGAAACCTCTCTTCGTCCCCCGCTATGACTCCGTCGAGATCCTCCCGTATGCCAGCATTAAGCGCGTGAAAGTGAACAATTTCTTAAAAAGTATGGTACAGATGAATAATGATTACATCTTTGTCGCTGATATCGACAGGGAACGGTCAGTGAGGGACAAGAAACAGCTCCTTTACCACTGGTACTCCAATATCAACGGGAGTAATATTATAATTGTTATCGTGGAGATCGAGAGCTGGTATTATGCCGGGCTCACGGATGAAGCCCTGCAGAAGTTCAGGCTCCCCTCCCTTCAGTCGACTGACGATCTCACGAAGGAGGGCTTCAACGACCTGATACCGCTATCGTTTGATTCGCGGATTGACTTCATGTTCGAGATCCTCAAGTCCTTCTCACCTGCAACAGCGGCCCGGCATAACAGTTCGTTTAAGTTCTTCTTCGAACGGTATCATCTCGAAGATCCGGCAGTTTTCTCCACGCCTCCCCCGTGAGCGATGGTACGGGACATACTCTATCGAAATCATTATTGCAATTCTCCGCATTACTCTTGTAACAACCAGCATTTTCGGAGTTTTATCTTATGACAAAATACCTTTGCCTGATCTGCGGGCACGAGTATAATCCGGAAAAGGGCGAACCGACACAGAATATACCGCCACAAACACCATTTTCGGCACTGCCCGCTGACTGGACCTGCCCTGTCTGTGGTACGGAGAAAAAATTATTCAAAGAGGCGTGAGAGCTGATTTACCATGGTATCCCGTGAAATTATCCCGGGCGTCTTCTGGGTAGGGGCGCTTGATTTTGACCGGCGGATCTTCGATGAACTGATCCCCCTCCCGAATGGCACCAGTTACAACTCCTACCTTATCCGAGGCAGCGAGAAGACCGTACTGATTGACACTGTTGACCCCACGAAGGAGTTCGACCTGATCTCCAACATCGTGAAGCTGGGAATTGAACGCATCGATTATATCATTGTCAACCACGCAGAGCAGGACCATGCCCGGCTCCCTCCCGATGGTCCTTGAATTTTTCCCGGATGCACTGGTGGTGACGAACGAGAAGTGCCGGGACCTTCTTATTGCCCTTCTCCACCTCCCTGCAGATAAGTTCAGGGTCGTCAAGGACCGGGAAACTCTGTCGCTGGGTGACCGGACGCTCGAGTTCATCCTCACCCCGTGGACCCATTGGCCCGAGACCCAGGTCACCTATCTGCGGGAAGACCGGATTCTCTTCCCCTGCGACCTGTTCGGATACCATATGGCGACAAGCGACCTCTACGTGACTGACCGGGCGGACTTCTTTATCCCGGCAAAGAGGTACTATGCCGAGATTATGATGCCTTTTCGGGGGAGTATCAAAGGCCATCTCGAAAAGATCCAGGCCCTCAAAATCGACCTGATCGCCCCGAGTCACGGCCCGGTGCACAAAAACCCGCAGCTGATCCTCGATGCCTACGCGGACTGGGTCTCTGACACGGTTAAAAACGAAGTGGTGATCCCGTACGTGTCCATGCACGGCAGCACGGAAAAGATGGTGGAGCACCTGACGGGTGCCCTGATAGCCCGCGGGGTTATGGTCAGACCGTTCAACCTGACCTGTACAGACATCGGGGAACTTGCCCTCTCGCTCGTGGATGCTGCAACCGTGGTGATCGCCACGCCGACGGTGCTCTTCGGCCCGCACCCTCAGATCGTGTATGCCACCTACCTTGCAAACATGCTCAAGCCCAAGACGCGGTATGCCTCGGTCATCGGTTCGTACGGGTGGGGGGGGAAGGCACCCGAGACAATTGTCAGGATGCTTGATCATGTCAAGGTCGAGGTTCTCGAGCCGGTCATGGTGAAGGGACTCCCGGATGAAAAGACGCTTGCGGCTCTCGACCGGCTGGCGGATGACATTGCGCGAAAGCATAAGGAGAACAATATCCTGTAAGGTTGTTCCCCGGAGGAAAACCCGAAGCCGGGGCCTGTCTTTCCGATGCAAACGTGAAGGCCCGGATTTACGGTAATGTGCACGGGCTCTGGACAAACCGCCCGTGACCTCGGGTTCCTGTTGCCCATCTCACCTTTTTGCACTACTGGATCTGTTGGCAAACACTAATAGCGTCCTCGCGGCAAACCCTCTAGTGATGCGGCGGCTTGCACACCTTTCCACGATCATTGCCGATCTCGGGGATATTTTCGTCTTTGTTGCCCCGGTTACCTGCGTTCCTCTTGCTATTGCCGTGCTCTTTGCTGAATGGAACATGCTCCTCCCTATGGCGGCGGTTCCGGTGATCTTTTTTCTTCTCGGGATTGCCTTACGGAGCATCCCCCGCAGCGAGCGCGGGGTGCGTCTCTCCACCGCCCTCTGCTCGGTTGCCCTCTTCTGGTTCTTCTGTGCCATGATCAGCGGTGTCCCCTTCATGCTCGGTCTGCATATGAGCTTCACCGATGCACTCTTCGAAGGAATGGCAGGGTGGACCGGGACAGCATTTTCGCTGATGCCCGCTGTTGACTCTGCACCCCGCACGCTTCTTTTCTGGCGTTCCTACATGCAGTGGATCAGCGGGATTGGTATCATTGCGTTTGCCATAACCACGGCAAGCAGTACCGGGCTCTTTCCGTCAAAGATCTTCCGCACCGAGAGCCGCGACGAAGCGCTGCTGCCCAGCGTAATCGCTACCGGAAGGTCTCTCTGGAAAATCTATGGTTTTCTAACCTTCATGGCGATCGGTCTTATCCTGTTCTCGGGACTTTCGCTCTGGGAATCGGTCAACCTTGCCCTTGCAGCCATCTCCAGCGGCGGGTTCTGTATCCACCAGCAGGGAATCCTCTATTACAACAGCCTCATTCTCGAGCTCCTGCTGATACCCGTGATGATTGCCGGCGCCCTCCCCTTCAAGCTCTATTACCTGGTCCTTGAGAACCGTCGTCTCAGTCTCTTTGGCGATGAACAGGTCAAACTCTTCCTGGGTTTTCTTTTGATCGGTATTGCGGTTCTGACCTACGACCTGATGTTTTTTAATGACCTCGGGTTTTTACGGGCCCTTGAACAGGCGCTGTTCATGGCGGTCTCCGCAATCACGACAACCGGCTTCCAGATCGCAAACCTGCACGCCTGGGCCAGCGTCACGCTCCTGTTCCTTGCCATGATCGCATTCATCGGAGGGTGTTCCGGCAGCACCGCAGGGGGGGTCAAACTCATCCGGATTGCGCTCGCCATCCGGGCGCTTGTCTGGTGGTTCCGCCGCCTCTTTGTGAGCGGCAAGGTACTTATCCCGTTCAAGATTGAAGGACGGATTATCCCGAAAGCAACAGCAGAGCTGGAAGCAGCCAAGAATATGCTGGTCATTATCCTGTCGGTCATCACTGTCTTTGTTGCAACGCTTGCCGTCCTCCAATACCACCTCACGTCGTTCTCCTTCACGGAAGTGGTCTTTGAGGTGGTATCGGCATTCTCGACCAGCGGGATCTCGACCGGTTATGTCTCGCCGGATATGCCGGTGATCTCAAAATGGATTTTTATCGGGGTGATGTGGATCGGGCGCCTGGAAGTGATACCGGTCGTGATGCTCTTTATCGCCCTGTTCCAGGAACCCGAATGAGGACTTCGGCGTTTTCCGGCTCGTAACGCGACGTTATTTTTGTAATAACGATATAAAAAGAGGGTTTAATTTTCTGCAACTACCGTAAGCGGGTAACGGACGAGGCCCTCTCTTTCCGGTTCCTTTTGGATCTCAACGCCCTGTTTACGTGATCTTCTCTTCTGTCTTTAGCTCATCTGCCTAAGTCTCACAGTCAGATCCCGGACAGACTGAAGACGAATTACAAAACTCATTTAATATTGCTTTATCAAATGCAGCCCTGCTCGGGTATTGGCTCGTAATAGTTAATACATGATCCACTTTACGAGGGTAGGACTCTTCAAATGATACAATAGTATCGATTTCTTCATTCGGGAAGACCTGTGACCAGAGTACATCTCCATCATCTTTTGAAACATATTGATAATTATACGACTGTGGATTTACCCGGATGATGATTATTCCTCTCGCCCGGTGCAGCTCGGTGTCATAGTTGCTGTCTTTTCTCCAGACGATATCCCCCACCGTATATTCGGCCGCAGCTGTCGTATTTGTTGTCGGGGGGGAGGTTACGAGCATGGTACCATTAACGGTCTGCGGTGTGGGTGTTACCCCCGGTGTCGCGCTCGTGGATCCCGTGTTTGTGCACCCGCTCATCAGTAAAAATCCAAGTGTCAGAATTGCACAGAGTCCCGTAATCCGCCAGTCTTTCATCTTCCCTCACTTTTAATTAATTGATGATATACTTACTTATTTGTCTCCTCATAAAGGGTGAAAACCCATCGCAGCGTTCACGGCAGACTCGCCATTACAGTTTCTGCCGTTGTATATCCCCGTCAATGGCTTAATTATCACATTGCCGATAAAAAGAGGTGTTTTATGCACTGCAACTACGGTAAGCGGGCCACGGACGAGGTCCTCCCTCTCCGGGCCCCTCCAGGACCTCGATCAACGCTTGCCGAAACTCATCTTTCCGCTTCTGCTGCCGAATCTGTGTCCTCTGGTAATACCAGCGAAATTATCCGCCGCATCCCCCACCAGAACCAGAGCGGTAGGAATAACCTGAGAACGTTACAACGGTATTTTGATTTGAATTAATCGCAAATGGCTGCTGTTCTGGCTCCCGGGCTCCGTTCTTGTCCGGCAGATACCCAATATAATTACCGGGTGCGAGGCTCACAACCTGTGAGTCTCCAGCGGGAAAGATTTTCACCTGGAGATACCCTGCGGCCTGACTTTCTACAATAGCTCCATATGCATCATATACATCCTTAATCGGTTGAACGCTCGTCCCTTCACGAGCGATAAACACGGTACCTTCACCTCCCAGGCCCCCGGTGTGGATTAAAAGTGATCCGGGAGAATCCTCAAGGACTGAGGGTATAACCGTCCGGCTTGTCGTAACGGTAGGTTTTGTTGTGGGTTTCGTGTTCCGTATTCCCCGCGCAAATGTCTGGGAAGAACCCCGAATATTGATCTTATCCGAAAAGGGATTGTATATCCATTCTGTTGAGGTTACACTCCTTGGGTTATTTGCACCTGCAGACAGCACATCGGATATTACGAAATAGGAATTGTTCTCATTCTTGTTTACTTTCCAGGTGGTAGTCCCATCACCGCCAACTGTACCGTCTGCATTAAATACCATCCCATTAAGCCAGGAGCCGATTATCGGATCCCTGGTTGTTTGTGTCTGATTCGTCAGAGGTACGGGCGCGGAGGTCGAAATTGGCGATATCGCTGGTGTCTGGGTTTGTGTTACGAGCACCGTCTCATTAACGATCTGCGGAGTGGGTGTTGCCTCAGGGGCCCTGATCGTGGATCCCGTGTCTGTGCATCCGCTCATGAATGCCATTCCGATAACCAGAACGGTTAAAATACAGATTGGATTCCATTTTTTCATTGCGTATTCCCTAAATAATTAACTATACTCTGCAAAATACATTCCTATTACAACAAACGCTTAAAGAAACGCAATAGCAGGAATCTGCCGTCAATACGGGATGGGCGATCACCATGCCGGTTCATTACATTTTGGATAAATTTATCGCCCATCAGAAGAAAAGGAGCACTATGAAATATCACATGGTTGTCATTTTATTGATGGCAATGCTCCTTGTTGCAGTTGTGGTGGGGGGTCTCATTATTGTAGGTTTTATTAATTTAAATCAGAATAACGAAGTGACTCCTCAGCAAACAGTAACGATAATCCCAACACCGAAACTCACCCCCAGACCGGTGACCAATCAGACACAGACGACCAATAATTCATCAATAATCGGCTCCTGGCTTAACGGGATGGTTTTTTATCCTAATGGCACTGTTGGGTGTGATGGGACTACCTCATGGGAAGCAAACACGAATGAGAACAATTCCTATTTCGTAATATCCGATGTGCTGTCTGCAGGGGCAAATAACCCAAGGAGTGTAACCTCAACAGAATGGATATACACTCCATCTCTGGATAAGATCAACAAGCGGGGTTCTTCGGAATTCTTCGCACGGGGAATACCGACAACGAAACCCACAACAAAACCTACCGTTACGACAATTCAGACACAACAGACTCAACGGATGAATACAACAACCCTTTCTCCGGGTAAATTCAGTTATTCAGCCTGCATGGATGCCTGCAAAATAAATTATGTAGCGGACCATAATGTCGGGTTATACAATGATTGTATACAGACATGCAATATTGAGAATCTCAAAGCGTCAATTTGATTGACAGAGCAAAATAAAATTTTTATATCCATGGGAAGCGTGGCAGGACAGGATAAACCACCCAGCGTAAAAATTATCTTAAAAAGAAAGAAAAATTGATCGGAAAGTATACCGTTCCTCATGAAATTCATTTTACTTTAGTTATCTTAAGTAAATCTCATATAAACAGCCGCCCTATGGTACGCTCATGAAGCAGATCGCCCTGTATGGCAAAGGGGGTATCGGGAAATCCACGACATCGGCCAACCTTTCTGCCGCATTATCCGGTATGGGGCTTGATATCCTCCAGATCGGGTGCGATCCCAAGCGGGACAGCACCCGTATGCTGATGCACGGGACGTTCATCCCGACCGTCATGGATCTTGTGCGGGAACGGGGCAATGCCGGACTCTCCCTTGAGGACATCGAGTTCCGGGGTTACAACGGGGTCCGGTGTGTTGAAGCCGGCGGGCCGGAACCCGGTGTAGGGTGTGCCGGCCGGGGCATTATTGCCACCTTCCAGCTGCTGGAGAAATTCGGGGCGCTCAAAGGGGATGTTATCCTCTACGATGTGCTGGGTGACGTGGTCTGCGGGGGCTTTGCGATGCCCATGCGGGAAGGGTACGCACAGGAGATTTACCTGGTGACCTCGGGTGAACTGATGTCGCTCTATGCTGCTAACAATATCTGCAAGGCGATAAAGCGGCTGGCGTCGCGTATAAAGAGCAAATGCCGCTCGCCGGTGTCATCTGCAATGCCAAGGGCCAGCCGAAGGAAGAGGAACTGGTAGCCGAGTTCGCCCGCCGGGTGAACAGCAGGCTTACCGGATTCATCCCCCGCGACCGGGTAGTGCAGCTCGCCGAACTGAACCGGAAGACCGTTATCGAGTTCGAGCCAGTCTCCCCACAGGCAGCCTGCTACCGCTCGCTTGCCACACGGGTTATGGAGAACACCAGCCTGACGATACCCACCCCTCTTGAGATCGATGAACTTGAAACCCTCGCCTATGCATATATCTAGGTCCGGGGGATGTACCCTCACGGGAGCACTATCGGTAACGACCCAGGTCCGGGATGCTGCAAGTATCATCCATGGCCCCCGGGGATGCGCCCACCACAACTTTTCCCTCTTCCATGCGACGATGCTCGACAATGAGCAGGCAGCCCTCCCGGACTTTGTATCTTCCGCCCTTGATGAGACAGATATTGTTTTTGGGGGCGAAGACGCCCTCGCACGAACCATTCAGTCCGTCTGCGAGAGGGACACTATGGCAGTCTTTGTCCTCTCTACCTGCATTGTCGCTGCCATAGGCGATGATGTGGAGGCAGTCTGCGGCCGGAACTGGCCGGTACCGGTCATTGCCGTCCCGACCTCAGGCTTTTTTGGGGGAACGTTCCAGGACGGCGTCAATAACGCCCTGATCGCGCTTGCGGATTTTTCTGAACCCTCGCTATCAGGCCCATGCGTGAATATCATCGGTGAAAAAAACCTTGAATACGAGGTGGATGAGAACTATGCCGAAGTGGTACGCATCCTCACCCTTCTCGGGCTTCCCGTGGGGATACGGTTCGTGCACAATCTCTCCCTTGACGATATTCCGGCGCTGGGCACTGCACAGTCAACATCCTGCGTGATCCCTCGCTGGTGCCGGTCGGGGAGCACCTCCGACAGCGGTTCGGGACCCCGTATGTCCCGTCGTTCCCTGCCGGTCTCTCGGACACCCTTGCGTTCATCAGTTCCATTGCAGATACCTGCAGGATCGACGGGAGACGGGCACTCGGAATCGAGCAGGCTCTGCAGGCAGAGGTCCTTGCAGATTTTGCCGATATCGGTGATGCACAGGGAATTTTCTGCGGGCTGGTCACAGACCCCGAGAGCTCCCCGGGCAGCAAGGGAAGTCTGCCGAGGCCCTGCATATCCGCGTCAGCGGGAACCCGGAAGCACGTCCGCTGCCGGTCCACCCTGTGGTAGGTACCAGCGGGGTACGGCGGATGCTCCACCGCTGGAGGCGGGCGATCCATGCCTGAATGCGATAACCCTCTCTGGCCCTGTGCCATGACCGGGGCTGCTGCCTGTCTTGCGGGGTTCGAGGGAATGAGCGTGGTAATCCACGGTTCCAGTGGCTGTTACTATTATCCCACGACACTCCTGCATGCACCCCTTCATGGCACCTTTATCCTGGAAAACGAGGTGATCTTCGGCTCGGAGGATCGGCTCCGCGAGGTAATCGGCGGGCTTGCAGGGACGGGAGATCGCATTGCGGTGATCACGACCTGTGTCCCCGCGATCCTCGGCGAGGACATTCAGTCCATGCTTGCGGAGTACGACATGCTTCTCGTGGACAGCCCGGGATTCTCGGGAGACGCGGAGGCCGGTTACAAAAAAGCGCTCTCGCTTCTTGCACCGCAGACTGATACGGCAACAGCGGGGGTAAATATCGACGGGGTCTGTCTGCTCGATCCTTTCTGGAAAGGAAACCTGCAGGAGATCCGGCGACTGCTCGGCCTGGCATCTGTCCCGGTTGCCACCGTTTTCTGCAACGATGCGCTCAAAAAGATCCGCACGGCCGCGGCCTGCACGATCGGTACGAACGGGGATTATGCAAGCGGGGTCGGGGAGTATCTCGGCGGGACCCTTGGGTTTGGTGAGCTGCGGACAACCTTTGAACGGCTTGGCACGATCTGTGAGGAATCTGATATCTCTCCTGTCCTGCGGGAACTATCGGCGCAGGAGGAAGAGACTGTCCGCATCTGCGACAAGTTCCTGCGGAGGTTTGATCCGCCTTCGGTGGTGATCTTTACCGGGGCATCGTATGCAGAATATGCTGCACAGACTCTTGAACACTATCTGGATGCTGACATCCGCATCCTCGGAAAGAGGAACACGGGCGGTTCAACCCGCTTTCCCTCCTGTCTGGTATCCGGGCAAAAGGAGGCAAAAAAATTAATTGAGTCTGCATAAGCCAGATCTTGTCCTCGGGTCTTCTTTTGAACGGTCCGTGAGCGGCAACCGGGCGTTTTATGGTATCACCCCCCCTATGAGGGGAGTAGTAAGGCTTGCACCCGTGCCCCTTGCAGGTATTAACGGCACGCTCTTCTTTATGGAACAGGTTCTGAATGCCTGCATGGATCACTCCCGTCTGATACCCTGATACCGGATGATCGATACGGTATAACCCGGTGAGGCTTTCACTTTCACCCTGCACACGCTGACCCGTTATATACTCCCTGGACTGACGACTGTATACGACAGCAGGTGGTCGTGTATGATGGAAAAAGCAGGATATCTCCAGCGGACCGGGTGCCGTGCGCTTGATAGTGACGGATACTCTCATGAAGTGATCGAGCTCCATATCTGCGGAGCCCGGTACGCTGTCCGCACGTCGGATCTGGTTAAGGCTGTCTCCGGCCACACCCTGATACAGGTCCAGGAACTCACCCGCAACTGGGAATACTACCTTGGGGTGACGAGCGGACTTGCACAGGTCTCGGTCTCCGGCAAAGCCCTGAATATCGATCTCTTTGGAGCCGGTAATTTTACCCTCTCCCTCAACACCCTCCGGGCCGTACTCTACGGCAGGGAGAGGCTGGCGGTCATTGTCCGGATCCCCGAGTCACCTGCACAAAAACTGCGCCGGATCCCGTTGGACAACAGACCATTGGTGCAGTTGTCTGATCTCCGGCTATTTCTCGGTTTTCAACCGCCCGGCCTGAGGTAACCCCCGCCGGGAACCGGATTACGTATCAGTTATCTGGATCTTTTTTCCTCACTGGTAGTGTTGTGAAAACCCGGTGATGCCCCGCACCACAACCAGACTCGTGGATAAAACATCTTTGATCCTTTTCCCCGAGGTTAACGGTATAAAAACCGTCCAGGAAGGTATCTGTCATAAGAGGAGATACATCCGCATCTTTCATTGTCCGTACATCACCACCGTTTGCTTTGAGAAGGGCTTCCTTGAGGGCCCAGACTTTGAGAACCGCATGGAACGCCTGCGAGGGATCGTTTGTGCTACCCACTTTCGCTCTCCCGGTGTGAAGAGGTAGCGAGTTTTGGCACAACGACGGACCAGGCATTGCGTAACGTGACGGCAACGATGGGCCTGCCGCCGATCGCGCGGCTGGTGGTACAGCCTCGCCGTCGGGGACTTCAACCACGACGGTCATCCCGATCTGGTGGCGGGCAATCTGGGGCTGAACGTCGCGTACACGACGTCGCCCGAGAGCAGGTTCGGGATCTACGCCGGCTGATTTCACCGGGAATCGGACCAGCGACATCGTCCTGACGCAGGAGATCGGCGGCACCGAGTATCCGTTGTTCGGCCGGGCGAAATTGGGACCGACCATCTATCCCGTGGCGCTCCGAGTCCCGAGCTACGCCGTCGTTTGCAACGGCTTCCGTCGAACAGCTGTTCGGCGCCCCGCAATTGCGGCGCGCCCTCCATTATCAGACGGATACGTTTGCCAGCGTCTATCTGCAGAATAACGGCGACGGCACGTTCACGTCGGTGCCGCTGCCCAATCTGGCGCAGATCGCACCGATCCGCGGCATCATCGCCCACGACGTGGACGGCGACGGGCAATCTCGACCTGATCGTGGCGGGCAATCTGTACGATACGGAGCCGAACACGCCGCCGGCTCGACGCCGGCAACGGCCTCTGGCTGAAGGGCGACGGCCGCGGGCACTTCACCCCGGTTTCGCCGCGGGAGAGCGGCTTCCTGGCGCCCGCGACAACGTCGCGGGGCTGGCGCTGGTGCAAACGCCTGCAGGGAATGCCGTGCTCGTCGCGAACACCGGCGATTCCCTGCAGGCGTTTACGATCGGCGCACGCTAATCGGCGTCGGTAACCTACTGAAACCGATACCGATACGCTTCTTACCACGCCCGGATTCTGCATCAGCCGTGTCTTCCGTGCCGACCCGGCTCAACTCGATCTGGATCGACGGGATCGGATAGCAGTGCGTGCTTCCGCGAGGTGAAGGCGGCTGCCAACGTGAGATACGGTATCCGGTTCTTCTCGACGCGCGACGTAGTTGGCGATCACCGTATCCGGCGTCACCCCAGCGGCGCAGGTCGAAGAAGCGCTGGCCTTCCATCGCCAGCTCGAGCCGGCGCTCGTACTCGCACCGCCGTGCGCGCCGTAGGCCTGATCGGTCCACGGTCGGGATACAGGCCGATGCGGTACGTCGCCCACGGCGTGGTCACGGAGTCGAGCGTCGCGTTCTGGACCAGCGGCACGGCCATGCGAGTGTCCGTCACACATGGGGTACGTCACCTTCAATGTGCTGTCCGATGTAGCATCAGACCCCTGCCCACACCCCTGGGCGACCTGGCCCGCCCGCGCCCGGATCTGATTGACGATCGCTCGGGCGGTCTCGAGGCGTGCCCGCTTCGACCTCCGCCTCGGCGAGGAGCAGCAGCGCGTCGGCGTAGCGGAAGATGTGGATGTTCACATCGTTCGTCTGCGTCGCCTGCCACCCCACGTTGTTCTCGCCGTTGGCCGCGTTCTCCTGGACGTTCTTCTTGGGGCTGTACGGGCCGCTGTACGATGCGTCCCGGATCCACGACCGGTCGTGGAGCCCCCAGTCCTTGTAGGGCACGTCCTGTCGCGGCCGACCGTCCAGTCGAGCCGCGGATCGACGGGCGTACTGCATCGCCGCCGTCCGAAGCTCGTGTCGAGCTGGCGTATTCCAGTTGGGGTCGGACAACGCCAGCGGCAAGCCGGCGCGCGTCCACCTGGAAGAAGTTGACCAGGTTCTGCGACGGCTGGTGGAAGCCGCAGCAGCCGAAGTGGCTGCCCGAGTGCGGGAAGTTCAGCCGCTCGCCCCAGTTGGAGTTCCAGCCGGAGGGCTCGCCGTCCCTGACCGAGGCCTGGAAGGCGAGGATCGTCTCCGGACCGTTCTGGAACTGCGTGAAGGCCGGTCCAGACGTGGGTGAAGTCCGTCTCCAGCGCGTACGGCGAGCCTGCCCGTCCCGCTGGCGTCACGCTGTCCAGCACCGCCTTGGCCGAGTCCCAGTACGCGGGGACATCCGCCGCCGCATAGGCATACACCCGCCCCTTGTACGCTCTGGCGGTCCACTTGCGTGGCGCGACCCGCGTCGCCGTTCCGAACGGCGTCGCCCCAAGCAGTACTTCGGCCGTGTCCAGGTCTCTCACCAGATTGCCGATGACGTCGACCCCGACGTTGGTCTTCTTGAAATCGATCGTGTCGGTTTCGAGGTAGTAGGGGATATTCTTCCACATCCGATACGCTTCGAAGTGGTAGTGCGCCCGG
>CAWFSA010000014.1:0-5003 GCA_963818425.1 uncultured Methanoregulaceae archaeon | reverse complement strand
AAGGGCGATCAACACGCGGCCACGAAGGCGGGCAAGCACTTCCCGTACCCAGTCATCCCAGCTGACCGGCGAATACGGAACCATTTGAGCTACCTCCCTGCCAATATCGTCGTCGCGACCGGGCCGGGTGTCAGGGACCAGGGAACCCGGTGCAAAGGGGGTCTTGCCACGGTTTGCAAGGAAGACCGGTCCTTCTGCATCGCGGATTACCGAGTTTGGCGGGCGGTCGTCAAACTCCACCGGGGCTCCGACTCCTCGGCAGCGGTCCGTGCCATCACGCCGGCAACAAAAGTGCGGGAAGGAGCAGGGGCCTCAGGCAGCCTCGCGGCATCCCCGTAATCGAAGATTTCCGGGCCATGAATCACCATCACGGTAGATTGGGGGGACCGGAGGTCACTTTGGAGGGTGGTTTTCATGGGGTGGGGGAGGCCGGGCAGGCAGCCGGGCTGCCGTGGGGGACACAGGCAGGTGACGGGACCTGGGCTTTTTCAACCCGGCTCTTCAGACTCATTCAGCGGGACCCGCCATCCCCCGTCATACCGGGCACCGCACTCAGGGCAGATGAGGATCACGCGGAATACCTCCCGGGCGGTCTTGACGGGGTTGCCCCCGCTCGCACTGGCACGGACAAACGAGGTATGGAACCCGCGTTCATATCCGCAGTCCGGACAGGAATGGAGATCGTTTTCGACATGCAGACGGGTTATTTCCTTGAGATCGGTCATTGGGTACTCCTGGTGATGCATTGGAAGCCGGACGGATATCAGCGTTTCCTGCGGTTGACCGCTGCAATGATGAGATCCATGGCGTTCTGCCGGCCATTGATCATCTGGTGGAGTTGCCCGAACGGGCGGGGGCAAACAGCCATCGCCTCCTCGATCTTCTTCTCGAGTATTTCCTGCGTCACCACCCTTCCGTCAACGGCAATCCCGGCTCCCATGTCCATGATCTTTCGTGCATTGTTCTGCTGCTCGGGATGACACGGGTCCATGATGATCGGCACCGGTTTGTCAAAGAGGAGCGCCTCGTGCAGGGTCGTGAGGCCGCCGTGGACGATGGCAATCCGTGCCCGGGCAAGGTGCTCGTAGAGGTTAGGGACATACCCGTGGGATACGAAATTTTCCGACGATTCCGGGAGTTCTGCCCCGGTATAGAAGACATCGAAACACCAATCCTTTCTTTTGTCGGCTATTTTCCTGAGGGTCTGGTACATCGGGAACTTGTAGGGCTCTCCCCCGAAACTGGTGAAGATGGTTTTGCACTCGTACACGTATCGCGCCGGGTCGAAGACGTAGAATGGCCCGCAGAATACATATTTGGCATCATCCTCCTTCGGCACGACGATGTTATACTCGCTGACCGTATCGGGTGCAGGATAATCAGGCACGAGGATAAGATCGGAAAGCCTGATGTACCGGCGGATCAGGAAATTGAGGACACGCCAGACCGGGTTGGTTGCCCCGTCAATGCCGTTGAAATGGTTCTGGTTGGTCACGAACACGACCGGGACCCGGTTGAAACGCCCGGCGATTACTCCCCCGTACATGGTATCACATACAACACAGTCAAAATGGTGTTTCCTGATCAGCCGGTGGACATTCAGCGCAGACCGTATCATGTCAGGCACGATCCATTTCGAGTACCAGAGGGTCTTTTTCAGGCTGAAGAAACCTCCTTCACCTTCGAGACAGACCTCCCGGGGGGTACAGTGCAGGTTCGTACAGCCGTGCTGGCTCATGAAATCAAAGGATTTCCCGTACCCGGCAAAATGGACTTCGTGCCCGTGCTGCTGCAGGTAATGCCCGAGGTGGAGGGACCGTGAGGCATGCCCGAGACCTTCCCCGCAAACAACAAAAAGGAGTTTCATGATAATCCTGCCGGCATGGTCTGTTCCATTCTGTTCTCTCTGATTGAACGGGTTATCCTCATGCGTCTGGTTTTGTTGTCTGCACGGGGGATTCTTCAGGTAATTCCGGGATGATGATCCAGGCAAGAATGTAGACGATGATACCGAATCCGACAGAGAGGACGGTCACAACAACCCATACTATCCGGATGATCGTCGGATCGACATCGATATGTTCGCCCACACCCCCGCAGATCCCACCGAGCATCCGGTCTTTTCCTGAGCGGTACAACCGTTTCATATACACAAAAGGGTAGTGTGAGGATAAAGAATTCGCGCTCGCACACAAGAGGTTGTTCTGGTGTTTTCGGATCCGGGTATGATACCCATGCAATTCCGGGGAATGATATTCCGGAAAGAGTTGTGAGAGTTGGCATACCAGGAGTCCGTGCCAGTTCCGGGTGCCTTATAGTGCCGGAAGTATAAGGTTTGTACGGGAATACTGCATGACAGGGAGCGGGAATGAGGTAAAAACAGCCACCTTCGGCGCCGGGTGTTTCTGGGGAGTCGAGGCTGCTTTCCGCAAGGTTCAGGGCGTTACGGCAACTGCGGCAGGGTACATGGGGGGAACAACAATGAACCCGGGCTACGAACAGGTCTGCAGCGGTGAGACCGGGCATGCTGAGGTCGTGCAGGTCACCTACGACCCGGCGCGGGTGACGTATGATGAACTCCTGTCCGTGTTCTGGTCGATCCATAACCCGACCCAGCTGAACCGGCAGGGCCCTGATGTAGGGTCGAATTACCGTTCGGTCATTTTCTATCACGATCCGGAGCAGGGACAAAAAGCCCGGAGATCCAAAGAAGAACTCCAGGTTTCCGGCAGGTTCGGCTTTGGCAGGATCGTGACAGCCATCCAGCCGGCAACGGAGTTCTGGCGGGCAGAAGAGTACCACCAGCAGTATTTCGAGAAGCATGGCGGTCACGGGGCCTGCGGGATCTGATCCGTCTGCAACGGAATATTTTTGAGTGATGTTATTATATACCCGGGAGATATCAGAAACTATGCTGTTTTCTGATTTTCTGCAGATCGTCGCCGTTATTCTCGAAGTGGCGGTAACGGTAATTGCAGTACTCATCGCCATCCGGCAGAAGAAGTCCTACGGCTGGTGCATTGCCGTCACGTTCGGGCTCTTTGTCCTCTTTGACATCGGCCGTATCTTTGCCCTGCCCGTGCCGGACGCTGCCCACGCGCTCATCTTCCTTGTTGCCTGCGGGTCCATGCTGTACGGGATATGGCTGATGTACAGAGATCTGAAAATACCGGAACATTTCGGGAAATAACCCGGGGTTGCCGGCATTTTTCCCGCCACTCCCCCCATTCCGGAAGGATCCGGGCATTTCACGGAGATTCCGGGCTGCACTGTCGGCCGGGTAAGGGTAATCCAGCCCGCAGCCGAAGGAAAACGGGTGGCAGGTGACCCGGTTTTTCAAGGGACCTATCATGCAAGAATATAAAGGATATCCGTATACCATTAGCTGAGCAAAAGGAGAGCGCAGTATCCATGCGGGAGGAAGAGCACCATGATGCAGATCTACAGGACCAACAAAGATGCTGAACCGGCAGTCACTGAGATCGTGGATGCAGCCGGAGATGGCTGCTGGATACAGCTGTCTTATCCTACCGAAGCCGAACTGGCACAGGTAGCGGAGAGCCAGTGTCTCCCGCCGGAGTTCCTGAAGGCGGCCCTCGATGAAGAAGAACGCCCGCGTATTGACGCAGAGGATGGCGTGGTCCTTGTCGTGCTTGATGTCCCGATGGTCACCGAATTCGAGGATATCAAAACCCTGACCACCCTCCCGCTCGGTATCATCATTACGGACAGACTTATAGTCACAGTCTGCAACCGTCAGACGCCGGTTCTCGACGATTTTATTGCAGGCAAGGTCCGGCACTTCCATACCGCTAAAAAAACCCGCTTCCTCTTCCAGATCTTCTACCGCAACGCGTCTTCATACCTCCACCACCTGCGCCAGATCGAGAGGTCAATTTCCCGGATCGAGGTGGAACTGCACCGTTCGATGAAGAACGAGGAACTCTTCCAGATGATGGAACTGGAAAAAAGCCTTATCTACTTCTCGACATCCCTCAAATCGAACGAGGGCGTGCTGGAGCGGATCCTGCGCACCAAGCCGCTGAAGATGTACGAGGATGATGCCGAGTTCCTTGAGGACGTCATCATCGAGAACCGGCAGGCCATGGAGATGTCGCAGATCTACCTGCACATCTTAAACGGCATGACCCAGGCGTTTGCCACCATCATCTCCAACAACCTCAACATCGTGATGAAGTTCCTCGCGTCCATCACCATCATCATCGCCATCCCGACGATGATAGCAAGTTTCTACGGCATGAATGTCGTGGATATTCCGATTTCACAGACGCCGCTGGCGTTCGAGATCATCTTCGGGATTTCTTTCATTATCTCCGTGCTCCTCGGCCTCTTCATGTGGAGAAAGAGGTTCTTCTAGATCCGGGGAGTTTTCAAACCCCGGGGAGGAGAAGAACGAGAACGGCATTCTTCAACTTTTAACGGGTTATTCAAAAACCATGAGGAGAATCTCGCAGGTCATCAGACCCGAAGCAGGCGAAGCCCCTCATGTTTTCGATCGAACCTATCAGCGTTCTTCGACATACTTTTCCGCTCTCACGCCAGGGGCATCCCACCCAGCCAAAGAACTCCTTAAGATACTATTCCGCACTTAATTGAGAGGAAATCAACCCGTTGGCCCTCGCAGGAAGCGGGAACAGGATGCAGGTAAAAGGGATTTCCTGCGCATCCGCTCGCAAGGAAAGGAGAAGAGAATGAGTATGGGCCCGCTGAGATTCGAACTCAGGACCTCCGCCATGTCAAGGCGACGTCATAGCCAACTAGACCACGAGCCCGCATATGCCTGATGCTCTATAACATCTGTCCTTGTATTATTAAAAATTAGTGCACTCATTTCCGCAGGGTCACCAGCTTGAGTCCCCCGGGCAAGAAAACCATCGCCACTCAGTGCACTTTATCACCATACCAGGAATACCGGATGACCGGTAATGGGTATACCGGAAGGAATATCTGCAATCCAACAATTCCATAATGCAGTGGGTGGA
>CAWFSA010000013.1:0-118751 GCA_963818425.1 uncultured Methanoregulaceae archaeon | reverse complement strand
AAGAGCAGCGGGTGTTACAATCCCTCCATGATTTTTCTGAATAATTTTTTTGTCGGGATGGAGCCCAGGTTTATCTCGCAGCGGAAGACCGGGAACGGGGCGGATGATCGATATGCACCGGGCAAAAATGCCCGCCGAAACACCAATTGGTCAGACACTGTCTGCCCAATTCATACCACGATTCACCATCATCTGGTCTCACTATGTCTTCCTCATGAATATCTTACGACCGGGACGAATGCCGGGTTTATGAGACTAAAGTCCCGGCAGAACAACTAGTCCCCTTCGGAACTCAAATGGTAGTACAATTCCAGGATCTACGAACGTCTCGCGCTATAGCCGGGATAAAAAGGAGGAATTATTCGGAACCAGAATCAGTTTTGGCGCGTTTCTGCATTTCAATAATCCCGTTGTATATCTCATCAAAATCATTACTCAGCCACTGTTTGCGCTCCTTGGTGTAATCTCCCTTTCCCTGATCATACATCTGAATGAAGCGGATCATATCAACAGGGCCAAGTGCCTTACACAGAGCATCAATCCCTTCATCATAAATTTCCTGCAGCGTCTTCTCTTTCATCTCCCGGGCACCTCCTCATACCATGCAGCAGGGTTTACGATTCATGTGAAAAATATTCGCTGTGGCGGTTCATAATGTTTTTCCGTTGCATCATCCGTCGCGATCTAACACTGTTGCACCCGCCCGTTCCGCACAGGTGATATACAACCCGGTCTGGTTTCTAAAGCCATCGAATTCGATGGGATTAGAATCCGGATAGTTAGTAATCGGGACAATCCCGGGTTTCTTCCCTGCCAACCACAAAGACCAGAAACCCGTGCCGAAATATTCTCTATAATCATGTCCGACACGTTCAGAATAACGACGTACTGGCTGCATCATGATTCGACAAAAGACCGGAGACACCTGAACAAGGAATTCAGGCTTAATGAAAAACAGTACTTCCGTCGCTTCGGGGAATTTTTAAGAAAATGCAAATCCCGCGGGTGGAAGACATGGTGAGGGAAGTGAGGCAATCAGAAAATTATCTCTCTCTTGTGTCAGAGTACTCCCTTTCGGAATTCCTTGAAAATGAACCGGACCTCTACTCCATATCGGACCTGAAAGTGCGGTAATTCCGGCACTTGTCCCCCAGGTTGTGGGACAAACAAAAAGCCCGCTTCCTGTAACGATCCTGCAGATCCTGAAAAACAGTATGCAGTATTTGAGGCAAAAAACGATCAGAACGATAATTTCTCAACGGAATCCTCATCACCTCAATATTCCGGAATCCCATGCATTCCATACTCTTTTTTGTGGCCTGGTTTCTCACGCAAATCCGGGAAGCTCTGTCAAGGGATAACTTCGGAGTCAGCAGATCCACCCGGTGAGATCCTTTTTCTGCAGCACGAATCCATCGTCGCTTATCCCAGGATGGTTTGAGGATCATCTTCATCTCCTGCTTTGAAACCGGTTTTTTGTTCATGCAGGCATTGATGGCAATATGCCAGCTCAAATAATCCATGAATACACCCTCCACGTCATCAAACGAAAGGAGGACAAGGTTGGGGAATTCCCCCTTCTTATGGTAATATTTCTGATAACCGTTACCGGTAAATTCACCATGGTCGAATACCCTCCAGTTGTCGGCGTATCCGGTCCTGCGGATTACCGTTTCAAAATTCCCGACGGCAAGAAAATGGGGAAAAAAACCAATCTCCTGTTCCAGCCATTCATAGGCCGGCAGGAAATCAGAATCAGAGTATACAGGATCGGCAGTGATCGTACCGAATTGAACCTGCGAAAAAGGCATGCAGTGATGATAAAGAGGGCGGGTTCCATTTTCTGGTCTGATGCTCTCTATACTATCGCCTCTCTTGTTCTCATAAAATTTTCACGTGTTCTTATGACTGATTTATGGTTGAGATTTCCCAGACACTGTCTGGGCAATCTGCAATAATTGAATTGATGAAAACATCAATTTCGCAGACACTGTCTGCGAAATTGCCTGCCGAATCCCTGAAGGAAAAACCAATTCGGCAGACACTGTCTGCCCAATGTATTGTATCGAAACCTGTATCCCATTAGTGCAGGACCCGCTTGCACAATCTGGTCTGCAGGGGATAGGGTTCGTGCAGCAGGTTGCTGCACAAAGATCAGTTCAGGAAAATATGACAAACTCAATAGTCCACGCATTGTGTGGACTATTGTCCCCATCTCATAAGCCCGGCAGGACCCGGGGATTTGCTCTTTTCTGTCGATGAATAATACGGCCCGGCCTGCGCTTGCAGGTGAGGGTCTTCCTGTACAAATACTATACCAGTACTGGGTTGCCCGAAAAGATTCTATGTCTAAAAATAAAATTCTGGATTATTATGCCCTCGCAAGCCGGCTCCGTTGAAGAGAAAATCCGGATGCTTCCCCCTGACTTACGTGAGGAGGCAGTTCATTACATTGATGAGCTCGTCAGGAGGTCCAAAAAATCCCCGGCCGCTGCATTCCAATGTGCAGCCGAAGGGACGCTTGCTGAACTTGGCAAACGTTATTCCTCAGTTGAACTCCAGCACAACAGCTTCGATAAGGATTTTGATCGGACAGCAAAAGGAAAAGTTGAACCTCAGGATCTTTTTCACTGACAGGTCAGCAATCCTTTTTATCGCCACCGCCGGCCTCGTGCTGGTGCAGGTGGTGGACCCGGCAGCGGCGCAGCAGATCGCAGAACACCTTGCGGGACTCGTGCCGTGAACCAACAGCAGGGTTTCCCTGCTCTATTTTTTCCTGCTGCAGAAGTGGCACATCCCAAGGGTTTTGGGGCACGAATTTCCTCGCGTAGTTCCCCTGTTTTCAGAAGATATCCGGAATATTCCCGTTTCCGGCAAAAAGATGATGACAGGAATGGGATAGCACTGATCAGAAACACCACGGGAGACCGGGTAACTGGCCGGACGTACCTTAAAAAAGAAAATACGGGAATCTGTTATTGCTATCCTGAAGCAGGTACGGTGCCGAGCGGATCACCATCTCCGGTTCCTGTGCACGGGGAGAAGGGAAAAACACGAGTGACATCGATATTCTCGTAAAATTCTCCCCCCCAGAAAGCCTGATCCGGATCGTGCAGATCGAAGATGAGATCAAAAAGTCCATCCCCATACAGTCGATCCCGTGACCGGGAAGGCAAACAACCCGTATCCCGAAGGTTCAAATCACCGCGATGGAATGGTGATCTTTAAGGAAGCCGAAAGACTGCGCAGGGTATCCGGACACCGGGGCCTCTGGTGCGTCATCCCCTCAGGTCCCGGTGGTGGCAGGTACCGTGCATACCGAGAAAGAGCAGAACTCGCCTGAGGGGCATTTCGTGCCGCATGACCCGCAGTTTTTTGCATCGGTGCGGAGGCTGGCCTCGCATCCGTTGCCGGTGCTCCCGTCACAGTCTCCATAGCCGGATTTGCATCCGGAAACAACGCACTTCCCCTCCGTGCATTCCGATCCCAGGGCATTGGGGAGGAATGTTTTGCATTCATTGCCGCATGACCCGCAGGCTGACATATTCGTACTCAGGTCAACGCAGTCGTTGCCGCAGAGGGTTGTCCCGCTCGTTGTGCAGGCCGGCCCGCACCGGGCGTTCACGCAGATCTCCTGGCTCCCGCATGCCCGGCTGCAGACCCCGCAGTGATTCTTATCGGTCAGGAGATCCGCGCAGGTCGAGCCGCAGAGCGTCTCGCGGCCGGTACACGGGGAATCGGCAGATACTACCCCGGAAGCGTTGGTGTTCGATCCCTTTGCTCCCTCCAGGCACCAGGAATTCTGGCAGCTGGTTCCGGCCGGGCAGACGTACCCGCAGGATCCGCAGTTCCGGGAATCTGTCCTCAGGTCCCTGCATGTACCGCTGCACAGGGCAAGACCTGACAGGCAGGAGGTCTGGATGGCGGCAGCGGTCGCGGTTGTCGCGGCAGAAACCGTCACGGTTGTGCCGGCCGTTGCCGGAGCGGATGTCGATGTCGGCGCAGGGGATGACCCGCCCGCATTCCCGCCTTTTGATCCGCTGAACGTTCCCTGGATACAGGTCTCGCCGTACGGAACGGAAAAACCGCATCCCCCGCAGTTGCCGGCATCGGTCTGGAGATCGACGCAGGTTCCGCTGCACAGGGTCAAATTCGCGGGACACGGGCCCGTGGCCGGCCCGGTGCCGGCATTCCGGGACCCGCTGGCATTTGACGGCGTCCCTGCCGGCAGCAGGTGACCGGAAAATGCGAAAAAAACCGCCAGGGCAATCACGAGAATGACCGCGAGTATCCCCAGCACCTTCCGGGGAGTGAACGCTGGTGCTCCTGCCGGGGCCGGTGTCAGCTCATCCAGGTCCGGTGGCGGCGGATGAGAGGCTTTCAGGGGGACTGCCCGTGGTGAAGGAGGAGAACGCGGGCGGACAGGCTCGTCATCATATATCGGCGCACCGCAGAATTTGCAATAGGCATCTCCTGGGTCGGCAGCTCTTCCGCATCGGGGGCAAAACGGCATGGTCCCGGTTCCTTGCTTGAGCATTAGTCAGCTACCAAACAATGCATGGGTAACTAAAATAAGTTTTTTGAAATGTTTCCTTTCGGTATCTCTGGTATGTGAGCGTTTGATCCAGTATTTTTTCCTGTTAATAAAAAAAGCCGGACTTTTCGCCATGAGATGGAACAAATCGGACAAAGGATACCTGAGTTTCTGTTCAGGATTCCGGTACCTGGGAATCCGCGTTGGTGATGAAGATCCTGCGGAGTACCACCTCTGGTTCCACGACGGCGAGACCGGCATGGCAGCCCTGATCGCGGGAACAAAGACCGCGTCCTCAACGGCAATGTCCGACCCGGGGACCGGAAAGATCTGGTCATATCCCCGGGACAGAAAAATGCGTAAGGAAAAAAGGAATTTAAAAAAATTGCTCTGTAGAAAACCTGTTTTATGATAAATGATCACCCCCCTTGCGCCAGCCCTACCCCCGTTGGGGGCGGGGGCGCATGTGATGCCTCGGCATTACTTATACAAACATTCTCTGCATTTTTTGTAAACGGGTAATAGGGTGCCATCATGGGGCGCCCCAGCGGCGGGGAGAGAATCGTCGCATCAGCGAAGATTCTCTCCAGAAGAATTCTTCGAATTCTTCGGGCCGAAGCCCCGGGAACGTGTAACACTCAATGATTTCTCCAGAGCAAAAAAAATCAGTCGAGTTTTGCCCGCTCGGGAAAGAGGAACCTTCCGTTCACGGCCTGGTTCCCGTACGGGGGGACGGCGTCCCGCTCGTACGGGCTCTCGATATGTTCCCGCTGGGTAATCCCGTAGGTTTTATCCACATATTCCGGCACATACGTATATTCCCGGATGAACTGTGCACCGGTTCCCGCGACCGGCCAGACTTTCACGAGATAGTTATTGTCCCCGCGGCCGGTCCAGGTGCCGGTTGACTCGGACTCAACCGGATCAATACGTACGTTACCGTAAACCTCCGTGACCGGGCCGGACCGGTATTCAACCGACCCGTCCAGGAAGAATTTTAACTCGTATCCCTGGTAATGCCCATTGGAACCCGCTTCCGGCAGCATACGTATCCACCGGTGGAGGATCGGGTTGCCCGTTTCCTGGGTTGCGGTGGTGTCCGGGACCGTTGTCGGCAGGGAGGTGACGGTTCCGGTCAGGTTTCCGGTTGCCGGCAGCACAACCGGCATGGCGGTTGTTGCAGCAGGGGCTGATGGAGCGGTCGTGACCGTGGTCCCTTCCGGAGGTGACGGGTCTGTACACCCTGCGGCAAGGAGCAGTCCCAGCGTAACCAGGAGGAAAAAACATACCGTTTTCAGCTGCATGTCTTAACCATTTTATCGGCAATGATAAATCCTTTCTTTGTCCCCCCGCTCCCGGGGAGTGCAATCCCGTTCTCCTTAAAAAAATCCCGGACGAGCCCCGGTGAGTCAGGCTGAAGAAAAAACAGTGCGTCCGGCGGTCCGGTGAATTCTTAAGAAAATGCAGGTCCCGCGGGAAGAAAACCTGGGGATCGGCCTGCACCTCCCCCATTCTTCAGGTTTCCCCGGACCACCGGCTGACCCGGGAGATCCGTGCCCTGCCCCCTGCAGGCCGATCGCTGCCTGAACGATCACGGGACCCGGGGAACCGGGCACAGGTTGCCGGACGGGTTGATGCTGTACGTCGCGAGAATCAGCTGCATCGTCCAGCTTCTTTTCCCCGATACCGATCCTGCTTAACTTGTCACGGATTCTTCGTATCTTTGTTGCAGTGCTTATCATAACGACGATGTAACATGAGCGGGTGATACGATAAAGCGATGCATGGAAAGCAGGGGTTTGTATTTCGAAAAAACTTAAAAATAAGCCCCGGATTTTTCTTTACACCGGCGCTGATAAAAAAAAGCACGCCCGGAGGGAGCGGCGGGATCCGGAACTTGCCGTCGGGCAAACATTTTTCCAATGTAACCAGTAATATACCTGCATGGGATTATTCGATTTTTTATCGAAAAAAAAGGATACAGGATATTTCGATGAAGGATATAATCTCTATAAACATGGCCGGTATTCAGAAGCAATTGCCTCTTTTGACAAGGTTACTGCCCTCAACCCGGACAACGCCGAGGCGTGGTTTATCCGCGGAGGCGCACTGGATAAACTCGGCCGGGACGGGGAAGCGGTTGACTCTTTTGACCGGGTGATTGCCCTCACCCCGGATAACGTCCCTGCCTGGATCCTCCGCGGGATCCTCCTCAAAAAACTTGGCCGGGATGCAGATGCCGTTGCCTCTTTTGACCGGGCGATTTCCCTCGACCCGGATAACCCCGATGGAACGATTCTCCGCGACAGCGTACTTAAAAAACAAACCTGAACCAGACCATCCCTGCATGCATCCCCGGGTACACTCGTTCTGAGGTGACGTTGCGTGCATCTTTGTCTGGCAATGCCGTGCATGTTTTTTTTGGAAAATTTTACCCCCAACACCCCGGCATCCCTCTTTCCTGACAGAATGGGGAAAGGCAAAAAAATTATGATGAGCGGTGAATGTAAGGAAATACCCGGAAGCTTGGGCAGACGACAGCGCGGAAATCATCATCGCCGGGCAGTACCTGTTCCTGATAACCTTTTAATAAGAGACTGGAGATATCAACATTCAGTCTGTACAAAATCGGAGATGAGTGTTGATGCACATAAACAGGATAATGGTCATCGGGCTGCTCCTCGTCCTGCTGCTGGTCCCGTTCGCCGCGGCGGTGGCCCCGGCGGACCGGGCAGCAAAGCTGACGACAACAGGCCCACCATGATTGTCGAGTACGGCACGGGGAAAGATCTGGGGCTTGTCAGAGTTACCACGATTCACTATGCAAAATCAGTTGATCAGGGCAAGTCAGGCAGGACCGAAACCTGCTATAAATTAGCGAAGTGGAAATGGGCAGACCCTGTTCAGTATACCTACGCTGATAACGCTGCCTACCCGCCCTTCGAAGACGCCCTAATCAGCGCAGAGACGGAATGGGATACGCATACATCAGACGAATTATTTACCGGACCCGTTGAAGGAGCAGCCATATGGAGTGCTTCCACGGATACGGTAAATTCTGTTCTCTATGGTGATTATTCAACGGACGGGGTAATCGCTGTGACACGCACCTGGTATACGCCGGGGCGGACGCGGTGGGCTGTTGAAAGCGATATCCTGTTCGATACTGATTTTGACTGGGGTACAACCGGTGAATCATCAGAGATGGATCTCCAGAATATTGCAACCCATGAAATAGGACATACCTTAGGTCTGAGTGATTTATACTCAAGTTCCTGCAGCGCAGTTACCATGTACGGGTACTCGAAGGAAGGGGATGTGGAAAAACGGACCCTGGAACCGTCGGACATAACAGGCCTCCAGTTAATCTACGGGTTATAACTCCTCTTTTTTTCTTTACTTTCTCTTTTGAAGAAACGAAAAAAAGATTTTATGCTCTGTAGAAAACCTGTTTCATGATATATGATCACCCCCCTTGCGCCAGCCCTGCCCCCATTGGGGGCGGGGGCGCATGTGATGCCTCGGTATTACTTCTACAAAAACTCTCTGCATTTTTTGTAAACGGGTAATACGGCGCTATCATAATTGGGGCGCCCCAGCGGCGGGGCGAAGCCCCTGGAGCGTGTAACTCTCAATGATTTCTACAGAGCAGATTTTTAATATCCTTTAGGTTCCAGTGAATGCCATGGGTTGCGGTTGGGTGCCGTGTGATAATAACAAATGAATTTTTCATTATCATAACAAGCAGGCATTTCTTCAATATAACCAGTTTCAGGATTTTTATCTAAAACTGCGCAACAACCTTCATTACTAGCGCAAGTTTTCTCTCCACAACATTTACGGTTAGGTCCTCCAGAAGAGATGATACCGTCACAACAATATTGGGTTCCTGGATTAAAACAAGAACCAACATTATTTGTGTCTATAAATCCGCAGAGGTCATATCCGCCAGGACATTTCTTTTTTACTTCATCACGTGCAGCCACATTGGTTTTTAGGGCAACAAACATTAATCCAACTATTAAAATCACAACGAAAACAGCAAATACCCAAAAACGATCGTCATCTGCCATGAAAAGAGAATGGAAATTAAATATAATAAAATACCCTCTTTTTCATCAGGATTCCTGCAAAAATTTTTTCGGGGTCAAAAATTTTCGTAGCGAGAAGGTGTGTTAAAATTATTCCACGTGTTAGTATACCTGATGCGCTAAAAAAGTCAGTGCAGGAAAAATAAGCCCGGTCCCCGTTTTCCATGCTCTGCATCCGGACAGACCCCGCAATAGGGAAAGTATCGCAGTATCGCACTCCCCCGCTGAACCTGCAGGTTATCTGCCAGAGAGAGTTGGTTAAACAATTTCAAATAACGTAAGCGATAAACTTCCGGGTCTATGGTAAAAGTCCATTATGCTGTATCAGGGATACTCCTGCTCACCCTGCTCCTTTCTGTCGGGTTCGTGGGTGCAGCAGCGGGGGATGCCAATCTCAGCGTCTCGAAGGTTGCACGCTCGGCCGCATTCAACGAAACAACGTGGGTTGTCACGCTTGCGAATAACGGACCTGCGGATGCGACAAACATTTCCTTAGCGGAAAGCATTTCAGGTTTTTCTGGGCTGGTGGAAATGAGCGGCGTTGCCGATCTGGGCACATATGATAACACGACACGGCTCTGGAATATCAGCAGACTTGACAATGGCACGTCCACCCACCTCACGGTATTCACCGTCTTTGATACAGAAGGGACCCAGACAAATACGGTCGATATCCTGGGTCTCGATCAGACCAGTTACGGCAACAGCCATGCCGATGCAGCAGTTGTTTTAAACAGGGCAGCAGTGGTCGTCATCGATCAGCCATTAACCGTAAACCTCACCATCAGGCCGGATACCCTGAACCTGAAAAGCAAGGGTGTATTTACGGTATTTGTTACCCTGGACGGGATAAGCTCCGGCAACAAACCCCGCATCGATTTTGCAGCCTCCTCCCTGAGCTGCGGTGATGCTGACCTGATCAGTGCCGGCGTGTCCAACAAGGACGGCGGGACCCTTGTTGCAAAGTTCCACCGGCAGGACCTCGAGGCGGTTACCCGCGGTGCCGGCGTGCAGATTAACTGTTCGGGGACCCTTTCCGTCAGCGGCGAGCCTGTCGGTGTCGAGGGCAGTGATACCATCAGGGTAATCGGGGAAAAGGAGGGACTGGATAAGATCCTTTCAGACTTCAGGAAATATCTGGGCCTTGAACAGGACGAGAGTGCAGTCAATGAAACGGAAGAGGAAAATATCACCGTTTCCGTTACGCTGAACCCCGATACCTTCAGAAACAATGGCCAGATGAAAAAGGCTATCAGGACCACGGAGAGTAATGCCGGGGAACAAACCGGTAACGGTCAGAATGTCTCTCTCAACACCGGTGGCCAGAACCAGAATACCCTGAAAACCAATGGCAACGGAAAAAACAGTTCGGGAAACAATGCCGGCAACAGCGCAGACAAAGGGAATAAAAACACCAATAAGGATGATAACGCATCAAACGGAAAAAAGAATAATTAATTCGTCTGATACCCCTTTTTTCCCCATCAGCAAAACAACCCGTATGGCCACCACGCTATTCCTGTTCCGGAGCGGCCGAAAGGGTGTTTCTCTCGGGTTTTCCCTGTGCTGACCGGGATACCCCGGAATCTGAATAATTCCGCGCGTGAACCAAAAAAAAATTCAGGGTCGGTGAAAACACGTTACCCGGTTATTTTAATATTACCTGTTCACCGGAATGCTCCTTCCGGCACCACGATCTCGAACCGTGCCCCTTTACCCGGCTCGCCGTTCTCGGTGATCGTGATGCCGGTAATGGACAGGATCTCGCGGGAAAGATAGAGGCCAAGCCCGGTATGTTTGCCAAACCCCTTCGTGAATAACTGCATTTTCTCCTCCGCACGGATACCGTTGCCATCATCTTCAGCCGTGATGACCAGCACCCCGTTATCTTCACGGGTCTTCACCCGGATTGAAGTCATCTTCTCGCCCCCGTACAGGAGAGCATTTTCGATAAGATTAAAAAACACTCTCTCCAGCAACCGATCGGCAAACACTTCCCGATCGGGATCTTCCGTATCAACACGGATATTCCGCAAGGGGAGATGGGTGATACCTTCTCTGACCACCGTGTTTACCTTCTGCCATAAGGGGGCCTTCACACCCATATCCTCATAATCCCTGGTGAAACTGATCTGGTGGGCAATGGTGTCAGCGATCTTCTCCTCCTTTGCAATGTACTCAGACATATGGGCCGGATCATCAAGGAAACCTTTGGAGATATCCAGGTATCCTTTAAGTGCCAGGAGCTGGTTCCTGATATCATGCCGGGTGATTGAAGAGAGGAGGTTCAGTTTCCTGACAGCAAGGGCAAGAGCAGCTTCAGATTGTTTCCGTGCAGTGATATCCCTGATGTTGCACTGGATGATCTTGTGATGGTTTACCGGATAGACATTGCTGATAAATTCGACGTCGATACTCCGCCCGTCTTTTGTCTCCAGCGGGAGATCTTCGTACCGGATATATTCGCTGTTTTCAAGTTCAGTGAATGCCTGCTGGGCAATGGATTTGTCCTTGATGAACCCGAGTTCCCAGAGATGTTTGCCGATAAAATACTCCAGCGGGTATCCCAGCATGTCGAGAATGAACCTGTTCGCATCGATAATTTCCCCGGTATCCCCGTCAAGGATCAGGATGCCGTCCTGTGCGGTTTCAAAGAGGCGGCGGTACCGGGTTTCCGATACCTGCAGTGCATCCTGGATCACTTTCCGTGCAGTGATATCCCTGATGTTGCACTGGATAATTTTTTTATCTCCGACAAGGTAGGCATTGCTGATGAACTCGACGTCGATACTCCGCCCGTCTTTTGTCTCCAGCGGGAGATCTTCATACCGGATATAACCGTTTGTTTTCAGTTCAGTGAATGCATTCTGGGCAATGGATTTGTCCTTGATGAACCCGAGTTCCCAGAGATGTTTTCCGACAAAATACTCCAGCGGGTATCCCAGCATATCGAGAATGAATCTATTTGCATCGATAACTTCACCGGTATCCCCGTCGAGGATCAGGATCGCATCCTGTGCGGTTTCAAAGAGGCGGCGGTACTGGAGTTCTGACTTTTTCAATTCATCTTCGGCAGCTATCCGTTGTTCTTCATGATCGCGTGTTATAAGAGCAAACGAGATATCCCCGGATTGTTCCTCAAGAAGCCGGATAATCCGGTCAGTAAAAAATCCCGGTTCAGAAGCATAGAAGGTAATAACACCGGCATTGCTGGTATCGAGTGCGAAAGGGAATGCTGCAAGGGAGCGATAACCTCGTTCAAGTGCCCCTTTGCGCCACGGCGCCATCTTTGGATCGCGTTCGATATCATTACAGACATTGAATGTCCTTTCACGAAATGCAGTCCCGGTCGGACCCCGCCCGTGGGGCGTGTCATCAATCGATATTGAGATCGTATCGAGATAGTTGTCAACATGACCGGATGCCGCAGTGGGTTCGATAAGATGTTTTTTTGCATTGAACGATGCCTGCCCATGCCATCGTAAACCCGCCGATATCAACAACAATCCGGCAAATTTCGTTCAGCAGTTCATTTCTGTCATGAATACGGACGATTGCCTTGTTGGTCGCGGAAAGCACGGTATAGAGCCGGTTGAGGGTGATAACCTGTGCGTCAGCCCTGCGGTGCTCAACGGCTGCCTTAATCTTGTGCATAAGGTCGGCAAACTGCGGTGTTGGTGCCCCGCCTTTCTGGATATAAAAGTCAGCACCATTTTCAAAGGCTTTGATGGCGATTTCTTCCCTTCCTTTGCCGGTAAACAGAATAAACGGGATAATTTTATCCTTCGCCCGGACCTGTTTTAAAAACTCGATGCCATCCATCCCCGGCATCAGGTAATCGGAAACAATGGCCTGAATACCATGGGAATTGAGCAGTTTGAGAGCCGCTGGTGCAGAAGATGCAATGGTTACGGTAAAATCGTCCGTCCGCTCAAGATACAATTTACCAAGTTCAAGGAGTGCGGGTTCATCATCTACATAGAGAACTGATATCATAATTGCCAAACCCCAAAAATCTGGTTTGCTTTAAAAATGTCTATTGCATGTATTAAATATTTTACGGGTAAAAAAAAGTGAACTATTACTGCCCCATGTTCCCCCCTGATCGGATCCCGTTGCAGGACTAAAAAACCCCTCATACGGAAATATTTCAGGTCTTGTCAAACACGGGGGACCCGATGCCAGATCCCTTCGGGTCCGGAAGGGACCGGATCAACGCGACAGGTTTGAAAAGGGCCGGGGTTAGATAACCCTGCCTGTTTTTTAAATTTCCCGGGGGCCTGCCCTTTAGCCTCCCGGGGTAAAGCCCCGTTTTTCCTCCCGAAAAATCCATAATCCCTCCGTACAAACGAACCGTATGCAGCAACAGGTCCTCAAAGACACCCTGGGCCTCGGCACCTTCTTCTGGCTGGCCGGGTACCTTGCGTCCCTGGTATTGTTTTTTTCGCCGATAGCGTCCAGCACCGGCTGGATCCTCCTGGTTGTCTTCACCCCGTTCACCCTCTGGGTCACGTGGTGGTGGTTCAGGCAGCGGGTGCGCCTCCCCCTCACTTATTATGCAGGAGTCGGGATCATCTGGCTGCTGATCGCGGTCGTTCTCGATTACCTGTTCATCGTGCTGCTGTTCAACGCTATCGGGTACTATATGCCGGATGTGCTCCTGTACTATGCCCTGATGTTCCTGATCCCGGTCGGGGTCGGCCTGTACCTGCGCCGTGCAGGGACGGCAGCACCGCCAAGTTGAACGGCGGTGCCGGTGTACCCGGTAACGAGCGGTGCCCGTCCCGCGGCCGGAAACGTCCGGTACAGCAGGACCGGATACCCTGGGGCGATTCCACGGGGACCGGTGTCGCGAGGGCAGGACAGCGACCGGTTCGCCGGTTTATCGGTAAGGGCAACCCGCGCAGGACCGGCAATGGATTACCTGAGAATCATTCTTCCCCTCGGTTTTTTGGATCGTCTTCTCTTTTGCCTTCGACTTTAGCAGCGGTGCATTTTTCCCTGACCTGTCGTGGGAGGCCCGGCTCTCCCTCTGGTTCTTCGGGCTCTGCGCCGGCACGCTCATCTTCAAATCCGGCTGGTACTGGTTTGGCTCCGCAGGTGAACGCGGGCAAAAGAAGGCATGGCAGGGAATATCCGGAGTAACCGGTAACGGGAGACCGGGTGCCCCGCACAGAGAAACGCCAGCAGGAACGCGAATATGGAGCCAAAAAAAGAAGAGAGAGCGGAAGATCCGATGAAAGTTGTGAGGAAATTCGGGTCTTCACACTTGTTATTTAGATAAAAAAGGATAAATCTTTCGATTTATTTTGACAGGTTTCCTTTCACCAAACTCTTAAAAGAAAGGAAGTTCTCTGATCTCTTATTAATCCTTTTCATTGGGGGAGTTTGTAGTTGTCTCTCATCTCATTTATCACAACTTCCCCTTCTTAACAACATCAACCGGATGCGAACACATCCTTTGCTTATTGCCGGATTACTATCTCTGCACGTGTCCCCGCAGTCCGGGCACAACCGTGCACCGGCATTGAATTTTCCGATTACTCTGTTATTCCCTCCACAATCCCACCCGCGTGCAGACCCGCTTACGTCCCCTCCCGGCACTGGTACTCCGGCACTATCCCGTACTGCTCGATATAATTCCCGATGAGGTCGTTCTCCCGCTCCCGGAAGTTGTGGTCCGGGATGGGCCTGGGTTCGCAGACAAACGAGAAGGCGAGATCCCGGTTGTCCCATGGATTTTTGCTGATCCGAAACAGCGCCTGTGCACAGTTTTCCGACCGCCCGATGGCAAGGACTGCACGGGTTGAGGCTTCGAAGATAAGGTAGTAGCCCTGGTCTGGCGGGACCCCTGCGCTCGTATGGGTCCTGAGGGTCCGTATCGGGCTCCACGAAAGCCCCATCCAGCCGGGTTCGCCTGGCTTTCCGGTCACCGCGAGCGGCGAGGCGCTCGGGCCTCCCGCCGGGTTGAGGGGCTCATCCGGTAAAAGTTTCCCCCCGGCGACCCCGTCCTTCTGGTCCGAGGGCCTGCGGTATTTCCGGTGGAAGCGGCCGAAATTGCAGAGCGGGGATTCGTGGTGCTCCAGCCGGTAGCGGTACGTGAGGTAGCACTCCGCTCCGATCTGCTCCACGGGCGTGTACTGGTACGGGGCTGCCGAGAACTCGTAGGCAAAACCCTTGGCATCCTTCCACGCCCAGAGGGCAGGTGCTACCGGCCAGGGGTCGTTCCATGGCATCACGGGTCTGGTCGCGTTCTGCCGGATGCCGGAAAAGCACTGCCGCAGCGATCCGCCGGTCCAGCCGACATACATGAGGAAGTCCTGCCCGGTCGGCCGGATCCGGTAGAGGCCGGGGGTTTCCGGGATACTATCCAGCGTCCTGCTGGTCGTGCTGAACGGTACCCAGGACGTCCACCCGAGGCCGCCCCAGTCCGGAGAGAATGCGTCCGGCACTTCCGCTTGTTCCGCCATACGAAAACTCACCACACCTTTCTTTTACTATCCTGCATTGTGCCGTGGGGAATTATACGTCTTTTGGAAAGGGATCCGTTAGCCTGCGAACCGGACCGGGATATCTGTCGCTTCCCGTATGCACCGGAGCCTCCGGGTAGGGATCACGCACCCTCGTTCCATTACGAGGATCCGCCGGGACCGATACACCCTCTCTCACGACGGGAACGGTCGGTTTCCATACCTATATATAGCGTCCCGGGCCATCGCTCCTGATGGTCGGGATCTCAACCTACTGCCTGATGGATAAACCGCTTGCGGTGGCGCTGGATGAGCTTGCCCCGCTCACGGACTTAATTGAGGTGATGGACGAGGGATTCCATTTTATCACCGACCCGGACCTGTTTTCCAGTTACACCCGGAAATTCACCCTTCACGCCCCCTTCCACGGCATGAACATCGCCAGCGTGTTCGAGCCCGTCCGGAAGGCGAGCGTGCAGGTGATGGTCGACTGTTTTGAGGTAGCCGCGGCCATCGGTGCACCGGTCGTCATGCACCCGGGCTATTTTGCCTGGGAGCAGGAACGGGCGGCATCAGACCGGGCAGTTTGGGACCTCCCTGCAGGAACTCGGGTGTGCTGCAGCCGAACGTTCGGTTGAGTTCTGGTTCGAGAACATGGCGGACATGAACTATTTCAACCTGCGGACACCTGCAGACCTCGGGCTCCTGGGAGACACCGGGCTTGCCCTCGACACCGGGCACGCCCACCTCAATGGCTGCCTTACGGAATTCCTTTCGACCCCATTTCGTCACATGCACATCCACGACAACCGGGGCAGGGCGGATACCCACAGCCCCGTGGGATCCGGGACGATCGATTTCCGGCCGGTGATGGCGGCCCTCCGGCAGGGCCATGCCACGGCGGTTCTCGAAGTGAGGTCCTTTACCGGTACAAAAAGCAGCATGCAGGTGCTGGACGCGCTGTAAGGGAGGCCGGAATATACCCCCGTGGGGGCATTCCCCCGCCGGGAGCAGCACTCCGGGAATGAGGAAGAGGGCCGGCGCCTGACCATGTACCAGCTGCTCTCTTTGGATAACCCGGTAGCCCCGTCCCCTGAAAGAAGGAATCTTTACGCAGCGGTACCGGAAGCGTTCACGATAATTCATGGCACTTCTTCCGGCTTTCTTCTCACCCGGAATGAAAAAATGTGCTCTGGAGAAATCATTGAGAGTTACACGCTCCAGGGGATTCGCCCCGCCGCTTATGGCGCCCCAATTATGATAGTGCCGTATTACCCTTTTACAAAAAATACGAGAGAGTTTTTGTAGAGGTCATACCGAGGCATCATATGCGCCATGAGCCCCAACAGGGGCAGGGCTGGCGCAATGGGGGGTAATCATATATCATAAAACAGGTTTTCTCCAGAGCAAAAAAAACGAAAAAAAATTACGTTACATTAACCGGGGTTACATAAACCGGAAGTACATCAGGAGGAAGAACCTCAAGAGGAAGTACATCAGGAAGGAGTGCAGCATCGGGCGGGAGTGCATCAGGAGGGAGCACATAGGCCGGAAGCGGCGTGAACACATCGATGTTGATGCTCCCCATCTTCCCGTCGCGGCGCAGGTAGTATTCCGGCAGCCGGTTCTCGTTGTCATAGAACGAGAACCAGTAACTGAGCTTGTAGGTCTTTTTATCGTACCCGGCAATTGATGGATAACTTTCGGAATCGTGGAGGATGATCACGTTGGGATGTTTCTCGGTCAGGGTATCCACGTCCGTCAGGCTGCCGTAGAACTGGATCCTGTCCCACTTGTTGCCCCGGTAATACCACGGGAGTGGCCAGTAGTCCTTGGACGCGATCACGACAAGGCTGGAATTGTCCATCAGCCCCATCACCTCCCGCATCTCCTCCGAGTTCTGGACCTGGACGATCGGTTCGTTGATATCCACCGGGACAAATGCCACGTGCCAGGTCATCACGATAAGGAAGAGGCAGCCTGCAAGGGCAAAGGCGGTCTTCTGCCAGTTCAGTTTATAGGTTGCCACAAAGCACATGGGCAGCAGCTGCGGGATGATGAGCCAGGGCACCTTCTCGCCGACATAGGCATAGAAGGCCATCATTGCTATCATCCACACAATACAGAAGCGGAAGAACTCCTCGGATTTTTTATTGACGTCCTGCCCTTCCCGCAGCTGCTGCAGGCTGACCTTTGCAAGCTCGCTGGTCGGGAGGGTAAAGTGGCGCTCCCGGACCCAGGTCTTCACTTTTTTTACAAAACGGAGCGGGTGGAGTCCGGCCGTCATGAACTGCGCCGCCCCGATCAGCGCAAGGATGAAGATCGGGAGCTCGTAGAGGAGGAAGAGCGGGAAGTAGAAGTACAGCGGGCCGCCCAGCCGCTGCTGGTTGTGCATGGCTGTCCAGTGCTCGATTGCACGGTACCAGCCGGTCGTGTTCGCCTCGAAATGCACGCCCTGCAGGGAGACCGTGAAGTTCTGGCCGATGAGCGTATCCATGTGGAAGAAGAACGCCGAGTACATGACGCTCATAATCGCAACAACGAGAACGAAGAAGATCAGGAGGTCAGCCTTCCAGGCCGGGGGCAGGGCAAACCGTCCTTTCCAGGCCGCAAAGGCAAAGAAGAGGACAAAGACGATGAGGATGACCGGCATCTCTTCCTTGCACGAGAGCGCACCGGCTGCTGCAATGGCAGCGAGAACGGCAAACCGCATCTGACCCCGCTCGAAATAGTACAGGATCGCGACCAGCAGGAGAAACGTAAAGAAGAGCATGAAGATATCGTGCCGGAGGAAGCGGGAGAAATAGACCATGTCCGGTGACAGGGCGATGAAGAGCGCGGCGATCAGCGTCTGGTTTTTATTGATGTACCCGAGCCGGTAGATTGCATACACCAGCGGGATGATGGCAAAACCGAAGAGCGACGGGAGCAGCCGGGCAACGAGGTCGGAGGGCCCGAGAAGGGCAAACATGCCCGCGGTCACGAAATAGAGGAACGGCCCGTGGTAGCTGGGGTCGTATTGCCACGCTCCCTTGGTCAGGAGCTCGTAGGAGAACCAGGAATGGATTGCTTCGTCGTGGTGCAGCAGTTTGAGGTCGAGCAGGAAGAAGCGGAGAAGGAACGCTATAATAAGGATAAGGAAAAAAATCCGTTCAAAAGTAAAGAATGATTTGATCTTTTGGGTAAAACCCGCGGCCTGCTGCACGCCGCACCTTCAACTCTCTAAGACTATCTCTATACCGATATCTTTCGGCACCTGGATGCGCATCAGCTGCCGGAGTGCACGCTCGTCAGCATCGATATCGATGAGGCGCTTGTGGACACGCAGCTGCCAGCGGTCCCATGTCGCAGTCCCCTCACCATCGGGACTCTTGCGGATCGGAACAACGAGCCGCTTTGTCGGAAGTGGTATCGGGCCGGCCAGATTTACACCTGTGCGTTCTGCAATCTCCCGTATTCTGTTACAGACCATCTCTACCTTGTTAAAATCCGTCCCTGTCAGGCGAATTCTGGCTTTCTGCATGGTTTTTTTCACATCCAAAAAAATATTTATCTCATCTGCTTTGGCTTGATCGAAATGCACATGCCGGCGGCAATCGTCTGGCCCATATCCCGGACGGCAAACCTGCCCATCTGCGGGAGTTCCTTGACGGGCTCGATGACCATCGGCTTGGTCGGCGTGATGACGACAATGGCTGCATCACCGGACTTGAGGAACGTGGGGTTCTCTTCCTTGGTCTGGCCGGTAGCGGGGGTCGAGTTTCTTCTGAAGCTCGGTGAACGTGCAGGCGGTCTGGGTCGTGTGGCAGTGGAAGACCGGGGTGTACCCGACGGTCAGTGCGCTGGGGTGCTGGAGCACGACGATCTGTGCCGTGAACTCCTCGGCAACGCCCGGCGGGGCCTCGACAGGTCCGCAGACATCGCCGCGGCGGATGTCGCCCTTGCCGATACCGCGGACGTTGAACCCGACGTTGTCACCGGGTACTGCCTGCGGGATCTCTTCGTGGTGCATCTCGATGGACTTGATTTCACCATCCTTGTTGGCGGGCATGAAGGTGACTTTCATTCCCTTCTTCATGATACCGGTCTCAACACGGCCGACCGGCACGGTGCCGATACCGCTGATGCTGTAAACGTCCTGGATTGGCAGGCGGAGCGGCTTGTCGGTCGGTTTTGCCGGGTTCCTTGAAGGTGTCGAGTGCCGCGATGAGGGGCAGGCCCTTGTACCAGGGGGTTTCGGGGCTGTTCACCTTGATGTTGGTACCCTGCCAGGGCACTGATCGGGATGAAAAGAGTCTCGTCGGGCTTGTAACCGACCATCTTGATGAGGTCCGAGAGGTCCTTCTTGACTTCGTTGAACCGCTTCTCATCATACTTGACGGCGTCCATCTTGTTGATGGCGATGATGATCTGGGAGATGCCAAGGGTCCGTGCAAGGAACACGTGCTCCTTGGTCTGCTCCATGACACCGTCGGGGGCTGCGACCACGAGGATTGCAGCGTCGGCCTGGGATGCGCCGGTGATCATGTTCTTGACGAAGTCCCGGTGTCCCGGGCAGTCCACGACCGTAAAGTAGAACTTGGCAGTGTCGAACCGCTTGTGGGCGATATCGATGGTGATACCTCTCTCACGCTCTTCCTTTAAGTTGTCCATAACCCATGCAAATTCAAAGGTAGCCTTACCCTTGCTCTCGGCCTCCTTGCGGTAGCCTTCGATGATATGTGCCGGTACTGCACCGGTCTCGAACATCATCCGGCCAACGCAGGTTGACTTTCCGTGGTCGATGTGTCCGATAACGGCCAGGTTCATGTGGGGCTTGTCTTGTGCCATTTAATCGTTCCTCCAAAGCAGGACTGTGCGCTACAGTCAGTTTGTGCGAGTATTACATATATGAGCCCCGTCTATATAAATTATTTCGATTGACGGGGCTGTTTTTACGGTGACAATTCCCGTCCGCTGAAAGGATATCGGCATGCTGATATCGACAGCAGAAAAACTCCTGATCATGAAGACGCTTGCATTTGTCCGGGACGAAAAGAAGAACCGGGTGACCGTTGCATGTGCAGACGGTATGGTATCGGTTTCCAGTCATTGTGCCTACTGCCGGCACTGCACGGGGATTGTGGTGGGGAAACGGGTGGCACCCGCGCCCCAGAAAGAAGCGCTGAACGCGATGCGCCAGGGGAAGGGCTCTGACGATGCCCTGATGAACGCCGCCATGATGTTCAATACGTTCGTCCGCGACGGCAGTGCCATTGCCTGCGATGACGATGCGAACGCCGGGTTCCTCAAATTATACTGATTTATTATCACTGGAATTTTTAAGTGATATGACTTCCTTTTCGTATGCCGGCAGTCCCCTGTTTTGACGCTTTCGGGGATGCCGAATCCCCCTCAGACACGAAACAGGAGAAGAACCATCAGGCTCTTCGCTTTTCGCGGTCGAAGAATCTTAAAAGGATTCTTTTGGTTCCCGATGTTCTGATGAACCACGCGAACCCCGCCGCGTGGGCACCCCCGCGTTGGGATAATGGTATAGTACCGGCAGCGGGAAATGACGGAAATTTCCAAAAAAAACCGATGTGAAAATTTCTGCTCTGGAGAAATCATTGAGAGTTACACGTTCCAGGGGCTTCGCCCCGCCGCTTATGGCGCCCCAATTATGATAGCGCCGTATTACCCGTTTACAAAAAATGCGAGAGTATTTTTATAGAGGTAATACGGGGCATCACCATGCGCCCCAGACTCCCTGACGGGACAGGTGGTGTCATGAGGGAGTGGCTTCTCAATTAAATACCGGATTTTCTACCGGGCAGCCTTTTTTGCAGCCCCCGGCTTCCTTTCCTTCATTGCTTTTGCGATATCCTCTTTGAATTTTTCGAAATGGAGGTCGTCGAGCTGTTCGGACAGCAGCCTGCCGCTCCATGCGCGACGGTAGACCCAGTCAATGATCTTTTCTATGGCAAAGAGGACCTCTTCTTCGGACTCCGCGGTCAGCAGTTCACGGCCGATCTTCGGGTGCCTGCCCCGCCTCCCCCCGACGCTGATGAGGAAATGCCGGTGGTCTGCCTTTACCAGATCGTACGGGCAGGAGCGGATGCAGACCCCGCACTGCACGCACTTGTCATCGCTGAGTTCCGCGATACCGTTTTTCACCCTGAGGGCTTTCTCCTTGCAGTACTGGACACAGGTCCCGCAACCGGTACAGAGACCGGGCGTGCGGACCGGGTGGATCCTTCCTATGATGCCGATCTCGTTGAGCATGGGGCTCGTGCACGCGTTGGGGCAGCCGGAGAGGGCAATCCGCATCTTGACCGGCATCTCTTTCCCGAACAGTTTCTCGTCGATTTTCTGTGCAAGGCCGATGGTATCGATATTGGCAAACTTGCACCGCGAGGTGCCCGGGCAGGCAATGATATTGACGATCTCATCCTTCTCCGAACCCACGGGGGTCCCGTTCTTCTCAAGGGCACGTTCGAGTTTTTTGAGCAGGGCGGGAGTGACGTGGGGGATCTCCAGGGTCTGCCGGGTCGTGCAGTGGATGGTACCATTCCCGTACTTTTTGGCAATGGTAGCGATTCCCCGGATCTTCTCCACGGAGAGGACACCGGCCGGGGTACGGATGCGGACCGTGCAGAAGTCGGCGTCCCGCTCGGTGATCACGCCCCCTTTCATGTGAATGCCATAACTGGTTTGCATCAGACAATAGTGAGAAAGAGAGGGATATTAAGGGTGGTGTTGTTACACCCCGCGGTCACAGGAGCACGAGGGTGATGACGACCATGGCCCGGGTTATCTCGTTTGATGCGCCCGCAACATCCCCGTTGACCCCGCCGAAGAGGTGCCGTGCAAGGACGAGAAGGACGGCCGGGCAGAGGACCATCACCACCAGCGCGCCTGCAATTTTTACCGGCGCAAGCGGCAGGAGGAAGAGGGGCAGGCAGAGGAGCCCGGCAAGGACCGGAAAGTCCGGGCGGGCATACTGGTGGAGGTAACTGTGGATACCCTCCCGGAACGGCTCGCCGTACGCCGTGAGGTATGCCATCGAGAACTTGGCGCAGACCTCGCCGGCGATGATCGCAGCGGCAACGGATGCGGAGGCCTGCAGGCCGGCAAACAGGAGCAGGGTCGTGACGATACCCGCCGCCACGCCGCCTGCCCCGACCTGCCGGTCGGTGAGGGCCCGAACCCGCTTCTCCCGGTCCCCGTGCGCCATCAGCCCGTCGCCGAGGTCGAGAAGACCGTCGAAATGGTGGGCCCCGGAGATGAGGAGGACCAGGGCGACGGCAACCGCCGCGGCTACGGTGCGGTCTGCGATGAAAAGGACCGGGATGGCTGCAAGGCACCCGATCACGTACCCTGCCAGCGGGTAGAGCCAGGAGTGACGGGCGAACTCGTCAAAGTCCTGCGGTTTCCCGAGCGGGAGAATGGTGGTAAACTGCAGGAGGGAGACGAATGGCGCTCATAGGCATTCGCTGTAGAGGCGCGAGGTGCAGCCGGCGATCAGGCCCGCGACCGCATCATCGAGGAACGGCCCGAGGCGGGCAAGGATGCCGGGCTTCTTCTGGTCATACCGCGTAAACTCGAAGCGGGCATAGGTACCGCCGATACATTCGGCGATTGCCATCCCGATGATCTCGTCGCTCAGAAGAAAGACCGGGTCATCGGCTATCTCGGAGTCCTTCCGCTTTGTGTAGAGTTCGTCCTCGAGCAGGATCGCCCCGAGGAGGAGCGAGGCAACGTTGGGGTCATCGAGATACTTCCGGATCTTCTTTTTGATCTCGACGCGCGGCCTCTTCGTCAGGCATCCCGTGGGAGACATAGAGCCCCATCGCAGCGGTGACCATCTCGTCGAGCGTGATACCCCGGTCAGCCAGCCGCTTCTCTATCTCAAACATGTACCTAGGAGTTGGATGCAAGGCAGTATTAGAGCGTTGCTAAAACGGTCGCGATCGATATCTTCAAACTGGACTGGTGCAATAGCTGTACCAACTGATTATTATGGCATTTCTCTCGGAAAAACCGGACATCACCTTCAAGATCGCCCCTCTTTGCCACCATCCTCGCCAACACCATTCTCTCCACCGTGCCGGGCATCTCCGGGTGCCGGGCCGGGCCCGGAAAAAACACTCCTTACCCCCAACCTTGACGCGGAACTGATCACGGACGGGGCGATCACGAGCACCACCGGTAACCCGAACACGCCGACCGGGTGCCCCACTCCCGCCACGATCACGCGGGCGATGATGGTGCTGACCGGGATAAAACCGCTCTTCATCAATGCCGGGCTCCGCCATACCCCGACGGTCCCCTGCCTCGACGTGTACGGGGAGGTTGCCGGGAGACCCCCGGACCGGTGATGCCCTGCCCTCAGCAGACCGCCTGTTCACGCAGGGTGAACGGATAGGATCGTTTCTCTCCGCAGAGAGCGACCTCCTCGTCCTTGGTGAGTGTGTGCCCGGCGGGACCACGACCGCCCTCTGCCTGCTGCGGGCGCTGGGATACGAAGCATCGGTGAGCAGCAGTTTTGTCAACAATCCCCTCTCGATAAAGGAGGAGGTCTGCCGGGAGGCGCTGGAGCGGGCAGGAGCGGGCGGCAAAAAATCCCCGCTTGACTTTGTCCGCTCCCTTGGCGATCCCATGATGCCGGTTGCCGCCGGGATCGCAAAGGCCTATACCGGCACCCTCGTCCTTGCCGGGGGCACCCAGATGCTGGCAGTGAGTGCGCTCATCAAAGCGCTGGGCCAGTCGCTCCCTCCCGTGGTGACAACCTCCTACGTGCGGGATGACCCGACCGCGGGTGTAGAGGCACTCGCCCGGCGGATCGGTGTGCACGTAACGTACGTTGATCCCGGGGTTTGGAGACCTCGGCCATGCAGGGCTTGCCCGGTACTGCTATGGTGAAGTGAAAGAAGGGACGGGTGCCGGCGGGGCTATGTACCTTGCGAACCTGATGGGGTATTCGCCGGAAAGCGATACGTTAGGCAATCCTCGACTACCGTGCAGGCGTACCGTTGAACAATATTATAGGATTACAGCGCAAACCGAATAACCAATGCTTCCCATCTACGTGATCAACAACTTCGGGCAGTTCAACCACCTCATCCACCGGGCGCTGCGGGACCTGGACATTGATGTGGCCTTAGTCCCCAATTCCTTGCCGGCAGCGGAGGTCGGGGAGGGGTGCCGGGGGATCATCCTGGGCGGTGGGCCGGACATCGGCCGGGCGGGCAACTGTGCGGAGTACCTGGACCTTGGCCTTCCGGTGCTCGGCATCTGCCTCGGTCTCCATATCATTGCCACGAAATACGGGGGAAGCGTGCACCCCGGCCATCGCGGCGGCTACGGCCCGGTCGACATCGAGATCTGCGAACAGGACGAGATCCTGAAAGGATACCCGAAGACCATGCATGTCTGGGCGTCCCACGCGGATGAAGTGACGAGCGTCCCGGACGGTTTCATCCTCCTTGCCCGTTCCGGTATCTGCAGCGCGGAAGCGATTGCGAGACCGGACCGGCACATCTACGGGCTCCAGTGGCACCCGGAGGTCAGCCATACCTTTGAAGGGAACCGCGTATTCGAAAACTTCGACCGGATAACCCGTGAATCCAGGTAATATTTTTTTTCAACGGTCTGTCCCGCTTTTTCTCTTCTCCCTGAAAATCTCCCCCATCAGGGGACGACAGGGCATTTGGCAAGTATTTATAATGGGAACGGTCATGGTTCCTTATGATGAACAGCATGGAAAAAATATATGGGGTGCTGGTGCTCCTGCTCCTCACGCTGCCGGCAGGAGCGATGGCTGCAGCCCCGATAAGCACCATCGCCCCCGGTAACACCGTCTTCGTGGGTGAAGAGGGACTGGATATTACCGCTGCCCTGGACGGGTACGACCGGATCGGCTGGTGGGCATCGGCAGCAAACCTCTACACCAGCGCACCGAGTTATACGATGACGGTCTCGAATCCATCCGGTTTCTCGGTTTATCCGTCAGAATTCTCGGGCAGGCTTGGTCCGTGGTACCGTATCAACCCTTCAGGAGTCAATTGTCCGCCCTTGGGATGTGATTCGCCCAGTTCAGTTGTCTTTACGGTAGCAGACCCGAACCTCGATCTCCGGATTGAAGATGCAACCCTTGGATATGATGCAACCAACGGCTGGATCCCGCTGGGTGACGAGGTCCAGTTCCGGATCACGACCAACCTCTACCAGATCACCCAGCGCCCCGGTGTTTCTGTCGTCCCGATCAGAGATTCATGTCCAGTCACCGGACGGGGCAACTTACTCGAGCCTGACCAACAACGCCGGGACATCGACATCTGTCATGGACGTCCCGGTCTCCTACCTCCCCCTATTCAACAGGCCCGATCTGGGATACCGGCAGGCGTGATGCCTATCCTCCCGGTACCTACACGATCTGGGCGGAATGCAATGTCAACAACATGAAGGATAACTACCCGGTAAGTGGTAAGACCTACACCCCCAACTGGGGTATCCTCGACCAGGAGAGGAACCCGTTAATTATCGTCGACACCCGAACGGCGACCCCGACGACGGTGGCGACCAGTATCCCCACAACGGTAAAGACAACGGTACCGACAACGGTACCGACAACGGTGACAACCCTGGCCACCGAGCTGACAACACCTCCGACCGCTTCACCGACGGTCCTGCCAACCCCAGCCCCGACAAAATCACCCGGGTTTGAAGTTGTCCTCGCCGTTGCAGCCCTCATCCTCGCACTGGCGTGGTCCGTGCGGAAAGAATAACGAATCCCTTTTTTCGTTACAAGATTTTATTATCCCCGGTTTCCCATTCCGGAGTATGAACATTGTAACCACGGTAATAAAGTCACGTCACAGTGTCAGGAAATTCAAGTCGGATCCCGTCGGGGACCTTGTGATTGCCGATGTCCTTGAATGTGCCGCCCGTGCACCGACAGCCATGAACATCCAGCCCTGGCTTTTCGGCGTCATCAAAAACAAAGATATTTTATCAAAAATTGCGGAACTTGCGGATCATGGAAAATTTATTGCGGACTGCCCGCTCTGTTTTGCCGTTTTTGGGGAAAAGAAACAGATCTATTATCTTGAGGACTGTTGTGCCGCCACGGAGAACCTGATCCTGGCGCTGCAGGCGCACGGAGTCAGTTCCTGCTGGGTCGCGGGAGAGAAGAAATCCTATGCCGAAGCGGTCCAAAGACTCCTTAATGTTCCGGAAGGGTATACGCTCGTATCTCTCGTGGCGGCCGGTAACGCGGCGGAAATTGCGATTACACCGAAAAAGGAAATGAAGCACATTGCTTTTTTTGAGAAGTTTGAAAAAGAATAATTTTTTTTGCTCTGGAGAAATCATTGAGAGTTACACGCTCCCGGGGCTTCGCCCCGCCGCTTATGGCGCCCCAATTATAATAACGCCGTATTACCCGTTTACAAAAAATGCGAGAGATTTTTTGTATAAGTAATGCCGAGGCATCACATGCGCCATGAGCCCCCAGCGGGGGTAGGGCTGGCGCAAGGGGGGTGATCATATATCATGGAACAGGTTTTCTCCCGAGTAATTTTTTTTGATCGTCCCTTTTTTATGGATAAAATGGTATTGTATTTTACTTTCAGATCCCCCCTCGTGGGCCGCTGAATGGATCATCAGAAGGATGAAGGTCGGCCTGCTGCCTCCCTACACCTCTCCGGGGTTTGATAACCCCTCAGAACCGCGAGGATGAAAAGAACTCATCAGAGTTCTGCGAACGCATGCCTGCATTCTTAATCAGGTTGAAGAGCCCGATGGCTCTTCTCCAGCCCGATGCTGCGCATCGGTCTCCCTCAGGGAGCGTCACCATGATGAGTGCTTCACTGTTTCACAGGATGAGCAGCATCTCCCACGGGTAATGATTAAACATCCGGTGCGTCCTATCACTGATCATGACAAAGGCGATTCTGCAGGTAGCGCTCGACCTTCTCGAGCTGAAACGGGCATTGCAGATAGCACAGGAATCGGTTGACGGGGGTGCCGACTGGATCGAGGCCGGAACGCCCTTAATAAAAAGCGAGGGGATTCAGGCAGTCCGCTCGCTCCGGGACCATTTTCCCCGGGCAACGCTCATCGCCGATATGAAAGTTGCCGACACCGGGGCAATCGAAGTGGAGATGGCTGCAAAGGCGGGGGCGGATATCGTCTGTATCCTTGCCGATGCAGACGATGCCGTAGTGGCTGACGCTGTCCGGGCAGCCCGGCTCTATGGCATACGGCTGATGGCGGACCTGATCAATTGTGCGGACCCGAAGGCCCGGGCAATTCAGACTGGAATCGATGGGCATCGATATCATCTGTGCCCACGTCGGAATCGACCAGCAGATGACCGGAAAGGACTCGCTCGACCTCCTTTCCACGCTGGCAGGAACGGTGCATATTCCGGTTGCGGTTGCAGGTGGTATCGATGCCGGAGGGGCAGCGGAAGCAGTGAGGCGTGGCGCCGGCATCGTGATCGTTGGCGGTTGGATCGTCCGCTCCGCGGATGTGACCGCATCAACCCGGAAAATACGGGCTGCGATGGATAAGCCCGCCGGAAAAACCCGTGCAAAAAAATCCGTTGATGACGAGACCCGGGCTCTCTTCCTGCAGGTCTCCGGCCCGAATATCACGGATGCCATGCACCGCAAGGGAGCGATGGCCGGGATTTTCTCCGTGTGCGGAAACGTGAAGATGGTGGGAAGGGCGGTTACCGTGCAGACCGTTGCCGGCGACTGGGCAAAACCTGTAGAAGCCATTGATGTCGCGAAAAAAAATGATGTGATCGTCATCAACAATGACGGGGTGAAGGATATCGCCCCGTGGGGAGAGCTTGCGACCCTGAGCTGTAAAACAAAGGGGATCAGCGGCGTTGTTATCGACGGCGCTGTGCGGGATGTCGATGATATACGGGCCATGAAATTTCCCGTTTTTGCCAAAGCGATCGTCCCCAATGCCGGTGAACCCAAGGGGTTCGGAGAAATCAATGCGGAGATCCGGTGTGCAGGGCAGTATGTCCGCCCGGGGGACTGGATCATCGGTGACGAAAGCGGGGTTGTGGTTGTCCCCCAGGAACGTGCCTACGAGATCGCCCGGCGGGCGCTCGAGGTACGGAAGAACGAGGAGCGCATCCGCGAGGAGATAAAGCGGGGCAGCACCCTTTCCGAAGTGGCAGAACTGATAAAGTGGGAAAAAAAGTAATACTGTTTTGAAGTAACACGTATGAACCGGAGTGAGCACGCCCAAATGATAAAAACCAGAAAATCCTGGAATGCGGTGTGGATTGTTGCCTCACTTCCCATGGTTATGATGAATGCCGCCGCCCCCGGCGGGGCGCCCCCGCGGCGGATCAGTGACTATAAGCATAATTGAAAACACTGCACTGCCCCGCCGTGCCTCGGAGAGGCCCTGAGGCGGGACTCTCATAAATAAGATGATTTTCATGAGAAAAATCCGGGTGCATGACATGGCGCCTTCCTTGTGCGCACCAGACCCACTTTTCCGGCGATTCCCGCTAACCTTTTTCCGGTATCTGTCGCAGCCTGGGGATGCCACGAGCGTGCGGGGGCTGCTTGTATCCCCCCAAATGTGTCTGATTTCTCTGGATAATTTCAACAAAAAAAATTAGTGGAACACCGAGCGTTCCAGAAGGGTGGCACCGGAGTTCCTGATCTTTTTTACGGCATCCTCGACCTGGTCAACGCGGAGGATGAGCACCGCCCCATCCTTGCCGGAATAGGCATAGGAATACTCAATATTGATCCCTGCGTCACCGAGGATCTTTGCCACATCGTAAAGGCCCCCGGGCTGGTCCTTCATCTGGACGGCAATGACATCGGTGTATGCGATATTGAAGCCGAGTGACTGGAGTTTGTCGTGAGCCTTCTCCGGTTTGTCGACAAGCGCTCTGACCACGCCAAACCCGTTCGCCTCAGCGATACTGAAGGCAAGGATATTGACCTTTTCCTCCCCCAGTGCATGGGCGATGGCCGCAAGCCGTCCCGGGCGGTTCTCGGAAAATATCGAGATCTGCCTGATGATGAATTTTTGTGTATCCATTTACAACGACCTCTTGTCTATAACTTTTTTCGATTTCCCTTCGAACCGTGGCAGTGACCCCGGTTCTACCAGTTCTACGTCCGCCATCACGTTCAGCGAGTTCCGGAGCCGGTGCTCGATCTTCTGCCGTATCGCCATGATATCCGTGATCTTGTCGGAGAAGGACTCCTTGTTCAGCTCCACGCGGACGAGCATGTCATCAAGCGCCCCCTTGCGCTCGACCACGATCTGGAAGTGCTGGCCTACTTCAGGAACCCCCATAAGGGCAAACTCCACCTGCGAGGGGAAGACGTTGATGCCCCGGATGATCAGCATGTCGTCCACCCTGCCCGTGATCCGCTGGATGCGGGGGTGCGTCCTCCCGCAGGGGCAGGGGTGGTCATCCATGGAGGTGATATCGCCGATGCGGTACCGGATCATGGGGAGGGCCTCCTTTCTGAGGATGGTAACGGTGAGTTCTCCCTTCTCGCCGGGTGCGACCGGTTCCTCGGTCCTGGGGTCGATGATCTCGGTCAGTGCGATGTCCGACCAGATATGGATCCCTTTCTGCTCGGCGCATTCCGTGAACATCGGGCCGGAGAGCTCGCTTGTACCGAAGATATCGTACGCCTTGATGCCGAGCCAGTCCTGTATCCGGTTGCGCATCCCTTCCGTCCAGGGTTCAGCGCCGAGGATACCGGTCCGGAGCTGCGTGTCCTTTTTGATGCTGATCCCCATCTTCTCGGCAACCTCTCCCATATGCAGGAGGTAGGACGGGGTGCAGGCGATCGCGGTCGACCCGAGGTCCTGCATCAGCTCGATCTGGCGCTCCGTGTTGCCGACGCTCGTGGGGAGCACGGTTGCACCGATGCGTTCGGCACCGTAGTGCAGGCCAAGGCCCCCGGTGAAGAGGCCGTACCCGTAACTCACCTGCATCACGTCGCCGCGCCCGAGGCCGGCGGATGTCAGGGCCCGGGCAAGCGAGGTGGTCCAGAGGTCAATGTCGTTCTGGGTGTACCCGACCACGGTCGGTTTCCCGGTCGTGCCGGACGAGACATGGTACCGGACCAGCTCGTCCTGCGATGCAGTGAAGATCTTGTCCGGGTAACCGTCCCGCAGGTCCCGCTTGAACATGAACGGGAGCTTTGTCACATCGGACAATTCCCTGATATCGTCCGGGTGGACCTTCTGCTCCTTCATCCGGTCGTGGTAAAACGGCGAAAAACTGTACAGCCTGTAAACAAGGCTCTTGAGGAGCTTGTACTGCATCCTTTTGAGCTCTTCCTGGGGCATCTCTTCCATGCGCGGATCCCAGCACACCATTATTCTTTCTCCCTCCGGTCTATGACGCGTTTTGATTTTCCTTCAAAGCGCGGGAGCGATCCCGGCTCGACAAGCCTGACGGTTGTCCTGAGCTCCAGGGCGTCCCGGAGCTCCTTTACTACTTTCTTCTGGAGGTTTGCCAGATCGGCCAGTTCCCCGCTGAAGTATTCCCGGTTTATCTCCACTTCAACTGTCATCTCGTCCAGATGATTAATTTTATCGATATACACCATGAACTGGTTGCCCACCTCGGGGATCTTTAAGAGCACGTGCTCGATCTGGGAGGGGAAGACATTGATCCCGCGGATCACCAGCATGTCGTCGCTCCTCCCGGTGATCCGCGCGATCTTTTTGCCGCGCCGGCAGAGGCAGCCGTCTTCCATGAGCATGGTTATGTCGCCGGTCCGGTACCGGAGCAGGGGCATGGCTTCCTTGACGAGCGGGGTGACCACGAGCTCGCCGCGTTCGCCATCCCCGAGCTGTTCACCGGTCTTCGGGTCAATGATCTCCACGAGGTAACTGTCGTGCCAGATATGCAGCCCGTCCCGTTCGGGACATTCAAAGGCAACGCCCGGGCCGAAGAGCTCGGAGAGGCCGTACGAGTCGTATGCGGTGACCCCGAGACGTTTCTCGAGGGACTTCCGCGTACTCTCCGACCAGGATTCTGCACCGAACAGACCGGTCTTTAAGCTGTCAAGGGATGTACCGAGTTCTTCTGCCACTTCCGAGAGGTGCATGGCATAACTGGGCGTGCAGTGGATGGTGGTGACGCCAAAATCATCGATCATCTCGATCTGGCGTTTTGTATTGCCGGTGGCACTGGGAATAACGGTCATACCGATTTTTTCCGCCCCGTAATGGAACCCGAGGCCGCCGGTGAACATGCCGTAGTTGACCATGTTCTGGAACACGTCGTCTTCTGTGATCCCGACCATGGTCATGTTCCGTGCGATCAGGTCCGACCAGGCATCGAGGTCGTTTCTGGTGTATCCTACGACGGTGGGTTTGCCGGTCGTGCCGGACGTGGTGTGGATGCGGACAACCTCCTTTAACGGCACGGCAAAGAACCCGAACGGGTACCCGTCACGGAGGTCCTGCTTTTTCGTAAACGGGATCTTCCGGATATCGTCCAGTGTTTTTATGGATGAGGTCTTAATTCCGGCTTCGGCGAACTTTTTCTGGTAAAAACCAACCTTCTGGACCTGTATGAGGGTCTTTTTGAGGCGCTTTAACTGGAGTGCCGCAAGGTCAGCAGGTTTCAGGGTCTCTCTCTTCTTGTCCCAGTACATCTGTTACCCCTGTTATGCTATTGCATGACAACTGTATATATGGCGTGTGATTCGGTTTATACCCACCGAAATTACGGGGTATACGGCAGACCACCCGATAAAAACGATGAATTAATCAGGCGCTGTGTGGTAGTAATTAGATCAGAAGGAATTTTTCGGTGTTGATGGTGACAGAGTATCCGTGGATATCGGTCAGCGGTTATGGAGCCCATATCAAGTCAACGCCGAAAACCCTGATCATCCAGAAAAATAACACAATCAGGGAATACCCTCTTGCTGAGGTAAAAAACCTGCTCATCATCGGGGGCCATACCCTGCATACGAATGTTGTCCTGAACCTGATCAGACAGGGGGCATTCATATCATTTTTTGAAGCTGACGGAACACCCCTCGGGACTATCCGCCCATCAAATGACCAGAACCTGAGGGAGATGTACGAGGTCCAGAAGGCGGTCCCCCGCCAGCGCTTTGCCACCGCCCTTGCCCAGACTTCGGTCCAGGCACGGCTCTTCTTCCTGGAGCGGGAGGAGGAGCTCAGGAATATCCGCCTCTTCTACGAGGGAGAACTGGAATTTCTGAGTAAGTCCCGGGAAGAACTTGCATTCTTAATCAAGCTCGACGAGATCCGGCGGCTGCACCGGATGATATCTGACATGTATTACGAGATCATTTCCCGCAGCCTGCCTCCGGAACTGGGGTTCCGGCGGCGGAGTACGCGGCCCCACGCTGACCCGGTCAATGCCATGCTCTCGTTCGGGTACTCCCTGCTCTTCGGGAACTGTACTGTGGCGTCTGCGGGAGCCCGGCTCGATCCGGACGGGGGGTTTTTACATGATGGCAAAAACAGCCTTATCCATGACCTCATTGACCCCCTGAAACCCGGGATGGTCGATACGGTTGTATTTCAGATTGCCCGTGAAACCCTCCGTGAGGAGGATTATGAACTGACTCCGGGCCGGTGTATGCTGTCCGACGACCTGATCCAGGTGATAACCGATCGGCTCCATACCTCGATCAGCACGGATATCATCAACCGGCAGGTATCAGGCCTTGCAGACTCGATCCGGACCGGCAGCGAGTTTAAAGTCCTGTACTGAACCGCCCGTCACTTTTAATGATGGAAAACCCCTCAAATGCTATGGGGGGGATTTCGGATACTTTCAGGTCACGGATAATCGCCCGCGGACAGCCATAGAGCGAGGAGATGAACTTTTCGAGGATCATGGGTTCTGCTGTCGCATATACCTGGACGCGGTTGTCCGGGAGGTTAAAGACCGAGCCGGTGACAGAAAGATCGGTCGCGATCTTCCGGACGCACGCTCTGAACCCGACCTTCTGGACCCGCCCGGTAATGAAAATCTCTACCGTCTTCACCGGCTCATCTCCTGCATGGTCCGGATCGCAAGGCCGAGTTCTTCAAATACCTCGTCCCGCAGCGACGACTGACGGATGTTTGTGGCGGCATCAATGGCAGTGTCGAGGATATCCTGGGCAGTCCGCTCGCAGCCGGCGGCATGCAGCCTGAGAGCAATGTCGCACATGATAAAGGACCGCCGCGAGAGCGGACGGATAATTTTTGCTTTCTTAATCGCGTTCCCGAGCATCCGGTCTGCCGTTTTCCCCTCCTTTGCCCTCTTAAAAAAGATTGCAAGGTCACAGAAGAATAATGCCATCTTCCCGCGATCGGTAACGGTCAGGACAAGACGTTCCAGCATCATAATCTGGCTCTGGTGAATTCCGAGAGCGATCATCTTCTCCGAGAGGGTTTTGATCCTGAGATACTGGGGTGGGATCTCGCAGGTTTCGGGATATCCGGCCTTCAACAGGTGGTTCTGCCGGATTTCATCCGCCTCGATGGTTCTGATAACCGCGATTGCTGACTCCATGTACTTCCTGTCAGCATTTTTTTCCGCGAGCATGAGGTAGATCCGTGCAAGAGCATCCCGCATCCTGTCGGCGATGTACTGGATATTGATTTTTTTTATGAGTTCCTCTGCCTTCCTGAGGAGGGTGAGCGGGATATCCCCGTCTGCACTCTGAATGGCAAGGGGGATGATGTTGAGGAGTGTTGAGATTTTTTCATACGGCGAGGAGATCTTCTCGACTGCGTCTGTCATGGAGTGAAGGAGCTCGTTTTCCTTTGTCGTATCCCCGCGGATCATGCTGTAAACAGCAATAAGTGAGTTGATATACTCTGGGGGGTCAGTGATCTTCCGGGCCACCTGCAGGGCACTGTCCACCCACCGGTGTTCCGGTTGAACGGCATTGAGCCGGGAAATAGCAACCACAATCTGCCGGCGCACCACGGCCTCCCGGTCAGACTCCACCTTTTCGAGCCGGGAAATCCCCTCAAGGAGGCATTCCGACGCGGTGCCCGTATCGATCCTGCAATAGAGGATCGCGAGGTCAGACAGCAGGAGAACCTTCTGCTCCTCGGTCGGGAGGTCTTTGAGGCCGGCCGCGATCTCCCCCAGCACCTTTCTTGCCCGGGTTTTGTCCTGCATCTGGGTCAGGGATTCCGCAAGGCCGACAAGACCGGAAAGCCTGGCGAACGGGTCGCCAACCATCTGGAGAATGCGGGATATCAGGTCGATGATATCGGGATCCTGTTTTCCCCAGTAACTTCTCTGGAGAAGGAAGGCCATGATCTCGTAGGGATCGGTGGAACCCGGGTGGATCACGTCTGTCTGCAGGCTGGAGATAATCCGGGACATCATTGCGTCCCGCTCAAAGGTATTTTTGATCTCCGCTGCATACATTGCCAGGGGAATGATATAGTCCCGGTTACTTCCTGATTTGGAATGGGTGACAATAATATCGATAATTGCGGCTATCCTGAGAGACTCCTGGGGGGATTTGATGTCCTGTTTGATAATCTCAAGACCGCGGGAAAAGGATTTTTTGGCTGTATTGAAATCCTCCACCGTCATGGAAGTGGGCTCTTCGAGAATAATGCACCCGATTCGGACTAAGCTTTCCGCGATCCTTTCGAACATCCGTATTTTGAGTGACGGGTCGTTTATCTCTTGTGCGATACGATAGGCTTCCTCAAGGGCATCAGAGGATTTCCTGTCGATTGCGTATTTTATGATACCCTCGATGATGTTTGCCATCGCGTACACGGCACGATCCTGTTCCAGGAGCGAGCTTGACCAGACCCGCATGCGCAGGAGAAGGTCAAGGTCACCCTGCTGGGCTGCAAGCAGCGAGGTCTCGTCTATTATACTGCTCAGGGTCGCCGAGCGTGTCGCCTGGCCATCTATCTCGCCGGTAAGGCCGACAGCCCGCTGGAGGTAGTCACGGTTTTTCAGCTGGACTCCTAATTTTGCGATCCTGATGAGAATGGAAGAGATCGCCCGCTCTTTTATTCCCTGTTCCCCGATGGATTCGGCAAGATGGATGAGGATACCGGGGTCATGGATGTTGAGAAATCCCCGGTCACCAAGGATAGTGATACACTCATAAAACAGATGGTCGTGCTGCGGGTGAAGAAGCACAAGGTCGTTCATCGAACGGATATGGGTGACCATATTCTCAAGTGCAGTCTCCCTGGTGAGTTCAATGGCAGCCTGGTACACGGCGTTATGAACGATGGTCTCACTGAGGTTTTTTAAGAGGCCCTCTTTTACAACGGGAATGCAGTTGTTCAGGAACCCCTCTTTTAAAAGGTGGGTGAGGATGTCGGAATACTGGGGAAGGTTTTCAGTTTCGTGGCTGATCTTCCCGAACATCTCAAGTGCTGATCCAAAATCCCCGGATGAAAGCATAATCTGGGAAAACTGGAGGTAGGTCCGTGAGACGCCGAGGGTGCTGCTGTTCCTTTCAATATCCATAATGAGGTCATTGAGGACATGCATATCGCCCGTAGCCGTTGCAACAGCGATTGCGGCATGAATTATTTCCCGGAGCGGGTAACTGCTGTTCTCCCTGATATGCTGCTGTAATTCCCGTGCAGAGGAGAGGTACCACAATTCACCCGATCGTTCGGCTTTATTCAGCAGGTCAATGATGATAGTGCTGGTAGCAGAAGGCCTGGTTTTGCAGATGGTCTGGAGGATGGATACGATCCGTTCCTGATCCCTGGTCCGTTCCATCAGCTGTACGGTAAGTGCACTGATGATCTCGAGCTGGGCTTCCGGTGAGATCGTGGCGAAATTGTCTATGAAAAGGGGGATGTCAGCCATTTCCCTGCCAAAGACGGATTCTGCACCCAGTTCGATAATGGAAGCAATGCAGGTCTGCCTTCGGATCTTCTGGTGAATTTCTGCAGCACTCCGTATGCTGTAAAAATACGTTTTCCTGTCCTTTTTCTGAATGGCGATGGTTGCCAGCGCCTTGGAGAGCTCGGCGTGGATGACGGACCTTTTTGAGATATCCCCGATCTCTTCGATCAGGTTGAGGGCTGTGCACAGGAGTTTTTTATCATGGATCCTGACTGCCCAGGTTATAAGCAGCGGAATGATATCGATCATGATATCGGAACGGTATTTCCTGAAACTGATGCGGTTGAGGATGAGCATTCCGTTCTCAATGAGCGCAGGGTTCTTTCCGGATACCCCGAAATCGATCAGGTCCCGGGCAACCATTGCAAAGACCCGGGACTGATTGCTCTTCTTGCCGAGTTTTTCAGAAAGGGAATAAATGATCTCGAGCCAGTCATCCCGCTTCGTTGCAATGTACTGCCGGACAATCCGCGGGAACAGGTCATCGATCTCATTCTCCTGGATCTCCGGCAGGGCTAAAAGGATCCCCGGCCTGTTGTTTACAAAAGAGGTTTCGATAATAATTTGATTGATCTGGCCGATGAGCGTCTTACGGGCTTTCCGCATCTGCTGGGCTTTGAGCGCGAGAATGGGGGCTTCTATGATGAGCCAATCCTCTTGTGAAAGCGCGTACTGTATTTTTTTAATAATTTCTGTCGATCTGACCATTCTTGAATCACAGAAGATCTCGAGCGTGATGAGTACAGACAATTTAACGGAATTCATTAATATATATTTTCATTCGTTTTGGGTCTCAATTCTAGTTATTTTTCCTTTACTGAACAATATCTGAAAACATCCCCACGATACGATTTTATATAGGAGTTCTTGGAAAAACATGGGAGATGGCTCATCGGAACAAAAAAGACGGTGCTTTAGAAAAAACGTCGGAAAAACGGATTGTCAGCCGGAACGGTACGGCTGCAGTTATTGGCGGTCTAACCCGTAATGGTTTTCAGCCGGGAAATCAGGTCCCGGTATAATGCCCTGCCAGCGGTTGGGTTTTGGGCATCGATAATGATCCGGATGATCGGTTCTGTTCCCGATGCCCGTACCAGTGCCCATGCGTTTCCGGTGAAAATTTTCACGCCATCTGTCCTGTCTATCCGGCTGTCCGGAAATTGTGAAGGGAGCAACGCAAGGATTTCTGCACCCTTTGTTGCCGCAATCTTGTCTTTGATGATATGGCGCTCTGGCAGCTCGCGGGCAAGTTCCGATAAATTTTTCTTTGAGCTGAACAGGAGAGAGACCATCATCGCTGCCGTCATGCCCCCGTCCCTGCAGAACTGGTGATCCGGGAAGATGAGGCCGCCGTTTCCTTCCCCGCCAAAGATGACCGGCTCCCCATTTTCCATGAGATCCCGCATGGTGCGGGCAACATAGATGCTCCCGACCGGGGTATACCGGATGGTACTTCCTTCGCGCCGTGCGGTTTCTTCGACAACCTGGCCGGAACTTACCGGGGTAACAATAATGCCTTTTTTCTGCCGGCAGATGTTTTGTACAACAAGGGCAAACTCTGCGTTCTCTTCAATAAACTGCCCTTTCTCATCGACAAAGACAGCGCGGTCAGCATCCCCGTCATGGGCAACGCCAAAGGAAGCCCCGCTGGCAAGCACGAGGTACGAGAGGTTTTTCAGCCCTTCAGCGGACGGCTCCGGCAGCCTGCCGGGAAACGTGCCGTCCATAACCCCGTTGACGGTGAGGACCCGGCAACCAAGCCCTTCCAGGATTTTCGGGGTGGTGATGCAGGCCGGGCCGGAACCGGGATCCACAACAACGGTCATGCCTTTTCCCGGGGAGCCGGGGAAGTGGTGGAGGATCCCTTCAATATACTGCTCAATAAGGTGAGGGACCTGCTTCTCCCGCCCGGCCTTTTCCCAGGCAACGACCGGGAGGTCCGGGCCAAATATCAGTTCTTCCAGTTGCAGTGTCTCCTCGTCTCCCATCTCTGTCCCGTCAGGTTCGATGATCTTCACGCCGTTGTATTCCGGGGGGTTATGGGATGCGGTGATCATTGCACCGCCGTCATACCCGTCCCTGACCAGGTACTGGAGCGCCGGTGTGGGCAGGATACCACAGTCATCGACATCGCAGCCGGTGGCAAGCAGGCCGGCCTTGAGCGCTTTGATGAAGGTTTCCCCGGAGGTCCGGGTATCGCGACCCACGGCAATGTGCCCCTTCCTCAGGTTACCCAGTGCCTTGCCGATGGTAAAGACGAGTTGTGGCGTGAGATCCTTTCCGGCTAACACCTCTGACCCCGTTGGTACCGAACAACCGTTTCTGTTTTTTTTCTGCTGTCATATTCTTCAGGTCCTCCTTGTTTTATCAGTACATATCAAAACGGCCGATTGAGGCGACTACATCTTCTACGGTTGGATTGCGTAAAATACATCCTTCGACCTGCAGGTCACCGATCACGATCTTTTTAAAGGAACGCTGTTTGAATCCTTCGATAATGACAAAGTCCATGCCCTGCCCCTTCATGAGTTCAAGTATTGCATCCAGCGAGTTGTCCCGCATGGCGATCACGGCCTTTTTTCCATCGATTCCTGCGGAAATGTCTGCACCGGCTAAAAAAAAACCGGTCGTGTCCTTCCCCTCATCGAGAAGAAAGTCGTGGTCTTTGAGATGCTTGATAACAGCGACCCTCCCTTTTTCCTTCAGCACCGGAACGAGTGTTTTGATAAAGGTGGTCTTGCCGGTATTGGATCGTCCGGTGACCTGGATGATCTTCATGAATCCTCCGGCTCCAACCCGATGGTGACGGTGCGGGAGGGCTTGCTTTCCGTGTTCTCACCGGGATTACCCCCTTTGGTAAGCATCCGTTCATCGGTTCCCTGTATTTTCGCGGTACCGGAAGATACCAGGTCTTCACCAAGAGGTAGTGGTTTAGCCGGAATTTCCGTTTCTGTGGCGGGTCCGTCCGTTGTTATGGAAACAGACTCCGGCGGTGTAGGGTCAGATACTGCAGCGGTGATCACAATATTCGTTACTACCGCATCACCCGGTGCATCGGGGAATTCCTGCGGCAGATCCCCTCGCCCGGATGCGAGTGCTGAGGGACCCGCTTTCTTCAGGTGGTCCTTCACGGCTTCATCATCGCTACGGTTTTTTAAAAGGGTCTTGGCGGCCTCCCCGACACCCCGCATCACTTTCGTGATCCGGTCTTCAATATCAATCTCTTCGTCGATATCCAGGGTGGTCCCTTCCACTTCCAGGAGGAAGCGTGCAACCTCGCTTGCCTCGAACAGCAGGTCATCCAGCTCGTCCGTGGTGAAAAAGCCGCACATGGCCCCGTAGAAAAACGTGGCACTCGACTTTCGCACTTTTTTCTTGAACGCATTGCGGGCCTGGTTTACTGCCTGGGGGGTATAGGTATCCTCCATAAAAGGGACGAGTTCCGGGAGGTGCTGGCCAATAAAAGTCATCTCTGCCCCTCCTGAAGTGCGGAAATCGGTACAGAGCCGGGCAAGGGCCCATTCCCGTGCAGTGATATAGGTCCGCTTGCGCAGGAACTGGTTGACCTTGCGATAGGCTGCACCATCGACTTTCTTGAATTTCCTGTACTTATTGATCTCCTGCCGGGAATTCAGATCATCCATTGTAGTACACCTTGACCCGTCCTGATTTATTGGTTTTTTTGGACCTGTTTTTCTTCTGGTTTATTATGGGGTTCCATTACATATAGCAGTATATGGTTTATAATCAGAAACTGTTCTGGAGAATCTTCGTCGGAAACCTGCACATAAGTTTGAGAGGAGGGACTAACCCAAGGAGGGAACAGTTTGATCAGTCCTGGAGAAATGCCGGGAAGATTCCGGTTATTTTCTCCGGATTTTTTGTGAGATTGATCCCCCGGAATATTTCGTGAGTCCTGCTTCATCTTTTCCTGAGGTGAGTTATGGATGTGTGCGGAGGATTCAGGTGCCGGGATTGGGTGGCAGGCTGGCAATCACCCTGGCTTTCTGCAGATCCTCTGCTCTTCCCGGGGCATTCCATGACTTTTTTGTTCAATAAACAGATTCAGGAGCCGATCGTGGAAAAGACCCGGATATTGGAAGGAGGGGGGGCACTCCTTTTTGTTTGTTCATCGGCCAGCCCGGGAAAGTCATCGTATGGGCAAGTAGGAATTTCTGCAAACGGTTTTCTGTGAGGAGATCGGGGGATTTCGATAGGAGTACCGCCGCCTCATGTGCCTTTCAGTCAATCACCATGGATCCCGGGAAGAGTACCCTCGTGAAAATACCTGGGTATGTCACGGGGATTGTTATACCCGCTTACTTTGAGGATATCTCCTCCTGCTTTTGGTTATTCTGCACCATGACCCTCTCGTTATTCAACGATAGGTATCGCCCGGTGTTTTTACAGAATCCATGCAAGGGCGATCGATTATCCGGCCTGATGTTTACCGGACTCCCTATTCTGAAAAAGGAAATGGCTTGCGGACGAACAAAAGTAAAAAAAGACCTTTTACATATAGCAATATGTGGTTTATATGAAGAATCCGTCAACTCTCTCTCATCAATTTTATAGATAAAAATGCACCTGGAATCAGAAAACAGCCTCATTTTGGGATTATTTACGATGAGGATGCCGGTTCTGAAATATTTACCGAACCGGGGCTTAATGAAATAATCCTCATGCTCTGGGGCCCCGCGTATCAAATAAATTGGCTGGAAGGGGCATTTCTCGCAATTTACAGCAAAACCGGTACCGTGGGAATCCCAGTCATTCCTTTATCTTCGGCAAAAAGTGCCTGGAGATAATTTTATCGGGTTGAATCCACCAGATGGCATTGATTCGTTGGAATTTTTTGGGCCAGGCACTCAAGGAATACCAGCCAAGGATTTTTTCGTTATGTACGTTGATTTTGACTCTCTCCAGGGGGACATATACCTCTGCATAGACGCCCGGAGGTTTCTTTTATTGTTTTTGAGAACGGTGTCAGGAAAAAGGTATCGTCCAGAATCGTGAAGCCTCCTTCTCCTCATGAGTACCCCTGTTTTTCCAGATTTTTCTTATCAAAAACTATAGCGGGATTTATTAGATGAATCAATAATTTTCATTTTCCATTTTATCGTCATAAACTCTGACATATAATTTTTTAATCCAATTAGTGCGATAGAAACGATATTCCGAAAGTCGTTAATTTCTGTATTACCAATATCGATTCCCCTTCAGTAGTATCTGATTCGAAAAATTTGAGAATAATGAATTAACGGAGTTAAATTCTCTTGATGTATTTAAAAGTTATGACTGAATTTGGTAAAATCCAAAATTTTAAAAATTCAAATGTATTGAGGCAATCGGGGGCTATTTCAATAATCCCCCATGCAAATCAGAAGCTTCGTTGAGGTAAATTATCGTGTGAAGGGAAACGTATTTTTTAAAATCCATTTTGTTATTTTGGATAGTAAAATTCATATTCTATCTTTGGAAATCCAAAATTTTCATTGTTCTCTGTTCATTCGTTAAAAACAGACAAATCCGATTATTACAAAAAAGTGCTTGTTCATCTCTCGTCACAGCCTGTTTAATTTTTTTCCCATTTTAGTGGCACTTTCACCGGTAGATACACCGGGCCAGCGAATTATCGGCAGTTCTTCAACGGTACGGGAGAAGGCACCCATTATCTCGACAGATAACTGGTGGTTTTTCTTTATTTTACTGAGAGCAGGTGTCTACGGTGCGGGTTCAAATTTCTGTTTTAGTCCTGTAAGGCCAATTCATAGGAGTGAAGTCCATGAAAAAGTGTGGTTTGGAAAACAAGGGCGGATCTCAACCCATTTCAAGGTACCCCGCTGGTTGTTACAGGGTCCAGGGGACCCTCATTTCATGGCCGCAGCGCAACGTTCTTGCACGATGGACTCATGAAAAGAAGATTTATTGTCATTTCTTCACTGCAGGGACAGAATGGTTGGTACTTCCGGATCCGGGTGACAAGGCCAAGGGCTATCGGGAAAATATTCCATTTATCTATGTCCAAAAAATTTCTCTGGCCTCCTTTCGATGCGATTCATACGAAGGTGCGAGGGTTCACGGACATTCTTTTGACAATTTCCTGGAGATGTACCTGAACTCTCTGTTATCATGACCGATTGAAAAGGGAAATGATGAATTTGAAGGTGACGCCCGAATCCCGAAGTAGCCTGGCCGGGTTCATTCCTGTCCGGGGTTCACGGGATTTTGGCAAGACATCTGTTATGCAGCGTCCCCGGAATTTACCGACTGTAAAATGTTATATTAGCGTTCTGTACGATTTTTCCTGTGTTTTGGGTACCCGGGCCTATCAGATACGAAAAAATGCCTGTTTCTGCGATACCGTCTTTGTCTCAGACAACTGTTCATTTCCAGTGGAACATGATCATGGATGAGGAACCCTGGATTTTCTTGCACTGAAATATTGCTCAGTTTTCTGTTGAGATATCCCGATTTGCGACTTGCGCAGAATGTCTATTCTGCGCAAACCTTTATTTATTAGAGATAAAAAAGAATAGAGCATGGAAAGCGGGTATTTTTCTGAGTGGCTGAAAAGTTACCGGAATTATCTCCGTATGCGCAATTATTCCCCCCGGACCCTGGACAGCTATGAGCAGGTTATCAGGCACTTCGGGTACTATATCTGGCTCCGGCGTAATACTGACGTTACGAAGCTCGTCTTCTACTGGAAAGATTTTGAGAAGGCGCGTCTGGATACCCCCGTTGAGGTGACACCGGTTTTAGTGAATGATTTTTTATCCTTCGTATCGTCGATGCAGACCTACAAACCCAAGACATTCCATCGCATCATCTCAACGCTCAGTTCATTTTACCGCTACCTGTATTCTCAGGAGGTTGTCACAACGAACCCCCTGATTGGGATTGACCGGCCCCGTATAAAACAACAGGAAGTCAAGTACTTAAAACATAACCAGGTCCTCCGTCTCATCGACTCGATTGATGATATCCGGGACAAACTCATTGTCAGGACCATCTATGCAACCGGTGTCAGGGTATCGGAGCTCTGCAATATCAATATTGAGGATATCGATTTCGACGAGCATACGATCCGGATTCGTGGAAAAGGCGATAAAATAAGGACGGTTTTTATTGATGACGAAACGCTTAATGAACTGACCAAATTTATTGAAAACCGGATTGTCGGACCGCTCTTTGTCGGACAGCAGGGTAAGCACATCTCGTCCCGTGCCATCCAGCATATTTTCAAACACTATGCACCCCAGGGGATTACCCCCCATAAGATCCGTCACAGTTATGCCAGCGAGCTGTACAAGCGTTCAAAGAATCTCCGTGTGGTTCAGGAAAACCTTGGCCATACTTCTATCAAGACCACGGAGATTTACCTCCATACGGATATTGACGAAAGACGGCAGGTATATCAGCAATATTTCCCCCTTTCGGAGACTGATGAGAAAGCATAATTCTCTTTTTTTCCTGAACCCGGCCTCTTCCGGGATCCTTTGGGTTTATTACGAGAAATCCCTTTAACTTCACTTTTTTTCCCGTTCTGAAGTTATTTTGGTCATTAAACCCCTGGTTATGATTCAGCGCTTTTCCTTCATATAAACCACATGATGCTATATCTAAACGGTGATTTTTTTTACCTGTTTTTTTAAGTTTTGTATTTGATCCCGCACAGATGGGTTCCCGTGTATATGTCCTCCCGGCCCATATCGTCTCATTCGCTCCGGAAGATGTTCTCTCCCGGAGATTTTTTTTAAAAAAATGTATGGGGTGAAACCCCGGTCAATTATATCCCCTCGGCCTACGGGGATCGTTCCCCCTCATTAAAAAACAATTAGCCACCGGGTACAGGAGGATCTGGCGGTATCCGGATACTCCCCTCTTGCTGCAAGCACTCCCGATCCCGACTTATTTCTCATGCTTCAGCGGAACGATCGGATTTGCATTTGTTTTTCTTGTTTTCATGTCATAAAAAAAATAATCAGAATAATCAGAATATCTCAATTTCTGTCGGTTAATTAAATAAATATATATTGTTGAAAACAAAAATCATCCGAGAAATTTTCAATTCGTATTTTTTAAAAATCCAATTTATCAGTGTAAATATTACCATTATCCATTCTTTCCAATTTTTTAATTCGAATCAGGATTTCTGCAGGATCTGCACGGTTTGAACCTACAGTATTTTTGGTTCAATTTTTCATTTTTATCCCATTTCCTGCCATCATACTTTCACAAATCAGAAATTTTCATTCTTCTAATCTATGCAGTTATAAACAGGCATTGTCTAGACATTTCCTGTCACCGGATGGTTTTTAGCCCATCAATTCCTGATGATTCTTTTCAATTGTTTATTCTCTTCCGTGATCTTCTCTTTAATCCGAACTGTTTCCAGATGAAAGAATCCCCCTGTGATATCAGGATAATCATGAATTTTCATTATCCGCTTTTCAGTGAAGATTTTCCGAAAAATGAAATTTTTAATTCACCCTCAGGAAATTCCCGTATTCCCGCAGAAATTTCCCGGTAAACCCGGCTGACGGCAATAATCAATCCGCTTCTTTCATTTTAACCTGGGAAACCCGGTGAAAAATGTGAAATCCAATTATTTAATGAACCAGATTTTATGACGGAGAAACATTCAAATCAAAAAAAATCCAATCTTTTACCTATGCCCCGTGTCCATAAACGGAAATACGAGAAGATTGAGCCTACCGAGATCGACCTGGTTGTCCAGTGCCAAGACAGCCACGAATTCTACAAGCGCTATCGCGAGGTCTTTCCCGACCGGAAGAAAGGGATCGACAGCATCAGCAAGATCTGGAAACGCCGCGGGGAGTTTGTGAAAAAGCTGCAGATCGTTCCGGATACTTCTGAAACCGGTATGGGGCTGTCACCGGAACTGGAGATCCTAGTAACAGCACAGAACCGGATCCTCGTGGACCTCTTTGCCCTCCTGCGGGAACACCTCCAGGTTACCCGGGAGATCCTTGAACGCTTCCCGGAACGGGTCCAGAAAACGGAAGAGCATCTCCATAAACCGGTCCCTCCTAAAGCGTCTGACCAAAAGGAGACGGCCAAAAAACCCGGCCATGATAAACCCGCAGATATCATGATCGGGTCGTAAGGGGGGATTTGCCAGGGGTGTCTTCATTCCAATAGGACAACCTCTGGAAAGCAAGGGAGTGTTTGTTAGCCGAGGGGAATGGAGCGATTAGCAAGCCGGAGTGCATCGAAGACGACCTTCTCGACCGATCTTCGAGTCAGTCAAAGGACCATTACGAAATGCATTGTATCAACCCGCGTAACGCTTCCCGCTCCGCACGCTTCGGCATTTTCAGCGCATTTGCACTGCACCACGGAATTGCTCCTCTCTTAAACCCAGATCTTTGGCCCTGATGTTGATTTTAATATCTCACGCGCTAAAATCAATAGAACAAATTTTCTTTTAGGAAATTTGTGAAGTGTATTCAATAATGACATAATCTACCCCCGTAGTGTAGCGGTCAATCATGCAGGATTTTGGATCCTGCGACACCAGTTCGAATCTGGTCGGGGGTATATGAGATCTCAATTTTTTCCGTACTCTTGTCCGGAAGCACCGGTTTATATCGTTTCAGACACGATCAGTGGATAATGAACTTCTCCCTCCCACTACGAATGAGGATTTACTTAAGTATCCTTTTTTGCGTACTGGTCCTGGGTATGGCCGGGCTTATGGTCATTGAGAAGCTCCCGCCCCTGGACGCTTTTTACTTCCTCATCGTCTCCATAGCAACCGTGGGCTATGGGGATATCCACCCGCTGACCCCGGCCGGGAAAATACTGGTCATCGTCATCATTATCACGGGTGTCGGGTGTTTTGTCGGCGTGGCGGCAAATTCCATCGAATTGATGATCGATGAGAGGGAACGGAAGTTAAGGATCGAGAAGCTCAATATGATCATCGGGATCTTCTTCTCAGAAGTAGGGACAAAGATCCTGAAACAGATGTCTGCCCATGACCCGGCCATTGATGAGGTCCGGTCCGCGCTGATAGTTTCCGGCACCTGGACCGTTGCAGAATTCGCCCGTGCACGGGGCGTGCTGGAGGCCCATACCTATAACCTCGACAGCCGTTCTGTGGTACTTGAGGATATGCACCGGTTCCTCATGGCAGAGAAAGGATTTCTCCTTGCCCTCCTTGAAAATCCCCAGCTTATTGAACACGACAGTTTCACTCCACTCCTCCAGGCCCTCTTCCACTTGACCGAGGAACTGATGGCACGGGAAACATTTACCGCTCTTCCCCCTGCCGATTACTCCCATCTCTCCGGCGATATCAACCGTGTCTACCGTCTGCTCGTCATCGAATGGCTCACCTATATGCAGTACCTCAAGCATAACTATCCTTACCTGTTCTCGCTTGCCATGCGCCAGAACCCGTTCGATAAGAATGCATCCGTGATCGTATCCTGAATTTTTTTCCACAAATCCTTTTCTGGAAATTTTTTTTTAAATCCATAACGCTCTTTAGGGAGACCGATGGGCATCATCGGGCTGGAGAAAAACTATCTGGCTCTTCGACTGTTCAAACCTTAAAAAGAGAAGGGGAACATCTCAATCAAATCCCCTGTTCGCAGAACACTGATAAGTTCTTCTCCTCTCTCGGACCTGACAGTCCTCAATATTCTCCTGCTTCGGGTCTGATGACCATCAGCATTCTCATCCTCACATTTCCCTGCTTGCGGGATTCGCCTGCTCTTATCGCTTACTGCAGATGAGAGCATCCTCATGATGCATCCCTCAGCAGGTGAGCGGGAAATATAGTATAATCGGAATTAACAGGGTAGGAACATGAAGTGGGTCACTCTCATAATGCAGGAGATTTTAAAAAAAAAGATTAAACTGGTTCCAGCACGGCAGGCAGGTTCTCGCAGGGGTTGAGATTTGTGACAGCCGGTACCGGCTGCATAGAACCCGGCTGAGTAAGGATTTGCCGTCGCAACTCCTTTTTCCCCAGGTGGACTGGTTCGTGTTCCCCGTGTGCCAGGTACTCCCCGGAAGCATTGCGCAGGGAGGCCGCAGCAATATTGAACGCTGCATTCACATCGGCATGGGCCACGTACCCGCAGTGCGGGCACTCGAAATGTTTCCTTAACCGTCTTCCAAAGTTGCCGCACCGGCTGCATCGTTTTGAGGTATATGCCGGGTTGACGTAGATGACCGGGATCCCCCGGTCCCACGCCCTTTTCTCTACCTGCTGCTGGAGGGAGAAAAACGATCCGTTCTCAAACGAGAATTCGTACGAACCGTTCGCGCCATGACGGTGCGAATAACGCGGGGAGAAGAGTTTTTCGAACTTGATTCCCGACCCGAGCGACTCTGCAAAGGAGACGATCTGGCGGGAGATTGCATTGAGTGCAGATTTGAATGTTTTCCGTTCACGGGACTTGACTTTTTTCAGTTTCCAGAGTTTATCTTCTTTCCATAATTTCGTGCAGTTTTTTGAAGACTGGCGGTGATGATAGTGGATATTTTTTCCCAGTTTCATGGTCTTCCCGCTGAGAATGTCGGCTGCAACCGCAACATGGCCGGTTGTGTTCAGGTCGACACCGATCCAGCGGGTCGCAATGAGTGTGGCTGGATGAACTTCGATCACCTTTCACCTCTTTAATTCAACCGCTGTACGAAGATTTGGTCTTATAAGACGTGTTTTAAGTACCTGCCTCCTTTCTTACAAGGGAATACGATCATCATCACGAATATATCTTGCGGTCAGGAGCCCCGGATTTAAAAATGCATGATGAAAAGGGTATTTTTTAAAAAAAGAGCGCTTCCTCATCGTTTATGCCATCACGATATAGGCAATGATCGAGAGCAGGAATGCCAGAAGCAGCATGGCCAGCGAGAGGGGTGCAACAAATACCAGCATGGCATTGACCGTACTTGCCAGCTGGGAGATCCGGTTCGAGCCGAACACCACGATATGATCGCACTGTGCTGTACTGGACGCAGCTTCTGCCGGCGTAAGATTTTCTATCGCAGCATTCAGCGCCTGGATGACATAGGGTATGAATTCCTGTGCCGTCACGTTCATCCCGACCGGGTTTTTTCCCGTGATGGTGTTCACGACATGGGAATCGGTGGTCATAATCTCAGCATCATCGACAATGCAAAGGACCTCGGCGAGCAGCGTCTCCCTGACCCCCTGTGCCATGTTATTGCCGTCGATGAGCATATAGGCAGTTCTCTGTCCTTCAACCTCAATGACGAGCACCTGGATACCCAGATCCCCAAACCCCATCTCCCGGCTGTAGGGGAGCGTATGGTGGGCAACACCGACCCTGAACGGGAACTGCGGTGCAGTCCGGCACGCTTCCATTGCTCCGACTGCCGCCTTCTGGTACTCGGTCGCGGTAAGCGTGGCAAGAAGGACCGGCGACGAGAGGTCGGTCATACAGTTATGTGCATCGACAACCGCGACATGCGGGAACCAGCGGTGTCCCTCTGCCATGATTGTCATGCCGATCGAGAAATCGATGTCCTCGGTACGCTCAGGGGATCGCGTGGTGACGAGCAGCACGGAATCACCAAACCGCTGGTAGAGTACCTGTACCGTTCCGATCGTTGTCCGTCCCGATTTCCCGGCACCTGCAGAATAGACCAGTCCCTGCCGTGACCGCTGGAGTGCGTCGATCACTTTGTTGATCTCCGATTCGGATACAAGATTGAAATCATGGGTAGCGCACCCGTGTGCAACCAGCATCTCCTCCTCGAAATTGTCATGGAGGATCTTGGGGAGGTTACCCCCGCCGATCTCACCCATGGGGCCGGGGTGGAGGTTCGGCACGGTAAAGATGACCTCCTTATCGTTCTCCCGCTTAAAGAAGAAACTCACCTGCGGGACAAAGATCTCTTCCCCGATTTCGCGGAAGAAATTTTCCATACCCTTGGAACCGTCGGTCATGTGTGCAATAAATGCGTTGATGAATGCAAGGCCACGGATCTGGAAGGCCTTCCGGAGCGGTCGTTCAATCATCCAGATCAGGGCTGCAAAACCTAGCCCGAAGACAATATGGAGGACAAGTGCGATGATGGCAAAAAACGGGGAGAAGAGGAAGATACCCATCAGAATTCCCACGCCGCTCTGCGTAAGTGCCGGGATGATCATCCGGGGAACGCGGTAATCTGCAATTGCCACCAGCACGAATAACCGGAGCCCGAAGATAAAACCAAGCGAGATCGCGTAACACATCGGGATGAGTTTCACGGAAGAGGCAAGGGCAGAAAGGGTGATGATGACCCCGAAGACTGTACAGGTCAATGCGAGGAGAGCAGACCGGTTCCAGGTCATGGTCTTGCCGGTATACTCAATGATCGGCTTAGTCAGGGCCAGGGCTGCAATGGCCGGTATTGAGAATGCCAGCGTGCCGGAGAACAGGAATTGTTCCGGCAGGGAAAAGTAGTTGCTGATAACCGTTGGCAGCGTGAACGATATCGGGCTTGCGAGGTTGAGGTTCAGCCAGGCTTTAGCGCTTGCACCGTCAAGAATGAAACCGAGAAGGAGGATCAGGACAAGGGACCGTTTCCACGACGGGGCAGTAAATATGAACCGGGCGAGCTGACCCAGTTTCACATCGCCCTCCTGTGACATCAGGCAAATCCTCCGAGAATAAGTTCATGCCGGTCCGTTAACGACCGGACTTCGGTTGTTGTATAGGTTACGGGTCGGGAATAAAAGGGTGCATTGAGCGTGAGGCTCTCATATTCCCCCCCCTCACCCGCAAGATGGATCCGGCGCGTGGCAGCAACACGCTTGAGCCGGCGGATCAGGTCGTCATTGAACCGGGCACCGAGGAAACTTGCATCAAGCCCTTCTGCCGCGGTTACGACAATCATCGCATCCATCCTCCGGGCAACTTCCTGAAGAAGGGTCTCAGGATCCATGTGCCAGAGCGGCGTGAAGAGTGCAAGACCGAGCCGGTCGGTGATCGTCTTTACGCGCTCGGCCTGGTACCGGGAATCCACGGCACCGGCAATGACCCCCTCAATATCCAGCGCGGCAAGTCCGTTTTCGAGATCTTTGAGTTCCTCCTCCTTGTTTCCCTGTGTTTCAATCTCAACGTACTCCATACCGGCGACCCTGGCAATGACGGGGACGGCGTCGAGGTTGGCGGAGTGGAACATGTAGGAATCACGGTTTTTCGGGCGGGCTGTAACCATATACCCGACCACCTTCCCCTCATCAATCGCTTTCTGGCAGGAAAGGATGGAGTCCTTTCCCCCGGATGTGAGTGCCGCCCATACCATGGTTACTCTCCTTTACAGGATGGGTTTAAGCAGACCGAAATTCTGCTCGATACCTCATCTGCATCATGTTCCAGTCCGGGAGGTGAGTCTGGCACCCGACATGCTCCACCACGAACGATGCCGTGACGGTGCCTATCTTGCAGCAGGTCAGCGGGGGGTAGCCTCGGACAGAGGCCGAAAGGAACCCCGCCCGGTAGGAGTCACCGGCACCGGTGGGATCGGCAAGGGTGACCGGTACGACCGGTATAAAATATTCATTCCCTCCCGTGTAGAGGGTGCTCCCATCACCGCTCATCGTAAATATCGCGATATCCACTGTCCCGATAAGTTTTTCCTTATTAATGCCCAGTGTCTCGCACATCTGTTTGACTTCATGCTGGTTTGCAAAGAGGATATTGGCATTATCGATGATGGAACCCAGTTGCTCCCTGGTATACCAGAACACGTCCTGTCCCGGATCGAACGAAACAAACTCGCTTTTCTCTGCCACCTTGCAGTTGAAGTCCGGATCCGCAGTTGCCATATGGACAAAGGGCAGGGCCGGTGCATCTGCTGTGGCAAATGCCCGCGAGGCACCCCATTCGAAGAAGGTCATCTGGTCGCCGTTCTCATCGGTGAACATGAAAGCAGTCGGTGTATGGGCATCCGTAACCACGAAGAACTCCTGGTGGATTCCCAGCTTGTGCATCCAGCGGTCATAATCGCTGCCGGAAAAATCACTGCCAATACAGGAATGGAGGGTGACTTCCTCCCCCAGCATCGCGATACCTGCTGCAATATTGGAGGCGCCCCCGCCGAAATAGATCTGGCGATCCGTGATATGTGTCGAGCAGTTTGCGAGTGGCAGGTGGGGGACTTTGGAGATATGATCGATCGCCGTGTGCCCGACAACATGGATCATTGCTCTTCCACATCCAGCAGTTTGAGCGGGACGTCCCGCAGTGCCTTGCCGATCACCGATTTGGCAATCCGTCCGGCATGTTCCTTTGACTCCCCGCGGAAGACCTTCATCTCGAGAATAAGGCCGACAAGAGCCGTGTCTGCAACGACGATCGCGCTCGAGAGGGTCTCCTCGCAGTACGGGCACGTGAGAAATCCTGCTTCTACTTCGACAAACTTCGCGGCCGGGTTCAGCCGTTTTCCCGCCTCGCTGATCGCGATCCCGATCGCATCGTCAAGCGACTTGACATCGCGGACAAGCCATGCAGATTCCATGGTTACAACATAATCAGGCATATTTTTCCCTCTCACCAGGTCTCACGGTGCACATGTTCGCCGATGCCCATACGCTCAGTGTGCTGTGCGGGAGCATGACCCTTTCCCACGGCGAGCAGCGAAACAGGACGGATATGCTGGGGGAGCGAAGGATCTCCCGGACTTCATCATCATCAAACGCGCCTGTCCAGCAGGACTGGATAGTTTCTGGCATGTGCTGCCAGCATCATGTAGGTGCAGGCAATGGTTGCATCCTCAAGGCCGTACAGGATCCCGCGTTCCCCGTACCGGGACATGGAGCGGACGTAATTTGAACAGACCACGAAAATTACCGGAGCACGTTCCACATGTTCCTGCGAAAACGCAGCGTCTGCAAGTGCGATTTTAGTTTCTTCGTCGGTGACGACAACCACGTCCCATGCCTCCAGGTTTCCGGCGCTCGGTGCAGTACCCGCACACCTGAGGATATAATCAATCTCCTCGCTGGTCAGCGGTTCGTCATCGTACTCGCGTACCGATGACCGGCTCTTTAGAAACCCGTAAAAATCAGAGGAGTCCATGTTCCGACAGTACCTGCCATGCTTCCTGTGCCGGGGTGGTAGCGGCGCTGATAGCAACAGCGATCTTCTGGGATGCCTGCTCGGGCTGGTTGCTCTCCGTTAAGGAGATAGCCTCGGAAAGGGAGTTAATCGCTCTTGAAAATTCCCGGTGCCCGGTGCTCTTTTGTGCGAAACTTAGTTCGCTCCGGACGGATTCCATCATCATGAGGAGCATCTTTCGTCCTCCTGCCCGTTCCTGTTCGGAAAACCCGGTGAGGGCAAGGGAGAGCTGGGACAGCAGGATCAGTTCTGATTTTGCCCGTTCCCCGTACTGGTAATTCATGACTGCAGTTTTTGGATCCATACTCACCATGGTTGCTGTGGATAAAATATAGTTTTCATTCAGGGAAATTATCAAAAAACGATTGCCCCATGACGGGTGAAAAAGAACAAGGGGCCGGGTGAACCCCTCAACCCTGTACGGGCAAGTCTGACGCCCTTCAGATCAGCGTGAGGACTTTGCCTTTGCACCGAGCGCGGAGACCTTTGCCCGCTTCATGCGCCGGCGGATCATCGGGTTTGCCGTGGACTCGTTCATCCCGGAACCGCCGGAACGGTCGCCGCCACGCCTGCCACCGCGTCCGCCCTTGCCACCGCGTGAACCGCCGCGTCCGCCCATGGCCTCTGCCATCTGGTCGACCTGCTTGACGTTCGCGCCTGCCTTGAACCGCTGGTTCGGTCCCGGGGTCTTGGCCTCGCCTTCTTTCTTCGGGACGAGCCTGATCTGTCCCTTGACGCCTTTTACCTGTGCCCAGAGGGTTGTACCTGTCTTACCCATAGTTAAACTCCTTATGTAATTCTGCTGCCCCGCTCATAAAGGTTCGCGCCTGATCTGGTCCGGATCAGGGTGAAAAAAAGGAAAGAAAAGGATTATTTCGGGGTGGTCGCAGCATCGATCTCTTTCTTTAAGATCTCGCTGACAACCTTGCCGTCCACCGATCCGCGCACTTCTGCCATAACGACCCCCATCAGGGGTCCGAGTGCTGCCCTGCCTTTCTGCGCGACAAAGTCCCTGCGCTCCGCGATGATCTTCCGCACAATCTTTTCGAGTTCTTCGCGGGATACTTCAGGTGCGAGTTTTTCCAGGGCATCAGCAAAGCTGCTGCCACCTGCAATACTCCGGAAGATCTCGGGGATCGCCTCCCGCGCTGCCTTCCCGGACTCCACTGCATGCCACGTATCGAGGTATGCCTGGTCGGGGATCTTCGGAATATCCACTCCGTCCCTGCGGAGTTCTGGTACTGGTGGAGAGGATCGTGAATGCAGCGAGTTTCGGCTTGATCCCTTTCTCCACTGCCTGCATAAACAGCGGGAGTTTTTCGGAGGATGCCAGCTGGAGTGCATAGTTTTTCTCGATGCCATACTCCATGGTAAACCGCTGTGCTTTTTCCGTTAACAGTTCCGGGACAACGACCGCGTCCCACCGGGCATCGTCAATAAGCACCGGCAGCACATCCGTCTCCGGGTACATCCGGGCAGCCCCCGGCAGCGGGCGCATGTAGGCCGTGCTCCCGCTCTCGAGCATCTTCCGGGTCTCTTCCGGTACCGGCTTGTCCGCAAGCGCGATCTTCGCCCGCGTGATGACCTGGCTGATGGCGCAGGCAGCCTGTTTCTCGTTCGCACCGGCGACAAGGATGACACAGTCCTGTTCCCCGGCATGCAGGTGGGTGCGGAGGTGTGCGACCTCTTCTGCCGTGACCCCGTATGCCGGGAGTTCGTCGGTATGGAAGATGCCCCCGACCCCGCACTTCTTGGCATAATCCGACATCTCGCTCCCGAGTCTCCGCTCCGGCTGGATCTCGCGGCCGACAAGGCCGGCAAATCCTTTCAGGACGATGGCGTGGATCTTCTTTGCCTTTTTCAGCACCGTGGATTTTGTCTCCTTAAAGAGCGCGGTGACCTCGGTCCCTGCGGTTGCATCAACCGATGCCCCCCGCAATTTCAGTTCATCGCGGATCGCAAGCAGGCTCTGCTGCCGCTGGACCTCGCGCCGGACAACCTCGGCAATGAGGTCGAGTTCCTGCACACCCTTGATCTCGACGCGGGCACCCCGGGCAATCGAGATGTTGACGTCCTGCCGGATTGTCCCGAGCCCCCGTTTGACCTTGCCGGTGGAGCGCAGCACCATGCCGATATACTCGGCCACGTTCTGGACATCCTCCGGTGTGTGCATGCAGGGCGATGTGGTGATCTCCACGAGCGGGATCCCGAGCCGGTCGAGGCTGAAGACCTCGTCCTTTACCCGCTGCGCTGCCTCCTCCTCAAGGCAGATCGTCTCGATCTGTCCGCCGTCCGGGAGGGCGCCGTTGAACGCGACGAGTGCCGTGCGCTGGAAGCCGCTCGTGTTGGAGCCGTCGATGACGAGTTTTCGCATCGTGTGCACCTGCGGCACCGGTGTCATGGAAAACATCTTTCCGATGGTGAGGCAGACCGCAAGCGCCTCGTCGTTCACCGGGGCCGGTGGCTCCTCGTCGTTCTCCACAAGGCAGGTCGTGTCGTAGGTATAGTACTGGAACATCCGGTCATGCTTCATCTCTTCCTTTGCAGCCCGGTCGATCTCGCCCATCTCGCTGACCGTTGCCCGGAGGTACCGGCGAGAACTCGCCGCTGTGCTCTGCGGTCTCGCGGAGCGTGGTCGGGCAGTGGCAGAAGAGTTTCTCTTTTGTGTCCAGCTGCTGGTGGATTTCGATCCCGGCCAGGAGGCCGAGTGCCTTATAATCCATGGGCACTCCTCCTCATGCATTCGCCTTTGAGATCGTCCTGCATCATGGCAGCCGCTTTTCTTTTGTCCTTTTCCTTCCCAAGCACCCACATCAGTTTGACGAGCGCCACTTCCGGCAGCATGTCGCCGCCCTCGATGACGCCGGCATTGAGAAGGTCGCGGCCGGTGTCATAGACCCGGTCGCAGACCCTGCCGTTCATGCACTGCGTGGTCATGACAACCAGCGTCCCGCCCTCGATAAGCCGTTTCAGCGGGGGAATGAGCGTGGTGCTGGTATGCCCGAGGCCGGTCCCGGCGATAACGAGCCCGTGATATCCCTCGTACGCCTTCAGGAGGTCCGGGGACATGCCCGGGTAGAACTGGATGAGGGCGCAGTGCGGGTCGAGCCTGTCGTGGAGCGCAAGGGTGCGGGTGCCGCGCCGGACGGCATCCTTTGCGAGGGTGACTTTCCGCGAGGGATATTCCACATCGCCTATCGGGTCAATACCGAGGCTCCGGAACGCGTCGCGGCGGGAGGAGTGCATCTTGCGGACCCGGGTTCCCCGGTGGATGGCACAGGTATCATCGTTGGTTGTCGCGTGCATCACGACCGCCACTTCCCCGAGGTCGCTTGTTGCTGCTGCCGCGGCACAGACCGCGTTCATCGCATTGTCGCTCGAAGGCCGGTCAGCAGACCGCTGGGAGCCGACAAAGACGATAGGAACCGGTGTATCGATCATGAAGCTGATTGCAGCTGCACTGTACGCCATCGTATCGGTGCCGTGGGTGACAATAACTCCCTGTGCACCGCTCTTTATCTCGGCATGGACTGCCCGGGCAAGGTCCTGCCAGATAGCAGGGGTCATGTTCTCCGAGAGGATCGTAGCAAGCGGGATCGTGCGGTAACTCGCGATCTCCGCAAGTTCGGGGATCGCGGTCAGGATGTCGCTTGCATTGAACTGGCTCGTGACCGAACCGGTCCGGTAATCAATCCTGCTTGCGATCGTCCCTCCGGTGGAGACGATGGCAAGGGCGGGGAGGTTTTTGTCCTGGACAACCTCATGCTGGTGTGACGGGACCGGAACGGGATGGTCCACGAAGGTGCATGATTCCGGCGGGACCCCGATGTTATACCCGGAATCAAGTTTGACGACCGCCATGCCGTCGCGCTCGGTGATATACACGCCTTTTCTCGCCAGGCCGCGGTAGGTGCACAGAACATGATCGCCGGAGGCAAACTGCGGGGTTATGCTACCAGCCTCCGGGCTTTGGAGAGCAGGTCTGCCTTTGCCTTTGCGAGTTTTGAGAGTCTCTGGTCAACAAGGGCGGAATCAGAACTCGAGTTGTTTTTTCCGGTCATGGATTGCTCCTTTGACTGCTACCGGTGCCGGTGCACCGGGTGCTTTCCTGACGCTGATGGAATACTCGGGGTCAAGCACCTGGTCGATCCTGCCCTGGGTGAGCCCTTTTTTAACCAGCGAGATCCCGCTGTCAAGGTCGCGTGCCGCCTCCTCGAGCGTGGCAAGGGAGAGGTCCCCTTTCGAAACAGCCCTGCCGACAATATTGTGGGCAGTCCTGAACGGGATATCATATGCCCGTGCCAGGGAGTCTGCCAGTTCGGTCGCCGTCGAGAAGCCCTTTCCTGCCTCCTCCCGCATCCGCTCCGTATCAAACTGCGCACTGGAGAGCATGTCGATGAGGAGCCGGAGGCTGACTTTGGCATCATGCATCCCGCGCCAGACATGCGGGGTGAGTTCCTGCAGGTCGCGGTTGTAACTCATCGGGAGTCCCTTGACCGTCATGAGGGCGCCGGAGAACGCCCCGAAGACCGAGCCTGACTTGGCCCGCATGATCTCGGCAGTGTCCGGGTTCTTCTTCTGGGGCATGATCGATGAGGTGGAACAGAAGGCGTCGTCAAGCGAGACGAACTTCACAAACGAGGTGGACCAGATGATCAGTTCCTCGCAGAGCCGGCTTACATTTGCCATGAGGATGGAAAGGTCAGCAAGTGTTTCCAGGGCAAAGTCCCGGGTGGCCACCGCATCCATGGTGTTGGTCACGAGGCCGTCGAACCCGAGGAGAGATGCAGTATAGTCGCGGTTGACCGGGTAGCCGGTTGAGGCGAAGGCGGCTGCACCGAGCGGGGAGAGGTTGACCCGGGTGTAGGCATCTCTGAGACGGTCGAAGTCGCGGCCGAAAGCCTGCTCGTACGCAAGGAGGTGGTGGGCGAGCGTGGTGGGCTGGGCATGCTGCAGGTGGGTGAATCCCGGCATCACACTGTCCCTGTGCTGCCCGGCAAGGGTGATGAGGACCTTACGGACTTTCAGGAGAGCTGCCATCTGCTTGAGCAGTTCCTCCCGGAGTTTGATCCGGATACAGGTTGCGACCTCGTCGTTCCGTGACCTGCCGATATGCAGCCTCCCGCCGATCTCGACACCCGCCGATTCAATGAGGATCGACTCGATGCCTGCGTGGATGTCCTCGAAACGGTCATCGAATGCCTCCTCGGGAATTCCCTCGTCGTGCATAATCAGCAGGGCAGGCAGGAGCTGTTCTGTTACCTCGCGGTCGATGATCTTCTGCTTGTCCAGCATCAGTACGTGCGCGATATCCACGAGGATATCCGCATCAGCAATATGGCGGTCGGCCTGCATCGATGAGAGGAACTGCATCATCTCGCCCGATCCGCTCACCCGTCAGGCGTCCCAGCCGTACAACATCGGTTCGCATCCGTTCACCCGTTCCTGGTATATCACGGTTATTATTGGTCATACCCTGATTAAAGCCACGCCTTGCGGGCGGCAAGCTCGATCGCCCGCTGGACCGACTCGCGGGGGATGATGGTTGCTACCGGGATATGGACGAGCTGCTCGATGACGCTCGACACAATGGGAGCGCAGACAATGGCGACCGCGCCTTCCCGCTCAGCCCGGACAGCGGCAACGATCGCGTCTTCCATGGTGTGGACCGGGTATTCCCGCACCTTGACCCGTTGGGCATCGACCTCCGCCGTCCGCTCCTCGATGGTCTCAAGCACCGGGCGGGCAACGATGAGACCGATGAACTCCCCCTCCCCGGCACGGTAGAATTGCCGCATTGCCCGGATGATTGCCCGAGGGTGGAGAGGTTGGGGGATCGCTTCCCGTGGAGGATCTTGTACAAGGGAGCTCTGGGCGATCCCGCTCGCTTCCGATAACTCCCGGATGCTGATCCGGAGGTCGCGGCGCAGGAGGTCGTCCAGGGTCGGCAACAAACTCCTCGTCCGACGTGAGCGCAGCGCGCATGAGGCGGTCAATAGGGTCGGTCTGTACCATATATTGGATACAATCAGGCTAAATTTTTAAAAATTTTTCCTTTTTGTCAGAGAAAATATCCGGATTTGTTTCCCTGGTGTGGACAACTATACACTTTATGTTATCCTTTTGTCATGATTTATTTGCATTTTTTATCACAAAAAGAGAGTATTAATTGCCTCTATGAGGCACTTTTTTATTATTGACAGAACAACACTGTGCTTATGAAACCGATGAGGATTATGGCAATTGCGGTTCATCGTCATTGCCCTCTTACTGCTCACTGCCGGCTGCACCCAGCCGCAGCACCCACGTCACTCCGACGCTGACAGGAACTCCGGATCGGGTACCAGCCCAGCACCCACCAGATGGCCGCCATCACCGCCATCAGCAAGGGCTGGTGGCAGCAGGACCTGGCCCCGTTCGGCGTCGAGAACGTCTCCGACAAGGTCTTCCCGAGCGGCCCGCCCGAGATGCAGGCCATGCAGGCAGGCGAACTCGATATTGCCTACGTTGGTGCAGCCCCGGTCCTGACCTCGCTTGCCACCGGGCTTGACGCCAAGATCGTTGCCGGGGTCAACACGCAGGGCTCCGACCTTGTGGTCCGGAACGATCTCGTTTATACCGGCCCGCAGAGCCTCAAGGGAACGACCATTGCCACATTCCCGCCCGGGCAGCATCCAGGACACCGTCCTGCGCGACTGGCTCCAGAAAAACAACCTCACCCCGGACAAGGATGTCTTCATCAAGGGCATGACCCCGGGCGATGCCGTCACGGCCATCCTTGCCGGCAAAGTCGATGGCATCTTCCTGCCGACCCCCTCCCCGAGCACGGTCGTGAACCAGGGCAAGGGAAAAATTGTCGTCCACTCCGGTGAGATGTACCCCAACCACACCTGCTGCGTCCTCGTTGTCAGCGGCAAGCTGATCCGCGAGCACCCGGAGATTGTCCGGCAGATCCTCAAGACCAATGACAAGGCAGTTGCCTGGAACCAGCAGAACCTTGATGAGGCCGCGGAGATCTACGCCACAAAGACCGGTGCGAACCTGACCGATGTGAAGTCCTCGCTGGCAGAATGGGACGGCAACTGGGCATCGGACCCGAATCTCATCGTTGACCCGGTTCTTGACTATGCGAAGATCCAGTACGAGCTCGGGTTCATCAAGAAGCCCCTGACCAAAGACGAGATCTTCGACCTGAGTTTCTACCAGAAGAGCTGATCGAGGCCTTACCAACCTTTTTTCCTTCCGGGTTCTTAGTACTAGCAAAGAACCGGGTTTTTTTTAAAACGGCCGGATGCCGGCAGGCAGGTGGACCATGGGAAGGGATATACAGAAAAACGGCAAGAACCGGTGGCTTGGTGTCCTCGCGCTATCTTATTGCGCTGGCGTTTCTGGCAGTTTATTGCGGCAGTCATTATCCGGTACCCGTTCATCCTCCCCGCCCCCACCGATGTCTTGCTTTGCGTTTGTCAGCCTGGTGCAGAAAGGGACGCTCTTTCTCGATCTTCAGGCAAGCCTGGTCCACTTCGCCATCGGTCTCGGCATGGCACTCGTTGTCGGCATCCCGATCGGGATCATGATGGGCTGGAACCGCCGCTTCGATGTCTTCCTCGACCCGCTCATCGAACTCCTCCGCCCCATCCCGCCCCTTGCCTGGATCCCGTTTGCGATCATCTGGTTCGGGCTGACCGCCTCTGCAGCGGGGTTCATCATCTTTGTCGGTGCGGTCTTTCCCATCATCATCAACACGTACAGCGGTTTCCGGGGTGTTCCCCGGGTCTTTGTCGAGGCCGCAAAGATGCTCGGCTGCACAAAGAGCCGTGACCTGATCCGGTACATCGCGTTCCCCGCAGCCCTCCCCTCGGTTGCCGCCGGGATACGGATCGCGACCGGTGTTGGCTGGATGTGCCTTGTTGCCGCCGAACTCTTCGGGGTCTCGAACTACGGTCTTGGCCAGAAGCTCTGGTTCTTCTATTCCCTCCACCAGATGGACAGCGTTGTCGTCTACATGATCATCCTCGGCCTGATCGGTCTTGCCTTTGACATGATCTTCCGGTATTATATCGACCGGCACTTCCTGAAGTGGCGGACCGGGGAGGTGGCGTAACATGGGCAAGCTCGAGATCCACGACCTGAACCAGTCGTTCTGCAAAAGACGATGGCAGTGACCTTGTTGTCCTCGACAAAATGTCCTTCGACGTGGAGGACAAGGAATTTGTCTGCATCCTCGGCTCGTCGGGATGCGGCAAGACCACGCTGCTGCGCCTGATCGCGGGCCTTGACACTGCGGCCTCGGGATCGATCATCCTTGACGGCGAGGAGATGAAAGGGACCAGCCCGAAAGTGGGGATGGTATTCCAGGAATACTCCCTCTTCCCGTGGCGCTCGGTCATCGACAACATCGCGTTCGGCCTCGAGATGCAGGGGATGCCGAAGGATGAGCGTTACCGAATCGCAGAACGTTACCTTAACCTTGTCAACCTGACACAGTTCCGTGACAGTTACCCGTCGGAACTCTCCGGGGGGATGCGTCAGCGGGTGGCGGTGGCGCGGGCGCTTGCGCTCGACCCGGTCCTCCTCCTAATGGACGAGCCGTTCGGGGCGCTCGATGCCCAGACGCGGAACATGCTCCAGAAGGAACTCCTCGACATCTGGGAAGCGACAAAAAAGACGATCATCTTCATCACCCACAGTGTGGATGAGGCGGTGTACCTTTCTGACCGGATCATCGTCCTCACCCCCCGCCCGGGACGGATCTGCCGGATTTTCACCATCGGCCTCCCCCGGCCCCGCGACCGGACGAGCGTGGAGTTTGCCAGGTCCGGCGCGAAGTCCTTGACCTTATAAACCGGAACTGTTCAATCCAGTAAGGTTTAATACGCCACATCTCCATTTTATTAAAGCAGTTTAGAGAAGCGAACCGGCATCGATATCTATCAAATACCTGATATTTCTGCCCGCTTTTAACATATTTCACAGGAGAAGGACGCGATGGTCAGAAAACCGGCAAAGATGTACAGGAACATCTCCAAGAAAGCCTATACCCGACGCGAATATATGGGTGGTGTTCCCGGCAGCAAGATTGTACAGTTCGAGATGGGCAACCTCTCGCAGGAATTCCCGCTTGAAGTTGATCTCCTCGTAGACGAGGCCTGCCAGATCCGGCACAGTGCCCTTGAGGCAGCACGTATCACTGCCAACCGGCGGCTCATGAAGGAAGTAGGCAGGTCAAACTTCCACTTCAAGGTACGCGTCTTCCCCCACCATGTCCTGCGCGAGAACAAGCAGGCAACCGGTGCCGGTGCTGACCGTGTCTCGGAAGGCATGCGCCTGGCATTCGGCAAGGCTGTCGGCACTGCAGCACGGGTTGACCCGAACCAGAAGATCATGACGGTCTATTCAACCCCCCAGTACCTTGAGAAGATCAAGGATGCGCTCCGGCATTCCGGCCACAGCTCCCGACTCCCTCGCACCTGAAGGTCAGCACGATCAAGGTCAGCGGCAGGATCATTGCGGCACCGAAGCTTGTCGGTGAGAAGGTTGTTGCAGCACCGGTCGTGACGGAAGAAGCAGCCGCAGCAGCAGCCGAGCCCGCAAAGGAAGCAGTCAAGGGCAGCGGCGCAATCCACGCAAAGGGCGGCAAGGATGCTGGCAAGGGTGCAGCACCGGCGCAAGGGCGGCAAGGAAGCAGCAGCACCGGCAAAGGGTGCAGCACCCGCCAAGGCCGAAGAGAAGAAAGGCGGAGCCCACGCGAAAGGTGGGAAGAAGTAAATTTTTTCTTCGATTCTTTTTTTTAGTTGTTGCAGTTCGCCCATTTCCCCCCAATTGTCGAAGCCTTCCGCGAAAAGCAACTGGCGTCGGGAATAGCGATCGATGGGTTGTTTGCGGGTATCAGTTTTTGACCAGCAGGGCATAGACTGATATGAGAAGATGTCATCAACATCTTCGGGGTTGATGCAGAGTGCTTTTCAGTGGCCAGCTCGCGATGCTGGAAGCATGGGAAGAAACCGATATTCTTCGAGGACGACCAATCGGGCAAAGCGAGATTGTGAGGTAAGAAGAAGTCGTAAACATTCTTCGAATGCGTTTAAAGGCGAACTGGTTGGCACCACTTAAACCGGTATTACTAAAAAGGGGAGACTGAAATTTCTACCGATACTTTTTCCCGTCATTCTTTTTCGTTGGCGTATATTTGAGGAGCTGGTTACGAGGTGCGGGAGATCGCTGATCAGGTGATATTGTTTGCGCAGAAGATTTTTGGGGAGACCGGGGTTCCGCTTTTACCAGTTGTGCCGAAATTTTATGGGGATCTGGGTTTCTCGTATCCGCCTGTTTCTTTGGTGTCCCGACAGATGGTGCCAGGGATTCTGGATGAGGGGGAATGGTTGTTTCCGGATTGACGGGGAGTGTTGTGTGTTCAGGTTTCTCGTGGGCCGGTTTTCCTTTTCTTGCAATTCCCAACCGGGATTTATATTTGCTTAAGTACTGGAACAGTTTGAGAAAGGACTCGGCCTCATCGCGGAGCGTGTGCTCGATCGGTTTGAATTCCTTCTTTTCATACCACTTGTTGATACGACCGGCATCGGATTTTTTTGATGAGAACGTATCGAGACGGGCTCCGGCAAACCGGCCCTCGTTTAAAAGAACGAGGACAGGCCCGAGATCCAGGCGGGGTCGCTCGTAATATAACTGGTGACTGGAAAGCATTGGCAGATGGTATTTTTTGCATTTCGCGATAATCATCTCATATGCATAATCGAGATTTATCCCCACCGGAATAAAATGCGTGACCCGCACTTTTGGATTGAAAAACTGGTTGTAAAACGTAGTCACGATACTTTTTTCGGAACTCTCCCACTCTTTGAGAATCGTTAACTTCTCCAGCGGTTCCCCGGTGGCTAAATCGATCTTCTGGTATTGGATAGCGATTAAGGTATCATCAGCGGGATCGGACTTTTCCCCGGCATGATATCCTTCCATTGCGAAATAGTAGGCCGGCATAGACTGATCTTAATACGAAAGATAAAATCCTTTTGTGTGGTTTTTCACGCGATCCGATTACCGATGTGGCATTTATCTCACCGCACTTATCGAACCTCTCCATAATACAGCTGGCGGGTTTCTCAATGGAAGCAATATCCTGCAAAAATTGACGCAATGGAGGTGGGGATATCGATATCTTCGGAGAGCATACTTCAACGAGGCCTGAGTTGAAAAAAGAGTGGAAAAAATATGGTTATGTTTCAACACGTGATGCTATTTTCTTTTTACTTCGAATATTCCCCCGATCTGGTCGATAATTTTCCTAATTTATATTTCTGTATGCCCTCATGTCCTGTCATAAGACCTCCATGTATGCAGGGAAGGTAATAATTGCTCTTCCCTCCCCCCTTTACTCTTGCATACCTTCTGGATCATCCCCCACGCTTATATTACTCCCCGCTTCTCAGTATACATAAATGAAGAAACCGGCCCAGGATCCCCTCTTATCAGCGCTTGCCGATGCCACCTTCGAAGCGTACAAGAGCGCCGTCATCCGCCTCCCGCCGGATGTTTTGCGGGTTATTAAAAAGGCAGCCGCTGCCGAGACGAACCCGGTAGCCCGCGGGGAGTTTGCCAATATCCTGAAGAATATCGAAATCGCCGAGAGGCTCGGGGTTCCGATGTGCCAGGACACCGGCGTGCCGGTTATTTACCTCACCCTCCCGCCCGATGTTCCGCTGACTCTGGAGCTGTATGATGCCATAGCCGCTGGTGTCCGCAGGGCAACGAGGGAAGTTCCCGCTCCGGCCCAATGTCGTAGACCCCCTCACCCGGCACAACACCAACGACAATACCGGTGCCGGGATGCCGGCAATCCACGTGAAGCCGGGGAAGAAGTTCACCGTCACCGTGCTCCCCAAGGGTGCAGGTGCGGAGAACATGTCCCGGATCGCGATGCTCCTCCCCTCCCAGAAAGACCAGATAGAAAAGTTCGTGGTCGAGACCGTGTACCTTGCCGGTTCCCGCCCCTGCCCCCCGGTCGTTCATCGGTGTCGGGATTGGCGGGACCTTCGATGGTGCAGCAGCACTTGCCAAGGAAGCCCTGCTCGAACCGGTTGACACGATGACTGCCTCCGAAGAGCAGATCCTCTGTGCCGTGAACCGGCTCGGGATCGGGCCGATGGGGCTTGGCGGGGACTTCACCGCGCTTGCCGTGAAGGTGAAGACCGCCGGCTGCCACACGGCATCGCTGCCGGTTGCCGTGAATATCCAGTGCTGGGCGAACCGGCATGCAACCGTTGAGGTGAAGCGATGAGTGACAGGGTTGTTCAACTCCGCACGCCGCTCGGCGATGAAGTCCTGCAGCTGAAAGCCGGCGACCATGTTGAGCTCTCCGGCATGGTCTACACCGCAAGGGACGAGGCGCACCTGCGGATGCAGGAGAAAGGGATCCCGTTCGACCCGGAAGGTGCCGTCATCTACCACTGCGGTCCGGTCATCCAGGACAAGAAGGTCATCGCCGCCGGCCCGACAACTTCCGCCCGGATGAACGAGCTCTCCGGGTTCCTTATTGAGAAAGGTGTCCGGGGACTTATCGGCAAAGGGGGCATGGGGACAACGGTGCGGAACCAGCTGAAGGGCAGGGGGATCTACCTTGCCTTCACCGGCGGCTGTGCAGCGCTTGCATCGTCCCACATGACCCTGAAAGGCGTTCATTACGAAGACCTCGGGATGGCCGAGGCGGTCTGGGCAATCGAACTCGATCGCCTGCCGCTCGTGGTCGGGATCGATTCACGCGGGAACGACATCTTCGATGCAGCCCGGAAGAACGCAGAAACGGCATTCGGGAACTATGCCCCGATGTCGTGCCCTCAAGTCAAAGAACGCTGAAGCGTTCTTCTCCTGCTTCGGGTCTGATGACCCTCAGCACAAAGAAGAGGTTTTTTGTAAAGGTCAATGAATACATAATACGATAGGACTGCCGATTCATGAAACTCGCCATCGACGAGACCCGGTGCAAGGGCTGCAACCTCTGTACAAAGGTCTGCCCGTATAAGATTTTCAAGGAAGGGAAAAAACCCAACCGCCGGGGCATCGTTGTACCCGAGCTGACCGGCCCGAGCGCTGCACCAACTGCCGGCTCCGGAACCTCTACGGCCGGCAGCTCTGCGGTGTCTGCCAGCTCACCTGTCCCGACCAGGCAATCCACTGGACCGAAGAGGAACCGTACGAACCCCACAAGGTGGCGATTGAATATTGACGAGGACTGAATTCTGGCAGGGCAACACGGCCTGTGCGGAGGGGGCGCTTGCAGCAGGGTGCACCTTCTTTGGCGGGTACCCGATCACTCCCTCGACCGAGGTTGCCGAGCACATGGCAGCAAAGCTCCCGAAGAAAGGTGGCGTCTTCATCCAGATGGAGGACGAGATCGCCTCCATGGCATCCATTATCGGGGCTTCGTGGACCGGTGCCCGGGCAATGACGGCGACGAGCGGCCCCGGCTTCTCGCTGATGATGGAGAACATCGGGTTTGCCGCCATGACCGAGACCCCCTGCGTGGTTGTCAATGTCCAGCGGGGCGGTCCCTCCACCGGCCAGCCGACCATGTCGGCACAGGGTGATATGATGCAGGTGCGGTTCGGTTCGCATGGCGATTATGCCATCATCGCCCTCTGCCCGGCAACCGTGCAGGAGATGTATGAACTGACGGCAAAGGCCTTCAATCTCGCAGATAAATACCGGGTGCCTGTTTTCCTGATGGCCGACGAGACCGTCGGGCACATGCGGGAGAAGATCCTCATCCCCGACAAGGTGGAGCGGGTGGGCAGAAAACCGTTCGTTCCTGGCACCCCGCCGTTTAAGGCAACGGATGCCGATCTCGTCCCCGGCTTCCCGACTTTCGGCACCGGCCAGCACGTCCACGTCACCGGCCTGACCCATGACGAGCGGGGCTACCCGTGCGCAACGAATCCCAATCTGCACATGACGCTCGTGAAGCGGCTGGTCGATAAGATCGAGAATGCCCGGGACGAGATGGCGGATTACGATGTTATCAACCCTGACGCAGAGCAGGTCTTTGTCGCCTACGGCGGCCCGGTCAGGACCGTCATGCAGGTGATGCACGACAAACAGGACACGAAGATCGGATTCCTCCGGATTCGTACGGTCTGGCCGTTCCCTGAAAAAGCACTTGGGAAGTTCAGGAATGCCCGGCGTTTCCTTGTCCCCGAGATGAACTTCGGCCAGATCGCCCGCGAAATCGATCGGCACGTGAAGGTGCCGGTAAAGAGCATCCCCAAGCTGGGCGGGGAGATCCACACACCCGCTGAGCTCATGGCAGCGCTGGAGGAGAATCCATGAGCTTCGAGGACTGGTTCCGCGAGGACCGCCTGCCCCACATCTACTGCGCCGGCTGCGGGAACGGGACGATCATCAACTGCACGCTTGCCGCCATCGACCAGATGGGCTGGACGAAGGAGGAGACGGTCTTCGTCTCCGGCATCGGCTGCTCGTCGCGTGCTCCCGGCTACATCCTCACCGACTCGCTCCACACCACTCATGGCAGGGCACTCGCCTTTGCAACCGGGGTCAAGATGGCAAATCCCGACCTGCACGTTGTCGTGTTCACGGGAGACGGCGACCTCGCGGCCATCGGAGGCAACCACTTCATCCATGCCTGCCGGCGCAACATCGACCTCACGGTGGTCTGCATGAACAACCAGATCTATGGCATGACCGGCGGGCAGGGCAGCCCGACAACCCCCAGGGGCTGCCTCTCGTCCACCACGCCATACGGGTGCGCCGAGATGCCTTTTGACCTCTGCGAGCTCGCAACAGCAGCGGGAGCAAACTATGTCTCCCGCTGGACATCGTATCACGTGAAGGAACTTGAGAAAGCGGTAAAAGCGGGGCTCGAAACTCCCGGCTTCTCGTTCATCGAGGCGCTCGTCCAGTGTCCCACGGCGTTCGGGAGGCGCAACAAGTTCCGCCAGGTGGCCGACCATGTCGAGTACCTGAAAGTCCATTCCCTCCTGAAAGCAAAACGCGACCGGCTCCTTGAGAACGGTGAGCCGGTCCCGGAGGACATGTTCGTTGTGGGCGAGCTCACCCGCAGGAACCGTCCCGCAATGGGGGTGAAGAGATGAGAAACGAGATACGGTTCTCGGGGTTCGGCGGCCAGGGGATCATCCTCTCGGCGGTCATTATCGGGAGGGCTGCGGTGATGTACGACAACAAGTTTGCCGTCCAGACACAGGTGTACGGGCCGGAGGCCCGGGGCGGGGCCTCGATGAGCGCGGTCATTATCGACGACGAGCCGATCCTGTACCCCAAGGTGGCCAACCCTGACATTTACGTAATCATGTCGCAGGAAGGGTTCGAGAAGTACGGGGCGGCGGCAGAAGATCCCGCTGTGATGCTTGTCGATTCCACGCTCGTCCATTCCCGACCGAAGTGCCGGTTCATCGAGATTGCGGCGACGCAGGAAGCCAGGCAGACCCTTAAGAAAGATATCGTGGCAAACATCGTCATGCTCGGGGCTCTCGTTGCTGCAACACAGGTAGTAAGCGAAGAATCCCTGAAAAAAGCCATCCTCGACTCCGTGCCGAAAGGGACCGAGGATCTCAACCTGAAAGCAATGCAGCTCGGCCTGAATCTGGGGAAGAAACCATGAAACTCCGTGAATATGAGGCAAAGAACTTATTAAAAGCGGCCGGGATTCCTGTCCCGGCAGGATTTCTGATCAGGTCTGCTGACGAACTCGCTCCTCATCTTGGCGCACTCGGGGATGCTTTTGTCCTCAAGGCACAGGTGGATGTCGGTGGCAGGGGCAAGGCCGGCGGTATCCTGATGGCCGGTAAGGCTGATGGGGTGAAGGTGGCAAAGGAACTCTTCAGCAGGCAGATCAAGGGCCTGCCGGTGAAGGAGATCCTCGCCGAGCAGAAGCTTGACATACAGCACGAGTATTATCTCTCGGTCACCGTCGACCGGTCGAGCAGGCAGCCGCTCATCCTCTTCACCGATGCCGGTGGAGTGGAGATCGAGATCACCGCAAGGGAGCACCCGGAACTGATCCGGAAGGTTATCGCAAATCCCCTGATGCGTGACCTCCCGCCATTCATGCTCCGCGAACTGATCGGGACAGCACCCAAAGAGATCGGCCCGATCATCAACAAGCTCTATCAGATCTTCATCGGGAAGGACGCACTCCTTGCCGAGATTAACCCGCTGGTGACGACACCGGATGGTGTCTTTGCCGCTGACGCCAAGATCATCGTGGATGACAACGCGCTCGGCCGGCAGGGCATTGCGGTCAACCGTGACCTTTCGGAGCGTGAGCGTGAGGCCGAGAAACACGGGTTTTCCTATGTGGAGCTGGACGGGAAGATCGGTGTTATCGGCAATGGCGCCGGGCTCACGATGGCGACCCTCGACCTCATCGAGTATTATGGCGGGAAGGCGGCCAACTTCCTTGATGTCGGTGGCGGGGCAGAGAGCGAGCGGGTGGAAAACGCGGTCCGGCTCGTGGCAAGAGTGCCGACGGTCAAGGTCATTGTCGTGAATCTGCTGGGCGGGATCACGAAATGCGATGAGGTGGCAAAAGGCATCATCGCCGCGGGCATTTCCCAGAAGGTGATTGTCCGTCTGGCAGGGACCAATGAGGCGGAAGGGAGAAGGCTCCTCTCAGAGAAAGGTTACGAGATGCTGGACACCATGGACCTCGTGGTGAAGAAGGCTGTGCAGGTGACCGCATGATCTACGGTGACAGGAATACCGGAGTCCTCGTGCAGGGCGCCACCGGCAAGCAGGGTGAGTTCCACATCGGCCTGATGAACGCGTATGCAAAACAGGTAGGTGGAAAAGGCGTTGTAGCCGGTGTCACCCCTGGCAAGGGCGGCCAGCAGGTACACGGTGTCCCGGTATATAACACGGTGAAGGCAGCAATGAAGGACCATGATATCGGCGCTGCGGTCATCTTCGTTCCCGCCGGGGCAGCAGCCGATTCCATCATGGAGGAGGCGAATGCCGGCATCACCACCATTGTCTGCATCACCGAGCACATACCGGTGCAGGACACCATGAAGGCGATCGCCTACGCACGGATAGAGGGCGCGAGCGTGATTGGCCCCAACTGCCCCGGGCTCCTCTCGCCCGGTGAGGTGAAGATGGGGATCATGCCGTCAGGTCTCTTCTCCCGCGGGAATGTCGGGGTCATCTCCCGCTCCGGCACGCTCACCTATGAGGTCGTGGACGAGCTCACCCGGGCCGGCATCGGCCAGAGCACGGTGGTCGGGATCGGCGGCGACCCGGTCATCGGCCAGACGTTTGTTGATGTGCTGGCCCGGTTCGAGAAGGATCCCGATACAAAAGCCGTTGTCCTCATCGGCGAAGTCGGAGGAAACCTTGAGGAGGAGGGCGCAAAGTCCACCGACCTCCCGATCGTCTCCTACATCGCCGGCGTCTCGGCCCCCCCGGACAAGCGGATGGGCCACGCGGGTGCGATCGTCGAAGGAGGCGAGGGCGATGCCCGTTCAAAGATCGCCCGGCTGAAAAAGCACGGCGTCCCCGTAGCGTCCCGGGTATCGGAGATCCCGGAGATGGTCCGGGAACTCTTCCGGTGCCGGTGCTGAATTTTTTTCCGTTTTTTCGTACAAGGAAACCTGACCGGTTTTTCAACTATTTTTCGTATACTCATACGATTTTATGGGGGCTGATGCACCATGCCCCGAAGAACCTGATGGTTCTTCTCCCGTCTCATTCCTGCGGAATCGGAGTGGTTTTGCAAAGAACCTCACTGATGAGAAGGGAGGCAGGACCGAACTTCGGAATTCAACGCCCCCGTAGAAGCCCTGAAGCGGGGAGTCTTCATAATAACTATTGAAAAGTGTGGCTTATTACCGGTCCGGCCCGGATGTTTTTTCAGATGCCCGCCCGGGTGAGCTGATCGCTGAGGAACCGGATGCTTCCTTGTGCCGCCTGCTATACACCAGCGCCCCCTTCACCTTGCACACATCGGTACACCGGCCGCAGAGATAGCACTCCCGTTTCGAATCATGTTCGCCGGCCGTCATTGCAGGGCAGGCTTTCTCGCATTTTTTGCAGCCGATGCAGGTTTCTGTGCGCCGCAGCCGGAACACGCTGAATTCAGCACACAGGGAGAAGAGGACGCCGAAGGGGCAGAGGATCCGGCAGACCGGGCGGTACAGGAATACCGACAGGAGGATGAGGGCAGCTGCCACCAGCAGCGAAGCCGAGAGCGTGAGGGAGAAAAGGTCGTACAACCCGGTGACTGCCATCAGGTCGATAAGGGAGATGGCGGCAATTACTGTTGCAATGAAGACACAAAACCGGATCAGTTCAAGGATCTTCGTGTTGCGGATCACGAACTTTTGTACGGGTACAGCAGAGGCCAGTTCCTGCAGCGACCCGACCGGGCAGATCTGTCCGCAGAAAGTCCTGCCCGCCACAAGGGCAAGTGCAATCACTGCGCAGATCACGATGACGCCCACGTTGAGAGCCGACACACCGGTCACAACATTGACGATTCCCCCCAGTTCCAGCGGCATGATCGGGGCAAGGAAGACAAAACCGGCAAAGGTGCTCATCGCAGCCGCAGCAAGGACAATCCGCCGGTTCATCACGCCGGCGTACCAGAGGTAGGCAGCAAGCAGCGTCCCGGCTCCCATATAGATGAGGGCATACGTGGTCCCGGCACTGGTGCCACCTGCAAGGATGCACGTGATGATCAGGGAGGTGCCAAGGCCAAAGAAGGCCGAGAGCGCAAGGGCAGGACCTGTTTTCCGGACCTGTATGCCGGACACTCCCGTCCTGATGAGTGCAAAGAAGATCCCCGTCAGGATAAGAAAGAGAACAGCTCCTGCAAGCGGGGCGGACAGGTGGATTGTATCGAAGAATCCTCCTCCTGATGTGTTACGGGTAACGGCAGTTGCGGTCTCATTGAGCCCCGTTACCGGGGAAGCCGGTGAGCCTGTTGGGGAAACCAGGACTGCCTGGCCGGTGGGTGCCGGCGTTGCCGTGACCTGGACCGTTGCCGGGCCCGGTGGTGGTGAAGCCGTAGCCTGGGTGGTGGCCTGTGCCGGAGCCGTTGCACCGGTCCGGGAGGTATAATCGCAGAAGGCGTTCCCGTCAGCATCGGTAAAAAGGAAGCATCTGCCCGGTGTCGGGCAGCCCCCGATACCCTTGGGGCAGACCGTTGCACAGACCGGGTACGCGAGTCCTGCGGTCAGCAGCGATGCTGCAAGAGTGCGTCTGATTGTTCTGGAAATCTGCATAATGCCTGCCTGTGAATGGTTTGATCCACCGGAATGTCTGGTGAACGTTAAAGATTGGGCGTATCGCCAACCGGAAATGCTCCCGTGTTGTGGTATACTATTCATGGCAGCCATAATAGCATTTGATATAGTACCATCATCCCGCTTGAAAGGGAATAACTGTCTTGTGTTCCTCTCTACGGATCCGGAGAACAGGTCCTTCCCCGGTAACAATCGCCCAGCCGGGTTATCAGGCCAAAACACACGGTTCGGGTAATGCTCCCGGCAGGGGATCGTAAAGGTCCTGATGTCAGCAACCGGGACAGAGAACCATCCCTCTGGGGGAAATATCAGGTATGGTTCCGGAAATGTGGCAGAGCGGTCCCCGGCATCTCATCTCCTGTATTCCTGTTCCGGAGTGTACGGATCGCGGGAAGCTCCAGACTGCAATTCGTCATGCCCCCACCCCCACCTTTATCCTCTCCACCTTCCAACCCCTTGGGAACACAACCATGTCCACCACCCAGTACTTTCCCCTGCCTCCGGAGTTGTTTGCGCATGCCTGCGATACGGTCAGCAAACGCGTGTCACAGCTCCCGTTTCTCCGGGGCGGTGTCAGTGTCACCGGTGAACTGCTCGGGGTGACGATGGAATGCCTCAACGCAGAGTCTTCCCGGTCACTTGCACTCACGACTCCGCGGGACGCAGGAGGGAGTGTGGCGGACGGGCTCGACCTCTGTCTTGAACAGCGTCTGGGAGTACCGGGAAAAACTGTTGTCCCTGTCATAACAGAAGTATTGTGTAGTGCCGGGATCACCGAAATGACGGAGATCCTTGACCGGCAGCTGCACCGGCCCCGGAAAGCGATCCGGCTGCTTTCCCCGTGGAGATGGCATATAGCATCGACCATGGCCCCTTCGGTCAGGCTCGGGACTTCCGGTGCTGGTGCCGGATCGTCCCTGTCCTGGCTGGACGTGTGTCCCGTATGCCGGACCGGGATCCTGGACCGGGTCGTGGGAAAACAGCTCTTCGGCATTCCCCGCACGGATTTCTATATCGAATGCAGTTCCTGCGGCGCAAAATTCATCCCGGTCGGCCCGGCGTTCCGGCTGGTGTCCATTGCCACGGTCCGCGACCCGCTCTGGAAAAAACATCTCGACCGGACGTACCCGCCGGAGACATGGGCTGCCCTTGCACGCGAAACCAGCCCGGGTGGCAACCCCGTCCTGCGCCCGGCCGTAAGAAGACCAACCAGCCCGGCGCTGCCTGCAGCTGCTGTTACCCTCACCGCGCTGAAGGACGGATCCCTTGCCGTGCCCGTCCTGGGAAAAATCCTGTATTTCCGCCCCCTTCCCCTCCACTTTGCCGGGAGTGTTCGCGAGGATGTGTTTGCCCGCGAGCAGAAAACGCTGGAAGAATTACTGGGGCAGCGGGAGTTTGAGCATTTACGCTCACCGGTTAATGCAAAATATTCCCGGTACCTGCCTCTGAAGACCGGACTTTTCCTCGGGCAGCTCAAGGAGCGGCACGACCCGTTCTACCGCGAGTTCCTCAACCCGTTTGGTGATGAAAAATACGGGACTTTACGGACAGAAACCTCTTTTGAAACAGAAAAAAAAGGCATTCTTATTGTGGTCGTGAACCGGGGGCTGTACTATGCCATCAGTTCTTCGGATCCCCTGCACATGATCATTAATAACCAGTTCGGCAGAATCGGGTCCGCGGACTGTCTCCTGTCAGGAGATCCGGTCCGGTGTCGGATCAATGCCCTTCTCTGCACCAATAAAAAAGAAGCCGGACTGTATATCCACCCCGTTGAAAGCGAGGAGGAGCGGCTGGCTGTCACCCATGCCATTGATGGCCTGATTGCCGTCTGAAATGGCTGATAGTTTCCCGGTACAGAACCGATACCATGACCAGAGAATTTTTCATATCCAATGATAACATTATAGATACCAAGTCTTAATAACCGGAGTTTACCGATGAAATGCCCAAGCTGCGGGATGAATATACGGGATGATACCCTTGTATGCGGTTACTGCGGGGAAAAAATACCCCGGAAGCCGCAGAAACAATCCGATAGCGCGGGCAAACGTTACCCCCCGGCAGGCCCGGCAACGCAGAAAGGTGCTGTGCCTGCAAAAATCCCCTCAGAAGAAGACGAGACGGGGGAAGAGGAGGGAGAGGGAGGCCTGTCCCCGTACCTGCAGCCCGGTGAGCAGGTACTCATCGGGTCGCTCAACGTATCGGTAAAGAAATTTTTCTTCCATGCCTATATGACTGACCGGCGGATCTTCCTGATTGATACTCAGGAGAAGAAACTCAAGGTCACGGCCAAGGATGTCCCGCGGAACACCATTGTCGGAAGTACCGTCGAGTTCTCCGAGAATTCTGACCCGGTTCTTGTCTTGTCCCTCCGCTCTGCTGATGATGAGATCAAGACAATGAAGACAGTTTTTGTCCAGAATGGCATGGACCGCTCTGCCGAGATCGATGAATGGATTGCCCTTCTCCACAAGGAAGACGAACCGCCGGCGAGGAAAAAGCGCCCTGCTGCTCAAGTACCGGCAGAGCCTGAGCCGGAGGAGGTACCTGCCCGGAAAAAGCGCCCTGCCGCTGAAGAACCGGCAGAACCTGAACCGGAAGAGGCAGTTGACCGTCCGAAGCCCCCCGTGAAAACCCATGAACTGAAGCCGGCAAAAAAACCGGGCAAGGACCTCGAAAAACAGCCACCGGTAAAACGACTGATATCATTCACCAAGGCTCCTGTAGAGGAAACCCCGCGGGATTCTGAACCAATTTCCCCCCCACAGCGCACCCAGATTCGGCAGGTTGCAGAACCGGTAAAAAAGGTTCCCTTTGTCGCTGGAACTGAACGCGATGAGGTGCCGGCACCTCGTGAACATGTCTCTCCCGTGAAAAAACCCGAAGTCCAGTCGGCCATGAAAGTTGCCATGAAAAGTGCAATGAAACCGCTGGCACAACCCCAGGTCCGCCCGTTCAGGCGGGATAGTTACGAACATGTCGTGCGGCGCCCGGTTATTGAACCCGGAACGGGTGAAACCGCCGAACCGCCCCGGCAACAGAAAACCCGTGAAAAAGCTTACGAACCGCCCGTCCATGAAGAGCCCGGGGAGGTCCCCCAGTTCTGTCATAACTGCGGGAAGAAACTCCCGCAGGAGGCAAACTTCTGCCCGGGGTGCGGGACGCGGATGAGCCAGAACCGGACCCTGACCAATACCCGCTTTCCTTCATCCCCCCATGAGAAAAGACCGGTGCCTGCAGATACCCTGATTCCCGATCGGAAGCAGGTATCCCCCCACCGGACGGAAGAACCCGATGAGGATGAGATCGAGGATGAAAAGCCGCAACCAACAAAACCTCCCATAAAAAAAGCACCCTCGGGAAGCGAGATGACCATCCTCCATAAATTCCTCAGAAGATAACTTTTTTCACCGGGTGCAATCCGGGCATTTTTATTGTATCCTCCCGGCAGTACGGGGTATTTCTGACTGTTGCGACGGAGATCATGGATTTTTGCGGATCTGCAGCCTCATTCCTGGATTACCATGAGTAATAATCGGGCGCTCATTCTTGTTGAATGAGAAATGTTATATGAACTCCAGTCCCTTGTATACTAACGAAGTGTCACGAGGAACCAGCGTGAAGAGAAATATCCATATTGAAGCATTGAACCAGATTCCCCTTGAAAAACAGCGGAATGAACTTGTCGAGCGCAAGTGTCTCGGGCATCCTGACAGCCTTGCCGACGGGATTGCAGAATCGATCAGCCAGGCGCTCTGCAGGACCTATCTCGAAGAGTTCGGCGTTGTCCTCCACCACAACACCGACCAGGGCGAAGTTGTTGCCGGGGAGTCCAGCCCCAGGTTCGGCGGTGGCCGGATGATCCGCCCCATCTTTATCCTCATCGACGGGCGGGCCACCAAGCAGTTCAACGGGGTTACGATCCCCACGGATGCCGTTGCAGTCGAGGCTGCGACCAGTTATCTTCATAAGATCCTCCCGGACATCAACCCCAACCGCGACCTGATGATTGACTGCCGGCTCGGGACCGGTTCAACCGATCTCCGGGACGTCTTCAAGCTGGGCAATGGCAAAGTGCCCCGCTCGAATGACACCTCCTTCGGTGTCGGTCATGCCCCGTTCTCGGAAGTTGAGACCATCATCCGGAACTCGGCGGACTTCATTGACTCGAAACTCCGGAAGAAGTATCCCGCCATCGGGCAGGACATCAAGATCATGGGGCTGCGGGACAATGACACCATCACCCTCACGGTCGCCTGCGCCATCGTGGACCGCCACTGTGCGGACATTGGTGAGTACGTTGATTACCTGGGTATCTTAAAAGAGCAGATCACTGCAGTTGCGAAGAAGAGCACCAGGCGGAAAGTCGTTGTCCATGTCAATACTGCTGACGACATCAGGAAGAAGAGTGTTTTCCTGACGGTGACCGGAACCTCGGCCGAGATGGGTGATGACGGATCAGTGGGTCGCGGCAACCGATGCAACGGGCTCATAACCCCTAACCGTCCGATGAGCATGGAAGCAACGAGCGGCAAGAACCCGATCAATCACATAGGCAAGATGTACAATCTCCTTTCCACCCAGATTGCACAGGATTGTGTTAAGAAAGTTGACGGGATCGAGGAGATGTACGTACGGCTCCTCTCCCAGATCGGCAAGCCGATCGACCAGCCGCTCGTGGCAAGCATCCAGGTACTGCCCGGCAGTGGCGTGAAACTCAAGGACATGAACGACGAGATCTACGGCATTGTTGATGACCAGCTGGCACACATCACCGGCATTACCGAAAAGGTCATTGCCGGCAAACTCAAGACATTCTGATTGAGAAAAATGCCCCCGCAAAAAAAAACGGGTAAAAAATCCCGTGACACAATCCCTTTTTCTGATATCGTACGGCTCGCTATTCCCAATAAAGGACGGATTGCCGCCCCGATTATCGAGCTGGTCGAGAAGAGCGGCCTCCACCTTGCGGAAACCGGCGAACAGCGTCGCCTGATTACCAGGACCCTCGACCCCCATGTTGAGATCCTCTTTGCCCGTCCGGTGGATATCCCGGAATATGTAGCAACGGGGGCTGCGGACATCGGTATCACCGGCCATGATATGGTGGTCGAGCGCGGGTCCGATGTGCAGGAACTGCTTGACCTCCAGTCCGGCAGGGCAAAACTCGTGCTTGCCGTACACGAGGATTCTGAAATTACCCGGGTAAACCAGCTTGCCGGACTCAAAGTAGCAACGGAGTTTCCCACCATCACCCGTGCCTATTTCAAAAAGCATCACGTCGACGTTGAGATCGTCATTGTCGGTGGTGCCTGTGAAGCAACACCTCACCTCGGGATTGCTGATGCAATCATCGATCTGTCCAGCTCAGGAACCACGCTCAAGACTAACCGCCTCCGGGTAATCGATGAGGTAATGGTCACATCAACCCAGCTGATCGGGAACCACGACTCGTTAAAAACCAAGAAAGAAAAGATCGACGAGATCCACCTTGCTCTTGAGAGCGTTATCCGTGCACGGGGCCAGTGCTACCTGATGATGAATGTGAAACGGACATCCCTCGATGCAGTAAGGCGTCTGCTGCCAGGACTTTCGGGACCGACCGTCATGGACGTGGCCTCATCCGAGGGTCTCGTTGCCGTCCATGCGGTGGTGAACGAGGAGCGTGTGTATATGCTTATCAACCAGCTGAAGCGTGCGGGTGCAAAAGATATCCTCGTCATGGCCATCCAACGGATGATCCGCTGATCGCAATGAAAATTTTCCCTGCTGTTGATATTCTCGGGGGACGATGCGTCCAGCTGGTGCAGGGAAAACGGGAGAGCGCAACAGCCTATGGTGACCCGCTCTCCTGTGCCACCCGCTGGCTTGATGAGGGTGCAACCGCCCTCCACGTCGTGAACCTCGACGGGGCGTTCGGCAGCTCATCGGGGAATGCCGCACTCATCACGGATCTTATCAGGAAGACCGGTGTGGAAATCGAGCTTGGCGGGGGGATCAGGTCAATAGAGGACGCACGGCGCTGGCTGGAGACCGGTGTGGAACGGGTTATCATCTCTACCCTTGCCACCCAGGACCCGGCGTGTATCCGCACACTCGCCCGGGAGTTTGGCAGCAGCCGGGTGATGCCCGGCGTGGATGCAAAGGGAGGCCAGATTGCCGTGCATGGCTGGCAGGAGACTGCCGGTGATTACCTGGACTGGGCAGCGAGGTTTGAACAGCTCGGCGCCGGCTCGCTCCTGTACACCAACGTGGACGTTGAAGGATTGCAGCAGGGGGTCCGGTTCGGGCCGGTAAAACGTCTTATCGATCATGTCGGTATCCCGGTCGTGGTTGCCGGAGGGGTCTCGTCAGGTTCGGACGTGGCAGGGCTGCGGGATGCCGGGGCGTATGGGGCTGTCCTCGGTTCGGCCCTGTACAGCGGGAAGATCAGCCTTGCGGATGCACTGGAGGAATGCTAGAATGAGAAATGTAACGGTGAAACGGGAAACAAAAGAGACGAAGATTGTACTGAAATTCAATCCCGATGGTACCGGGAACGTCACGGTAGAGAGCGGTGTTCCGTTCTTTGACCACATGCTCACCGCAATGGCAAAGCACGGCGGGTTTGATCTCACCTGTACCGCGAAGGGTGACCTTTCCGTTGACTGCCACCACACGATCGAGGATATCGGGATCGTGCTCGGCGATGCGCTCAAACAGGTGATGAGCGACGGGAAGGGGATCCGGCGTTTTGCCCATGCGGTGATCCCGATGGACGAATCGATTGCCACCGTTGCGCTGGACTGCGGAGGGAGAGGATACCTTGTCTTTACCGGTACGTTCGGCAACAAGGCTGTCGGGACCATCCCGTCGGATATCTTCGAGCATTTCTTCTATTCCCTGTGCAACCGCGCCGGCATAACGGCGCATATTGCTTTTACCGGGAAGAACGACCACCACCAGTGCGAGGCGGTGTTCAAGGCATTCGGGATTGCCCTCGGGGATGCGTTTTCGCTGACCGGAAAGAAGGGTGTGCCGAGTACGAAGGGGACGTTCTGATCCAGTCAGATGAACTTCTGCATCCAGACCGTATCGAAGACCATTCCTTTTTTCACTCCAACTCCGGTAAACCTGCCACACTCGTAAAAACCGTGTCGGGCGTGAAACCGGATGCTCCCCTCATTCAGAGAGGAGATGCTGGCAAGGATTGTAATAATTCCCTGCCTTTTTCCCTCCTCTTCAAGAAGGGCAAGGATTTTTGATCCCAGACCTTTTCCTGTCAGATCAGGCTGGATAAAATACGTGATCTCTGCTGCATGCCGGAATGCCGGCATCGGGTTGTGGGCGCGAAGCAGGCCGAACCCTGCAAGGGTCCCGTCAGGAGACCGGGCAACAACTGAGGGGTAATTCTGGCAGGTTTCGAGGAAAAGGGTAAAAAAATCATACGGGACTTTCTGTTCCGGGTATGCTGCGAAACTGTGCTCGATATAATAATTGAAGAGATCGATAATGGTATCCCGGTCGGTCTCCTCGATCGGGCTGAACGTGAATTCTGGCAGGTCTGGCATGAAATATCACTGATATGATCCTGAAGAAACAATCCGGGAATTGCCGGAAGAACAGTTTTTTTGAGAGAAAAAGAGTTGATCTTACGGCTTTGCAGCCAGTTCAACGTCTTCTTTCTTGATCGTCTTTCTGCCCGCGTGCTCGGCAAGCTTGTTGGCTTCCTTGGTCAGCTGGGCGATATACTTCTCAGCCTTGACAACGAGTGCTTCTGCTGCATCGCTTCCCACTCTTTCGGCTCCGTTCTTCTTTGCAATCCTTACAACTGCGGCGATTGGTAAATCTGCCATGTTTTTAACCTCAAAAAGAAAGTTAATTGGTGGCTATAAATACTTTCCGGGAAAAATGCCCAATTTACCCAGCAATACGATATCGGAACGCATGCTGCAAAGCAAGCGGAAATCGGAGTTCAGAATTGCGCAGAATATTTTTTAATCTCTTTAAATCGTTTTTTTAGGTAAAAAAGGGATTATTTAGGGGTTTAAATTTATTCCAACAAAGATGCTGCGAGCAATAGCGCATTGGCATAATTTGGTGAGGCGCGCGAACTATCCACGAAAATTCTGCTGATATTTACCACAGGCGCGCCATGCCCGTGCCCGCCTCCCAGAAAGGTGAGCGTGCGGAAGACAAGGTTGCCGGAAATGCCGTCCGGTGCGATGATCAGGCCGCAGGTCTCTACCGCATCCTCAATGAGGATTTCGCAGTGGGTGGCGTCTGCCCAGCCGGGCAACGAGTTCTGCCTCAGCCATACTGGCATCCACCTGCGGGTGCCGCCCGATATCCCCCAGCCTGCCTCCGGAAAGGATGCCGGTTTTTTCCGGCAGGCCGAATTTTTTTGCAATGATCCGGCCTTTTTTTATCAGTTCAAGTTTTTCCGCAACCGTCCAGCCCTCATCGACACCGACCGGTGTGAGCAGGAATTTTTTCCCGTGCACTGTTTCGAGGAGGGCGATCCGTTCAAGATGGTCGACTCCCATCGCCTTTTTTAAGGCTTTCAGGGTAGAACTGGACGGGAGCGTTCCCCGGACGGCAGCGTCTATCTTTCCGGTGGCAAGATCATCGACCAGAGCCTGTTCCGGATGAGGGTGTTCGAGAAAATGCACGTTTTTTTGTGCGGTTTTTTTATCGGCAACGCCGGGGCGGCAGTAACAGATCGTCTCAAATGGCCCGCTTACGCTGTTGGCGCTTGCGATCACTTTTTCCGGATCTTCGGCAATCCCGATCCCGATGCGTTTTAACGCCCCTGGCATGAAATATCCTCTTGTTCGATGTGCAGGATCCCGTTCCCGATAAAATCGAAGACCTGCGTATCCTTTCCCTGGTAATGGATCCGCAGTTCCCTCGAGCTGTTTACCGTCCCGATCTCTTTTGCGGTCATGCCAACACCGTCAAAGAGCCTGATCAGCTCGGCAACATGCTCTTTTTTTGCGGTCATGATAAAACCCATCCCCGGGTACATCCGCACCCACAGCTCGAAGGTCAGGTTGTTCTTTACCAAATCCGGCTTCGGGATCAGGCCGAGGTCGATATCGGCCCCTTTCCCGCTCACCTCCAGGAGCATCCCCAGAGTCCCGATAATCCCCGGGTTACTGATATCTTTTCCTGCGGTGACGAGATGCTTTTTTGCGATCTCTTCCATAAGAGCGATCTGTGCCCTGACTTCGGCTGCGGACTTCATGGTCACCGAGTCCCAGTTGAGTGCACATGACGGGTGGACGCGCCCGTTCAGGTCGATTGCCGCAACAACGCTGTCCCCGTCCTGTGCCGTGTGACTGTAAATGATCGAATCGAGCCGGGCAGTGCCGAGAATTGAAACGTCGATGACGCTGTAGGGAGCATCCGGGTGCAGGTGTCCGCCGACAATCGGGACACCGAACTGCGCCGACGCATCGTGCATCCCCTTCACGACCTGTTCCTGTACCGTGGTTTTGGATATGGAAAAGATATCCACCATGGCGAGCGGGTGCCCGCCCATGGCTGCAATATCGTGGATATTGACGAGCACCGAACAGTATCCCGCCCAGTACGGGTCGGCATCCATCAGTCTGCTCCAGATGCCATCCGCTGCAAGGAGGAGTGCTTCGCCATGGTGTTCTATCACCGCAGCGTCCTCCCCGAATGCGGCGACCACATGCGGGGCGTCAATCCTCAGTGCCTTGACCATCTCACCGATGGCATGTTTCCTCTTTACGCCCTCGTATTCCCGGACTGTTTTTGCAATCGTCTCTGTGGAGCAGCTGTGGACCACGGCATCACCTGAAATTGAATTCTGGGTTTGGTTGGTGTAAGGTAGTTTCGTTTCATCAGAGATAATTTATTTGATATACGGTCAACGTGTTTGTATGGACTGGGCTGAGAAATACCGTCCCGCACATCTCGCAGATATTGTCGGCAACACGACTGCGGTGCGACAGATGGCGGACTGGGCAAAGACATGGACGAAAAAGTCCCGGCCCCTGCTCCTCTACGGCAAGCCCGGTATCGGCAAGACCTCCAGCGCATGGGCGCTGGCAAACGATATGGGGTGGGAAGTCATCGAGCTGAATGCGAGCGACCAGCGGACTGCTGCCGTCATTGAACGGATTGCCGGCGCCGGGAGCTACCACGGCAAGCCTCACCGGCGCTTCCCATAAACTGATCATACTTGATGAAGCGGACAACCTGCAGGGTACTGCGGACCGTGGCGGTGCCAGGGCGATCGTGGACTGCATAAACCAGGCACAGCAGCCGGTGATCCTCATTGCAAACGACCTCTACGGCCTCTCCCCGGAGATACGGAACCGGTGCGATCCGGTCCAGTTCAAGGCAGTGCAGGCACGGTCCATTGTTCCCCGGCTCAAATATCTCTGTTCTGCGGAGAAGGTCAGTTGCAGCGATACGGCACTGCGCGTCATTGCCGAGAGTGCGGAGGGAGATATCCGCTCGGCGGTCAATATGCTCTATGCCTCGGCAATCGGGAGGACAACGCTTTCCGATGACCAGGTCCACACGTCCCAGAAGGACGAACGGGTGTCGATTTTTACCCTGATTACCGCACTGTTTGGCAGGAATACGGATGAGGAACTCATGCAGGCTTTCCTGGGAAGTGGATGATACGCCGGAAACGATCGAACAGTGGGTGGAGGGAAGCGTGCACCTGATTTCAGACATCTCCGGCACCGGACTTGCCTACCGTTACCTGTCCCGGGCCGATGAATATCTTGGCTATACCTACCGGCGCCAGTACCATACCCTCTGGCGCTATGCAACCGCGATCATGCTCCTGGGTGTTGCCGATGCCGCCGGGGGAAAGGTCTCCACGCGAGGATCATGCCTCCTGAACGCTGGCAGAAGATGTCCCTGGCAAAAAAGCAGAAATCGATACGTGTTTCGACCCTCAACAAGGTTGCCGCCCTGATGCAGATACCCCAGAACACGCTCCGCGAACAGTATCTCGGGACGGTCTCCCTCCTGATTGAGTATGATCCTGCAGGATTTGCCCGCGACCTGTCATTCGATGCAGACCAGCTCAATTTTTTCCTGTCCGACCGGGCCCGGTCAGCCGCTATTATCAAAGCCCTTGTCCAGGAAGAGAAGGAGAAAGAAAAGGAGCTGGAAAAAGAACGCGGAAAAAAGGTAAAGGAGGAAAAGAAGAAGACCGGACCGGCGCCGGAGCCGCGAAAAAAGAACTGCCCGTACCGGAAGTTACGGTTTCACAAGAAGAACCCGCTGAGAAGAAATCGCCTGCCAGGACTCAGTCGACCCTCTTCGACGGGTTCTGACGCTGAAAATACCGGTGGAGGACCACGCCGCAGTCAATTTTTTCCCCTCCGTTTCCGTACGGATTCAAAACCGAGATGATAGACAATAAGATCGCAGTTGACTCTCCCTGCAAGGGCGATCAGGGGCGGGATCATCTCGATGGCAGGGCGGATCGCATAGATGACATCGGCCCCCCGGTACAGGGAAATGTCCGGTGAAAAAACATCATCAACAATAAAAGCAAGATCTCCCGGGACCGGCATTTTTTTGATATCCGTAGTGCGGAGCAGTTTTTTCGCGCCGGAAAGGGCCTGTGCCGCATCCGTGTTCTTCCCGATCCCGACCTCAACGGCATGGGTGTAGTTGTCGGCGATATACCTGCCGATGCACGTTTCAATATGTTTATACTCGTCCATTCCAACAGAATATAGCGATGCATATCCATATTTTTTGGGATAGCCAGTCCCCCGCCGGCCTTCAGATGCCGGTCACGCGACTCATATCCTCAATTCTTGGTGTGGAAACTACGGTAACGGAGAACCCGGTGCGCATCATGGGATATGTGACAGCCCGAAAGCAGGTTGATGCCCAGGCACTTCTGGACAGTATCCAGGCGTATAAGCGCCTGCAACAGATTACTGAACCGGTCCTCTTGGTCGTACACCAGGATTTATTCAGGAACGGGAACAGTTTTGTTTTTGGCCTCGCCCGGGAGTCCGTTGGCGCCGGTGTCGTGTCAACGTCCCGGCTCGCAAACGAGTATTACGGCCGGCAGGGCAGTGACGATGATTTTATTGACCGGATTGCCAAGGAGGGGGCACATGAGATCGGGCACCTCCTCGGGCTTCCCCACTGCAGCGATCGGGAATGTGTTATGTTCAAACCCGATACGCTGGACGAGCTGGACCGGAAGAAAAAAGTGCTCTGCCCTTCCTGCAGGGAGCAGATGGATATGCTGCTGAACGCCGGTTAACCTCCCGGTTTTTGGCGGGGACTTTCTTCATTTTATGGACCGGGCTGCACACCGGCCTTTTAAAAAACCTGTATACAAATATATCGCCTGCGATATTCCTTATCTTTCATGCCGGTTGTACAGGCAATCAGCCGGCCTCTCCCTTATTTTATCCATTCCGGCCCCGGATGTCAATGTGAAGGATTAAAAAACCCCGGGGGCAGATACAGGATCAGGAATAGGCATGTTCAAACGGGTTCTTGTGGCAACGGACTTTTCGGCCCATGCCGATACTATGCTTGAATGTATCGGCCAGATCCCGGGAATGGAGGAGATCCTGCTGGTTCACGTGATGAACGGGACCGGCTTTGAGGCCGTAAATGGCTTCTTTGGGAATTCCCGCCAATCCCCGCGGGAAATGGCACTCGCCGGCCTTAAGGAAAAGCGGCAGTTCCTGGAACAGATGACCGGTGTGACGGTCAGTGAGCGGATTGTTGATTCTGCAGACGGGGATATTGCCGGAGCCATTATCAGTCTTGCGCACACGGAAGATATCCCCCTTATCGTCATGGGCGGGAGGGGAAAAGGGCTCCTTTCCGGGTATATCCTCGGGAGTGTATCAGAGGGGGTGATCCAGCGCAGCCATACGGACGTTCTCCTCATGCACTTCCGGGGCCTGAAGAATCCCGGCGAGGCGGATCTTGAAAAATACTGCAGGAACGTGTTTTCCCACGTACTCTGCCCGGTTGACTTCTCAAAACCATCTGAAAAAACGCTTGAATATGCAAAAAGCCTTGGTTTTATCCGGCACATGACGCTTCTCCATGTGATGAACGGGAAGGGTTCCGGGCCGGATCGCTCAGAGCGTACTGGGGAATACCAGAAAAAGCTGGATGTCATTGCAGCGGACCTTGCACGGAAGGGTATCCGGACAGAATCCGTTATCAGGAAGGGCAGTCCCGCCCGGGAAATTGCCCGGATCGCCGAGGAACAGGATGTGTCCCTTATCATGATTGCACGCCTCGGACAGTCTGATTATATCAAAAATATCCCCATCGGCAGTGTTACCGCCGGGGTTGCCATGCATGCCGAGCGGCCCCTGTTTATCGTCAATCCCCACATCAGCCTGAACGTGCTGGTAAAAGAGCTGGATGCACGGGAATTTCCTCTGGCAGAAGAGGTCTGGCTCAGCTACCACCAGCAGAAAGCGGACCCCTCCATTGACCGGGTCTTTGGCGTGTTTATCGAAAATACCCTTGTCACTGCAGCCCGGTGCCGCCGGTACCCGGATGGCCTTGAGGTCGATGCTGTTTATACGCCTGACCAGGTACCGCGGGAGGGGATATGCAAGGAGGGCGGTGCGGAACCTGGTAGAGGCCTGCGGGAATGAGCCCCTGTATATGCACTCGACGCTGGACCTGATCGGGTTTTACGGAACATTTGGATTTATTGCGATCAAGGAACATGAACTACCTGCAACCATCAGGGACCGGTTCAGTTTTGCAGACGGAGACCTTGAGGGTGCCAATGTACAGCCGATGTTCCGGCCCGCGAAGGCTGTCACGCCAAAAAACGTGTCCTGATTTTCCGTATCTCCACCCCTGCCATTGTGGCCGGGTGGTCAGGAGCAGGGTTGCATTGAGCGGGAAGGCGAAATAAAATTTTAGTTCTGGAGAAATCATTCGGGAAAATCTGACGCTCTCGGGGGCTTCGCCCCCGCCACCGGGGTATCCCCCCTATTGCGATGACGACGTATTACCTGCACCTGACTCCGGATCATCGCAATGCGCCCCGTCCCCCAACGGGGATGTCGAATCTCATAAGAGATGAGACAGGAGAAGAGCCTCCAGGCTCTGCGACTCTGGTGGCGCAAGAGGGGGGCATTATTTTTACGTAAAAAATATTCTAGAGAACAGAAATTTGAACCGGAACGTGCTTTTGGATCACGAAAAGATCTCTGCATAAGATGGATAAACCGGTATTCTCAATAGTCCCTGAACGCTATCATGGGGGAAAACAGTTATGGGACGCTGCATGGTTATTATCGATCCTGCCTGTGCCGGGCACGACAACCCGCACCATCCGGAGTGCCACAACCGCCTGCTGACGGCACTCTCCGGTGTTCTGCCGGGATATTACCCGTCATTCCGGAACCGGCCACCCTTAAGGAGGTGCACCGGATCCATGATCCCCATTACACGGAACACCTCAGGCAACGCTGTGCTGAGACGACTTTTCTGTACCATCTTGACGGTGATACCTATATCACCCCGCTATCGTTCGATGCCGCCCTGCATGCAGCTGGCGGTGCAATTGCTGCAGTGAACCGGTCGCTTGACGGGGAACATGCTTTTGCCTTTGTCCGGCCACCCGGCCATCACGCGGAGCGGGCACGGGCCAGGGGATTCTGCCTCCTGAACAACGTGGCGATCGCGGCGGAACATGCCCTTCAGAGCGTTGACCGGGTTGCCATTGTTGACTGGGACGTCCACCACGGCAACGGGACCCAGCACGCGTTCTTTACGACAAACCGTGTCCTGTACTGTTCGGTGCACCAGGAGCACCATTTCCCCTATTCAGGCAGTGTCGAAGAAGCCGGTACCGGTTCTGGCAAGGGATTTACCATCAACGCTCCTGTCGAACCGGGTTCCACCGGTGCAGATTACGGGGAGATCTTTTCCAAAGTTTTTCTGCCTGCTCTGGACCGGTTCAGGCCGGATTGCCTGATCGTTTCAGCAGGCCAGGATATCCTCCCGGATGACCCGCTTGGAGGTATGAACGTTTTACCCGAAGATTTCAGCGTATTTACCTCATTGCTCCTCCGGACCGGTTGTCCGCTGGCCTTTGTGCTGGAGGGCGGGTATGGACCCTCGCATGGCGAGGCTGTCTCCCATATCTTTTCGGCACTGCAGCAGCCGGCAGAGCGGACGGTTTCAGGAAGCGTAAAAGAGAGTACGCAAAAACTGGTCAGTCTTTTAAAAAAGGTCCACCATCTCATCCTGAATCATGGGGCGAGGGGCAGGACCTCGATTGCCAGGGTGCTGATCTTTTCGTAGGTGTGTTTCTGCTGGATTATCGGCCAGAGCTCGTAGAGCAGCACGGTGATCGGTTCCCACATCGCAGCCCAGCCGATAATCAGGAGTGCGTCGGCAAAGATCTGGGCAAACAGAAGGTTGTTGATGTGGGATACCTCCTGGCGGGCAAACAGGGCAATGGCAAGGAATGTAAGCCCGATAAGCAGGGTGAATCTGCCGTGCCGGAACCGCTGGCGGAACTTCCGGTCCTGTACCATAACCTTGTACTTGAAATGGTTCTGGATTGCCTGCGGGATCTGCCGTGCCCGCTCGGTACCGGCGATATCGGGAGGGAGGTAAATGAGGATCTTAAAGCGGGTCTTTTTCGGAAAATCCTTTACAGTCTCGATAATGTAGTGTTCTGCAGCAGAGTCCAGCTCTTTTTCGTGGAAGGGTGCAGGATCGAACGAGTTGAATATCTGCATAACTGACGAGAGCTTGATCTCGATGAGGATTTTGCCATCCACTTTTTTGTAGAGTGATTCGATATCGGTCATGGGAAACTGTTCTTGAGTGCTATACTACCGGAAAAAGGATAAACCTGTCTCCCCTGCCGTGTCCGGAGGAGTTCGTGCGGATGAAAACCCGCATACCCCGGCTATTTATGGCTCATACCGCGTCGTATGGTTTCCAGTGCTTCCTGGATAATTTCCTGTGCCGCTTCGCCCTCCATCCGGTACAGGCGCCGGAGCGGGATATCTGCCCTCTGGTCACCTATCCGGCCGAGTGCCCACGCCGCCTTGAGCCGGACGCGGGCATCGTCATCCCAGAGGGTACTGATGAGATCATCCACCGCTGCCGGGTCTTCCATCCTTCCCAGCGCTTCCGCGGCCTTCCACCGGCTGACTTCATCGTCATCGGAAAGCATGCGGATGAAGTGTGCCAGCCGGTCATCCTGCGACGGAACAGATTCACCGTCTGGCGATTCCTTTCTCTCATCGGGTGATTCGTCAGACTGATCGGGAATGTCGCTATTCGCCTTCCTATTATTAAGTCCCGCCATAGAGGTTCGTTTTTCACGGAGCCTAATCTGCTACATTCACGAAGGGAGAACGGCCGCCGCCATGCTGGGGGTCACCATACACGTACCTGCCAGGTTTCGTGAACGTATAACTGAAGGTGTCTCCCGGCGACAGGCTTCCCGAATTGAACAATTCCTTGGCGGTGGCTTCAGTGGGAAGGTGGACAACATGACGGGACATCTTATCGTTATTTACCCAGTTTACCGTAGTTCCTGTCTTGATATAGAGTTCCTGTGGATCAAATGACGTGGCTTTTATGAGCACCTCTTCTGTCGGCCCGTAAGAAACCTGGGTTGCAACCTGGGTCGCCTGTGATGGATGTGTCTGGGAAGTGGTCTGGGTTGTACACCCGCCGGTGAACGCAACACAAACCAGTACAATAATCAGAACAGCAAGTTCCCGCATAAAGGATAGAGTGGGAGCGTGTGTAATTATTCTTTTTCTTTTACGTACAGGATACCGGCCGGTTCACGGTAATCGGTCCTGATGACGATGGTATTGGAGATGCGGTTGAAGACCCGGAGTTTGCTCCCCGGCATGCCGAGCCACCCGATCAGGCAGTCCAGGATAAGGAAAATAATGAAAGGAATATGGAGGAACGCCTTTGGGAGACTTTCAAGAGCAGCAGTTGTGTAAGTGATTCTCGTACCGTCACGGTTTACGACTTTTAAGTTCATTACCATTTTTCCTATTGACTGGCCTCTGAATCCTTCCATGACCGTCCAGTAGGTAAAGATGAGCAGTATTTCAAAGCCGATTGCAGGGAGTTCCAGGTGCAGGAAGTCCCAGAGCAACGGTAATTCCCAGATCTGATCAAAAATTCCAATGATAATATTCCAGAAGCAGATGATCATGATAATATCGATAAGCCAGGCCCAGAACCGGGTACTCCACTTGCCAAGGTGCAGGGTTCTCTCAGTTACGTGATGTAAATGATCCGGATCAAGGACTGGTTCCTGCACAGGAAACTCTTCAGACATTGCTGAATCTGTATTTGCGGCATGCATGAATCAATGTTATCTTTTGAACAGCAGGGGGGAATACCGTGCCACGTCCAAGAGCTGATGGTCAGTCGAAGAACCCATCGGGTTCTTCTCCTCTCTCGGGCCTGATGACCATCGACGTTCGAGAAGAAACTATTTCTCGACAGACAAAATAATGGTAAAAAACGACTGAATACGGGTGGTGAACAGCGAATGGAAGATATCCTTATCACGGAACATGCCGGCACAAGGCGGGATGAGATCTCCCGGTTTTACCAGTACGGCAGTGGCGGAGTCCGGGTTCTCGATGCCAAAAAGACCATAAAACGGCTGTATCTGTTCGATACCTCCTCGGATATCATGACAGAGCGCGATCCCCGCCGGCAGGAAAAGATACTCAGGCGGTTCGTCTTTGACCGGTACGGGATGCTCGAAGAAACATTTGCATTCGGGGAACGCCCCCGGACCTTCCGGTACGAGAATGGAGGCAGGCAGATCGCTGTGCGGGAGGGCGGGGATTATGGTGCCGTCGGGAAAATCATTACCTTCGAAGATAACGGTATCAGCGAGACGGCATGGGGACGCAACGGCGCGATCGAGCGTGTGTACCAGTTCGATACCAAAGGCGATGCCATTGTCATACGGGCGGGAGGGTGGTATGGCGACGTGGAAAGGACTATCCGGTTTGCCGGCCTGGGGGCCTCCCTGTTCCGTGAACCCGAGGCCTTCCTCCAGTTCCTGATGTTCACCGAATGGAGCGCAAAAGACCGGGACGAGGAAATAAACGAACGGGTAGCGAAGATCCGTGGCGGGGGTGAAGCCCCCGGGAGCCCGTCGGCCTCTGAAGGCACCCGGAACGCTCCGGCAGGCACCGGCCAGGGAGCCGGCGGGAGGACTCCGGCCCCGAAGATAACGGCGCAGAGGAAGGGTGTGCCCGGCAGCACGGGCTTCCAATGATCCCGGTATTGATTTTATTCCGGACGCCGACGGGTCCTCCCGCGATATGTCCCGGGCACCGGGAGCCCTTACCCGGCGGAGCAGCGAGATCTCCTTTGGTGAGCGGCGGAACCGTGAAGAGGGGGATGAGAACACGCTCCCCCGGGGGAGGAGTGCTGATATCCCTCTCGAAGAACGGTTCGGCAGTACCCGTCGGGAGCCGGAGACCCTTTCCCAAGGCAGGAGCGCCGAGATCCCGCTCGAAGAACGGTTCGGCAGTGCACAGGATCCGGAAACCCTTTCCCGGGGGAAGAGCGCCGAGATCCCGCTGGATGAACGGTTTGAGAACGCGCAAAAGGAACGGGGGAAACCCACCCGGGGGCGGAGTACCCAGATCCCGTACAGCGAACGCAGGGGCGGCAGGGACCGGTAAAAGCGGCTAGTTTTTCCCGGCCAGGAATACGGCGACCCCAATCCCGATGAGAGAGAAGAGCCCGGCGGATGCCTTTGTTGCCCGGCAGGTCCGCATTGAGCGATGGGGCTGATGCAATCGGGCCGGTATTATACAATGTTCGTGAGATTGAACCGCTCAGAGAGCATGTGGCGGTTACTTTGATTTCATCCCCTGTCACCGTTTCAATCGGGTAGGTATAGGAAAAGGTATCCGGCGCCGGCTGGCTGGTATAGAAGGAATCGTTTACTGTTTTGCCGTTTATTGTCACGAGTATTTCCCTGATATAATGGCTCTGCGGATTCGGTACCGGGTGAGTGATAGTGACAACGAGTGTGCGGGAGAGCTCCTGATAGGATACTGACATATCAGAAGGCGAGTGGGCAGCTACGGGCATCATGATGACGCATCCGCCCGCAGCCATGAGGAAGATGAATACGAACACCCGGGCTGCACGGGAGAGAAGATGCGGGAACCCTTCAGATGTCTGCATAGTCTGTTGCGATACTCTGTTCTTTGGCATAGTAAAATATTGCACCCTGCCATCCTCCCTACCAAAGAAGATGGGGTGTGTGCGGGAAAAACGGTTCAGTTACTCATCGCAACGGAGTACTCCGCCCTTGCCGATGTCCTCGAGCTCTTTTTCCTCGATCATGATGGTCACCAGTTCCTTTTTGGCACCGGCAACATTGACCATGGTTTCGGTGAACTCCTTAACGATCCTGCGCTTCTGGTCCCGGGTCAGGCCTTTCTTCTGTCTGAGTATAATGACTGGCATACTATCACCAATTATTGGACGGGACGGTTATTTAGCAGGTGCGGATTGCCGGTCGGGATCCCATTCGTGTGATAATACCGGCATTCAATCCAGAATCCAGGAAACCGTAAGGGAGGGGGGTAACCGGGCAACCCCCCTCCCTTTGTTTTCAAAACGCGAAGGATCCCCTTCGTATGCCTCCTTCATGTGTGGGGGGCGAACCCGGCCTGTCGTTGATTGACAAACCCGGAGCCGGATGGGTACTGAGACCGTCATGCTTCTCCGGAACCGAGGGCACTGCGAAGCGCCGGCAGGACCGGTTGTACACCATGGGCTGGCTGGAACATCAGAGACCCGGAGGGGGTACCCCCCTCTTCAAAAAATCCCGGACCCCCCTCCCCTTGTTCCTCAGCAGGACAGGCTCCCACCCCCCTGCTTGCGTGTGGGACTGGGCCGGGCTTGTGGTGGGTGGGCGGACCCGGGGCCGGATTGGTACCGGGGCAGTCGTCAACGTGCTGGAACTAAAAGGGCATTGATAAGAGGAGATTGAACTGGTGGGAGCGGTCAGGATGAAACAATATATTCATCTGACAACATACGCAAAGATAGAGATCGGCAACGAGGTTTTTGTAAAAAATGACTCCCCATTCAGGTGAATGGTTCAGGCAGGCGCAGTATGATCTCGGAACTGCCGAATCCCTCGTATCAGCCGGGCGTTATCCCCCGGTGATATTCTTCTGTCACCTCGCACTCGAAAAAGCCTTGAAAGCGCTCTATGTCAACAAATTCAGGACGATCCGGATAAGACCCACAGTCTGATCTTCCTGGTTGAAATCCTCGAACTTGAATTACCCACGCAGTACATGGATTCCCTGTTTGTCATCAATCGTATCGGGATTACCGGACGATATCCGCACAACCTTGATGTGGTTCTTGAACAATATACCAAAGAGAAGACCGAAAAGATCCTACGCGAGACGAAGGAGATTCTTACATGGTTGACGCACAAGTCCTCGAAGCAGTAAATTTTTTCAGTGCTATCGTAAGGAAGAATGGCGTTCATATCCACGACCTTATCCTGTTCGGGTCTTCGAGTTCGGGAAGCGCAACGCCAAAAAGCGACATAGACATCGCGATTATTTCCGACGATTTTACCAGCAAGGATATTTTCGAGCGGGCAGTCATGACAAAAGATGCGGAGATCCAGACCGTCAGGAAATTCAAAGTGGCACTCGATGTGCTCACCCTTACTCCGGAAGAATACCGGGACCCGGCATCGCTCATTGCCCGGCACAATCCGGAAAGGAACCATCGTACCGATTACTTCATCCGCCTGAGATCATCCGGCACATGCGTTCAGCCCGGATCTCTTATCAGACGGGTGCGTGCGGGGCGGACCCGTGGGCCGGGGTATGTACCGGACCCGTCGTCAGGTAGCGGAACATCGGGATCCCCCAGATGGAGAGATCTGAGATGCACTCAACAGAGGCCATTTCAGCCTCCGATCACTCCTTTCCGGGGTCTGACCGACAACATTTCAGCAAAAAGCGGCAACCCAATTTCGGGAATCGGCTATTTCATATCCCGATTGGCCGTCTGGCACTCTTTGCGTGCCCGGAAATGACCCTATTTAGCAACGATACAGCAGCAGATATCCGGAAAGACGGGCTGGGGCACAGGATACGGAAAAAAACCCCTGTTTCCCGGATCGGGTTTTACGTCGGTAATGGGGGACGGTCGGGAGGGTCTGGAGATCTGGTGTCGAAGGATTTTGTTCGTGGCCCGGCTGCGGATTGAAAATATTCCGGCGCGAGCGGGCTTTGGCCCGGGAAATTTTTTGCTGCAATCGGCAACGGCCAAATTTTTTTTGGCTCGAACCGGTTACGGCCGGAAAAAAATCCGGAGCGATCGCATATGGAGGCCCGGGACAATTTCCGGCTGCTGGGAATTAATTCGCTGAATTGCTCGGGCCGGTTTTTGCAGAGGCTGGGCACTCCCGGTCGGCCGCATGCGGTAGGGCGGGGCCGGGCTGGTGGCGGTTGGGCTGACCCGGGTCCGGTTTAGTACCCGGACCCGTCGTCACGTGCCGGAACCGACCAGTCTTTGGGGAACGCAGGCACGGATGATGCATAGAAGTGAGAGTCAAAACCCTGGTTCCGGCATCCGAAAAGGGACCCGGACGTCTTAAACCCTATACGGCCCCGACTTCGGCCCTCCAAACGTTGCTATATATTGCCTCACGTATTCCCATCGGCAAACCCCTGAAGATTCCGGGCTGAATTCCCTTGTTTTTGCGTTTCATTCCCTCTTATTCCCGGGGTTGAGGGAAAAGACGCACAACCGGGCTCGCAGCGGGCTCTGTTGTACCAGATTTCCCACGGGTACTTCCGGGTCTCCCGTGAGGCGGTCTCCGACGTGGGGTGTCCCGGAGATCGGTGGACCGTGGGAATGGGGGTACAGCGAAATTTTTTCCTGGCTCCGGCCGGCCAATGATAAAAAATTGCTCCGGAGAAAACGTTCGCGGATCGATTCAACCGGGAAAACCGGGATCCGGTTCTGAGATGAAAATCGGTTACCGGTTTTTCCGGAACGGTTTTCGATCGCGATCGTGATCGCGATTGCAGTTTCAAAATCGGGATCCGGTTGCAAAATGAAAACCGCCGATCGATTCTGCGATCAAAATCGCTGATCGATTTTCACATGAAAATCGGGATCCGATTTCACGTTCCGTCTGTACTTGCGGTCCCGGAACCGGTTTTCAATCGCAGATCGATTTTGAGATCAAAATCGCTGATCGATTTTCACATGAAAATCGGGATCCGATTCTGAGATGAAAATCGGTTACCGGTTTTTCCCGGAACGGTTTTCGATCGCGATCGTGATCGCGATTGCAGTTTTAAAATCGGGATCCGATTGCGTTGGGCCCTGGGACATTTTTCCGGCCATGTGATCTGGTGATTGGTTCGACTCGGCAATCCGCCGGATATCCCGGCTGCCTCACATCACCGCGCCATCAGCGCGAACACACCCCATCCAAGGTATTCACGCGTGTACGCGGCGTAGCGTTTTGGTTCCAACGTCAGTCTGGGCTCTGACCTCTTTTGCGAAGTCGTCGTCGGGATTTGCTTCGAGCCACCGGCGCATGGTGAGCCACTTGGCCGCTTCGTACCTGTCCCAGCCTTCCTGGTCAGCCAGAACCATTTCCACAACATCGTAGTTGAGGTCGCCAAAAGACGCGAGAAGTTCCGGGAGCAGGAGAAAGTCGGAGACAGAATTGGCACCGCATCCCCTGGCAACGTCTTCCGTCGGGGGTAACTGCACGCCAGTAGGGCTCGCCGATGAGGATGATTCCTCCGGGGCAAAGACTCTTCGCCAGAAGCCCGATGGTGCCGGCGACTCCCCCGCCGATCCACGTGGCACCGAGACAGGCTGCCACACCGACCTTTTCGTCGGCAACGTAGCCGGCAGCGTCGCCGTGGATGAACTCGACCCGATCGGCGACTCCGAGTTCTTCAGCCCGGAGTTTCGCCTGCCCGGTGAACAACGGGCTCATGTCGATGCCGACGCCGGTGATTCCGTAATCGCGTGCCCAGGTGCACAGCATCTCGCCCGAACCGCTGCCGAGGTCGAGCACACGAGCCCCCGGTTCCAGGCGCAACGCTGCGCCGAGCGTGGCGAGCTTTTCCGGTGTGAACGGATTATGGATGCGGTGAGCACTTTCGGTGATGGTGAAGATACGTGGGATGTCCAATGTAAAATCTCCTTTTCCTAAGGTCTGTGTTAACCGAATATACCCTTTGTGACCGTTGTGGGCTAATGGTTTTACTATCACACCACAGCCTGAACGTTCCCGGGTTGTTGCTTTGGTGTACACCGGCGCGAGCGGGCTTTGGCCCGGGAAATTTTTGCTGCAACCGGAACCTGGCATGGGGGGAGGCAGGCCGGCAACTCCCCTCCAGTTCTCTTCGGGCCGCAAAGGAACCCCCCGGGCCTTATGCGCTGGTGCGGGGCCGGGCTTGGCGGGGGTTGGGCGGACCCGGGAATGGATCGGTACCGGACCCGTCGTCAAGTGCGGAACCAAAGGCCGGATAAAAAGTTCCCGGTCATCTATCGACATTACTTTCACATCCCGTCCACTCTGCCTTTTTATAATCTTTTAGAGCAGACACAAGGGTATGGCAAAGAAGAAGATCCAGACCGTCTGCGGGTATTCCTGCAGCGAGTGCCACCACCACGGAAAAGAATGCCCCGGATGCGAAGCGACGATGGGAAAACCCGAAAGAGTAGGGATATCTTAATCCCGCCCAATTATCTATAATGGTGAATCATGCCCACGCTCTATCTCTATGTCCTCGATACCCTTGCTGACTGGGAACCGGGCCATGTTATGGCCGAGCTCCGCTCCGGGCGGTACCTGAAAGATCCCGTACTCAGGTATTCCATTGTACTATGCGGCAGTACCCTGGCCCCCGTCACTACCATGGGTGGGCTGCACCTGACACCCGAAGTCCTCATCAGGGATATCCATCCCGTCCCCGGCGACATGCTCGTGCTGCCAGGAGCAGATACCTGGCTTGATCCGGTTCAGGCTCCCGCCCTACAGGTGGCAGGCCGGTTGCTTGATGGTGGAATGCTTATTGCCGCTATCTGCGGGGCGACACTTGGCCTTGCGAACGCCGGCCTGCTGGACAACCGCCCGCACACCAGCAACGATCCCGCAGCCCTGAAAATGTTCTGCCCGAACTACCGGGGCGAGGATCACTACGTGAACGAACCGGCAGTGACCGATGGTAATCTCATCACTGCAAGCGGACTTGCACCGGTGGAGTTCGCCTACCACGTATTCCGGAGTCTGGATGTGATGGCACCTGCAACGCTCGAAGCATGGCACGGACTTTTCACCACCCGGCGGCCCGATTATTTCTATGCCCTGATGGGATCCCTGACGCACCGGTAGGGAATCCTGAGCATACGTGTGGGGCGGACCCGGAACCGGATTTAGTACCGGACCCGTCGTCAATCTCCGGAACCAGGGGCACTGAGGAGTGGCCGGTTATTGTTGAATAATTTCAACCACGCGATTGACAATGGCCGTTATGACATTATCATTCAGGTGACCGGCGATTGTATTGGATAATTTTTTTATCAGCAGTAAAAATCCGGGTTGGCCGCACATTACTCTCCTGCCGGAGAGATCCCGAAGAAAAATCAGCTTCGCTAATAAGAATTGCATACCGGTCTGATATCAGCCGGCTGGTTATCTGGCAGAGAATTACATCATCGCCATCAGGTGTTGCGATGACAAGGGCTGGGCGTTTCTTGGCGCTGCTCAGGTCAGAGAAAGGAAACAAGACGACAACGACGTCGCCTTTTACAAGTCCGCCCATGCCTCGTCTTCCTCAGGACGCAGCCAGTCCTTTTTCAGGGAGGATTCGCTGGCAAGTGCTGTTTCGGAAATTATTTTGCCGGCCTTCTTCTTTTTTGCCCGGATGAAATCAAGGATCTCGCGGTAGTGCTGGCGTGGCACCTGGTGCAGTTCCCTGATGATCTGTTCTTCGACTTCCACGGCAAATTCACCTGCTGCTTTCTGATTAATTCATTATGCGGAGGAGATAATCAGGTTTCCTGTTATAGATGTGCTCACTTCATCCATGTCGGCCGCATGCGGTGAGGCGGGGCCGGGCTCTCTGTGAGTGACGAACCCGGAACCGGATCGGTACCGGACCCGTCGTCTACTGCCGGAACATCGGGGTCCCCCGGGGTGGAGATGAGAGATGAAGCCAACAGGAGCCATTTCAGCCTCCGATTCCCCTTTCCAGAGGTCCGACAGGCAACATTTCAGCAAAAAGAGGCAACCCAATTTCGGGAATCGACCATTTCATTCCCTGATTGGCCGTCTGATACTCTTTACGTGCCCGGAAATGACCCTATTTAGCAACGATACACGGGCGTTTTCCGGGAACAATGTGCTGGGGGACTTCCCTGGTCTCCAGGGTTCTGGATCGCGGTCTGGTGATCCGGGATCCGCTACCAGGGCCGGACAGGGAGAGGAGATTTGAGATGGAGTCAACAGAGTCCATTTCAGTCTCCAATTACCCCTTTCCAGAGGCCCGATTGGCAACATTTCAGCAAAAAGAGGCAACCCAATTTCGGGAATCGGCCGTTTCATTCCCTAATCGGCCGTCTGGCACCCTTTGCGAGTCCGGAAATGACCCTATTTAGCAACGATACAGCAGCAGATATCCGGAAAGACGGGCTGGGGCACAGGGTACGAAAAGAACCCCTTTTTTCTGGATCTGGTTTTACGTCGGTAATGGGGGGCGGTCGGGAGGGTCTGGAGACCAGTCTGTCGAAGGAATATTGTTCGTGGCCCGGCTGCGGATCGAAAATATTCCGGCGCTTGCGAATTCGGGCCCGGGACATTTTTTGCTGCAACCGGAACCCGGCCAAAAATTTTCCGGCTCGTGTCGGTTCCGGCCGTAAAAGATCCGGAGCGATCGCATCCGGAGGCCCGCGATATTTTCCGGCCGCCGGGAATTAATCCGCTGAATTGTCCGGGCCGGGTTTTCGCAGAAGCTGGTGCACTCGTCTTCCGTGCCGGTTGCGTGCGGCGGGGCGGGGCCGGGCTTGTGGTGGTTGAGCGGACCCGGGCCCGGTGAGATACCGTTTCGCAAATCGGCAGCGGACCCTGCCGGGATAGTATGGCGTCTCTTACGGGTCGGTTTTTTCGTGGTGAAAAAAGTGAGCTTTGAAATTTTCCGGACTCTGGCGTTTACCGAGCCGGGATTTTTGCCTGCATTGCCGGTGTCAGTTGTTTAACCAGCTCTGCATTGTATGCCCCTGTCGGCGGATAGTTGATCGAGTTGTTGAAGATCTGATGGGAGGCGATCGCGTAAGAACGTGACATTCCCGCGAGTGATCCGCTCCTGACCGCCGGATCAACATCGGTTGCAAAGATTGAGACCGTGTTGTCGCTGTTACGAACGATATCGAACATGCGGAACTCCTGGGGGAAATCGCGTAGTGATGGGGTTTCGACCTCCCAGAAACCGAGTTCCGGATGAGCGGGATCCAGCGATGGTAGGGCGGTAACGGAATTTGCATGGGTGTGCCCCGACATCCAGAGGATAAGGTTCGGGTAGGTGTGAAGTTTTTCGATCAGCGCCTGTTCGGTTACCTGAGTATAGGGACTCCAGAGCTTCGACGGGCCGGGCGGTTCATCGCGTATCGGGATGTGCGCAGCGATGATCATGAGCTTCCCTTCGGACTGACCCTTGTCAAGTTCACCAATGAGCCAGTTGAACCGTTGGTTGTCAAGGGCTGCATCCGCGTAATTGCCAACTGCGGGATTGATGTCTTTCCGGGTATCGTCGAGCACGATGATCCTGATCGGTACATCGGATCTAGGGTCGAATGAATAGCAGGCGAACCCTGTTGATGCATCGGTCTGATTGAACCCGTGTCCCAGAGGTACCGACGTTGTTTTGAAAAATTCACCCATCCATTTTTCTGGCGAAAGGAAGTGGCGGTTTGGATCTGACGCGAGGATCTGGGGAGGTTCAGCAAAATCCTTGCCGGGCCCTGTACCAATAACGTTACCAAGAGGCGTCCGGCCGTCGATTGCACCGTTGTAGAAACCCTGCTTCCCGAAGTCAGTGGTCGGGTCAACGGATAAATTTTCCGTGTTCAGGATAGTGACACCGGTAACGGTCTTTGAAAGATAATCGTTCGAAGGGTATGAACCGAGCCAGAACTGGTCGTGGTTCCCGAGCACCTGGTACCACTTGATCGAAGTGTTCAGTCCCGCCGCCTTGTAGGGGTCCTGGTAGTCGTTGAGAGGTCCGGGGATCGGGTCATCCTTAACACCGGAATCCGGGTTAACGGTTTTGCCATCGATGACTTCGAGATACCACTGGAGTTCGTTATACTGGTTGTTGTTGATCGCATCCCCGAGAAACACGCCGAAATCAAACGGCTTTTGCAGGTGGAGGGCATTTATCGTCTGGATGGCTGCATCGAGTTCCTGGGTTGTCATGATCATCTGCGCTGAATACGCCGCAGGATTGCCGCCTTGGTAACCGTCAATGATACCCTGGGCAGGAGTCTCTTTGTCGGCGAGGTGGATATCACTCATCGTAAAGTAGTGCAGGAGGAGAGCCCCGTTCATGGCTGAGGTATTCGCATAGGAAGAGGGCATGAGGTCCAGCCGTTTCTGATACGGCAGACCGTTGTCATACCGCCAGGCACCGTAGCCATACTCTGAATAGTTGGCGACCTGGTCCGGGTAAATCAAAGGAGTGCCTGGAGGCACGGAAACGGGGAGAATGGTCCGGTCAAGTGTCGTATAAACCTGGGAATCGATGGGATAATCGGGATTGCCGACACCGGAGGTCACAGATACCCCCGGTGTCACGGGAGCAGGACTTGCAAAAATAACGTATCCTCCCATTATTACGACAAGGATTACCGCTACGATTATTCCTGCTTTAATATGGCCGTTCATAGTCTTACAATGGAGATCTTTGATATAAAACTGTCCTTGGACGATCTTTTAAAAGAGTCTCATGCGTTAAAATCTGAATGTGGTACCTTGCGAAGTATCCCGCCAACTCATCCTCTCAAAGTCCACTCCACCTTAAACCAGATCGTGACCGATTATGATTTCGCCGACGCTGCGAAGTTTGCTTTGGGGATATCCTGCAGAGATGATTCGCGAGCGTGTACCTCTGCAAGTACATGTATGTCCATTTCGACCAGAACCCCGGGGCATTCCATGGCAGCGAACCGTTCTTTGCTTTTCGGGGTACCATGGGTGATCGATCCGGCGAGTGCCCGGGTATCTGAAAATATGATCGACCTCCGGGCCCGGTTCGCGACGACCGGCGACCCGAACGGTGGAATGAACGTGACCTGGCCGAAGTGACACTTCCGGCTGAGGGCGGTACTTCGATATTGGGTCAGTTACCGTAGTTGAAGAACGAAAAATCCTTTCTTTCTCCCGGGTGGATCCTCGGCTCATCATGCCGGCCGCGTGCGGTGGGGCGGGGCCGGGCTGGTAGTGGTTGGGCGGACCCGGAACCGAATCGGTACCGGCCCCGTTGTCAATTGCCGGAACATCGGGGTCCCCCGGAGTGGAGATGAGAGATGAGGACAACAGAAGCCATTTCAGCCTCCGATTCCCCTTTCCAGAGGTCCGACAGGCAACATTTCAGCAAAAAGAGGCACCCCAATTTCGGGAATCGACCATTTCATCCCCTGATTGACCGTCTGGCACTCTGTACGTGCCCGGAAATGACCCTATTTAGCAACGATACACGGGCGTTTTCCGGGAACAATGTGCTGGGGGACTTCCCTGGTCTCCAGGGTTCTGGATCGCGGTCTGGTGATCCGGGATCCGTTACCAAGGCCGGACAGGGAGAGGAGAATCTGAGATGGAGTCAACAGAGTCCATTTCAGTCTCCAATTACCCCTTCCTGAGGTATGACCGACAACATTTCAGCAAAAAGAGGCAACCCAATTTCAGGAATCGACCATTTTATCCCCTGATTGGCCGTCTGGTACTCTTTACGTGCCCGGAAATGACCCTATTTAGCAACGATACAGCAGCAGATATCCGGAAAGACGGGCTGGGGCACAGGGTACGAAAAGAACCCCTTTTTTCTGGATCTGGTTTTACGTCGGTAATGGGGGGCGGTCGGGAGGGCCTGGAGACTTGGTGTCGAAGGAATTTTGTTCGTGGCCCGGCTGTGCGGATCGAAGATATTCCGGCGCGAGCGAGTTGGGCCCGGGATATTTTCCGGCCGCCGGGAATTAATCCGCTGAATTGTCCGGGCCGTATTTTTGTAGAGGTGGGGGCACTCCCTCCCGGTGGTGTGCGGCGGGGTGGGGCCCGGGCTGGTGGTGGTTGGGCGGACCCGGGACCGGGTTGGCGAGACCGTCGTCAATTGCTGATACGGAGGGCACTGAAGAGTGGGGGATACTGACGGGTCCGGAACCAGAATTAAAAGAATTCAATAGTATGTTCAGTCTAAGAGGCAAAACAGATTCAAAAACCACAATAAAAATGAAGTAAGACTTCCCCATCCAATTTTGGATGGGCCGCACCTTATTTTTCTTAAGTTTACAGCTTATTTGCGGATTCGCCACCTGATTTCAGGGGAAATATCTGTGAAGTCTTGCTGCAACTTTAAAATGTGTTCTAAGGCAAACACCCCCACTCTATATCTCCCTTCAATTGGGTGGCATATCAACATTCCGATTGCGGTAAAGGTCACGATGTCACTTTACCATACACCCACCACTCATGGTCGGAGGTCACCCCACCCTTCGCGACCGCATGGTGGTGCGGACCCGTCCTCTCTTGATTGACGGACCTGGAACCGGATTGGTACCGGGGCCGTCGTCAGCTTCTCCGGAACCGAGAGAATCTGGAAGTCGTACGGGGGGTTGCCCGGCCAACCCCCCACCCGTTTTTTTCCGGACGCGAAGGAACCCCCCCACCCGCCTGGGGGGGGGAGGTAGACCAGGAACCCCCCCTGGTCAATGACAGGATTTTCCCTGCACCTTCACGAATGGAAACCTGTGCAAACCCCCCGCGCCGTCGAAAAACCCCGGCAGAATAACCTCTGGATCGGCTGCCGGGAACGAGGCCTGACCCGGAATCCGGAGGGGGGTAGGCCGGCAACCCCCCCTCCCGTTTTCTTTGGAACGCGGTGAACCCCCCCCGGGCCGCGTGCGATGGGACGGGACCGGGCTTGTGGTTGTTGGGCGGACCCGGGGCCGGATAGTGGGGGGACCGTCGTGCTTCTCCGGAAAATCGTTTGAAAATAACTTTTCAAAAGTGGCACCGGAAAAAATTCCTGAAAAAGATAACTTAATGGTTCATCTGGTATTCATTTTGAATAGCATGAGCAATTTGAAGTTGTACTTTTTTGCCCCACTTGGAAATGTAGACGATTCAATCTTAAATTTAAAATTGAAGCACGGATTCGAAGTGGATTCAATATCACTTGATGAAGGAAGAAAACTAATCAGTAATTTTGAAAAAATACCTCCTAATGAAATTTTTCGTTGGAGACATTACCTCACCACTATTTCACAAAGAAAAAAAATATACTATATCAAAAATTCCTTCAATTATGACATGCCAGAAAATGCGGATGAACAAGGTTCATACGCCATGAATTTTTTTCAAGAGATCTATAAACTCTATACGGAAAATATAGAAATTCCACTTCGATATTTACGGTTATTTAAGACTGGAAATATCCACCCGGTCTGTTGGTACGTATATAGTATTTCTGATAACATTCCGAATATCAAATATGCTGGAGGGGCGTCATTTTTTAATCTTGATGAATTGTTCCATTTAGATGATATTGAGATAGAACCAGCCCAAATTTTTTTTGAGAAAACCAGAATTCCTAAAAATTTTAAATATTTGAAATTGGCTCTAGAAAATTTTGAATTATCATATACTACTCCCAATCCTTCGTTAGCATTTTTGTCATTATGGATCGCCTCCGAAGTCTTATTCAACCCCGGAAAAGGAGAGACGACCTATAAAATTTCAAGGAATTTTGCTGTACTACTTGGTAATTCCGTTGAGGATGCCAAAAGAATCCAAAAGGATATTAAAAAATTATACGAGAAAAGATCGTTATTGATTCACTCTGGAAATGAGATTTGGAATGCGGTTGGTGAGGAAGATGAAGTCGCGAAGTTACGAAATTACGTTCGGGATTCCATTAAACAAATTATCAAAATGAATCTATCGAAGGATGATTTAGTTGAAACACTAAATTCTAAGGGATTTGGACAGTAATGGTAATGAAGGAGATAGAATATGATTAATTACGGTGAAGAAATCGCGTATTGGTATCTGCGCCTAAATGGTTTCTTTCCGCTGGAGAACTTTGTTGTTCATCGATCTAAAAATGTTAAGCATCCGAGTGACATCGATATCATCGCATTAAGATTGCCTTTTGTTTTTGAGGAAATTGGAGGTCAACCTGATGATTGGGATAAGTCGTTTTTTGAACCATTCACCCCAAACATACCGATCGGGATTATGTGTGAAGTTAAAACTGGAGATTTCAACGTTAAAGAAGTCTTCAAAAGTCAAAATGTATCCTACGCGGTTGGTAGATTTGGATTCACTCCAGACTTCGCAAATATAATCTCATCCGTTTACGAAAAAAATCTCATAATCGTATCATCTCAATTCCAAATCGCCAAAGTACTATTCTCGAATAAAAAAGAACCGAAGAACGATCGATTTTTTCATTTCTCTATATCGCACCTTGAAACGTTTATCCAAAGCCGTATCAGAAAATATCCAAAAGAGAAATTTAACGATCGAATGTTTTTCCCTTCTGATTTATTTCAATATATGGTTGCAACAAATGTGTCCAACAATGATAGTGCAAAACAAAAGAGTCGTGAAGACTCTAATAATAAAGAGATATAATAGGAAAGTGCTAAATTAAATTCATTGATTTATCTTCGGCATAATGGACAAAAAACATGTGTGCAGAAATAAAAAAATTAGTTTGGTTCATCATTAAGCTTTCAATATTTGGCACACTCTTGAGTTTTTTCTCAGCATTCCCTTCAGCCATAATACAGATATTCAATTTGTTTTCTTTACTTTCTCTTGTCGTCGAAGCTCTCATCATAATCACAATTTCCGTGTTATGCACATATGTAATAATTATCGTTACAATTTCAAATCCCATTTCGAGAATCGGAGAATATTACAAATTTGAAGGTTCTACGAGTAAATATCGTGAACCGGCTATGACAAATTTTAAGATAATTTTAATAAATAATATCTTTCTAACCGTTCCCCTTTATTTTGCATTTATTTACCTCTTAAACCCCTCAAACTTTTTAATTTTTGGCACAAATTACGAGTTAACAAAAGGTCTAAACGAAGTGTTCACAACGACCCCCATTGCAACACTTCCAGGATTTCTATTATCCATCAGACTGTTGACACATCCAGTAAAAAATAAATCTTCCATCCCTCTCTTAGGGACGATTTTAGGATCTATTAGGGATCATTATTCCAAAAATTGTACTTCGATGGAAGTTTTGAAAGAACGATTTATGTCATTTTATTTTTCCTTAATCGCGTCCGCCTTTTTTGCAATGGTTATGCTCTACCTTTATAAGTCAATTCCTTTAGCTTCGGATCCTTCAACATTCTATTTACATCTAGCAAAGTCCCTTGAAGTTACATTTATTCCGAGTTTTGATCCAGATCCGCTATTCAATGCTTCGAGAATTGTATTTTATTGGGCAGTTTACCTTTGCGTTTTAGTATTGTTTACCCTGTTTGGTGAATGGATTCTCGATAATTACACATTACTCGAGGAATAGAGAATACAACCTACTCACGCCAGATCCTCGGGCACAATTGCTTGGGACTTATGTGGATTCGTCCTTCGGTGATTGACGGAATGGGACTGGATTGTGGCGGAGGCCGTCGTGCTTCTCCGGAACTGAGAGCACTGATTGGCGCCGTTCCGGAAATGTCGGACTTTTGCCAGGCAAAACATTTTCCGCTTCGTTCCCTGTGACTCTCGGCTACATTACAGTTAACCCGTGCCCGCTAATGCAATCCCCGGGTGCTGCCTGATCAGTCAGAATACAAACCCAAATGATATTGCAAATTTTGAATTTCACCCATTAGAGTCAATGGATTTCTCCCGGCCCTTACCATAATTTCTGAAATGTTTTGTGGAATAAGGGAAGATGGGACAACAATTCTTTCAATTAATCGTCGAGGATTAGTCGGTGCACTCCATTCCAGAGAGTCATTCTCCTCATAGCAATACGAAAAAAAATCTGAAATAGTATCGTTCGGTAATGTATATCTCGCAGATGAAAGCCGTCATAGACAAAGTCAGGCTCAATCCGCCCGCTCTGCAGGAAGCCCTCGGTCACGCCATCAGGCTGGAAAAGTATCTGGCTGAATTTCATCTCGGCTGCGTGGTCACCTTCACGGATAAAAATTGTAAGAACATGTTCAATGCCATGATGGCCAGTGACAATGAGCATATCGAATCGCTGCAGTCCGCCTATGACCGTCTGACCGCTGTACAGGACTGAGCGTTTTTCAATTAGATCCACACCCTAGCCGGGTGCTGCCTGGCCGGTGCGGCTCTTTTCAGGTAAACATACGAAGGAGTTTTGAGTACAATGCCAAAACGAACCGACATCAAAAAGATCCTCATCATCGGCGCCGGCCCGATCGTCATCGGCCAGGCCTGCGAATTCGACTATTCCGGCACCCAGGCCTGCAAGGCGCTGAAGGAAGAGGGCTACGAGGTGGTGCTGCTGAACAGCAACCCGGCCACCATCATGACCGACCCGGATTTTGCCGACCGCACCTACATCGAGCCGGTCACGCCGGAGATCCTGGCCAAGATCATCGAAAAGGAGCGCCCTGACGCGATCCTGCCGACCCTGGGCGGCCAGACGGCGCTGAATACGGCGGTGGCCGTGGCCGAGATGGGGATTCTGGACAAGTTCGGCGTCGAACTGATCGGCGCCAAGCTGCCGGCCATCAAGAAGGCCGAGGACCGGACCCTGTTCAAGCAGGCGATGGAGAAGATCGGCCTGGCCGTTCCCAGCTCCGGCCTGGCCCACAACTACGCCGGAGGCCATGGAGGTCATCAAGACGATCGGCTTTCCGGCGATCATCCGCCCGTCCTTCACCCTGGGCGGCACCGGCGGCGGCATCGCCTACAACATGGAAGAGTACGAGAAGATGGCCATGGCCGGCATCGATGCCTCGCCCACCGACGAGATCCTGGTCGAAGAATCGGTCATCGGCTGGAAGGAGTACGAGCTGGAGGTCATGCGCGACACCGCGGACAACGTGGTCATCATCTGCTCCATCGAGAACTTCGATCCCATGGGGGTCCATACCGGCGATTCCATCACCGTGGCCCCGGCCCAGACCCTGACCGACAAGGAATACCAGATCCTGCGCGATGCCTCGCTCAAGATCATCCGCGAGATCGGCGTCGATACCGGCGGTTCCAATATCCAGTTCGGCATCAATCCGCGTGAACGGCCGGCTGGTCGTCATCGAGATGAATCCGCGGGTCTCCCGCTCCTCGGCCCTGGCCTCCAAGGCCACCGGCTTCCCCATCGCCAAGATCGCCGCCAAGCTGGCCGTCGGCTACACCCTGGACGAGATCCCCAACGACATCACCCGCGAGACACCGGCCTGCTTCGAGCCGACCATCGACTACGTGGTGACCAAGATCCCGCGCTTCACCTTCGAGAAATTCCCGGCCGCCGATGCCACCCTGACCACCCAGATGAAGTCGGTCGGCGAGGTCATGGCCATCGGCCGGACCTTCAAGGAATCCTTCCAGAAGGCGCTCCGCTCCCTGGAGATCGGCTCATGCGGTTTCGAGTCGACGTCTGTTCGACCTGACCGCGGAGACCCGCCGGGCGCTGACCGGCAAAGAGCAGCAGCTCCTGCTGGAAAAGCTGCGCGTACCCAACTGCGAGCGGCTCTGGTACCTGGGGGATGCCCTGCGCAGCGGCATGACGGTCGAGGAGATCTACGGGCATACCGCCATCGACCCCTGGTTCCTGCACAATATCCGGCAGATCATCGAGAAGGAAGAGGAGCTGAAACGGCTCGATCCGGCAGCCATCTCACGGGAGCAGCTGCGGGAGGCCAAGCAGTTCGGCTTCTCCGACAAGATCCTGGCCAAGCTCTGGGACAGAAGCGAAGACGAGGTCCGCGCCCTGCGGCTGTCCCTGAAGGTGCTGCCGGTCTTCAAGCGCGTGGATACCTGTGCCGCCGAATTCGAGGCCTACACGCCCTATCTCTACTCCACCTATGAAGAGGAGTGCGAGGCCGAGCCGACCGACCGGAAGAAGATCATGATCCTGGGCGGCGGGCCGAACCGGATCGGCCAGGGGATCGAATTCGATTACTGCTGCGTGCATGGTGTCTTTGCCCTGGCCGAGGACGGCTACGAGACCATCATGGTCAACTGCAACCCGGAGACCGTCTCCACCGACTACGACACCTCCGACCGCCTCTATTTCGAGCCGCTGACCCTGGAGGATGTCCTCAATATCGTCGCAGTGGAGAAGCCGGACGGGGTGATCGTCCAGTTCGGCGGACAGACACCGCTCAAGCTGGCCGTTGCCCTGGAAAAGGCCGGCGTGCCGATCATCGGCACCTCGCCGGACGCCATCGACCGGGCCGAGGACCGGGAGCGCTTCCAGGAGATGCTGCACAAGCTGGGACTGCGCCAGCCGGAGAACGGTATGGCCCGCTCCTTCGAAGAAGCCGAGAAGGTGGCCGACCGGATCGGCTATCCGGTCGTGGTCCGTCCTTCCTATGTGCTGGGCGGCCGGGCCATGGAGATCGTCTATGATGTGGACAACCTGCGCCGCTACATGACGACCGCCGTGCAGGCCTCGCCCGAGCATCCGATCCTGATCGACAAGTTTCTGGACGAGGCCATCGAGATCGATGTGGATGCCCTCTGTGACGGCACGGAAGTGGTCATCGGCGGGATCATGGAGCATATCGAAGAGGCCGGCATCCATTCGGGCGATTCGGCCTGTTCCCTGCCGCCCTACTCGATCTCCGATGAACTGATCGCCGAGATCACGCCGCCAGACGAGTCTGATGGCGCTGGAACTGAACGTCAAGGGGCTGATGAACGTGCAGTATGCGATCAAGGATGGCGATATCTACATCCTGGAGGTCAATCCCCGGGCCTCGCGCACCTCGCCCTTTGTCTCCAAGGCCACCGGTCGTCCCCTGGCCAAGATCGCCGCCCGGATCATGGCCGGCAAGACCCTCAAGGAGCTGGGTGTTTCCGGCGAGATCGTGCCGAAGCATATCTCGGTCAAGGAATCGGTCTTCCCGTTTGTCAAATTCCCCGGTGTGGATACGCTGCTGGGGCCGGAGATGAAATCCACCGGCGAGGTCATGGGCATCGGCGACACCTTTGCCGAGGCCTTTGCCAAGGCCCAGCTGGGCGCCGATGTCAAGCTGCCGCTGGGCGGCAATGTCTTCATCAGTGTACGGGACGCCGACAAGAAACATGTTGTCTCTGCAGCGGAAAAGCTGTATAAAAACGGTTTCGGCATTCTGGCCACCGGTGGAACGGCGACCTATCTGGCGGAGAAGGGTATTCCGGTCAAGCGGGTCAACAAGGTCCTTGAAGGTCGTCCCCATATCGTCGATGCCATCAAGAACGGTGAAATCAGCCTGGTGGTCAACACCACGCAAGGCGCGCAGGCGGTGGCCGACTCCTTTTCCATCCGCCGGGAAGCGCTGATGCATAACATCGCCTATTTTACCACCACAGCCGGAGCCAAGGCCGCGGTGGACAGCATCATCGCCTTGAAGTCGCAGAAGATCGGCGTCAAGGCCCTGCAGGATTATCTGGCAGGTTAAAATCGTATTTCCGCATGGTGCGGGCTGTTATCAGAAACGTATCTCAGGAGTTGTGTGTAGATGTCCCATTCCATACCATTGACAAAAGAAAGCCACGAAGCGCTCCAGGAAGAGCTCAAACGCCTGATCCGGGTAGAGCGCCCCAAGGTAATCCAGGATATCGCCGAGGCCCGTGCCCATGGCGACCTTTCGGAAAATGCCGAGTACGATGCCGCCAAGAACCGCCAGGGATTCATCGAGGGGCGGATCCAGGAGATCAATGGCAAGCTGGCCCGGGCCTATGTGGTCGATCTGTCCAACATGAAGCCGGACAAGGTGGTCTTCGGCTGCACGGTGACGCTCTATGACACCGCCACCGAAGAAGAGATCACCTACAAGATTGTCGGTGAAGACGAGGCCGATATCAAGCTGGGCAAGATATCCTGCACGTCACCGGTCGGCAAGGCCCTGATCGGCCACAAACTGGATGATTCGGTCAAGGCCTCGGTGCCGTCGGGGACCAGGGAATACGAGATAATCGACATTAAATACGAGTGAAGCTGTAGTGGGGGGGATGAGTCTCCCGCTTGCAGATCTCACTCTCATAGACACCGGAGGAAACAAAAATGGCAGATAAAATTACAAAAGATATGACTTTCTTTGAAGTGATGCGTCTGCATCCTGATACGGTCAAGGTGCTTCAAAAGCATAACCTGGGCTGTGTCGGCTGCATGGGGGCCCAGAACGAAAGCCTGGAGCAGGGAGCAAATGCCCACGGTCTGGATATTGATGTGCTCCTGAAGGATCTGAATGCCATCTTCGAGTGATGCCGCTTCTCACCCGCACATGTAACTGAAAACCCTCATGGAAAGCCCTGTGAGGGTTTTTGTTTAGTGGATGAATATCTTCGGAGTCTTATCCGAAATGTTAGTACAGGAAGCGGCTTATGAATCCATGAAACTACGGCTTGAAAAAGACGGAAGCATCAGGCTTCCAGCAGAAGTCAGGACGATCCTCGGGGTGGCACCCGGCGAAGAGGTGTGTCTCGAGCCGTGTGAGGGTGGCTTCAGGCTCTCCTGTCGTGTATCAGCCGCCTGCGCCGGCTGATGAGAAACCGGGGAAAACCGGCGGGCTGAAAGAGGACATTGCCCGGAAAAACCTGCAGACCCCCATGGAGGCCATCAAGGGGGTCGGGCCGAAACTCTCTGAGTTACTGGCCAAGCGGGGTGTCAGGAATGTCGAGGATGCCCTCTATCTGCTGCCCCATCGCTATGAAGACCGTCGTCAGGTGCAGCCCATTGCCCGGCTTCGCCCCGGTGTTACGGAGGTCTTCTCGGGAAGGGTCGCTTTCTGCCGACATGACGGCCACGAAGGGCGGCCGTCGATTCTTCGAGGCCGTTGTTGCCGATGATACCGGCAGTGTCACGCTGAAATGGTTCAACAGTAACCCGACCTTCATGAAGCGGGTCTGGAAGGTGGACCGGGTCGGCGTTTTTACGGGCGAAGTGGCACAGTTCGGATTTCAGCGGGAGGTGCATCATCCCGATGTGGAATGGATCGAGGCCGGCAGGAGTGTTGCGGACGTTCTGGCCGCCGATCCGGTCAATTTCGGCAGGATCGTTCCGGTCTACCCGTTGACCGAGGGCCTCAGCCAGAAGGTCATGCGTCGGGTGATGAAAGAGGTTGTCGATGGTTTTCTGCCGAATGTCCGTGAATTGATCCCCCGGCAGATCCTGCAACCCATGAATCTGCCGGGGCTGCGTGAGTCCCTGCGGGAAGTTCACCTGCCCCCGCCGGAGACCGTGCTGGATGAACTGAACGAAGGGCACACACCTGCGCACCGGGCCCTGGCCTTTGACGAGTTTTTTTTCTGGGAGTTGGGACTGGCCCTGAAACGTCGTGGCGTAACCCTGGAAGAGGGGATCGCCTTTCAGGTCACCCACCGCTACACCAAGCAGTTGGCAAAACTGCTTCCGTTCGAACTGACCGCTGCCCAGCGGCGGGTACTGTCCGAAATCAAGAACGATATGATGTCGCCCCATCCCATGCATCGCCTGGTGCAGGGGGACGTGGGCTGCGGCAAGACCCTGGTCGCGCTGATGGCTGCCCTGGTGGCGGTGGAAAACGGGTACCAGGTCGCCATCATGGCCCCGACCGAGATCCTGGCAGAGCAGCATTGGCTGGTTATTCACCGCTGGTGTGCCGAACTCGGCCTGGAAACCGTTCTGATCTCCGCAGGCATGAAAGGCAAAGCCAAGGCGGATGTCTTGGCGCGTGTCGCTGATGGCACCGCCCAGATCGTGATCGGCACCCATGCCGTTATCCAGGATAAGGTCGAGTTCGCCCGGTTGGGGCTTGGCATTATCGACGAGCAGCACCGATTCGGTGTCCTGCAGCGCGGCATCCTCAGGAAGAAGGGCACCAACCCCGACATCCTTGTCATGACTGCCACCCCGATCCCGCGTACGCTGGCCATGACGCTTTTCGGGGACCTGTCTCTCTCTGTGATCGACGAACTGCCGCCCGGTCGTTCTCCGGTCGAAACGAGGGTGTTTTTTGAATCCCGGCGGACCCAGGTGTACGGCATAATCAGCGAAGAGGTTTCAAAGGGGCATCAGGTCTATATCATCTACCCGCTGGTGGAGGAGACGGAAAAATCCGATCTGAAGGCCGCCAGCCAGATGGCGGAGCATCTGGACCGGGATGTGTTCCCGACCCTGCGCATCGGCCTGCTGCACGGCCGGATGACTCCGGAAGAGAAAGAGTCTGTCATGGGGTCGTTCAAGGCGCGGGAGCTGGATATCCTTGTGTCCACCACCGTGATCGAGGTCGGTATCGATGTCCCCAATGCCACCGTGATGGTGGTCGAGCATGCCGAGCGTTTCGGCCTGTCCCAGCTTCATCAGTTGCGGGGCAGGGTAGGCCGCGGGAGTGCACAATCCCGCTGTATCCTCCTGACTCCGGGCAGGATGTCGGAGGATGGCGAAAAACGATTGCGTGTCATGGAATCGACCTGTGACGGTTTCCGGATTGCCGAGGCCGACCTGGAGATACGCGGCCCGGGCGATTTTCTGGGAACCCGTCAGTCCGGTATGCCCGATTTCCGGGTTGCCAATATCCTGCGGGACGGCACGATCCTGGAACAGGCGCGCCAGGCGGCATTCGGTCTCCTGGAGTCTGATCCGGAGCTTTCCGCATGCCGGACATGTCTCACTCAGGGAAGAATTGCTCAGACGCTGGGGACAGCGCCTGGAACTGGCTGCTATAGGATGAGAGCATTTATGTTATGCGTGTAGTGACAGATTCGGACATAGCTGCGGGAATTATTCATGACTCTGTCGTGACCATCGGCAACTTTGACGGTGTCCATCGCGGCCATAGGGAGATTTTTCGACACCTCAACTCCTGTGGATTGCAGCGTGGCCTCCAATCGGTTGTGGTGACATTCGAGCCGCACCCGCTAAAAGTCCTTTCTGTAGATGCCACTCCTCCGATGATCACCACCTTTGAGCAGAAGGTTGCACTGATCGGCTCCGCCGGTGTAAATTATCTGGTCGTTGTACCGTTCACAGTGGAGTTTGCCCGCATGACTGCCGATGAATTTGTGCGGAACATGCTCTGTGACATCCTTGGGATGCGGCACATCATCATCGGTCATGATTACGCCTTTGGAAACGGCCGCGCAGGCAACTACCAGACCCTGGAACGAATCGGTGCGGAAAAAGGGTTTACAGTGGAGGATATGGAGCCGATCGGTGAAGAGGGGCTTGTCTTCAGCAGCAGTCTTGCCCGTCGGATGATTGCCTCGGGTGATATGGATGCTGCTTCAGGGGTCCTCGGGCGCTATCACATGATCTCGGGGACCGTTGTCCATGGCCGCGATATCGGGCGCACACTTGGTTTTCCGACGGCAAACATATCCACCCGCAATGAACTGCTGCCTCCTGACGGGGTCTATGCGGTCATGGTCTCGGTGGATGGAAGTCCTGGTCAAAGGGTGCCTGCAGCATCGGCCTGAATCCGACGTTTGATGGCGGCAGTCGTGCGATCGAAGTGTTCATGCTGGATTATGCCGATCAGATCTACGGCCGGGAGATTACGGTCTCTTTTGTACGAAGGCTGCGCGACGTAACGAAATTTCCTGATGCGGATGCATTGGTAAGTGCCATTTCGCAGGATGTGCTGCATACACGCGAGATCCTGGCAACGATTGATCCACTCAAGATCAAACCTGTCATTGAAATGGGGAAGAATGAAATCGAGGTTTGATCTGAAATTCTGGTGTGGCGTCGGTATCAGTCTGTTCTTTATGGTGCTGCTGTTCAGGAAGATCGATTTCAACCAACTGTGGAGGGCAGCTCTTGTACGGTTGATTACCGCTACATTCTCCTGGCGGTGGTCTGCACCTTTGTCAGTTATTTTCTGCGGGCGGTACGCTGGCACTATCTGCTCATCCCTGAAAAGCGTATTCCGCTGTCATCGCTATACCCGGCTACCATTATCGGCTACATGGCCAACAATGTGCTTCCGGCGCGTCTTGGTGAATTTGTGCGTGCCTATGTACTGGCGCAGCGGGAGGGCTTGCAGACGCCGACAGTCTTTGCTTCACTGGTCATTGACCGTCTCTTTGACGGTTTCACGGTCATGCTGATACTTCTCTTCACCTTATTTACTCTTCATCTGCCCCAAGGACTGTCAGAAGCAGAGACCGTGCTGAAAACAGGCGGCATTGTCACATTTGTTCTCTATGCGGGTGTCGTTGCATTTCTTATTCTGTTGAAACGACAAACCATGCGAACCCTGGCATGGACTGGATTCCTGCTGAAACCCTTTCCACAGCGACTGACCGACCGGATTATCCCGCTGCTCGGCTCATTTATCGGTGGCATCAGGATGTCTTCCAGGGGCGGGCATATTTCAGCGGTGCTGGTGTCATCACTTTTGGTCTGGATATTCTGTATCATTCCCGTACATTTGGTACTGCAGGGTTTCGGTGTCCACCTGCCGATTACCGCATCCATGTTCATACTGGTCCTGCTGGTATTTGCCGTGATGGTTCCTGCCTCGCCCGGTTTCATCGGCACCTATCACTATGCGTGTTTCAAAGGTCTTTCCGCCTTTGGTGTCGCTGAGTCGACGTCAGTCAGTATTGCGCTGGTTCTGCACGGCACAGCATTTTTCCCGGTGATCATTGCCGGGGCCTATTACCTTTGGCGCGGCAAGATGAGCCTTGGAGGGCTCACGAACGCCGGAACAGAAAAGAACAACTGATATGGATTGGTATCCAACTCCCAGCTATCTCGTCAAACGTCAGGTGATCCTGGAGTATCTTCCGAAATGCCGGGGCACAAGAATCCTTGAGGTCGGCTGTGGCTGCGGTGACCTGCTGCATGTGCTGGAAGGCCGGGGATATCAGGGTCTCGGCATCGATATTTCGGAAGAGGCTCTGGCTGTTGCCGCCGCAGGATTGTCAGGCCGCACTTTCAGGGTGACACGCGGCACCCCTGAAGAATTGAACGAGACGTATGATGTGGTGATCGCTTCAGAAGTCATGGAGCATTACCAGGATGATCTGTCCTTTCTCCTGCAGCTTCGGGATCGCTTGGGCGATGGAGGACATCTGCTGTTAACGGTTCCTGCCCACATGAAGGACTGGGGCCCGAATGACGATTCCTGTGGGCATGTCCGTCGCTATGAAAGGGACGAGCTCCATAGGGTGCTTGATGCGGCCGGTTTTTACTGAAATTGTCATATATTCGTATGGCGTTCCGATCTACAATTTCATGAAACCGATCTATGATCTTGCCATCCGTTCGAAAGCAGCCGGGTCGTCTGCGCCTCTGAAGGAAAAAACTGCCGAAAGTGGCGGGATGAAACTGATGACAGGTGCCGGAGTCGTCTTCCGATTCCTGTTCAATGATGTGACCATGTATCCCCTGTACCTGCTACAGCGATTGTTTTACAAGACTGATATGGGCAAGGGCTATTTTGTTGCCGCCCGAAAAAAGGAGCAGATGTGAAACACCTGCTTAAAAACTCCCTACGCCGCCTGCATATCTTTGCAATTCTTTCGTTTGTCGTTCCGTTCGGCATTTCCATGTTGACACTTGCCCCGTCGGTAACCTTCTTCGATAGCGGTGAATTTCTGACTGCCACCGCCTCGCTGGGGTCAGCGCATTCGCCCGGTTATCCTTTGTTTCTGATGTACGCCAAGCCTTTTTCCTGGATACCTCTCGGGAACATTGCCTTCCGGATAAACATGGCCACCGCATTTTCTGCGTCTCTGGCCTGTCTGGGTGTCTATTTTCTGACGACATTCGCTCCTGAAGGATGAACCGCTGGTCGATAACAGCGCTTTCTCCGATTTCGCCGTTAAAACGGCAGGCTTTGCTGCCGCCTGCTCATTTTCATTCACACCGCGCCTCTGGCTTCAGTCCAACCATGACAAGCCCTATCCGCTACTGGCATTTCTTACGGCCATTATTTTCTACCTTCTGCTGAAGTGGCGTGATCATTACAAGGCTGGAGATGAGCAACCGGCCTATGTGTACGTCTGCACCTTTCTGGCCGGCCTTTCCATGGGGCTGCACCAGACGGTCGTGCTACTCCTGCCGGCCTGGTTTCTCTTGATAGTTCTTGCTGATTGGCGCATGCTCTTTCGGATCAAGGAACTCGTATTGGCAACCGCGTTTGCCATGGTCGGCTTCTCCGTGCATCTCTATCTCCCGTTGCGGGCGACCCAGAATCCTTTGCTGAACTGGGGTGATTCCAAGACATCCACCCAGTTCCTCTGGCACTTTTTACGCAAAGGTTATCCGGATGACCTGCACTCCGCGATTTTTCTCTGTTATGGGCCCAACTCAAAGCCTTCAATGTTCCCCGCGAATTTACCTGGCTGGGTGCCGTGCTGGTTGTGTTGGCCCTGTTCTGTCTCTGGAGAAGACAACGGGATGTCGTTATCGCGTATCTGGCAGGGGTTGCGGCCTTTCTCCTTGTTATAGTCGGTTATTTTAACGCCACGCGCGATTTTATCTTTCTGACAGAGGAGTTTTTTACCCCGCTGTATCTTCTGTCAGCCGTCTTGATCGGTGTCGGACTCTATCATGTGCTTGGCTATGCTGTCAGCAATGCACGCCTGCCGGAGCGCTATGATCCCAAGGTCTATATCCTGGTTCTGGTTTTGATGTTGTCGTTGCCTGTCTCGCTCTGTGCGGTTAATTATTACGAGAATGACCAGCACAACAATTACATCGCGTTCGATTATGCCACCAACTCGCTGCGCTCGCTGCCGCAGAATGCAGTCATGTTCACCTGGGGAGACAGCGGCGCTTTTCCACTCTGGTATCTGCAGGGGATCGAACGGATGCGCGAAGACCTGGACCTGCCCCATACTCCGCATATCGTGTTTGATTGGTACCTGGATTCGATGCCGCGCATCTTCAAAGACAGTAACCTGCGTAAATTTGATATTCAATACGCGGCGCCCGAGGTGGGTCTGCGTATTGCTGTCAACGATCTGATAGACCAGCGACCGGTGTATGTAGATTTTTCAACACGCTATTCCGTCTCGTTCAGTGACTATATCCCCGTCCAGAAAGGGATCGTCTATCGATTGATGCGTGTCAGTGAACCGCGAAATGTACCGGATATTTCGGTATGGCAGAATTACAACAACCGCGGCATATTGGAAAAGATATCTTTTCTGGACCTGGATACCGGCAAAGCCATTTTGATATATGCCAACAGTTATATGGAGGCTGGCGAGTTCCTGTTTGATGTCGGCAGGTTCGATGACGGGATGCAGATGCTCAGGAAGGCTGTAAAGATATCACCGGAAATGAAGGCTACAGAACAGCAGTTGCTGATGCGATACGGAATAGCGAGGTAATCGTTTATATGCACAATCAGGTAAAAGGGACCACAAAAATACTTTGCATCATAGGTCACCCTGTCAGGCATTCACTGTCCCCTGTTATGCAGAACGCTGCCCTGTGTGCCTGTGGGTTGGATTATATCTATGTTCCCTTCGAAGTTGCTCCTGAGGGTCTGGAGGCAGCCATAGCAGGTTTAAAAGCACTGGGTGTGACGGGTTTTAATGTAACCATCCCTCATAAAACCAGTATTATGAGGTTCCTTGATGAGCTTGATGTCTCTGCCCGTTCAGCTGGAGCGGTCAATACCGTCAAAAACGATTGCGGCCGATTGACCGGCTACAATACGGACGGTGATGGCTTCATCAGGTCACTTGCCAATGAATTCGGCTTCAATGTTCGCGGTGCACACATCGCACTCATCGGTGCAGGTGGTGCTGCCCGTGGTGCGGTTGCAGCTTTGTGCCGGGCAGGTGCCGCGAGAATAACTATCGCCAACCGAACTCCCGAACGAGCCTCAGATCTTGCTTCTATTATGGAGTCCGCTTATCCTGGCACCGAGTTGGTGGTGCTCACACGTATTAAAGAAATGGAAGGGACGCTGGCCAGTGTCGATGTTCTTGTAAATACAACGTCGCTTGGCATGAATCGTGATACTGACCCTGTGCTGCGGCTCAATGGTCTGCCTCGCACAGCCCTGGTCTATGATATGGTCTATACCCCACCGGTCACCTCATTGCTGCAGGAAGCAGCAGGACTGGGGCTTAAAACAGCCAACGGTCTCGGGATGCTTGCTGCTCAGGGTGAACTGGCATTCACAATCTGGACCGATGTAACTCCGCCATTCGGCTTGATGAAGAGCGCTCTTGACGGAATTTGTGATTGTTAACAACAGCTTGACATCCAGCGCCAATCCGCCTAAAATCTGCAGCATTTAAACGTCCCCGGGGGAACTATGCAGTCAAGCAGACTGGGAGAAATCCTGGTTAAAAATAACCTGATCGATCGTGACCAGCTCGCACGGGCCCTCGAAGAACAGAAGCTTTCAGGCGGTCAGGCGCGCCTCGGTTCAATTCTTGTCAAACAGAATGTCATCACGGAACAGAACCTGACCTCGTTCCTTTCCAAGCAGTACGGTGTTCCGACGGTAAACCTCGCTGATTATGAGATCGATCCCGCCGTTGTAAAGATCATCCCTCCTGAAGTCGTCCAGAAGTATCAGCTCGTGCCGGTTAACCGGGCCGGGGCTACCTTGATCGTTGCGGTCAGTGATCCATCAAATCTGATTGCCATCGAAGATATCAAATTCATGACCGGTTATAATGTTGAGATGGTGGTCGCCTCCGAGCGTGACATCAAGGGCGCCATCGACAAGCATTATGACCAATCCGCTTCATTGGCCGATGTCATGGGCGACATGGACCTGGAAGATCTGGAGATCATCGGTGATGAGGATGATATCGATGTAAGCTCTCTGGAGCGAGCAACTGAAGATGCACCGGTTGTCAAGATGGTTAATGCCATCCTGCAGGATGCCATCAGGAAAAAAGCCAGCGATATCCATGTAGAGCCATATGAGAAAATGTTCAGGGTGCGTTACCGCATTGACGGAATACTGTATGAGGTCATGAAGCCGCCCCTCAAGCTGAAAAACGCAATCACCTCCCGCATCAAGATCATGGCTGAGCTGGATATTGCCGAACGCCGGCTTCCCCAGGACGGTCGAATCAAGATCAAGCTGGGTGGCGGAAAGGACATGGACTTCCGCGTTTCCTGTCCTGCCGACCCTGTTTGGCGAGAAAATCGTCATGCGACTTCTCGACAAGGGCAACCTGCAGACCGACCTGACCAAGTTCGGTTATGAACCGGAAGCACTGAAACATTTCCATGCATGAGATCCACAAGCCCTTCGGCATGGTGCTGGTCACCGGGCCAACCGGTAGCGGCAAAACGGTTTCCCTCTATTCGGCCATCGCCGAACTGAACAAGGTCTCGGAAAATATCTCTACTGCCGAGGATCCGGTCGAATTCAACTTTGCCGGCATCAACCAGGTGCAGATGCACGAGGATATCGGTCTCAACTTTGCCGCTGCTCTGCGCTCATTTCTGCGGCAGGACCCTGATATCATCATGATCGGTGAGATCCGTGATTTCGAGACGGCCGAAATCGGCGTCAAGGCCGCACTGACAGGCCACATGGTGCTTTCCGACACTGCATACCAATGATGCTCCGTCGACCATTAACCGCTTGCTCAACATGGGCATCGAGCCGTTTCTCGTCGCATCCGCGGTCAACCTGATAACTGCACAACGTCTTGCCCGTCGTGTCTGCAGCGAATGCAAAGAGCCTGAGGATATCCCTGTCCAGGCCCTGATTGATGCCGGAGTTACCCCTGAAGAGGCCCCTTCCTATGTCTGCTTACCAGGGCAAGGGATGCGCACTCTGTAACAATACCGGCTATAAGGGCAGGGTCGGCTTCTATCAAGTCATGCCGATGCTTGAGGAGATTCGGGAACTGATCCTAAATGGTGCCAATACCGCTGAAATAAAACGCGAATCCATGCGGTCTCGGCATTAAAACAATGCGTCAATCCGGCCTTACCA
>CAWFSA010000012.1:0-60310 GCA_963818425.1 uncultured Methanoregulaceae archaeon | reverse complement strand
CATCACCAATTGCTATACAGTTTGCTGCGGCAAGAGATTTTTATCGTGAAAATTTTGACATTGATAATGCAATTAACAATATTTCATCCGGTACGTTTATTTTAATTTTCATCATTATTTTCTTCGGGATTATTTCAAATTTCAATCTATTCTCTTTAGTTTTCATTATCATATTTACTATAATGATAATTTGGACCATCAACATTATTAATAACGGACCTTCGAATTTTTTTTATATAAAAATTCGAGGTAACGATACAATTTTCCATGGTTTGTTATTAACAAATCCGGAACGTGAAATTGTTGAAATAATATGCGTCGACGCTGAAAATAAAAATAAAATTTTTAAAATTCCGAGAACCACCCTCGATTACATTACACTCGATAGAGAAATCAATAAACAGATCTCATTTATCCGTGTATCTGTAAATGAGGATGTTATTATTCAAATACAGAATTCTTTGGGAGGTTTTTGGATTATTCTTAAGACTATTTTCGGGGTATTAACAGGTTTTGTTGCGGGTGTTTTTCTTTTTATAGGTCTTGCGGTTTATTTTACAAGTTTTGGATTTCCGCCACATTGGTTGATTGGCCTTGTTATTTTTATTGCTTTCATTTTAGGATTGGTGGTCGCGCGAGCATATTATAACCGGGGAGTACCATGACCGGAACTCCGTTTTCCTCAATATCATCCGGAAAGGTGTCCCTGTTCTTTCTACACCCTCTGCATAATCCCCCATCCCTCACCCCCCAATCCGGCCCCGCTGCGGCCCCGGATTGCCCCTCCGGACACCCCCTCCCGGGAATTACGTGCAAAAACCCCTCATTTATGTACAAGGATTTCCTGAAAGCCTCAATTTACAATGATTTACGCCAATCGGAGCGTTTTCCGTGGCGCTGCAAAAACAATAACAGACAATAACCAATGGCAAAAATCAGGGCCGGTAGGGGTGCAGCACGAGCAGATGAATAGAAAGGTGCTAATGGGCTTTAGGGGATCAGGGCCTGATCGCTTGAGGCTATCCCCGCAACACTTCCCTCAGGTCCCCTGCTCCGTTGGAGATCCTCCTGCATTCCCTATCTCTCATGATATGATATATCAATTCCCTTTTGGTGAAAATTTAAAATCGACGAAGTTGTAGGAAATACATCCACATGGGGCACTGTTTCCTAATTTTTTTACTGACGAGAAATAATTCGTGAACCAGAGGGAGAAACTTATTTATATTCAAAATTTTATTATGTAAAATTATGCCTGCGAAAAAGAAAGATGCTATCGATAAAAAAAAACCCTTACCTGTTTGGGCTCAATTAAGGATCGCTTATGATTACGCAACTTCCGAGGAGAAAAAAGAATTTAACAAATTAAGCGAATCAATTTTAAAACGAGAAAAAATCAATCTCAAAGATAAAAGGAATATTCGCGGTTCTTCATGTGAAACAGATTGTAAGGCTCCCCTGCGAGAAAAACCCCCATGTCCAACAGATTGTCTTGGTTATAACGAAAAGCCACCTTGCACAGATTGCGAAGTTCCCTTACGAGTTCAACATCCTCCTTGTACGTTCGAATGTCTAACCGGTAAATGGCACATAGACTGTGAACCTGGCAGGTATATCCCTCCTTGCTCAGGTATTCATGTTCCTTTGGGTAAAAACCTGAAAAGAAACCTAAAAAAACCGTAAAGTCTAAAAACAAGGATGAGCGATGAAAAATTCTACAGCGGATTTTATTTTATCTCCTAACTGTAATCTAAAATGCAAGTACTGTTTCCAAGGAAATCCCTACCATAATCAGCCAAAAAAATGTGCAAGTAAGGATACTATTGATAGTTTTGTTAATTTTTGTAAAAAAAATAAGATAAACTACATTGATGTTTTTGGCGGGGAACCCCTTTATCATAAAAAACAATTTCTCTATCTTGCGAATTCGTACTTTGAAAAAATAGAAAATTGCTATCTGGGTCTCACTACAAATGGCACATTAATTGATAAAGATATAATAAAATTAATCAAAAAACCAACAGTAACCATTTTATTGAGTTTAGATGGAAAAAAAGAGCATCATGATGCAATGAGGGGTGGTTTCGATACAATTTCCAAATGGTTTCCAATTTTAACAAAGAAGAAGGACGTTACAATTGCGATGCAAGCCGCGATTATCCCTGATCTGTATGAAAATTTAAAATATATCTGGGAAGCGGGTTTTAAAAAATCGGTATTTATCAATATCATTCATAATTATGGATGGTATGATTCTCATGATTTAAAACAATTTGAAATAGAATATGAAAAAGCCATCAGGGGAATGTTAGCTGGGGAAGGTCAATTATTATGTGCGATTCAAATGATTTCTTTGTTACAAAATATAAAAATGCCAAAATGTTGTGGTATAACGCAACATTGTTTATCGAGTGATTGGCACGGAAATTTATATCCCTGCATCAGGGCATGTGAACTTGGAGAAGAATTCAGCATTGGGGATATTTTCAATGGACTAGATCCAAAGAAAAACAAAAATGTCAGGGTTCGGATTGAAAATGAAGCTTTTAAATCCAAAGCGTCCTCAAAATTCCCCTTGGTAAGTTTCTGTCCTGTTTCTATATATCAAGAACATAATTGTTTCGATAATGAATGGTGCTATGAGTATTGTAAAATGATAGAAATTAAAGAAAAACTTGTGGCAAAACATTATTATGACATTGTCCAGTATTTAAATAAAAATTCGGGGCCGCAGAAGAATAAAACAGCGAGATGATTTTTATAATGGTTATTTGTCATTTTTGAGTTTCAATTGGGAATTATGCTAAGCTTCCTATTAATTTCATACTACAGAGCCTAATACTCCTTCCAGTTCTCACCGGTAGGTACTCTTGGATTTGAGCGATCTCACCCAGGTATCCCCCCATTCTCTGCGGGTGAATCCCCACCCGGAACCTCCGAAGAATACCTCACCCCCCACCCCCCCATCCGGCCCCGCTACGCCCGCAGATTACCCCTCCCGGACACCCTCTCCCGGGAATTACGTGCAAAAACCCCCCTCTTTATGTACACGGATTTCCGGAACCCCTCAATTTACAATGATTTACGCCAATCGGAGCGTTTTCCCTGGCGCTGCAAAAACATTAACCGGCAATAACCAGTGGCGAAACTCAGGGAAATCAAGGGTGCAGCACGTGAGATCGAAAGGAATGGAGGTTTTCCGGATCCCAGTAACCCTTCCAGGTCCGCGCTCTTCAAGGGGGCTGTACCCAACAGAGGTCATTTCAGTCTCCGATTGCCCCTTTTTCCGTCCCGTACAGACAACATTTCAGCAAAAAGCGGCACCCCAATTTTAGGATATGGTCATTTCAGCCTCTGATCAAGTGTCTGATGCCCTCTGCGTTCCCGGAAATGACCCTATTTAGCAACGATACAGGGGCCGGTTTCCTCCTGCATGGGCTGGTGCACGTTGGGAAAACATGTGCCCGGGAAAGGCTCAGGCAGGGGAATACGAACCAGGGCTTGAAAAAAAGTGGGATATCGTTTACACCGCAACCGTTTCGACACGGACACGGCTTATGATAAATTCGCTGTCGCCTGGGATCTCTTCGCCGTCTTCTTTCATGCAGGAGATGTGAAGTTCAATCGCTTCCCGGGTATTTGAAATCGTCTCTTCCACCGTCTCTCCCTGCGAGTAACAGCCGGGCAGTGCCGGGACTTCCGCCCAGAATCCGCCTTCCTCCGCCTTGTGTATCAGTATCGTGTATTCCATGAGATCCCTCACAACAACCGTTCAAATTCCTCTTCGGTCAGCCCGGCTTTCCTGATCGCGGCTTTAAGAAGCCCGATCTTGACCTCCCCGGATACCGGGATCGTGATGAGCTGACCGTTTGGCATCTTGAGATTGACGTGATCACCTTTTCCCTGACGGACCTTTCCCCCGGCATTTGCAAATGCCCTGACAGCATCTTTTCCCCGGATGTTGTGAAGAGAGGTCACCGGACTCGATCCTTTGATGATAGTTGGTGCCGGTGATTCATCATCTTTGTGCTGGACATATACTTATCCACCAGTTCCCTCAGGGCCAGGCAGTCACCCCCCAACCAGACCCCGCTGCGCCCCCGGATTGCCCCTCCGGACACCCCCTTTCCGGAATTACGTGCAAAAACCACCCTATTCCGGCACATTTTTCCGGAAAACGCCCTATACACAGGATTTGAGGCAAACGGGGCATTTTCCATGGCGCTGTAAAACGCTTTTGTACGCTTTCCCGTGGCGAAACTATAGGGAAAACCAGGGTACGGCATGGCCAAGTGAAAAGAAGGCCTGTTTTCCGGATCTGCCGGACCCTGCTCCTGCCAGGTCAGGACCGCAGGACATGCCCTCCTTCGCGATCTTTCCTCCGTCGGAGAACCCCGGCCGTCTCATGTCTGACACCTCCTGCCCGTAGCACCCCCCGACGTAAGAACCGGAAAAACCGACCCCCTGCTGGCCGATCTGCAATGTCGTGCCGGGTTGGCCTTAACCAGGATCGCAACAGAACGCGAATACGGACGACTTTTCACAGGGTGATTTGCTTCACGGGATCGTGCGGGTGCGGGAGCACGATCTGAGGGAAGATCGGCCTTCCCAATGCTGCCATACACTGCTATCATTCTCCGACGTAAAATGCGGGAAAATTCATTGAAACTCTGCTGGTTTTTTGAAAAACTCTGTCAAAATGTGTCTCGGGAGGGGTAATCGGGGCCCGTTTCTGGCCCGGATTGGCACCTCCCCTCCGGAAGACCCATCAGGGGTGTTCCTTCAGGACAGATCCGAAGGAGCTTACCTCATGTACAGGTTAGTCTTTATCATTGTCCACTGACTGATGCCCGACAGGAAGGTTCCGGTCTTCCATTTTCATGGAGATTTTACAACCCGGCCCTGCACAAATTTTTTTATTACCGGGCCGGTCGCGCTCAGAGATTTTCAAACGACCCGGCGGATCGCAACTAAAATTTTTCAGACACGATCCGGTTGAATTTTATTTCCGGGCCCTGGACAGAAAATGTTAAACTTTTTATTCTGTTCAGGGTCCCCTCCTTTTTCCCGGCAATGAACCATCCGGTTGTGAGTGGCCTGTTCATTCACCGGCCGGTGGCAGTCTCCGGTCCCGGAACCGGATCGACGCGTTTAATAAAACCCGGAGAACATCTGAAACAGAAATACCATGACAGGGAATAAAACCGTACGGCTCGTGGCATGGACCTGTTTTATGGTGCTGCTTGTTATCCTGCCGGCAACAGCGGCCAGGGTGAACTGCAGTGATAGTGAAGTCAGCCCGGTTGCGGATTTTAACTATGATATCGTCCCGGCTGAAGCAGCCCCGATCATGGTGAATTTTTACAGCACGTCAGATGGCGGAAGGAACAGCAGGGGCGGGCTGACGGATCCTGTCGAATCGGTTGCCTGGAGGTTTGGCGACGGGGATGTCAGCAAGGAAACGAACCCGGTGCACACCTATGCCATGAGTTCGGCACGGTACGAAGGCAGCCGATAAGCCTTTCGCGGTCACGCTGTCCGTGAAGACCGAATGCGGCAGGTCCAATTCCACGACAAAAAATGTCTCCGTCTACTGTCTCAGCCAGAAGGCAGGATTCACGATTGTCCAGCCGGTGGGGGAAGGGCCGTACACGGCACCCGTGGCGCTGTACCTACAGGATACGTCCCTTCATGTTGCGCAAGAGGTTACCTCATACCATTATACCCTGTGGGACTCCGGAATGACCCGTCTTTTCAGGGAAAGCACGGAAAAAGACCCGGTGTTTATCATAAGGAACGGGGGCAGGTATCGTTATCCGGCAGGAGGTATCCAAGGGATGCAGCAACCCCCTGTCTCCTGATACGGAGATGATAAAGAATATCGAAGTTACCGGTTCTGTCGCTTCAGATGCAATACCGATGGAGACAATCCCCTTCACGACAACCGTTCCGGAGTATTCTGCAACCGCCACACCGGTGGCGACCTCCGTACCCGCTGCATCCGCTTCCCGGACAACTGCTCCCGTACTCTGCCCGTGGAGAGCACCCCCCGGCACCGGCACGCTTTCCGTGGTCACCAGCCCTGACGGTGCACAGGTGTCTGTGAATGATGTTCTGCTCGGACTCTCCCCGGCCACCATACCGGGACTCACGGCTGGTTCGTATAACCTCCGCCTCGAAAAGAGCGGCTACCGGAAGCAAACGGTGCCCTTTGAAATCTGGGACGGGAGGACAACAGAATATTCGACCGCACTCGAAGCAGAATCCGGTGGCATGGGGATCGTGCCGGTCATTGCGGCAGTCATCATTATCGCTGCAGGTGCGGGAGCTGCTTACCGGTACCTGAAGAAGAAGAAGAGACCGGTAGATACCGGACTGGAATAATCCTTCTTGATTTTCGGACAGATGGATCGAAGGCGCTTCCCGCATGTTGTCCAGGGGAGAACACGGGGGCCTGCACGACAGGATTAAGAGGAAAAAAGTCCAAGCGATTCTCCATGGTATCGAATATCTCAACACTGCTGAACTTCATTGTCGCGCTGATTATTTCAACGGTAATAATCTACTATGTTGCAAAATTCTTTGGTGCAAAGGACAGTTTAACCACGGCAGTCATTGCTGCACTTATTGGTACAGCCGTGTACACGATTTTTTATTACGTGCTGGGCCATGGCCTGATACCTGCATTCGTTGCAGGAATCGTGTGGCTCCTGGCACTGCAGAAACTGTACACAATCGGCTGGTTCAGGGCCCTGGTCATTGCTGTTTTCATCTGGATCGTGACCTCCGTTGTGGGATGGTTCCTGCCGGTGCTGTGAAAAAAGCGGGAACCCACTCTTGCGGGGGTCGGGCATCCATTTTCCGATCCCCTGCCGATCTCCCGCAAGCGCCATTATACCTGACAATCCGCGTACCGGATCGCGCGATTCTCCGATGATAATAGTACCGGGATTGGTAGCCAGGGACCATTGAGTTCTTCAGGTCATCAGGGTCACGACATTTCCAAAGTACACCGCCCGACCCCCCATCACGGGTTTGGGCCCGGATGAAAAATCGTGTAATTTTACGGGGGCTGGTTGTGATAAGAGATGACCGGAGGGGTCAGGGGGGTCGGGTGGTGTACTTTAATCGCGGCGACGCTGAAAGCAGATATGCATCTACCGCTCCGGCCGGAACTTCATGTAGACGATATGGTATACTGCATAGAACCCCGCCAGCGCTGCAGCGCCGTACCCGAGAACCGCAACCCATGAAACTGCCGGGGGGAGGGAAAGGGGGCTGGCCTTGAGTACCAGCGAAGACCCGATGACCAGCGACCCGACCACGAGACCTATCATGAGTTTATCGCTCGCCTCATCAAGCGACATCCCGAACTCCCGGAGGTTCTTATCGACCAGCTTCAGGCGCATCGTACCCGTGGAGAAGCGCTTCAGCATCAGGTCGAGATGCCGGGGCATTTCAAAAACCGCATCCATTGTCTCCAGCAGCGTAACCGAGGCCCTTTTTGCATTGGCAGCAGAGAACGTATTCTCTTTTGCCACTCTGACGAGATACGGTGACAACTCCTCCTCGATATTAAACTCCGGATTGAGACGGATACCGATATCGAGCATCATGACAAGGACCTTTAAGAGCAGCATCAGGTACATCGGCACCCTGATCCGGTAACGGCGCATTACTTCCGAAAGTTCAGTCACATAACGTGCGAAATTGAACCGGGAGATAGTATTACTCAGGTCCAGGTCCTGCATCAGGATGAAAAGATCGTCCTGCAGGTGTTCGCGGTTTTCACCGGGTATCACCACCCCGAACCCTTCCAGGGACCGGATCATCAGTTCCGTGTCCTCATTCATCAGGGCTACGAGGAAGCTTAAGAAATTCTGTCGCTTTTCCGGGCGGATGGTCCCGGCAATCCCGAAGTCCAGAACGACAAGGGTGCCATCCCGGGTCACCAGCAGGTTGCCCGGGTGCGGATCGCCATGGAAAAAGCCGTCTTCGAAAATCATCTTAAGGTAAGCCTGAAAACCCCGGGTCCCGATCGCGTGCGGGTCAATTCCCATGGCGGCTATCGCTTCCCGGTCATCGATCCGGACCCCCTCCACGAACTCCATGACAAGCAGACGGGGAGATGAGTATTCCCGGTATATCCTCGGAAAGTGGATGCCGGTCACATTCCTGAAGTTATGCCCCATCCGTTCTGCAGTCCTCGCTTCCTCTAAAAAATTCAGCTCTTTTCGTATCTGGTGTGCGAAATCCTTCACCATGCCTGTCGGGTTATAGAGCTGCGCATCGGGGAAGACCTGTTCGACCCGTTCTGCCATTGTCTGCAGAATGCGGAGATCGGTCTCGATGACATCGCTGATACCCGGGCGCTGGATTTTAAGGGCAACCCGGGTCCCGTCCCGGAGGACTGCGCTATGGACCTGTGCAATTGAGGCGGAGGCAACCGGGGTCTCGTCGATCGTAAGAAACCACTCATTACAACGCGGGCAGCACTCTTCGATCACCGGACGGAGTTCCGAAAATGGCACGGGCCTTACCTGGTCCTGCAGTTTTTTGAGCTCTGCGATCAATGCCGGGGGCAAAAAATCCGCCCGTGTGCTCAGTATCTGCCCGAACTTAACAAATGTCGGGCCAAGCTCTTCAATAGCAAGCCGCATCCGTTCATACTGGGCAGGAGGTTCCGGAGATCCTCCGTGGATCGGAAACCGTACGCGGGACTGTCCCGGAAACAGCTTTTCCAGCACCAGGCCAAAACCGTACTTCCCCAGGATCTCGACTATCTGGGAGAACCGCTGGATCTGCGTGACCACGCGTATCTGTTGACCTTTGTGATACTTAAGGGGTGTTTCATCAATTGTACCTGGTATCCCTGATGGAAAAAAAGGATTTTTTTATCATAGGTAGTGACCACGGGTGATGAGGTTTCCCGACCTGTCGCATCCCCGGGCATCAGCTGTCAGCATCTGAAAGTCTATACCATTATGTAACGTATAGCGTACATATGCCACCATTTATGATGTCTACACACTCAATCGCAGGACCCATCCTGATGATTGTCATCTGGCTCCTGCAGTTGATCGTAGCATACCTCATTTATCGGGATGCAAAAGAGCAGAAGATGCTAGCACCGGTCTGGGCTATCCTTGCGATCCTGCCCATGTTCGGGTATTTTGCAGACCTGCTCTACCTGATAATCCGGGAGCTTCCGCACGATCCGGGTGACCGAGAAGCCTCCGGTGTCTCTCTAACGAACGGGCATCACGGATTTTGCGGTACGGGATTGTGAAAAGCCGGGTGCGAAATCACCCGTTCATTTTTTTATAAAAATATCTGACAAGTGTTAGTAAATTGGCTAACGCTAAAAAATTGTTATGGGAAAAATAAGCCCTAATCTTTGTCCGATTTACTTTGTCAATTCAAGAATAGTATACTATTTAATGAAATCAAAATCCAAACAGTGCCCGAACAGTCATGATGCCATGAAACGCTGCCACATTAAGATTACAAAAGATAAGGTACAATCGTGGCGCGCGATCCCATGGCAGTATTGTCCAGAGTGTCGACTTATAATAGTCGATTAAAAGAAACGGTTATTAGTTGCTAACTAACTATCCACCCTTCTTTATTGCCGGTTGAGTAGGAAGCACTGTTTTTAGATTGCCCGGACTTGCCTCTCATTAATATACCAATTTATATAGATAAAAAAATACTCATATATATCATGGTACCAAAGCCTGAGGTGTCGATTTTCTATTACCCAAAGAAACAATCCGTAATCATTAGGTTTAATAGGACTGGGGAATTCTATACGGCCAATGTTAGAGCATGGAAATCTTTTTTGACAAGGTACTGCACTGAGCTTCCCGATATTCCAATTGGGCGTGGAACAGGGAGCAATATGAGGGGAGGAACTGATCCTACTGATCCCAATATTACAGAATGGGAGTCCGTTAGAAGATTATTTAGAGATTAACCAGACAAGGAAAGGAGGCGGATTTTCTTTAAAAAAACGTGCGACGTGTCAGGAATAAATACAATGAAATTCTGTTGAATGTCTTTTTTAAGACGTGGAGTGTTTTTTTTACATAAAATGACCCGATACTATTTTCTACAGGTAAAGATTGAAATGATCACTTCATAAACCGGGCTTCATGAACAGAGGAACAGGGTGAAAGGATTGTTCAGGGATGTTCAGTTGACAGGATTATTCCCGGGCTTACGGCAACCCTACAGCCAGACAGAAAAAAGAGAGGAGACGAGGTTAAAATTCGCTCATTACCATTGCCAGTCCTGCAAGGCCCAGGAAAATAATCACGACAACGATACCGATAACAACGAATGCAATAATATGCATCATCTGGTACGGGACAAAGGGTATCTGCCCGTCGTTCATCTTTTTGGCTGTCGTGTAGGCATCGTAGATACCGTAGACAAGGACAATGATCCCGGGGATCGTAAAGATCATGGCTCCAATCAGTGTCCCGAAGAAAATGAGGATGCCTTTTACGAAGTTCCCGTTATAGACCTGCCCGAGCCCACTGAACAAAAATGAGGCGAGAGCAGCGAGGACCGGATTTTTTTCACCCTGGCCGGCACCGGGAGTTTTGGCATGAGCTGCCGTTCCGGTTGGGGGGATTTCTCTACTATTGTTGCCGCTCCGAGGGAAGCCCCGCAGTTATCACAGAACTGGTCCCCCGGGTTCACATTTGCACCACAATTTTCACAAAAAGCCATTGAGAACTACCTGATTTGATCTCATGTCAGCATATGATATTATCATTTCGGAATGAGATGCTTCCGGCGTTAAAAGGCGGTTTCCACTACCATGAGAGGAGAGTATTTAGTATTCCTTATACCCGGAGAAGAAGCGGTCCCGAGAGAGAGAGAACAGCTTATAAGTACAGGGATTTCCTAAAACAACCTCCTGGAGATGAATCCTGATGGCTCCGGATCAACGGTTCTGTGATGTGTGGGGAAAACCCCTGGCACCCGGGGTAAGATTTTGTGAGGGCATGGCATTTTCCTTGTACAGGGTGCAGAACAAAAGGCCAGACCACCCGGGAATATAATATCATGCACCCGTGGCTCCACCGTTTTTTACAGGGGTTCAGTTTCCAGGTTAACTACCCGGTACTCAGGTATATCGCGGTATGTGCGTTCGCCCTTGCCGGTGCCCTTCTTGGTGCTTTCCTTTCCCGCGGAGATACCACCTGGATCATTCTCTTCGGCGCAGGGTTCTACATCGCCGGTCGCCTGGTTGTCTGGGTAATGAAGCGGTGAGGGATGTTTTTCAGGTGGTTTTTAAAAAAAGCCAACCGGGAACTTTCTTCCTGGTGACGCTGTATGGAGGGTCTGATTCTCTGCCTCAGAAAATCCCCGAAAAAAAACGAGTTCCCGTTACCTGATTCTATCCGGTTTTAGTGAATGCCCCTATAAGACCGTCCCGTTATCACCCGTCATGCGGGTCAGGCAGGACGATGTGATTATAAAGAAGAAAAGGGAGGGTGGTATTTATGGTATGACCCATAGACCGATGCGAGGCCCTCCATCAGGAAAGAACGTGCCCGGCCAGTTCACAGGTCGGCCACAATAAAATTCCTATTCCTGCTCTGCATCCGGACTGCGATCTGCCTTCAGGTTGTTAAAGGTGAATCCAGCCCCTCTGGCGTTCGGATTTATGAAAATGACTGCTAAAAACTTAAGATTAGTTATATTTTGGAAAGGTAGATTAAACAGGTGTGTGAATAATGCCATAAGGTAAAAAAAGGAGACTGATAATGGTGTTCCCCAGGTCCTGCATGTCCGGAATGATTATCGTTCTTGTTTTGTTTCTTTTAATAATGCCTGTTTCGGCGTTTATCGACCCGTGTCCCTTAGAGAAACAGGACACCATTTCACAATATTTTATTGATTATTCGCTCTGCACAGACCATAATGGTGAGGGCAGTCCTGCCTGTGTAAAAATTCAGGAAGACGCCAAGCAATATAACTGTCAACTGGCTGTTCAGGGGTACTGCTATGCATGTGATCCGCAGGAATGCAGTAAGTACGGGATAGTGTGTAAAGGGAATAGCCCGACCCCTCCACCCGAAGGGGATAATACGTGGATTGTTGTTGTTGGTGCGATCGGCGTCCTTGGTGCAGGTGCCGTCGCGGGTGCGAAAATTCTTGGTGGTAAAAAATCCGCCCCGGTGACCAATGAGAAAGGAAGTGAGAAGGAGAAAAAGAAAAAAGAATCTGTCACCTATATCCTCCAGCTGAGTGCCAGTCACCTGTCTGTCACCTCTGAACAGCCTGCATCCCTGAGCGTTACTGTATGGAAGAAGGAGGGTGACAAGCCGCCCGTGCCGGAACCCGGTGCGGTTATCACCGTTGTCAATCCCCCCGCCAGCGGACTCTCGGTAACTCCTTCAACGGGTAACAGCCCCCTCCAGGCAGAGATTGCCCAGGCTGGCGATGCAAAGGAACCTTCTGTCGTGCTCGGGATAACTGCCTCGGCGGGAGGTACGACTAAAAAAGCAGAGATAACGGTTGATGTCAGCAGCAGGACACGGATCGAGTTCACCTGATAGGGGAAACCACGCCCAACCGGGTTGACCATCTCCTGCACCCTGCTACCTTCAACGCCAAAAGACTCTCCCAAAAAGAACCCGAGATCCGGCCCCGCGATCGTACGTCCGTGAATTCTTACGTTGATAACCGGATGGAGAATAAATTCCTGCACCCTTCCCTTAAAAAAAAATCCTTTGGAATCTCAGCGTTTTTCGATCCCGTGGATTTTTATTGAGTGGACCTTTGAGAGAAAAAAGTAAATTTTAAATATTGTCTATCGAGAGGTACATTAACTGGATTCGGATTGAAAAATCCTGATATTTTTCCAGATTATGGTATTTTGGACCTTCAATGGGACCTGCCAAAGCAAAGGGGATGTTGTCCGATCACGAAACGATACCTTCCGGTTATCCTGCTCTTCCTTTTCACCGCCGTCATCATGAGTCCGGCACGTGGTGATACGAGTACAAATATCTGCAATATTCCCGTTATTATAAACACGGATGCCCCGGCTGTAATCCAATACGACCGTGATGGTCAGGCGGGAAACACCCGTACATTCCCCGCGGAGACCCGTATCGAATTTGAATGAGGTGAGAGATTATGGGATCTTTTTCAAAACAGATACCCCTGAACAATGATTCATCACTGGGGCCGGTCACCATTGGATCGAAGATTATGGTGGAAAAGGGAAAAGATCCCCTGCCTCTCGAGGGGGGCAATGTCGAACTGGTTCCCGGCAGCGGGTGGGACGCGGGGAGCGTCACGATCTCAAAACAGATGACCCCGGCCAGGAACAAACTCGACATTCTCGTGAAACTTGCCCCCGAGATCCCGCTTACTCATTATGTCAGCGTGATTCTGAAAAAAAAACCGATAAAACTGAAAGTAACCCTGTTCCCCCGGATGCTGGTCCCGGGTATGGGACTCCCGGTCAATATATCAGCAGCCCCGGTCACTGACGATGTGGATGTCACTATCCCGGCCGTTCCCCAACCTGATATCGATCTGGATGTGAAATTCACAGGAAAGACAGGCAGCGGGTCCTATCATGTCCTGGTGACCGCCCTGGTGAAGCTGCCCCCTTACATCAGTAAAAAGGATCGGGAAACGGTTGCGAAAAAGATCACCATTGACATCAAAAAGCCAACAAATGTGTTGGTTGAGAAAGGAGAACTCACGCCGGATGAAGACGGGGCAACCTGTGAACTTATTGCCACTCCTGAATTTACACCAAAAACCGGCACGCCGACGGTCACCATCGTTGCTAAAGCAGCCCTGCCAAATATATCCCTGAAGAAAGAAAAGCAGGTTTCTTTCGAGCCCCCAAAAAACTACATCCTCAATATTCACCCGGGAAGCATCGAGGTGAAGAAGAATAAAGCAGCCACCCTCACTGCCCAGGTACTTGAGGTCCTGAACGAGGACCGGAAGGTCCTTGTTACCGATGCCAAATTGAGTGTTGAGGGGGGTTCTGATCTCCTCTCGTGCTCCCCGGACCGGGGCACCGGGAAACTTGAATGCAAGGTATCCCAGCAGAAAGTAACGGGTGAAAAACAGGGTGTCCTGACCGTTCATGCGACTGCGGGTAACGATTCAGTAAAATCCCAGGCTGTGCCGGTTTTCCTTGAGACCATCGATTACGGGTCTCTTGATGTTGTATTTATTCCGCCTGCAAAAAATCACCTGAACCCGTATGTCAAAACGGATCAGGTAATCCTCAGGGCAAAACTTGTGCCGCCCCCGGGGAAACCTCCGGTTAAAGCTGATATCGAATTTGTGTATGAAAATCCCGAGGGCTGGCTGGCCGGTCCGTCAGATTACAACCTGTCGTTCGACCCGAATAGTCCGATCACCGGTCCCGCGGATACGACCCTATCATTGCCATCGTCCGGCTCCGGCAGGGATACATCAGCTGTTGACGGTGATAACGCAAGAACCGTCAGGTTTACCGGCAGGATTGCAGACCCCGAGATGAAAACAAAGCCCCCGGCATCAGAGTCCGTCGTGGTCAAAGCAATCGTCGAGGGTGAGGTTGTTGACCAGAAACCCGTTTCCATCACGCTCGATGTGAACCAGACCCTGACTGCAAGCCAGACGGAGGTCATATTCCTTGCCACCGCAAAGCAGGAACGTCCCGGAAGACCCGAGGCACCGGTTTCTGTACCGGTCAGTTTATCGGTCACCGATCCCGGCGATGGAGAGTGGAAGATCTCTGTGGAATATGAAGAGTCCGAGCAACAACTGATCTCTTTCAAAGAACAGGATAAAAATTCCTCTTCGGAGGTCTTCCTGTTTGAAATTGCTGAAGCTGATAAAATACCCCGGCTTGAACCAAAACCCGGGGTTGCTCCCGGGCAGCTGGATATCGAAGTCAGGACGTATGCAACCCAGGGTGACCTGAGGATCGAGGGGCCAATCATTACCATCACCCTCCTGTACGAAGGGATCTACCCAAAATCGCTGTTTGACTATGATAAAGAAGGGAAACTGCTTCCCGTCACCGGAAAAGGGAGGGTGACCATCAATGTATTAGACCCGTCAGAAAAACGCGCCCCCCTCGAAACTGTCGACGATGTCGTTGGAAGACATATGTTCCCGTATGTGACCTTCGAGAACTGGGAATGGGACGGGACAAAACTGGCCAATGTCAACTGTACTGATATATATGCCGTGGATAATCCCCAGGAATTTAAAGAAAATTCTCCTGCAGGCGACCAGTGGTACTTTATCTTTTCCTTAAAAGACGCTGAGATGGTTGTCGCCTATAGCGGTGACAGGGGCGGCGCTCTCAGTGACAGTACGTGGCACATCACCTTTCAGAAGCAGATACCCGGCATGGGGGAGGAAGCAAAGGGTTTTGTCAGATTTTATCGTTCGGAGTATTTCCACCCGACGAATCCTGATAACAGCAACTGGTATTACGACCTGCCCGTTACCCTCAAACTCGGTAATGCCAGCGAATTAAAAGAGCAGATGTCCTTTATCGTTGAAGGTGGCCGGTGCGAAAAAATTATTGAAAAATGTTTCCCTGAACAGTACCGGGCAAAACTGAGGGAATCACTTGATAATCTGGAGTACAAAGGGGCAAATGATTATCGCGTTTTCAGTTGGGAAATTCATAAAACAGCCTATGAAATCTGGGAAAAAGACAATAAGGACTTCCTGATCTGGGATAATCGCTGGTCAACCCTGATCAATGTTGCCGAAAAAACAGAGTTTGCCGGCGACCTTGCGTTCAATGCGCTCGTCATGTTTTATACTGCTCCCGCCGGACCCGTTGCCTCGCTCGGGCTGGCCACCATTGCAACGGAGATCAAGACAGAGTCTCTTGCGATCTATTCCTATTATGTCATGGAGGGAAAAGGGATGGGGTATGATTTCCCCACCTGCATCTCCGTGTATACCGAGAAACACTGGGTGGAAATCTTTGAAGGTCTGCTCATAAAAACTCCTGTCGAACTTTTTATCCTCAGGAAATTTGATCTGAAAGAATTACTCAGTAACCCCAAAAAATACGGTGTCATGCTTGCATGGCTCTGGTTATGGAAATTCTCGGTCCACCTGAAAGAGGATGGGGAAAATGACGGGGGCTTCATCAATTCAGCGTAAAAAAGCAACAATAGAACTTGGGGAACTCTTATTAACCCTCATCCTCGCAGATTTTGTGAAAGCCCATGGAAGAACCAATATTAAAAAACTCTACGGGGATGTGAGAGCAAAGGGATTTTTTGGCGGAACAGAGATCCCCCCGGTAAAGACCGATAAAACCCCGGAAAAAGGTAAAACTGGTAAGGATAAATCCCCGGTTAAGGAGAAACCACCGGAAAAGGAGAAAACTGACAAAGATAAACCACCGGAAAAAGAGAAACCACCGGAAAAGGAGAAACCGCCGGAAAAAGATAAAACTGACAAAGATAAACCACCGGAAAAGGACAAAACGCCGGAAAAGGATAAGACCGGGAAACCAGCGGATACTCACCCGGACACTCCCCTTGGCAAGGAGTACCCGGGAGATCACCTTTAAAGATGCCCCTGGCGCAGATGTTGAGGGACTGATGAAAGGGATGACCGAGCAGCAAATCAAAAATTTTAAGGAAGTCTGCGCGAAGGAAAATGTCGACATCATGGTCAGGGACACAACCCCGCATGCTGAGAGACTGATACGGGAAGGCTTGGCAGACCCGAAACCAGAACATGTGAAAACCAAGACAATCGATGATAATGACCTCCGGTTAAGCGGTTCCCTGACAGAGGCTGATTTGGGGAAAGTCGGGTACTTTGAACCCCATAAACCGGTACAAAAACCGGGGGAGTCTCCTGAAGCTTTTGCGCAAGTGGAGGCCCGGTATAAACAACGACAACAGGAGTTCCTCGACCAGAAAACGAATATTGAAGAATGTTCAAACCTCGATGCCAGCTCAGGCAAGAAGATCGTCGTCGAAAACGGAAAGGTCAAAAAGGTGCGGCCCGACGGGATAACACGGGATATCACCGGCGATCCCGATATCATGTCAGTGCTTGACCATACCACAGGGAGACCGGTGACTGACCCTGCTAAAATGGAACGTATATTTAACTACGTGAAAGAAAAGTGTGGTGTTCAGCACCCATGGCAATCACAGTGGGATTACCGGAATGAGTCTAAGATAATCCCGCCAGGCAGTCCGCCAGGTACACAGTCTCCCTATAAAATCAAAGAAGGTATCGACCGGAAAATTCTCGATGGCCATAATATAGATAAAAATCCCAAAGCCAAACCACTGATAAGGTTTGGCCCGGACGACAAGGTTAGCGGATCATATATTTCGGGGGTTTCAGAACCATGAACGCACCATTTACGGAAATTGAACGGAGAATCCTTATCGGGGAATATGATCTCCTAGGGGAGAAGATCCAGTACCTGAAGAGTAAAGCAGGGGACGATCCTGGGACAGTCAACACCGAAATCAGAGGGTATGAACAGCGCAGGACCGAGTTATGGAACGAATACCTTAAGAAACTCCCCCGCGTCCCGCTGTCCCGCTGCCCCTTTACGGGACAGGTTGTTCATCACTCATTTGATCCCTTTGGGATCGACGGTTTATGGTGGAATTACGAAAGTTCGGCCAGACCCATGATTGAGGACGTGCCTTCTACGTTCTGTGCCATTACCGGGGCACTTAAACTGGAAAACGGGATAGAAAACACCAGATTCCTCGTAAAACCAGGACCCGGGGTACCCTTTGTGATCCCCCGTCTCCTTGAAAATGAGATGATTAACGCAGTCCTGTACTCGCTTCATGTCGGTAAACATACCGGTTATGCCATCATGTATTTCGCGGAATTTCCTGTCACGGGTGTCAAATGGCCAAACCACTGGGGACTCAGTTATTACTCATCAGGTAAGACCGGGGCTGATTTCCGGTGGTATGACTCCTATGATGGTGAAGATACCTATGATTTTGATCTGAAACCTTGGATCAAAACAGGGAAACTCCAGTGGATACTGTCCGGGGATAAGGATATGGTCCTCCACAGCAGCATCACAGCATGTCCGTATCTTGATCTTCCTGGTGAGAGAAAGATCCTGCGAATCCAGTCCGGGAAATGGTGGGTTTAAGAAGGAATGGAGGCCAAAAAATATGCCAGAAAACCAAAAATACTGTCCAAAATGCGGAACCGCTAACAAGGCTGATGCAAAATTCTGCCGGAAGCTGCCGGGAAAAATTCGCGGCAGCAGGGAGTCTTGACAACCGAAACCATGCAAAAAGCTGCTGATGTCGCGAATACCGTCGCATCGACGGTATCAAAAGTCGGATCAGCGGTCAGTACGGCAGGGAAGATCGCCCAGACTGCCGGGGAACTCAGCCAGGTTGTGATCCGCCCCCCGGCGGAATGGAAAGTGGTCGTGGGCGATATGCTGCCGGCGGCCGGTCAGAAAATGGTTGAGTCTGCAGTGGTTACAGCAGAAAACCAGGTACAACAGCAGGTCCAGCAGAAAGTTCAGGAAGCGGTGACACGGAAGGTCTCTGAAATAGTATCAGATAAAGTGCCGGAACCTCATGAGTCGCTCGTTCCTGCTCCACCATCCAGTCAGCGCCAACCATCTGCTCCGCAACCATCAGGTTCCGTATCAACCTGTCCACGTTGCGGGAATCTCTTAAAATCCGGGGCAAAGTTCTGCAATTCCTGTGGATCTGTCATTGCGGGCACACCCAAAACAGTGAGTGTGCCGGTCTGTCCGTCATGCGGGAGATCATTGACACCGGGAAAGAAGTTCTGTGCCTCATGCGGTTATAAACTGGGTTGAAAACAATGGAAAAGGCTCGCATTTCAGGAGGCGTCTGCCTCAGGGGAGGGAAATGATTCGGATGCAGATATCACTCCAGGAAAACAGGTATAAAACCACAAAAAAGGCCGGGAGGGTGGGATTACCCCGGGCTTACGGGTTAGGTGTGGTAATTGTATCTCTCGTGATACTCCTGTCGTTTGTGTTTCCTGTATCAGGCCAGTCTGTTCAGCCTGATGATACTCCGGGGTTTATTCCCGGTAATCCTATCACGGTAAAAAGTTGCGATGATGGAGCCCGGTGTTCAGGAGGAGCGGACTGTGTTAATACTATCTGCGTGGACCCGTGTAAGGGTCGGACAAACCCGTTCTGCGCCTGCGATTGCGTTTTATCCGGGCCGGAACCAGAATTTCCCTGGATTGTTGTCGTGGGCGGCCTTGCAGCGGTGGCCGCTGCAGCAGTACTTATTTCCCAAATCCTGAAGAAAAAACCAAAGAAAAAAGGGCAGCAGCCTCTTGAGGTCTATATTTTACAGCTGTCAAAAGACAATCTTACCATCAGTCCGAAGAAAAATGATTCATTTACTGCAACAGCATGGAAGGTTACCGAGAGCGGTGGTACTTTGCCTGCACCTTCGGCATTCATCCAGGCAGATACTCCCGTAAATGTAACCGGTCTCTCCGTTACACCCCCTTCGGGAAATGGATCGCTTACCTCCATCGTCTCTCTCACTAACTATGCGGGTCCGGGATCTGCCGTAATCACCGTCACCGCATCAGGAGGGGGAGGGAGAATTTCAGCAAAAATAATGGTGAAAATCGAGTCTGAAGTCTGAGATCGAATTTGATTAAGGTGAACTTGATGAAAATGACTGCCTCCCAACGGTTATGAAATTTTAATTAAGACACATAACTAATGTTTTTTTTAAATCCGGTGATAACCTGGTTATAACAAATCTTCCCGGTGAATTCACCGGTTATCTGAGAGTGCGTCGTCTCCTTTCCCCCTGTGATTATTTTTCTCTTCCATCACTCAATCAGAATAGGGACGCTGTTCCGTGTAACGACCCCGTTTATCTCCGGGTCAGAAAAATATAATAAACCTTAATAACCTCACCTGCTCACATCCCTGTTATGCAGGGATTTACAGTTACTGCAGGGGGAATTATCCTTCTCTCTCTTGTCCTGGTGCCCTTTGTGGTATCCGGGGTAAATATCTCGCCGGATATGTCTCCCGAATACGCAGATATCCAGTCATTTCACTCGATTGACGATGCATCGCTCGCATTATATGAGGGCCAGAACGCATTACAGAACGGGCAATACGATGTGGCCCTTGCTGCCTATAGCAATGCGACCGAGCTTGATCCCTCATGGGTGGCTGCCTGGTACCTGAAGGCCTACAGCCTGATGAAACTCAACCGTTCGGAGGAAGCACTGTCAGCGGTGGACAGGGCACTGGTACTGGACCCGTCTGACCGGGACTCAAACAATTTAAAGGCTGATATACTCACCCGGCTGGGGCGGGGGAATGAGGCCGCACAATACCGGAGGACAATACCTCCTGTCACGACTTTAGCAGGAACCCCGGTGCCGGTAACAACGGTGAAAAAGTCCCCGGTCAACCCGGTAACCCTTATTACCGGTCTTCTGGGGATTGGCTGGATTGCAGGGAAGTGTGCAAAACCTGCGGGTCGACGGGAAATCCGGGAGGTACATGATGGAGAATAACCAGTGGAAATGGGTGTATATATCGCTCGTCGCAGCAGTGGTATTCCTTATCCTTATCATCGTGGCGAGTATCAGCATGGATGGGATGTCGGGAGGGTATGCCGTCTCGTTCACGTCCTTTTTCCTTATGCTCTCTGCGTTTGCGGTTGCAGGGCTCTTCTTTACCCGTGCCAGGGCGATGGATGACATTCTCGGCGGGAAAAACCTGCTTGCCCACTGGGTCTACCCTGAGGATGAGACCCGGAAGAGTGCTGAACGTGAATTTATCGACTACAAGGAGGCGAACAGGGCACTTCTCTTTATTGTTGGCGGTTTTCTTGTCATCGCGATGGTCCTGATGATAATCTTCGGCGGGGAAGCCGGGATTACAACAGCCGGGGTGCTCTTCGTTGTGCTTATCATAGTATCCATCGTCTCCGTCGTCGCCCCGCGGCTGGAACGGAAGCGGGCCTTAAATGCCCCCCAGGATGCATATATTACGGATACGGGAATTATTTACGAAGGGGGGGTCTTCCCGTTCCGTTCTTTCCTGATGATGATGGACGGGGTCAGTTATGAGAAAGAGACTAAAAAACATCCCCCTCTGCTGGTATTCTCGTTCATTCAGCTGGTCGGCCTCTATATCCTCCGGCCGTACGCTGTTTCAATACCGGTTCCCCGGGGGGAAGAAGAGAAAGCACGCGGGATCGCCCAGAGACTTGGGGGAGGGGTGCCGGAGGAGGACACTCCCGTCTTACCCGGGGGCATGTGCACCCGTTGCGGGGCACCGGTGAAGACCGGGGACAGTTTCTGCGAATCATGCGGGGATAAAATACAATAATCCGGTGGAAAATTCCTCCCCTTTTTTAAGGCCCCGATCTCCCGGTCAGATCGTCGACATCATGGTCTCATGTGCCAGCCGGTATGACTGGTTTGCTTCCTCAATATGGCCCGTTTTTGTAAGAAGATCTCCTCTGAGGGTATATGCCTGCGTCAGGATAATTGCATCGTCGCGGTTTTTCGGAGTAATCGCAGTAGTCATGGTAAGGCTTTCGAGAGCGCCCGGGGTGTTTCCTGAATATGCGCGTGATACGGCCAGGTAATACAGTGCTTCCATGTCCTGCGGGTCGATCATCAGCGCCTTCTGATACGATTCCTCTGCCTCGTTTGTCCGGTTCAAAGAGCTGAATGAGAGGCCCCGGTTCCGCCAGGCCTCGCCGTACGCAGGGTCAAGGGTGACTGCCTGGTCATATGCTGCGACTGCTTCGTTATATCTTCCCATGACATGGTCTGTTTCCCCTTTTGCATTCCATTCCCTGGCATCCGCAGCAGTATTGACGCAGCCCGCAGTGATAAGCGGAATGAGCAGAGCGAGAACAACGACAAGCCATGGTATCTTCCCCATATCAGATGATAGACCGTGGATACTATGAACTTTGCCGGGAACCTTCACCATCCGACACTGAAGGGGATATTGACGATGGAACACAATGTTATGGTGCAATTATTCCTTTGATACAATGGGCTGAAGAGAGAGATAACCTGAATATAACAATAGTAGTTCATAGCGCGTAGGTCAATGTGGATGAAGATGGGACCGAAACCGTCTCCGGGACTCATATCCCGATAGCGTTTGGTGCCGGTCCTCAGGAATAAACGGAGGTCTTCCGGGCCGATCACCCGGTCATCTTCCTGATCCAGGATAATAATACGAAGACGATCCTCTTTGTCGGCCGGATTGTCAGCCCGACCAGCCCGTGATTTCCGGTCCATAGAGAATGGCCGGGGTGCCGGGCCGGCGTTTGACTGCATCCTGCAGCTCAGGCATGGATTCCAGCCGGTCAAAACTTTTCAATCGCGATCTGATAATTATCCGGATCGTTCCCCCTCAATACCGAACAAGAGTAGGGTAAAAATTCCATGAAAAAGAGTAGCGATTATACCGAAAGGTGGTATATGAAGAGAGATGCGGATTTGAAAAAAATGTCCGGATATTTTCCTGAAACCCGGTTATTTACCCAGGAAATTTTTCAGGATGCCGGAGACACCGCCACTACCCGCCTGAGCCCCCAGCAGTTGTTGTGCCATGGCGGCAGCATCCGGTGATGCTGCCATTGCCATCCTGGACTGGTCCCAAAGGAGTCTGGTGAGGCCCGCAGCATCCATCTTCTGCGAAACGAACATCTTGCCGACATAGCCCACAACAATGGGAGTTGCTATTGTCATCACCTGGCTGACCATTGCGGGGGGCAGTCCCGTTTTTTGTGCGATGGCAGTCTGGATCCCGCTCATCTGGCTCCCGAAAAGGGTGCTCACCATGGCTGCACCCCCGGCACCCGAAGGGTTGCTCAGCAAACCGCCCAGGTTGTCCAGGGGGCTGCTGCTCCCTCCCTGTGCCAGCATCTTTGTCAGGATTTCTGCTCCGCCGGGTTTTGACGCAGTGGTTGCCATAGAACCCATAATCATGGGAAGACCCATACTCAGGGCAGACTGAACTGCATTGTTATCGCCGCCAACCGACTTGGCGATCATGGAGAGGTTGTCTCCTGTCGCCACCTGTTTCATGAGATCTGCAACTATGTCCATAATGGATAACAATATGCAACGGTGCCGATAAAGGCTATGGTCTGGAATCTCCTTTCCTGCAGGGAAATACGGGCATTAGTTGAAGGGATCCCGAATAGGAGCCAGAATACCAAAGATTTCCCTGACCCGTCTCTAACCCCTGACCGCCTATTCAGGACTTACCGTGATGATTCAGAGAGGTACCTCAAAAGAGTTTTAAACGAGTGCCTGCTTGCGCTCAGAGCAACAATTATTATTGTTGTTTTCCCTTCTGTGCAGGGACTGCCCGCATCAGTGATCACGGAAAACCCGCCAGGACCGATCCAGGGACCCATCCCCGGGCATGGTCTGATAAGAAATAATATCCTCTTTTCGGCTCACCAACACATTAAATAAAAAAGAAACGGGTATAGTTATTCCATGCAGCAGCGTTCGTGCACATACAAAATCATCATCGGGATCATCGCCTGCCTGCTCGCTGCAGGAATTCCCGCAGTCATGGCAGCGGACGGGACAACCACCACCCCATCAACAGAAAGTAATATCACCGTCCTTACCTGGCCCGCGGGAGCCGCTGTGAACCTCAACGGTGAATACCTCGGCGTTACCCCGATAAAACTCGAGCACCTCTCCCCGGGGAGGTACGTGGTCGATGTCAGCCTTGCCGGGTACAAAAACCAGACATTTACGCGGACCCTCTCGGGGGGCAGCATGCACGAGATTGGTATAAACCTCGAGCCGCTTTCATCGCTCCCTGCTCCCACCGGGAGCGGATCGATTGCTGTTGACTCCAACCCGGGCGGGGCCTCCGTAATGCTTGACGGCAACATTGTCGGCAAGACACCCACAGGCCAGGCTGCGCTTATCCTTAACGCTGTCCCGTCCGGCAGCCATACCGTAACCGTGGGACTCGCGGGATATCCTCTCTATACCAGTAACGTTACGGTCATCAGGAACCAGGTAGTGCGGGTCAATGCTGATCTCATATCAAGCATCCCGACCATCCCCGGCACCCCGACCCTCGCCGGCACGCCAATCGCCACAACGGACAGCACGAAAGCAGTACCCCTCTCTCCCCTCACGGCAATCGCAGCAGCAGGCCTCATCGGCCTGGCAGCGGTGTTCTGCCGTTCCTGAAGATACCTACTTTTAAAATTCCCCGGGTAAAAAGAACCATTTCCCTTGATAAAAAACCGGGTCTCACTGCTCCTGCCCGTCCAGATTAAGATCCGACTGTAATCCCTCTCCAACACTACGGCCCAGGCCCGCTCCGTGTGGAAGTGAAGAGGATCTCCGGGTTTTTTGGCGGACCGGCGGCTGGTGAACGTCACTTATTCTTTTGTCTTATCGAACAAACGTTCAGCCGGACAACCGATCTCCCGCTGTTTACAATACCTGCAGGCCAGCTGTCCCCTCACCAGCGCATTTCCCAGGAAACCGAGAAGGAAGAGGGCAATGATAAGGATGAGGATTGTCCAGGTAAACTCCTGGAGCAGGAGCAGGATGCCTGCGAGCACGGGGATGATGAAGACCAGGAAATCAGGGATTATATCTTTCCACGTTATCGTCATCCGGTTGAACCGCTCCGGCCTGCCTCTCGGGAAAAACAGGGAACTCAGGTATCCTTTTCCGAACGCACAGGTCCGGCCATAATAGTAACAGTCCACGCAATGGCCGCTCAACAACCGGAACTCAAGGAAAAGAACAAAAAGTACATACCCGATAACCCAGATGAGACCGAACCGGTACAGGATATATACACCACTACCGTAGATCAGGAATAAGAGAAAATTTGATGCGATAACGGTTGCAGCTGGATAATGTTCAAAACAGTCCGGTCCCTGCATACCGGAATAACCGCATGAGAATATAATAAAATATCGGCCCCTCTGCCGCATCGGATGCTGCGATATCGCGCTTATACAGGTGCAGGGATCAATAATGGTTTTCCCCGTGCCACAGACCACGGCTCTTTGCACTTTCACGCCCCGCCGGCAGCTCCTTAATATCAGGATCATGGCGATGGTTGTGCTGGTGAAGAGTATGCGAAGAATGGAACTGGACCCCCTCATCCTCCGGTGGAAGAAGACCACCCGTGCCCTGAAGATCCACGAGCAGAAGTACGGGAAGTACATCACGGACATGCTCGAGCGGCGCACGGACGCGGAACTGGCGCTTTTTAAGGACCCGGTGGAAGCCGCGGCATTCTTCTGCCTGGTGGACGTCCTGATGCGGACCTCTGACAAAAATTCGCCCGGGCTCTCATCCTCACTCCCCCTGAGCCGCCAGCAGCCTATTATTGCGGATATGCCAGCGGGTCAGATTTCCGGGTAATGCCCGTGACGCTGCCGGGGGCTCTCACTGCACCACGAGGAACGTGATGACACGGGCGGGAAATCGCCGTCCGCCGTGGATAACAGATCCAGGGGACGGGATGTACCGGAGAAGCTGAACTGTCGAAGAGCAGCAGCAAGAAACGGTCCTCAACATCGCAGGAATAACAATACGGGCAGGGGAGGAGCGTCTGAAACCGCACTACTCCTGCCGCAGGAATTGTTCCCTGGCGGGAAAGCCGTACACAGGTGCTGCCACTCCCTTTCCGCACAACCGGGACCGCATGCACGCACCGGGCTGCAGCCGGTCCCCCCTGTTTTTATAGTTGCAGTACCAGACTTCCGGCAGTACGATGCACGTGAAAATTGAGAGGTGTTCCTGCGTCAGCTGCGGGGCGTGCTGGAATACCTGCCCGGAGATCTTTGACCAGAACCCGTGTGACGAATGTTCGGAGCTGGTGGAAGCGTACCGGTTCTGCGGCAGCCAGGCCGAGGGGGAGGTGCCGGACGATCTCGCCTCCTGTGCCCGGGAAGCGGCATACCTGTGCCCGGTGGAGATCATCACGACTGAAGAGGAGTGAAATACAATGTCCGGTGCGAAGAACAATCAAATTCAATAAAGATGCTCTGTATGTATGAGAGCTCCCCGCCGCAGGGTCTCTTCGAGGATTGAGTGGTTCATCAGAACCACGAGATCGAGAAGAACCTTCTGGTTCTTCGAAGCACGGCGGCGCGGCAGGATGGTTGTATTTAAAACGTATTTTCTCAGGGATCCTTCCAAAAAAGAACGAGCGGTAAAGGGATACCTGCATCGTATCTCATTACCTGCGCCGGAACAGCACGAATGCGATCGCGATGCCGGCAGCCCAAAGAGCAGTAGCGGGATTAGCCGGCGATTCTTCCGTAACAAGGGGATCAGTCCCCAGTGGTGTCGGGATCTTCAGGGTGGACTTCCGGACCGTTGTGTTGGTTTTCCCCGGGGTTGATGAAGACGATACTGAGGGGGTACCATTTATGGTCATGTTATTCGTGGTGGATGCAAGCGGCGTGAGCTGGCAATAGAAACGGACCCGTTGGCCTCCCGAAAGGATGGTAACCCGGTCCACGTAGTCCTCGTACCCGGTCTTCTTGACAACCACGGTGAATGACCCATCCCGGTCGGTTTTATAGGTGAACGTGCTCGTACCCACGTGATCACCGTTCAGATAGATCTCTGCACCGGTGGGGTTGGTCTCAAAATAAACGCTGTTACTACCGCTATACGTCGGAATAGTCGTGGTTGTTGTCGTGGTCGTTACTGTTGCCGGGGTTGTCGTTGTCGTAAGGGAGGAGCCCCCGGAGTATACAGAGAAGCCCTTCAGTTTATAAGTAACACCACCATCGTTGGAATAAACCAAAACATCATAATCGCCTCCAACAGCCTGTGCACCTGAGAGGTCAATTTTTGCGGTTACTTTATTGGTACTCACTTGAAGATCTGAACCACTCATTTGACCAGAGGTTCCATATTTTTGTCCACATCTGTACAGTAATACTTTGTAAACGGAGTCGAGACCGGAACCCGTGATCGTTATGGTGAATATCCCCCCCCCGGAGGGCCCGCTTGACGGGGAGACACTGGATATTATCGGGGTTGCTGAAGCTATCGGTATCCCTACCGGAACTACCAGGAGTAATAATAAAAAACAGACAAAGAGAGAGAATCGCTTCATGCCGGCACTTCGTAATTAATCAACTGAATGAAAAACCTTGGCGCCGGTATCAGATATATGTTATGAATGGGGATCTACGGTAGCATCCTGAATTCTCATGGCAGCTATAACAGACTACCCCTGCTCACCGTCGCCGGATCACGGCAAGCCCGATACCTATACCCGCAGCCCCGATAACGAGGGCGGGATCAACCGGCGATGCCGCAGTGGCAGGCGTGTCGCTTGGCCACGAGGTCGGGACTTTCAGGGTGGACTTAACGATGGTTTTAACCGTTGTGGGTGCGGTTGTCCGGACGGTTGTTGACGTGGTGGTCATAACATCAAGGTCAGCATCCACTATGCTGGTGTCACCTGCCGTGACTCTCACGATTTTTCCCCAGTCATTATATCCGCTCTTTTTCAGAACAATTTTGTAGGATCCTTCAACCAGGTCATCCACGGTATCGGGTGTTGTTCCCGTTAACGAACCGTCCACATAGATCGATGCGCCGGAGGGTGATGACGAGATTTCAATACTGCCGACTTCATCGGTGGTGATCTTAAAGGAGAGATCGCATTCTTCTGTTCCGGAGTCATCCACAACGCAAACGTCGTAGGTGTCTTCATCCGTACCGCTCAGGTCGAAGGTCCCTTCGACTTTTGTTGCTGATATTCCAACAACATCTACCGCCGTAATATTGTCGTAATCGTTATTATAGAGTAACACCTCGTCGACGTACCTGAGCCCGGTCCCCACAATGGTGAAATCAACTTCGTCATCGTCCAATCCGAGCAGACGCGGGGGTGATCGAAGTGAGGGTCATGGGATTCACAATGGTAAATCCATTGTTTTCCACTATTTCCATGGTCATCGGATTCTCTCTTAACAACAAGGTCCCAGTCTCCCGTCTGTTGGACTGACGGAATTTTAAACTTGCAGACGATAGAGGTATTTGTCCCAGGATGTGATGTCGTAAGCATCGATATCACCCTCACCGGACATCTCAAGCCAGACATCCCCCTCTGTCGAATCAAAGTTCGTACCGGTGATCGTGTAAGTCCTGGTTTTGCCGTCAGTGTAACCCGTTGAAGGACTGATGGATGATATCGTTGCAGCAGTACTCACCGGCACTGCCACGATCAGCCACAGGAGCAGGAAAATAAAACAAACGATAAGGGTAAAACGTTTCATGCCATAATCTCCCATTCGCTTTTTTCGGATAAATGAACTTGGCAGCAGCATCAGATATATGTTATGAACTTTATTTTTTGTTCAGAGGGCTGGGGCCCGACCATCTTTTGGCTATGTGTAATCATCACACCCGGTACCGGTCCTTCCCCGGGGAAGGAATACCTGAACAGGGGCACCGGATCCCGTATTCCGGTTTGGACAGGAATTTTTTTACGTATCCCTGACTGCAGAAAACAGCAGTGAAAGGATTGCAATCGCCATGTCCGGTACCAACTGCACAATCATCTGGTTTGCTTTCAGCTACGTGGAAATCGTGTCAACGGAAGAAAGACGGGAGAGCATTGCGTCCCGTCCGGATACCATCATCAAGAAGAGAGAAACAATCATCTCTCTTTTGTTCCCATTTCATCAGACAGCAGGAAAGGGATATTATCAACAAGCGCGAATGTTATTGGCGGCCAGAAGAGGGCCTGTGGCTTAGCCTGGACATAGCGCCGGGCTTCTAACCCGGATGTCGGGGGTTCGAATCCCCCCAGGCCCGTTCTCTATTTTTAAAACCTATTCCACTCCTGATCAGGCATACTCACTTTGCGGGGGGAACCTGCATTGAACCTGGAGGGTGAAAAGATGGGCTGTATGTTTTTTTTAACAATTCCCTGAAATACAGGCCGGCCATTTCAGAAGAACGATTGAACCAAACAGCGCGACAAGACCTCCCATCACGCTGGTTACCGGATCATAGGTCAGTGCAAAGAATGCCCGGGGAACTGCAGCCAGCCCGGAATATACAAGAGACACCCCCATTATACCGAGGAGGAATGCGGTGATAAGGCGGAATGTAGCTGCTCTTTTGGGGGTCAGAAATGGCACGTGATATTCCGGCATGTACAGGTACCATGATCCTGTAATGATGACCAAAGCCCATGCAAACACCCATTCTGATGGCGTGGAAATTTCAAGCCAAAAGAAGTGCCCGATATAGTCAGGGATGATAAATACCGAAAAAGGACCAAGAAGTGGATAGTACCAGGTTGAAGGTACATTCCACATTGCATCAAGGACATGGTGGGAAACGATCGCACACGCACATGCCATACCCAGGAGGGTATGCCGGTATCGCCAGAGCAGGAGTCCCAGTACTGCGGCAATGCCAAAAAAGAGCAGGGAATGACCGAGTGTCCTCCCGGATCCAACAATATCGGGAAACAGCAGGGCAAGAGGTTTGTCAAGAAGATCGGGAAGGATCGCGCTCAGGATACAGAGAGGAAGTGCGCGCCGGTTACGTGTCAGGTACCAGAATCCAAGACCAAGAAGGGCACCAAGAAAAACATGGGCAAAGACAAACATTCAAGCCCCGGTGGGTATTGCTTCGAGAAAATCCACCACATTCAGCACAAGAAGAACATAAAAAAAAGATTACAGGAGACTCTGCTCGTCAGCGGCAGCGCCTTCCATGGGTTTTTGCAGGATCTGGACGTCGGCAATGTTATGCTGGCGCAGTGAAAGCTTCTTGGCTTTGAAGATGTTCTTGCCGTCCTTGCCGATGGCAATGCCGCGGTCCTCGTCCCGGACTTCCACGGTCGCGGTCTTCTGGTCATCCTCGCCTTCGAAAATAATGGAGGTGACCTGGGCTGGCAGGAAGCAGTTCTTTAAGAACTGTTCAACGTTGCTGTTGTATTCGACGACCTCTATCTTCTTGCCCATAACTTCGGAGGCCTTCTTGATGGAGGCACCCTTCTTGCCGATTGCAAGCCCCATGTCGCCGGGGTTGATTACAAAGATGAGCCGGCCGTTACGGTCATCGACCACGCAGTCGCGGCTCCCCGCACCGGTCAGGCTCTCGAACTGGGAGATCAGGCGCATACAGTCTTCGGTCAGTTTCACTTCGACCATAGCTTGCCCCCGAATTTACGCCCTCTTGAGGGAGAGAATGTCCGACTCGCCCGGGGTCACGATGGCAAGGGTGCTGACCATGAACGGTTTACCGCATGCCTTTCCGAGCGCCACGCTGGAGCCCTCGAACGTATGGATGAAGAGGTTCTCGTAGCCTGCAAGTTTGGATTTGAAGGTGGCCGGGCAGTTACCTGCCACGACGATCATCTGGGCTTTTCCCTCTTTGATGCATTTTTCTGTGTTGTTCTGGCCAAGAATAACATTTCCGGTCTTGATAGCTCTTCTGAGTGAAGCATTAAAATCCATGTACAATTCCTCTGGTTTTTTTTAATTGTCGTGTTGTCTGACTGCGATCAGTTTTACATCCCCGGTTCCGAGCTGGATCGGCTGGCCGACGATAACGTTCTCGGTGACACCGCTCAGTTCATCGACCTCGTTTGCCACAGCAGCGTCGAGCAGATGGTTGACCGTCACTTCGAACGCGGCACGGGAGAGGACACTCTCCTTTTCGCCGGCAATACCGTGACGGCCGATCTGCTTGACCTCGCCTTCCATGCACATCATGTCCGCGACAAGCATGAGGTGGCGGACATCCACGAGGATACCCTGCTCGTTGAGGGTGGATACCGCTTCGTGGATGATCGCGTTCCTTGCAGCCTCGATACCGAGTACCTGAGCGATCTCGCTGATGTTGTTGGTGCGGGTACGGGTTGTATCCACTCCTTCGACATCAAAGACATCCTTAAGGTTGGATCCTTCAGTATAAAGTATATACTCCCCGGTCTCTTTCCTGACGACGACCCGGAGGATGTCGTCGATGCCCTGCACGATGACGTTTCTCACGTGCTCGGCAAGCTGGAAGAGGTTCTGGTAACTCTCCTTGTCCTTGGGGGAGAAGATGATCGTTGCCTTTGCCTCGTCGATTTCGTGCTCAAAGTCACGGTAATGGCGGCGGTTGCGAATCTTCTCGGGCGCATTCTCCATGACGGCCAGGGGGGTAATTTTGCGCTTGTCGCAGACCTTGGTGTTGAGGTGGACAATCACGTGCATGTTCTCCATGTCGGTCGTGATGTCGCCGAATTCATGAAGCGGGGCCGCCTCGATCTGCCAGCTGACTTCCCGGGCACGGTCACGGTCATTGCCGTACTCAGGTTCGAGGAAGACAGTCATCGTGGGGGTGCTGGGCTCCTTTCTCGCGTCCATGATCTCGATGAGACGCGGGAGACCTAGGGTAACGTTGATCTCGGCCACACCCGCATAGTGGAACGTACGCATCGTCATCTGCGTGCCGGGCTCACCAATGGACTGGGCGGCGATCACGCCGACGGCCTCGCAGGCCTCGATCCGGGTGCTCTTGTATTCCGCAAGCACCCGATCAAGGATCTGCTTGAACTGGGCTATCGGTGATCTCCTTCTCACCAAGGAATTTCCTCAGCTGATCCTTGGTCTTCTGCGGGAGGGCTGCTGCCTCGACTTTCTTGTCGTACTTATCTGCAAGAGGCATTTTTAGCACTCCTCCTTCAGGATACTTTCAACAATACCTTTGACATCCACCGGGTCTCCGAATGCACTCTTGGTCGGATCGGTATTGTCTTCACCGTACTGGAACTGGATGATCTTCCCGCCCGTTGACCTGACAGTACCGTCATATGCCACTTTCAGGTCCTGCAGCGCATTGATCATCCTGCGCTGGAGGTATCCGCTCTGGGACGTACGGACTGCAGTGTCCACGAGACCTTCACGGCCACCGATTGCATGGAAGAAGAACTCGGTCGGGTTAAGACCCCCCTTGTAGCTGTGCTGGATGAACCCATGGGCGTCCGAACCGCGGTCCCCTTTGCGGAAGTGCGGAAGGGTACGGTCATCGTACCCACGGACGATACGCTCACCACGGACAGACTGCTGGCCGATACAACCGGCCATCTGGGTAAGGTTCAGCATGGAACCCCGGGCCCCGGAAACAGCCATCACGACAGCGCTGTTGCCAAGACCGAGGTGACGGCCGGCGATCTGACCGGTCTGGTCACGGGCTTTCCCGAGCACCTGCATAATCTGCATCTCGAGGGTCTCTTCAACCGTACGCCCGGGCATCGGCTCGAGCTGGCCGTCCTCGTAGATCTTGATGCGGCGCGTGACATCAAGGGCTGCATTTTTCAGGACCTCGTCGATCTGGCCGTACTCGGTCTTGGACAGGTCTTCGTCATCGATACCGAACGAGAACCCGTCGAACATGATCGCACGGATGGAGAGCTTGGTCAGGTCATCGATGAACTTGGAGGCCCGCTTCATGCCCTGCTGGCGGATAACACGATTGACAATCTGGCCGTCGAATGCACCGATGGCCTTCTTGTCGATGGTTCCCATCTTCAGTTGCCCGTCAATGATCCGGACATAGGCATCGCGCTCGCACAGGCTCTTTTTTGCAGACATCGCAGTTCAGACAGGAACTGGCCTTGAAGACCATGTTCAGGTCGGGAAGGATCTGGGAGAAGACCTGCTTGTTACTCCAGTATTCCACTCCCTCTTCCTTTTTACCGGGAACCGGCATGTTCTCAATACCGGAGTACCGGAGCAGGTAGAGTGCCTCTTCCTTGGTAAACCAGCGGATATCATGGGTGAGCATAAAGATGCCCGAGACGTGGTCGTGGATACCGCCGATAATGGGGCCGCCGAAACGAGGTGACAGGATGTTCTCGTGCACGGAGAGGAGGATGGTCGCCTCGGCCCGGGCCTCTTCGGTCTGGGGGACGTGCATGTTCATCTCATCGCCATCGAAGTCGGCGTTGTAGGGAGGGCAGACTGCCGGGTTGAGCCTGAAGGTCCGGCCTTCCATGACCTTGACACGGTGAGCCATGATGCTCATCCGGTGCAGCGAGGGCTGCCGGTTGAAGAGCACAACATCGTTGTCCCTGAGCTGGCGTTCTACCATCCAGCCGGGCTCGATCATGTCTGAGACCGTGTCGAGGTTGTCCGCACCGAGGCGGAGACGCCGGTTGTCGGGCCGGATCACGTAGTTTGCACCGCAGGGGGCGTTGACGTCCGGGCGGACCGGGCCGGTGCGGGCGATCTGCTTGAGCTCCTCGATATTGTAGGTCGTCACGCGGACCGGGATGGTCATCTCGTTGGCTACTGCACGCGGGACGCCCACCTGAGAAACGGAGAGGTTCGGGTCCGGGGAGATGACAGTACGGCTGGAAAAGTTCACACGCTTACCCGAAAGAGAACCACGGAACCGCCCGTCCTTCCCCTTGAGACGCTGGGAGAGCGTCTTTAATGGGCGGCCGCTGCGGTGGCGGGCGGGGGGACAGCCAGCAACTTCGTTGTCAAGGTAGGTGGTAACGTGGTACTGCAGAAGTTCCCAGAGGTCTTCGATGATCAGCTGGGGCGCCCCTGCATCCTGGTTCTCCTTGAACCGCTGGTTGATGCGGATGATGTCCACGAGCTTGTGGGTCAGGTCATCCTCTGAACGCTGGCCGTTCTCAAGGATAATGGACGGCCGCATCGTGACCGGGGGTACCGGTAAGACGGTGAGGATGGTCCACTCGGGACGGGCAACATCGGGATTGATACCGAGCGGGATTAAATCCTCGTTCGGGATCTTCTCCATCCGGGCGCGGATGTCAGCAGGGGTAAGCTTGTGCTCCACCTTCTTGCCTTCCTCGACCACGACTTCCGAGAACGTGGTCGGTTTCTCGAAGTTGATCTTGAGCTGCTGTTCGCCGCAGTGCGGGCAGATGCGCTCCTTTTTCACATCTTTTTCAGAGAGCAGGTCGCCGGTCTGGTCGTCTTCCGTACCAACTACTTTCTCGATCTCTTCGGGGGAGAGGAGCACACGGCCGCAGGCGCGGCAGGTGACACGCAGGAGTTTCCTGATCAACCGCGTGTACCCGACATGGATGACAGGCTTTGCGAGCTCGATGTGGCCGAAGTGACCGGGGCACTCGCTTGCCTTCTGGTCGCAGGTCTTGCACCGGAGACCGGGGTCGATGACCCCGAGGTTGAGGTCCATAAGACCCTGCGGGTAGGGGAATCCGTCGTCATCGTAGGTGTCCGCCCAGATGATCTTCCGGACACTCATCTCGCGGATCTCCTTGGGGGATAACAGGCCGAACTCGATCTGTCCTATTCGTTTGGGGGATGGCATGTTACACCACGTCCTGTAATCTCAGTCTTGGGGCTATACCCATACTTTTCATCTCATCCAGCAGGAGTCTGAACGCATAGCTCATCTCGACCGAGTAAATATCGGTCTCGTTCCCGCAGGCAAGGCAGCGGGTCATGTTGCGCTTGCGGTCGAGCATCGCGACCATACCGCAGTGAGCACAGACATATTCGTTCACCTTGTCCGACTCGTCCAGGAGACGCTCCTTGAGTGCCATGGCAGCGCCGTGGCCAATCATGACATCACGTTCCATCTCACCAAACCGGAGACCACCTTCGCGGGCACGCCCTTCAGTCGGCTGGCGGGTTAAAACCTGCACCGGGCCACGGGAGCGGGCGTGCATCTTGGAGGACACCATGTGGTAGAGTTTCTGGTAATAGATGACACCGATATAGACATCGGCCTTGAAAACCTTGCCGGTGATGCCGTCATACATGACTTCCCGTCCGTTGTGGGAGAAACCCAGTTTCTGTAAGGATGCACGGAGATCCTCCTCCCTCTCACCGCTGAATGCGGTGGCATTGATGCGGCGGCCCTCAAGCGATCCAACCTTGCCACCGATCATCTCGAGCATGTGCCCGATGGTCATCCGGCTCGGGATAGCGTGGGGATTGATGACGAGGTCGGGGGAGAGACCACTTTCGGTGAAAGGCATATCTTCCTGGTGGGCAATGAGGCCGACAACACCTTTCTGCCCGTGACGGGATGCAAACTTATCGCCGACTTCGGGGATACGGAGGTCGCGGGTACGGACTTTCACGAGCCGCGAACTGTTCTCGCCCTCGGTGATTATGACCGTATCCACGATACCATGCTCGTTGCTCCGCATCGTAACAGACGTGTCGCGGCGTTTCTCGACCGCGATCAGTTCCCCGGAGGGCTCTTCAAGGAACCGGGGCGGGGAGGTCTTGCCAATCAGGACATCCTTCTCGGCGACGACCGTCTCAGGATTGATGACACCATCTTCGTCAAGGTTCTTGTAGGACTCGGCACCGTGGGCACCGGCAACGTCCTCTTCAGGAACTTCAATGCGGTCGATCTGGCCGCCGGGATAGCGGCGTTCCTCGCCTTCATAGGTCCGGAAGAAATGGGAACGGCCGAGGCCGCGTTCGATGGAAGCCTTGTTGAAAATGAGCGCATCTTCAATATTATAACCTTCGTAACTGAGGATCGCAACGACAAAGTTCTGACCCGCAGGCCGGTCATCGGAGCCGATCAGTTCCGAAGTCTGGGTGTGGGTGAGCGGTTTCTGGACATAATGGAGCAGGTGGCCACGGGTGTCAGGGCGGAGCTTCATGTTTGCTGCACCAAAACCAAGCGCCTGCTTGACCATCCCTGCACCCATCGTAACACGCGGGCTGGCATTGTGCTCCGGGAACGGGACGTGGGCTGCACCGATACCAAGGATCAGGGAAGGGTCGATCTCGAGGTGGGTGTGCTCGGGCGTCAGTTTCGAGAAGTCCATGGCGATGAGGAGGTCTTCTTCCTCTTCGGCGTCAATGAACTCGATCATCCCCCGCTGGACAAACGAGTTAAACTCCACTTCCTTCTTCTCAAGCCGGGCAAGGTCCTCATCCGTGATGAGCGGTTCGCCATTCTTTAAGACAATGAGCGGGCGGCGGGCACGGCCCCGGTCGGTCAGGATGACAACATCGCCATTGTATTCCTTATGCGAGACGTTTACTTCCGGGGGAATTGTTCCCTGCCGGCGCATGGAGCGTATGGTTGCTACCAGCGCTTTCGGGTCATCGACAAGGCCGATGAGGGCACCATCAACAAAGACACGTGATTTCTTGCTCATGATTCACCCCGTATGTGTTCGACCCCGAGACTATGCAGGATCTGCAGGATCTCTTCCTCGTTATCGACACCCTTGCTGATCTCCACCATCTGGGCGAAGTTCTTGACAAGACCACAATTCGGCCCTTCTGGTGTCTCGCTCGGGCAGATCCGGCCCCACTGGGTCGGGTGCAGGTCACGGGCCTCGAAATGGGGCTGGGACCGGGAGAGCGGCGAGATCACGCGGCGGAGGTGCGAGAGCACAGCCATGTGGTCGACGCGGTCAAGGAGCTGGGAGACACCGGTCCGGCCGCCCACCCAGTTACCGGTGGCGAGCGGGTGAAGCAGGCGTTCGGTCAGCACGTCAGCGCGGACGGCGGTCGCGATCGAGAGGTCGCGGTGACGCATACTGGCACGCTCGAGCTGGTACTTAATATCACGGGTGAGCCGGTTTAAGGAGATACGGAACAGGTCTTCCATCAGGTCGCCTGCGAGTTTCAGCCTTTTGTTCGAGTAATGGTCTTTGTCATCAATCCTGCGCTTGTTCAGCACAAGGTCGAAACAGGCCTCTGCCATGCGGCCGAGGAAGTGGGCTTTAGCAAGCCGGACCGAGAGGACTGCTTCCTGGTACCCCTCTTCGCCTTCCTTGAGATTGGCCGGCATCGCGTAGTTGAGGTGTGGCAGGAGATAGTTGTCGAGGACGAACTCCGCCCGCTTGCGCTGGTAGTCCTTGGTCTGGTTGGGTGCCAGTTTCTTGCCCACATACATGACACCGCCTTCGACCGAATCGCACTCGCTCTCTTCGAGGTTCTGCATCATGAACGTGAGAATATCCTCGTCGGTCGAGACCGCGTTCACGACTTCCTGGTCATTGGTCATACCCAGTGCCCGCATCAGGTCCACGAATTTCAGGTGGCCGGCAACGGACGGGAAAGAGACCTCAAGGAGGTTCTTCTTGTTCCGCTCCACGACAACCAGTGCACGGTACCCGCGGAACTGGGAGAACACTTTGGCAACATAGATCCGCTCGTTGTAGCGTTCAGTGAACTCGGTCATGATCTTGTTGGACGCGAGGTCCTCTAAGGTCATGAGTACACGTTCCGTCCCGTTGACAATGAAATACCCGCCGGCATCAAACGCGTCTTCCCCGTGAGTAATGCGCTGACCATCATCCATACCGTAGAGGTTGCAGGCGAGCGACCCGACCATGATCGGGAGCTGCCCGATCGTGGTGATGATCGGGTCCTGCCGGTCCTCGCCATGCACGAGCGTCAGCCCGAGCTGGATGGGTGCGGCATACGTCAGGTTGCGCAGCCGCGCCTCTGACGGGTACAACTCGCCCTGCGACCCGTCCGCTTCCCGTACGAGCGGCCTTTTCACTTCTATCGTGCCGAGTTCCACCCAGACGGGTTCGTTATTCTTGCCCCGGTTCTCGATGTCGGTTTCGATAACCCGCTGCTCGTTGACCACTTTCTGAAGATTGTGCTTTAAGAAATAGTTGAAGGAGTCAAGCTGGTGGCGCGCAACATGCTCCCGTGAAAAATATGCCCTCGATAAAATACTTCTGTCAATCAGACTGACCAACCCCGGAATTACTTCTTTGGTCTCTTGACCACGAGACGATATGCCTCGGCCCTGCCAGCCGTATGACTCGCCCGTATGATTCTTATCACATCATCGGCATTGGCGCCGATCTCCCTGACAGCAGGATCGTCATGGTAGATTTTTGGTAATTGTTCGGTAGTAATGTTGTAGCGCACGAGAAGTTCAGACACTTCCTCGTCGCCCATAATTTTATGATCCGGCACCATCGCATGGTCCAGCACATTAAGTTTGGTGCTCAATGAAAAACCCCCTCCCAGATGAACAGATTTCCTCTCAGATGCATCACCGCAAAAAACCCACGTTTTCTCGTGGCAACGGGCCCGGAGGGATTTGAACCCCCGACCACCTGGTTAAAAGCCAGGCGCTCTACCGAACTGAGCTACGAACCCCTGAACATATAAAGATGTACAGCATTATAACCACGCTAGAAAACTATTTAAATATTCTTACCGATCCCGTCCGCAGGCAGGAACTATGAGTTCACACCCTGCGGTAAATTTTCCGGTGATCTCGTCCCGGCGCTGTTTGTCGACGGGGATCTTTGCATCGGGCCAGATTACAGCGGCCGGTTTTTCTGCGGGAATACTATCTTTGGGAACCGTGCATTCTGGTGGATTTTTTTATAGGACCACACGAAGATTTTTATTTGCGTCAATACTCTTTCTTAAGGCAGACAACTCCTCAATATGCGCCCGGGATCAACTCCCTTATCCCCTGCCTGCGTTACCTCTGTTTTGACTGCCGTGCGGAGATCTATACTATGGTTGATCGCGACCAGCAGCCGGGGGGAGTTAATGGGCTTTGAAACGGAATTTTCGACACTCATGCAGTGCTCCACGGTATCACCGGGTGTGATCTTCTTTACCCGGAAAATGAGGGCCGTGATATTTTGGGTGAGATCAGAACGGTTATTTCCATGATCCCGGTTCCTCTCCTGATGCATACGGTATGTTATTGGTCAGGTCGCGTAAGCAGGATCGTGCGACCCATTCAGCATCCTGTCTGCCGGTATGGTTTTCAAGAGGAAGGGAGGAGGGAGATGATATTAGTTCCCGGATTTGGTTCCCGAAATCTCTGCCTTGATCTGCTGGAGCCGGTTTTCCTGGGACGTGATATTCGTCTTTATGCTCGTGATGGTGCGGGAGATCTCATCGCTGACACGGACTTTTGAGTCATTGAAATTGTAGGTAGTCTCAAGGATCTTTATGAGGCGGCGGTTCACGTCAATGGTTTTACTTAAGCGGGCATACTCGGTAATAACCGCCGTATCAAACCCCGACTGCCGGGCAAGGTCCATATCGGATATGATGGAACGGCGGCGGTTGAGCACATGTTCGATGGCATCGTAGAGTTCGCGGTGGGTGATCGGCTTTAAGATATAGTCCTCGATATAGATCCCATATTCCTGCGCTTCAGCCGGGGTGAGCTGCTTTGCGGTAAGCATCAGGACCGGGATCTCCTTGGTTGCCGGGTCCTCCTTGATATGCTCGAGGGTCTCCCAGCCGCCCATGGGTTCCATCATGATATCCAGAAGGATAAGATCGGGGGTCACGGTTTTTAAAACCTCCAGGCATTCGTCCCCGCCATACGCGGCAACGGTACGGTAGCCTCCGCGTTCGAGCATGGTAACAAATACATCCACAATAAACGGGCTGTCGTCAACAACTAATATCGTATACATCACCTAGCCTCCCCGATCTTTTGCACCACAGTAAGTATCTCCGCTTGCACGGTTGCTGGATCCGCATTATCGTGCAGGATAGCTGCAATCAGAAAATTTTCCCCGGCTCCCACGATAATGAGGGAGAAATCCTGCGCCCGGATCGTGACCGACAGCACGGACCTGCTCTTGATGATGTTCCCCACCGATTCAGCAGAGGCCAGAATCGTGGCGGACAGAACCCCAAACCACGGCTCATTCAGTTCGCGGTCGAAATATTTTCCTATAATTATCCCGTCACGCGATACAAGGGCACACGCTGAAACCCTGTCGATGGAACAAACCTTGTCATTAAACCCGGAGATCGTCTCCCTTAACATTGTCCAGATGAACTACACTGTGTAATTGATAATACCTGATAGAGGCTTAAATATGTATTGTTTTTTTATATCTTGAAAGAAACCGGTTCCACGGAAAGTCTGGCACCATTACAGGCATAAGGCTGTTTCGGGTCCATGCAGGTATCAAACATGCAGCCATGCTCTGCTCCTTACAGGACCCCCCGTTCAGGTGCTGCCAATCCTATGAATCTGCCACCCCTGTTTCAATAATAGCACTTATAACAGCCCGGGGTCTTCAGCAGCTTATTTCAATAATCATATATACCACACTCCCTAACGTACGGAACGGGGTATATTGTTGTTCCGGGTATGTGCGATCCCATCAGGAAATGGGGGTGTGGGGAAGACCCCCTTCACCAACAAACCGGGGACATCACGCGCTCTTCTCGACCGTGAGACCTGCAATCCTGACGCCGATACGTCCCGGTCTTTCAGGGGGATAGCGGTCCGGATGACGGACGTGGAATATAAAAAGGGAACCGGCAAGTCATTTCAGGCAGACTTCGTTGACCGACTCCCCTGCGCAGTTTTCAGGTGATACCATTCTGGAAGCACTCATGGCTTACGGAGGATATGTGCTGATACTAATCGGCGGTATTATTGTAATCCAGCAGTTTATCATCTATCTGATGTACGTGAGGATACGGCAGCTGCTGAACGAGATAGATTCCATTGAAGGAAAGATCAAAATCACGGACACGGAACTGGAAAGCCTGATATCGCGGGTCGAAGAGTTTAAAGACGATAGCATTTGATCCGTTCCTATGGGAGTACTCTCTTTTTTCTATGATTCCCCCCCTTGTGCCTCTGAATCGTTCACCAGAACTGCGAAGGTTGCCTGGCGGCTTCCTTCTCTTTGTCAAGGTTTTGGCAAACCTCTCCAACCATGAGGAGGAGAAGAACTCTTCAGAGTGCTTCGAAATCCGAAGAATTCCAGGCAGTGAAATTTGAGCAGGGAGAGAACACATCAGGATTCTTTTCCTGTCTCACCTCACTTCGGCGAGGTTCGACAACAACAAGATACATAAATGATATCGTCCAATAGTAGGAGGACGGGGCCATAGGGTAGCCTGGCCATCCTAGGAGACTGGGGGTCTTCTGACCTGAGTTCAAATCTCAGTGGCCCCATTGTTTGTTTTTGTTGTTGTATGCCGGACCTGTGCAGATTGCCATGAAACTGACCGATACCTGCATCGATTGCCTGCTTTCGCGGGTGGTGTTTGAATGCCAGCTCGTATCGGTCGATAAGACGTGCAGGGAAAAGACCGTTTCAGCCTGTCGGCACCTGCTCCTGTCCATGAAAGATTCCACCCTCCTCCATCCCCAGATTGCAAGTGCCGTCCACCGCAAAGCCTGCCAGATGATCGGGAACCCCGACCCCTTCAGGGAACTCAAGGCTGCGGGGAACGACCAGGCGATGGACGTCTGCCGGCACGTCCGGGGCCGGCTCGTGTCATTCCATGACCTCGTGCTTGCCAGTGTCATCGGGAACACCTTCGATTATGCGGTGAAAGACCATGACGTTACCGGGAATTTTTCCCGGTTTTTTGAGGAGGAGTTCAGAAAGGGGCTCGACATCGATGATACCACCCGTATTCTCAATCTCTCCCAGCGGGTGGTATATCTGACAGACAACTGCGGGGAGATCGTTTTTGACCGGCTTCTGGTGGATTTCTTACACGCTCACGGCGCCCATGTCACGGTTGCTGTACGCGATGCCCCGATCCTGAACGACGCAACCATGGAGGACGCTCTTGCACTCGGGTTTGACAAGGTCGCCGACTGCCTGACCACCACCGGTGGCGGGGCTGAAATCGGACTCGACATGGCAAAGATGCCCGCCGATCTTGCAAAGGCAATCGGAGATTGCACCATCATCATTTCGAAAGGCATGGCAAATTATGAGTCGCTCAGCGAATATCGTAACCTGCCCCCGGTTGCCTACCTGATGTGTATCAAGTGCGAGATGATCGCGGAGGATGCTGGGATTGCACGCGGCTCGAAAATCGCCATGCTACGAATGTAGCACAGGCAATTTTCTTGTTCTCCTTACGTCGAATTTCAAAGGTTGCAATGCTACGAGAATAACAATACTGCATCCATTTTTTCCTGCCGGTGCGCAGATCTGCCGCGTGAAACTACTGTTCAATGAACAAACCATAAAAAATCCCATAGAATTTTAAGAGTGCACATAAAGAACAATTGATCATGGTACTTCCTGATTTGGGGCTGTCCTTTGGATGGCTGCTGATTATTGGCGGTGCAATCCTGTTGCTGGTCGAGGTACACAGTCCGGGTTTCTTTGCAACCGTCCCTGCAACAGTGATGATCTTCCTTGGCATTCTGCAGGTTGCGGGGGTGGATATCTCCAATCCGTGGATGGGCGGCCTTCTTGGTATTATCATTGCGATAGGTGCTGCCGGTTTAACCGTCTGGATGTACAGCAGGATAACCCCCGATGAAAGCCCGACAACCATCAGCCGCGATTCGCTCGTAGGTATGGAAGGACGGGTAAAAATTCCCGTTAATGCGATCCACAATCTCCGGCAAGGTAGTTATCGGTTCCACGGAATGGAGCGCCCACTCAACCGGCGATACGATTCCTGCCGGAAAAAAAGTGAAGGTTGTCAGTTCGGAAGGAGTACATATTGTTGTTGAAGAGGTAGCATAACATGGCATTCATTGAAACCCTGATTGTTATATTCCTGATCCTTATTATCGTCGCCATCTTTGCAAAAGGTGTGGTCATTGTCCAGCCGTACGAGCAGGGCCTGCAGATCCGGCTTGGTCAGTATGTCGGGAGGATGAACCCCGGGTTCCGCTGGATCGTACCGTTCGTCTCCGAAGTGATCAAGCTGGACCTCCGTACGCAGGTGATGGAGGTTCCGAGCCAGGAAGTCATCACCAAGGATAATTCACCGACCAACGTTGACGCCATTGTCTACGTACGGGTGATCGACCCGGAGAAAGCATTCTTCGAGGTCTCCAATTACCGGCTTGCAACCGTTGCCCTTGCCCAGACCAGCCTCCGCGGCATCATCGGCGATATGGAGCTCGATGAGGTGCTCTATAACCGGGATGTCATCAACACCAAGCTCCGCGACATTCTCGACCGCGAGACCGACCAGTGGGGTGTCAAGGTTGAGCGGGTCGAGATTAAGGAGGTAGACCCCGTTGAAGCGGTCAAGAGCGCGATGACCGAGCAGACCGCGGCAGAACGTGCCCGCCGTGCAGCCATCCTCCGTGCCGACGGTGAGAAGCGGTCGGCAATCCTGAAAGCCGAGGGTCTCCGGCAGAGTATGATTCTCGAAGCGGAAGGAGAACGGCAGAGCAAGGTGCTCCGTGCAGAAGGGGAACGACTCTCCCGTATCCTGCAGGCCCAGGGTGAGGCACAGGGACTCCGGATTCTCTCCGTAGGAGCGGCACCGCTTGACCGGAAGGCGATCACCGTACTCTCGCTGGATGCCCTCAAGACCATGGCAAACGGGCAGGCAACCAAGATCATCTTCCCGTTCGAGGTCTCCGAGCTGATCCGCCAGGGTGCAAAGTTCCTCGGTGCAAAGGATGAGACCGTTGAAGAAGTGGCAGGACGGCCGGTCATGGATGACAGCATCCTGGGAGTGATCCCGAAGCCGGAGACCGTCGATGCAATCCTCAAGGAGATCCAGGACGCAGTTCCGAAAGTCACCGAAGATGAACTTAAGGACACGAGCAAGCGGAGGCTGACGGTTGAAAAAGGGGACGACACGGAAAAGGCCGTCTGAATATCACAGCACACCCTGCAATTCTTTTTTTATATCCCATCAGATGGTTTTTACCTGATCCCGGACAACAACGGGAATACGCATGTACCACCCGAACTTTAAGGACACCATTGCGGCCTCGCCCTATATCTTCACCATCGGGGTTGCTGGCGACAGCGGGTCGGGGAAGACCACATTTACGCAGGGCATCCGCGATATCTTCGGGAGCAATCTTGTTGCCACCATCACCCTCGACGATTATCACCGCCTCGATCGCGAGGGGCGCAAACGGGAGGGGCTGACTGCGCTCAACCCGGAAGCGAACCGGATCGAACAGCTCGAAAAGGACCTCATCATGCTCAGGCAGGGGGTGCCGATAGAGAAACCGGTCTATAACCATGGTACGGGAACATTTGACCCACCGGTCATCTTCTGGCCGAAAAAGATCCTGATTCTCGAAGGTCTGCATACCCTTTTTACTCCGGCATTGCGCAAATATCTTGATTTTACACTCTTTGTGGATCCCGCACAGGAGGTCAAGTATGACTGGAAACTTCGACGGGACATGGCCGGACGCGGGTATACCAAGGAGGCCGTATTGCAGGAGATCACCGAACGCGAACCTGAATACGAGCAGTATATTTTACCCCAGAAGGAATATGCAGATACCGTCATACACATCGGGTACTCGAAGTATGGGAAAACCCTTGGCAAAGACCGTAACGTCTACTGTGTCACGCTCTCACAGCACCGCATGAAACACACCCTGGAAAATATTGATCTGTCGCTCGACCTGTACTCGATCCTTTCCTGCTCGGAGAGGAATTTTTCTCTTGAGTTCCTGACGTGCGGGCAGGATGACCGGTGCATGGGACAGCTGATTATGGACGGTGAACTGAGTACACATGTTGTGAACAAGCTGGAGCACAGCATCGAAGAACAGACCCGGGTCCATCCTATCTCAATCTTCCGGCACCGGCACTATGTTACCGCCGGTGACCTGGCACAGCTTATTCTCTGCTGGCGGATCATCCACCGGCGGATCTTCGTGGAACTGCAGCGATAGGATTATCCACGTATCCTGGGACGCGTGGAAATTTTCCCTGTTTTTTTTGGAAAACCGTGCAACAAAATTCACAGCCGTTTCCCTTTGACGCGTAAATACGGTGAACGCTGCCGCAGTCCAAGAGGTTCTCATGAAAATTTTCTCCGAACCATCAGGCTCACTTCACCGATGTGACGACCGACTCCCGCAAAAGGCCCGATGCGGGGAGGCATCACTTATGAGGCTGAAAAAAATTATTTTTTGGTTTTTGGTCTTCCTTTTCCAGGGAAACAATCACGCGTTCAGCGCAAGGGGAAGTACCACAACCGCGAGGAGAACCGCGATCATAACGTAACTGACGGCATTGGAAACATAGGCAGAATACTTCAAAAGGCCTCTGCGGTCCATTATGCGGTCAACCCCTTCCCGGAGGATGTACCCGCCGTCCAGCGGCACCAGCGGGAGGGCATTGAAGGTCCCGACGACGAGGTTAAACCACCCGCACCAGAACAGGAGCTGGATCACGGTCCAGTAGTACGGGAACGGGACCTGCCACATGATGGATTCCACGCTGTCAATGGTCAGCAGGCTGAACTGGCTCCATGATACCGGATCCGTGATCGTATAGATGGGGATGGCAAGCAGGATGATGAGCCCGATCGGTTCGTAAAAAAGTCTGAACTGCTCCTTGACAACCGGCGCATCATAATAGGTCACCCCCATGAAACCGCTGGTACGGTTGCTCAGTTCAGCCGGCCATGCACCGAGGATAAGGGTATGATCAGAGGTTGTTCCCTTTGTCTCGGTGAGGAGCGTGATGCTGTCACCGGGCTTTGTGGTGTTGAGCAGGGTTGCGACCTCGTCCCTGTTCGAAACAGGGATACCGTTCACCTCTTTGATGATCGAATTGGGGGTCACACCGGCAGCATTGGCGGGGGAGTCTACATACACGCCATGGATCAGGGGTGTCGGGACCGGCACGGCAAATCCAAGCAGGAAAATGACCAGCGCAAAACAGACAAGGCCAAGCAGGATATTGTTGGTGATGCCCGCCCCGAACATCCGCATCTTTGCAATACCCTTGGTCTTCTCCTGGTCCTCTTCGTCGGGCTCGACAAATGCCCCGATGGGGATGACTGCCATGAGGATTCCCATGGCCTTTACCCGGATCCCCTCTACCCGGCACAGGATGGCATGACCGAACTCGTGCACCACCATCGTGGCGAGAAGGCCCAGCCAGACAGCGATGGTGAAGGGGATGAAATCGTTCACGCCAGGGATTGCAAGCACGTTCTTGAGCTCGTTTGCTGCGGTCAGGGGAGGTCGCTGGACCACGATATGCTGGATGGAGAGAAAGAGCATGAAGGTCATGAGGGCCGATACGATCACGACCATCGCGACACCGAGCGTGCCATAGACACGGAGGAAGGTGCTGTACCGTATGGCACGATCGAAAAATCCAACCTTTTCGGTCTTAATGGCCATAAGCGGACCATAGAACGTGATGCGTTCCGGCCAGAGTTTGTTTTTATAGATATAATATGCGACCAGCGTATATACGGTCACCAGAATAACGATCGGGAGGATCCAATCCATCACCTATTATAGCTTTCCAGAAATGATAAAGCCATGTTACCGTGCAATCCGGGAACCGGTTTTCCGTCGGTGTACGCAGGGGGATCAGAAATCCAGCAGCGAACGCTGGCTCTTTTGGGCAAGGAGGTTGCTGACCGTCTTCCAGCTCCTTCGGGCAATGGGTGGTGGCAACGGGTGCTCGCCGATATAGCCGCTCAGCCACCGGATGGTGACCGGGTCCGAGGGTACCCGCTCCCGATCTCTCCGTATTTTTTTGCCAGTTTTTTGATTTCCCGGTCGCGGACAACCTTTGCCACGATACTCGCGGCAGAAACGACCATGAATTTTTCGTCGGCATGGTGTTCGGAGACGATCTCGCACGAGAAAGAAAGATGTACCTTCACCATCTCGGCATAGCGGAGGCAGTTGACATCACAGGCATCGACATATGCACAGCGGGGGGAGAGTTTCGCGATCACCTCGGCATGGGCCCGGGCAACGCAGGCATTCATGGTCATCTCGTTCCTTATGGTGTCAATCTCCTGCGCGGTGATGGTGACGGTTGCGACTTTGCACCGTTTGCGGATCTGTCCATAGAGCCGTTCGCGTGCCACGGGCGAAAGAAGTTTGGAGTCTTTGACCCCGAGGTCTGATAACCGCTCTTCCGAGGAGACACCGATTCCTGCTATCACCATGGGGCCGAGGACCGATCCCTTGCCGGCCTCGTCAACGCCGCAAATCACGTAAGAAGGAGTTGATGCGCAAATTATTTCAATGCCGGTGGTGGTAACCGGTACTCATGTACTTCATCATCGTAGGGCTTGGCGGCATCGGGAAAAACCTCGCAAAACTGGCAGTCGAGCACGCCCATACCGTGGTCGTAATCGACCAGGAAGAGGCACGGTGCAGCGAACTCCTGGAGCACTACGATGTGATGGCCGTGACGGGCAATGCAACCGACAAGACCGTGCTTGAAGAAGCCGGGATAGACCGTGCCGATGCAATGATCGCCACCACGAGCGACGACTCGGTCAACCTGATGACCTGCTGGCTGGCAAAAAAGTTCCGCGTCCCCAATGTGGTCGCGATCGTCAACCAGCCCTCCCATTCGGACTTTTTCAAGGAAGTGGGTGTCCGCATCAGCGAGAACCCGGACGAACTGGTCGCCTCCCGCCTCTATTACTGGACCCAGAACCCCCAGCTCCAGCAGCTCGCCTCGATACCCGGCGGCACCATTTTCGAGATCGTCGCAGAGGCCGGTGCCCCTATCGTGGACCACGAGATCCGCGAGCTCAAGGTCAAGGACTTCGTCTTCATCGCCATCCGCAGGACCGGTGGCGTCCTGATCATCCCGAGCGGCAACGTGAAGATCCAGCCGGGTGATATCTTCACGGTCTTCACGAAAAAAGAGGCCGAGGACGACTGCCTCCGGCTCCTCAACAAGCAGCTCAAAAAATCAGCGGAGTGATGCCGCGAGCGCACCCAGCTCGAGCACCAGTTTCGGGTTGGCCCTGATTATCTCTTTTATTAAGTTCATGGTGGTGAACTCCTTCATATGGATAGCCGAGACCGAGTGGATGATATCGTTGAGCTTGGTATCGGGCTGCTTTATCAGGTATTCCTTGATGAGGTAGTTACGCTCGATAGCTTTTCCCAGCTTTGACTCCCGCCAGCTCCGGTCGTACATCATGAGTGCTTTTTTCGAGACATCTCCTTGAGCAATGGAGACTGCCGCCACTTCAGCCGCGAGCCGGCCGGTGTACATCGCATTGTAGATACCTCCTCCCGTGAGGGGGTCTACGACCCGGGCTGCGTCACCGGTGATAATGAGACCATCGGCAACCGTGCACTCCAGCGGGCGGCAGACCGAGACACCGCCGGGGATATACTCGATAGTCTTGCCGTGGGGAAACGTCTTTTTCACGAACCGGTCAAGGTAGTCCTTTGCCCGGTGGCCGTTCCCGCTCTTCCTGCCGGAGATACCGATACCGACGTTTGCGGTCCGTTTCCCTTTCGGGAATACCCAGAGGTACCCTTCCGGCGCAACTTCGTTGCCAAGGTAAAAGACAGTGGCATGTTCATCGATATCGATGTCGGTCATGACGTACTGGACGGAACTCATGATCTCCCGGACTGGAACGGTGGTATCGATGCCGCACCACCGCGAGAACTTGGACTCAACGCCATCGGCAGCAATGACTACATCGGCTCTCACATCCGTTGTCTTCCCGGCGTACTCGATCTTTGCACCCTTGACGACGCCGTTTTCCAGGATCGGGGCTGACGCACGGGACTTGACCGTAACATCAGCAACCGGCTTCCGTTGCTTTCCAGACCAGCTCGCGATCGAAGATCTTGCGGTCGAGGACATATCCCACCTTGCTGCCTGCCATCTCAGACCCGAGTTTCATGATAAAACCGTCAGGTGCGACAATGGTGGCGCCGGTCATTTCGGCCGAAATCCAGCGCGGGTCCGGGTCGATGAACTCGTGAAGCGCTTCCTTACCAATACCTTCCGCACAGCGGACGGGGGCACCAATGGCCGGTCGCTTCTCGACGATCAGAGCAGAGAGCCCTTTCTCCGCTGCGGTCTTTCCTGCCAGTGCACCGGCCGGGCCGCCACCGATGATGAGCACGTCATACTTGCTTTTCATCGACAACCTCCAGAGCGCCGAGAGGGCAGACCTTTGCACAGATTCCGCAGCTCGTGCAGTTTTTCTCTACGGACAGGTATGCGTCGATCAGTTCGAGGGCGCCTTCCGGGCAGACCGATACGCAGCAGCCGCAATATCCACAAATATCCCGACGTACGTTGAGCATTCAAGAGATCATGTTGACCTTTTTCTTCATTAATAGTTACGATTGAAAAAACACTGCAATGAATACGATACAAACAAAAGGGAAGCCGGGTTAACAGACGCATCAGAACAGGTCCGGGTGAATGAACAGGTCGGCGCCCTTCGCAATATCTTCCGGTGACGCGTAAATGATCGCAATATCTCCCGCCTCGAGCCGGGTCTCCCCGAAGAGAGAGGTGATCATCTCCTTACCTCTCCGGAGAGAGAGCACAGGAGGTTGTAGCGTTTCCTCAGGGTGAACCCGCCAGGCGTTGTTCCGGCAAGGGGGGAACCCGGTTCAACCGTGAACGAGGTGATAGTGACGGGATATGCCGGACGAGGTCGGGAAGCGATCTCCCGTACGGTGCTCCTGCTGCGGAGCATCTGATAACCATCGGCACGGGCATCGACAAGCATCCAAACGGAAATGAAGAAGAAACTCGTGAAGATGTCGCGGAAGGGTAAAACCATACGGGAAGCCTGATTGAAAATGCGGGGACCATTCAACAAAGAAAAATGCGGGAATAATAATTCGTCATTCATTCAGGGGACTGAACCCCTGCTTGACAACATTCCCGTATCGGAGTACGATTCTTGGATCGGTTGCACAGACAGGACAGATATAATCTTCAGGGAGATCCTCAAATTTTGTCCCCGGTTTGATACCACGGTGAGGTTCCCCGCGTTTTTCATCATAGATGTAATTGCACATGGAGCAGATATAGCGTGTCGGCCGCCACTCGTCAAAACCCCACGTGCCTATCTTGCCCCTTCCCTGGAACCCGCAGACCGGGCAGAGGTATGACTCGGGAAGATCCTCGAACGGAGTACCAGCTGGAATTCCGTTATGCGGCTCACCCCGGAGCGGTGAGTAGACATAGCCGCAGAGACGGCACTTGTACCTCATGACTGACAAACCTGCTTTTTTTGCTGCTGCACCCTTTTTTTCAGTGGTTGCCGGTTTCTTTTTCGCACCACTTTTCTTTGTTGCTGCTGCTTTTACCATAAAAAATCCCTCCTCAGCCCTTCACTCATCTCATTTTTTACCGAAGAGCCAGGTATAGTTGGAAATGGAGAGTACTGGTTATTAATAATTTAGTTTATGGCAAGAATAAAAGCCGAAAGGGCGGTGGCAGTGAAGGCATTCGAAAAGAACCGGGTCTCTTCAAACGAGATAATCAGGTCAGGTAAGACTGATGAGTGTGTCAGAAAAAGGGTGTACCCGACAGCGATGGAGGGTAGAGCATTCCTCCGCCCGATCACCTTCTTTCACGTTGTCCGGAGGTTATTTACCAACACTGCCTGAAGGTGGAAGGTTGCTGAAACTCACGGAAATAACGCGCGAGATCCTGAAATAAACATGATTTGCATAACGAAGTCGTGAAGACCCCGTATGTTCCCTGCCTCGGTTGTGGACTGACACGTGGTCGTGATTTGTGACGAAAAATAAACGTTGAGCAGGGATGTGAGGGGGTTTAACTGAAGGGTTCACCCGAGGGAGAACGTCCCGTATTTCCCGCCGCCGCCCGGGTGGAGAGTGATCTTTCCGCTGCGGAGAGCAGATATGGCATCCGAGACCTTCGGGTGGATTGCCCGAATCTCCGCAACCGGGACATCGATGAGCACTGCAATCTCATTGCCGAACGTACTGATAAAGGAAGAATAGATTGCCTTGCACTTAATGGTGTTCGGCGATGATGCCCCTTCCATTGTCTGGATAATCTGGGCGAGCGGGAGGATATGGACATACGGCGGGCGTGGCCGGGCTGTACCGCCTTGCGAGAGCTCCTTTGCACGGTCGGATACCCCCTTTTTGATGATCCCGCCATCAGCCGGGCACCGCCATCCATGCCGGATCGCATCTTTAAGCGAATACTGTTCGTAGCACCGGGTGCAGGCAGTGCGGTTGTACTTTCCTTCTTCAGGGAAGAACCCGGCGTTCATCTCCACTGCCCCTGCACGGATCGCTGCCAGCACGTCCTTTGCCGTTGGGCTCCGTATGCGGAGGCGGTTGAACTCCCGGCCGAGTTTATCGGGATACGGGCTGTGGGCATCTGAGTTGGTGAGAAAAGGGATGTCATACAGGTCGGGAATTGCTGCACCATAGGAACTGTCAGCAGAGAGGCCGAGTTCGAGGAAGTCGATCTTTGCACTTCCATAACAGGCCGGGACACGGTCAAAGTACGCGTACATCGCCGTCCACGGGGTGAAGGCATGGGCCGGGCCGACCAGCGCCCCCACATCATGGGCTGCATGCGCAATTTCCTCACCACTCAGGTACACGTGCGGTCTTCCGCTGGTAACAAAGCTCTTGCAGGTCCCCACAAGCAGGTCGCGGAGCTGGGAGAACTGGGAAAACTCTTCAGCAAGGATCACATGGTGGACGCGTTTTTTGTCCTCGACCTCACCCTGCGGAACGATCACGATGCCGGAATCGTTCTCAAGGAACGGTTTCCACCCGTTCTGCCAGTCCGGCTGGAGGGCATCGCCGGTACCGAGCACCCGTATCCCCTTGGTCACGCACCCTTTGATCAGCTGCTCCGGCTGCATGAAGCGGGAAACCGCAATCGAGTACGGGGAATGGATATGCAGGTCGGCTGTAGCAAGCATGGGTATGTACCGGATTAGATTTTACGGCATATAAGGGAGGGGATTAGTGGTATTCCAATTCCCTCATTCCATATTGGTAAGCCGCCCCTTCAGTTCCGGTGCTCCCTCTTTCTTTGCTTCCATCAGCGCCGAAATAACCGCATCGGAGAAAACCAAAGCAAGGGTCTCGAACAGTGTACCCAGCGGGGCAAACGCGGACGCAACCGACCGGTACTGCCCGGTCATCTGCCGAACCTCGAACGTAGACGCGTCACCCCGGTAATATCCCGTGAGATCCCCGAGGTTTACCAAGCAGTCTGCAGTCCTGCTCATCGTAGAGTCCGGCGATGCAGTGATGAGGCAGACAAAACCCCCCAGATCCTTCACTGTTTTGCAGATCGTTGCCATCGAATGGGTCTCGCCGGATCCCGAGAAGATCACCAGGGTATCACCTGGCTGGAGGGCCGGCGTGACCGTCTCCCCGACAACATACACATCAAAGCCCAGGTGCAGAAGCCGCATGGCAAATGCCCGGGCAATGAGACCGGAACCGGCCGCGCCGGCCACATAGATCCGTGTAGCCGCGAGCATCCGCTGGAAGAACGCGGAGGTCTGGGCTTTGTCAAGCTGGACAGTGGTCTTCCGGATCGATTCAGCCATCTGTTCCATGAAAAGCGGGATATCGGAAAATTCTTCGGTCATTATATCATTGGCATGTTTCGTACCGTCCGATATGAGAGTATCGGTGTGAAGGATCCACCACGGGTATCAGGATATTGCAGGAATCCCGGGGAGGTCGGGCGGTGTACTTTGATTCCTGCTCCGGACTGGCAGTGATCAGGGTTTACCAGGAAAAATTCACATTTTAAAACAGAAAAAGCCGATTTGGATCCAAAGTACACCGCCCGACCCCCCATCCTCCCTTGGGTTTTTTACGGGATCCTGCATATTTTTACGATGGAAAATACTGAATGGGTAACTGTTCTGGTGCAGGGGGGGTCGGAGAGGGAAAAAATATACCATGACCATTCCAGCCGGGCTTCCTGCCCTTATCAAAACCATCATCATATCCCGGTACAAGAACACCAGTACAGGTGACTCCATGATACAGGCAGCTATGGTACAGCCCGGTGATCCGGCACGGAACTTCTCGTTAAAAGACTCAAACGACAAGACCTTCGATCTCTACGAGCAGGCAGGAAAACGCGTGCTCCTCTCCTTCCACCCGCTCGCGTGGACGGAGTACTGCGCCGCCCAGATGGTCTCGCTCGAGAAAAACCGAGACATACTCCATTCCGCAAACTGTGTCCCGGTCGGCATCAGCGTCGACTCCCGGCCCTGCAAGCAGGCATGGGCAAAGAGCCTCGGAATCACGCACACCCCGCTCCTCTGCGATTTCTGGCCGCACGGTGCAGCAGCCATGAAGTACGGGATCTTCCGGGACGAGAATGGCTTCTCCGAGCGGGCGAATATCATCGTGGACGAGAAGCAGAAGGTTGCGTTTGTGAAGATCTACCCGGTGCATTCGGTGCCGGATATCCAGGAAATCATTGCGTTCCTGGAGAAGTGAACCGATTTTTTCTGGAGAGAACATTTTTGGAAACGGAGATAATATCCTGACCAAAAAATTGGGACAACTCGTATAAGGTGTGGTCCACCGGACATCGACACTTAAGATTGCGATGAACACCACCTCCCCACATGGGGCACCCCCGCGGCGGATCAATTACCGGTAGAGTTGAGAGAAACAGCAATCTGCCCCACCGTGCCTCAGAGATGCCCTGAGGCGGGGAACCGTCCTTATCATCAAGAGAATGTGAAATACCTGATTGAATTTTTTTGCTCTGTAGAAAACCTGTTTTATGATATAGGATCACCCCCCTTGCGCCAGCCCTACCCCCGTTGGGGGTGGGGGCGCATATGATGCCTCGGTATTACCTATACAAAAACTCTTTTGCATTTTTTGTGAAAGGGTAATACGGCGCTATCATAATTGGGGCGCCCCAGCGGCGGGGCGAAGCCCCTGGAGCGTGTAACTCTCAATGATTTCTACAGAGCAAATTTTTTTAAATTCACAAAAAAGCGAGTAATAAAAAAGTCAAGAGCTATCGGCTATCTCACCCGATATAGCTCAGTTCCTCGTCCTTTCCCTTCTCTCCCTCGACCATGCTCTCGATGACCTTCTCCATCTCGGAAGCCCGGTCATTGAGTTTCGTGGGATCAACCGGCACACCGGCCAGCTTCGAGAGCACTACAAGTACGCTTGCCGCCGCCATCGGGTCAACGATATACCCGCTCGTCTCGCCCATCAGGCAGACCGCATCAATACCGCGCTGGGCAGAAAGGCCGAGCATCAGACCGGCCGCACCGATGATTCCGCCACCCGGCTCGTCGCGGTTGAAGGTGACACCTGCAGTCTCAATCTCGTCACGGAGTCCTTCCCGGTTGATCGCACCCAGTACCCGGGGCTCGTTCACGAGGTGGCCGACACCGAACCCGCCAAGGGTGTAAATACGTTTAACGTTCAGTTCCTCGGCGATCTCGCAGTACTGGTCGGCGAGGAGGTAATGACCCTCGTTGGACGTGCTCTGGTGGTCACCGACAAGGAATACAATGTCCTTTTCATCGTTGTGATACAGGAAAAGCTCGTTTCTTGCCATTCTCGCAAGCCCGTTCTCATCGAGGATGACCTGCGGGGGGAAATAGAGCGAATGGATTTCACCGATCTTCTCAGCGCCGAGCTGGTGGATCATGTACTCGGCTACGAGCTTTCCCACCTGACCGATACCGGGAAGTCCCTCAATCAGGATAGGTGCTTTCGGCCGCTTGTCCTTAAAACTCTCGAGATACCTGACCGTTATATCCTCAATCATGTTTTGCCAGCCTGCGGTATCTGCCATACTTGTCTTCAGGAGAGAAACGTGCGGGGTGGGCGACCGTTGTGGGCCTTCCACAGACCGGGCAGGTCAGAGAAAGGGTGTAGGTATTATCTGCCATGCAGTGACGGATGCGCCCGCTCATTGGCTTTTCCCGGACTTCGGTTTCTTGATAAGTTTGCCCTCACCGCCGGACTTTTCCATCACGGTGATGGCAGCACCCGCTGCCTTCTCGATTGCTTTTTCTGCCTTCTTATAATCCGATGCGGTTACCTTGATCCGGTAGGTGGGCGCACCAAGGTAGAGCAACTCGATATCGACACCGGAACCCTTATGTTCGGCACCGGCTTTCTTGAGGGCATTTTTGATAACCGAGATCCCGTCCGGTTCCGTTGAGGTAAGGTACAGATGGCCGGTCACTTCCACGCTCGGTACCTTGACACTTTCCTGCGCAACTTTCAGGAGGGTTTCTGCGACCTTCCTGGACAAACCGAGCTTTTTTTGCGTGGTCTCAGCGTCTACGACAAGGTCTTCAAAGACCGGGAAAAACGCCCCGTATTTCTCAAAGAGGATATTTTCGATGTCGATAAGTGGAGTGCCGGTCTGTTCCGCAACAAAACCAAGCCATTTTTTTGCCTTGGACTCGTTCTTCCACTCGCGGATCTTTTCCCGGCGCTGGTGTTCATTGACATCCTTTAAGGAAAGGTCGATGTGGCCACGGCTCCGGTCAACGTTGAGAACCTTGCAGACGATCTTCTGGCCCTCGCGGATGTGGTCACGGATATACTTGATCCAGCCGGTTGCAATTTCAGAGATGGGGATAAGCCCCTGGCGGCCACCATACTCGTCGAGCGAGACGAAGGCTACGAAGTCCTTGACGTTCTCTACGGTGCAGACAACCAGTTCCGCTTCCTGTGGCCATTCTCTGTCTTGCATGGCTGGTATCACTTGAGCTCTTGGACGATCTCGGCCTTAAAGATGGCCTTGCCGCCGGTGGGGGTGGCAAGATCGTGCCCGCAGACAACACATTTGACAACCGTGCTGGCCTTCTCAAAGACCGTCTGCTCATTTTCACAGTCTGGACACTTTACCTTGTAAAATTTGCTCCGGTTTTCCCGAATCTGGCTTACCATAACGCTCTCACTCCGTCAGCTCAAACTTTGCGACACGGTAACCCTTGCGCAGGTGCGCCTTCTTGCAGGTGACACAGCGGTACCGGACATTGATCTTCTTCGTCGGCTTGTCGCCGCCGGGCACTTTCGAGAACTTGCCCATGTTGCCGACCCTGCCCCTGCGGGCTTTCTGGCGGTCAATCCAGTGAAGGCCCGTGGTCTTTCCCTTCTTGACCTTCTCGACCTCGTGTACCGTATGAACCCTGCAGAAGGGGCAGTACGTGGTAAATTTTGCTGGCATCTTCATGAAATTTCACCGATAATCCTGATTGCGAATACCTATATTATTTGCAGAGATTGATATTTAAGACTATGTTGCGCTCGGACAGGACCGCAGCATTCCGCTCGGGAAGCGTCACTATATCTCCCTTTGCAAGGGTATAAATCCTCCCGTCAACACCCATGAACGAGTCCATATCCTCGAGCACATGGACGAGGACGCAGGGATGGGCCAGAGGGTTTGCTGGTGTTTGCGGCGCACATTCCCCCTCGTCCGGCTCCTCCTCTCCAGAGGGTTCTGGTCCGGAGGAGCCGGCATCAGCAATGGGCACGGCATGACGGGGGGCGTTCAGGGTATGCGGGATATTATGCAACAGGATTCCCTGGCATTGTTCGATGCTTGCTGTCATCTGCTCGAACATCTCCTTCTCTGCCGGGATCATTCGTTTGACTTCCTCACGATCATAATAGTTTCCTTCCGCATGCATGATCGTAAGAGCAAGGATCTTGCGTGAACGGATCGCAAAGAGGTCCTGAATCGTTTCCCTTATCGAAAGAGTCTCGTCAATCAGGGAACGGGCTTCGTCAGAAAACGGATCCTCGAAGGCATAGACCTTCCTGGTTATCGCGGCGAGTTCTGCGTGCCCTTTTTCAAAGATGTCCGGGGCAACTGCAGTGAGCCGGCCTGTCTCCCGCTCCGATAACAGGATGCTGCGCAGGTCGTCAAGCTTCATACAGGTGCTCCGGATTTCAGGCTATTTCTGCCATGCCGCGGCAGCAGAGAAATACCGCGACCGCTTCGGGTACTGTAATGATGCCTTTTTGGAGTTCATAAGTACTTCCGAGCATGGGCATGGCAAGGGGGAACTTCTGGTCCACCTTCACGTCACGGGTGCCAAAAACGACGGCGTCGGTGAGGGGATCGAAGTCATGCAGGTCGCGAAGATCAAGCGGCTGGACCCGCATCCCGCTGCCGCCATGCAGGGAGGTTGGCATCCGGATCAGCCGTTTCGTGTCGGTCGTGACCGGCTCGTCCGCAAGGGCTGCCCGTGAGAGAAGCCGTTTTTTGAACTCACTTTCCTGCAGCCCGACAATGATACCGAGCACGCGGTTCTTGAGGATCATGCTGGTCGGGTGGCGCTCGATCTCCCGGATAACCTCATCGCGTTTTTTCAGGAATACGGCTGCGGACTCCTTTCCTATCCCATCCATTGCAGTCAGATGGGCCATCGCCTCTTCTTCGGACAGGCCTCCGATCCAGCGGAGGTACTCGAGGAGCGTTTCCCGGTACCGCTGCCGCCAGCCGGGCGAGGGAATGGTTTTTCCGGTCAGCATGGCCGCAGGGTCGATGCCGATCCCGCAGACATAATCGATCAGCTCCCGGCGCTCGGCACTTCCCCACCCCCGAAACGCGATGTCCCGGACATGGACATGATACCCGCGCCCTCCTGAGAAGACGAGGGCAATGCTCTTTTTATCCATGCCGAACTCTTCCGTGAGCATGGCAAGGAGTTTTTCCGTCTCCTCCTTCACGCGGGCAAGCATCTGGTCGTAGGGGCCCCGCACGATATGGTCTGCATCGAGGTCGAAGATCAGGTCTGCCCCGCACCAGCCCTTGTCCGCCATGGTCCCGGCATCCGGCTTCTCGTAATAGGCTGTCGAGTAATAGGTATGCTGCGGTACGATGTTCCGGATATACTCGAAAAGCTCCTCGCGGCCGGAAAATCCCACGTGCCTGCGCATGCGCATATCGGTCGAGCCGGGGTTGAAGAGGACAAAGCCCCATTCACGCTGTTCGAACGAGGGGGGCGGGACGAGGTACTGTTTTCCGGTAATATTCGGTGAACCGCTGCCGCAGGAATTCTGTTGTCGCCGGGTTCATGACAACTCCCTGATCATATAGGGACCTCTCCGCTCATAGCCCTGCCGCCGGTAATACGGTCGCACACCGATCCCGCTCATGATGGCAAGCCGGTGGAACCCCGCGCTGCGTGCGATCTCCTCAGCGCGTAAAAGGAGATCCTTCCCATAATTCCGGTGCTGCCATTCTTCGGACTCGGCGTCCTTTCCTACCGGCACAAGGCTGCCGTAGACATGGAGTTCACGCAGGAGGGCTGCCGATTCAAGTTCCGGCCGGTAGGTCATCGAGGGGAAGCGGAGGCGGGCAAAGCCGATGAGGGAATCGTCCGAGACCGCGGAGATGAAATGCTCCTTTCCCCCGCAGGCTGCGTACTCCAGCACCTGGATTGCCGATTCCGCAAGCGACGGGAGCCGGCCGATCTCCCGGCAGCGGATGCACCGGCAGCGCTTCCCGGACTCCTTCAGCCGGTTCTGGGCCAGCTGCCGGAAGTTGGAATGCTTCGAGCCGGCCACGATCAGCTTTGCCGGGATATCGCGCTGGATCCGCTGGAGCCTGATGTACTCGGGGATGAGGGATTTTGCATACGCGATGAGGTCGACCAGCTCGTCCTCGGCATACGGGAAATACCCCTTCTTCTGCCAGAGATCTTCGATCTCGGACCCGGGAGTTACGAGTGTGGGGTAGATCTTGAGGAAGTCTGGTCTGAACCGCGGGTCGGCAAAGAGGATCTCGAACATCTTCCGGTCGGATACAATATCCGACCCGGGCAGGTTGGGCATCATGTGGAACCCGACTTTCATGCCTGCATCGCGGAGGAGCGTATTGGCTTCCACGGTGTCGGCAACCGTGCAGCCCCGCCGGTTGTACCGGAGGATCTCATCGTCAACGTGCTGCACGCCCAGCTCGACCTTGGTCACCCCGTAATCCAGCATCCGGTCGATATGCTCCTTTCGGCACCAGTCCGGGCGGGTCTCAAACGTGATCGCCACGCAGCGGATGGCAGATGTCTCGTTCGCGTCCTCAACCTTATGGATATCCGGGGCAACTGGCGCCGGGGTTCCGCCGGGATAGGTGTTCATCGCCTCGATACAGCGGGCAACGAACTCCTGCTGGTACTCCACCGGGCGGGCAGTCATGGTCCCGCCCATCACGATCAGTTCCACCTTCTCCACCCGGTGCCCGAGGATCTCGAACTGTCCGAGCCGGGCCTGCACCTGCCGGAACGGGTCGAAGTCGTGCTCGCGGGCCCGTTTTGCCGCCGGCTCCTCGCCCGTGTAACTCTGCGGGGAGTGGAACGGGTGGTCCGGCCCGCCCGGGGCAGGGCAGGCACTTGCCGTGCGGGCAGGGAGAGGGGGAGGTCATTACGGCTACGGGAGCCACACCGGAGAGCGTGCGGGAGGGCTTGACCATCAAAATCCTTCGGAGGGTCTCATGCTCCTCCGGCAGGGCGGCAGTTAAGATGGCAGAATTTTTCGGGACAACGGACAGCCCGTACTTCCGGCAGACCGCGATCTTGGCCGTCCTGATGGTTGCTTCGTCACCAGGGGGAAGGGTGAGGATTCGGGAAATGATCTCCCGGTATATTTGCGCCTCATCCATGACAGGTTAATGTTCGGCTGCAACTTTCTGGGATGCAGCATCAGAAGAATAGTTCACCACAGGCATATGCTTGCCGTGGATTTGGTTAACGATCTCATCCCCGAGCGTGAGGAGAGCATCCTTGTGGGCTTTTTTGTCCTTGTGAATGTGGACAGGAGAGATTTCAAGGGAGTTATAACGGTCGGTGTGAATTTCTTCGTGGGAAATTCCTTCGTAGTATTTCTTGATGTGAATCATCAGCATATGGAGATGGAGTAACTCTTCCTTTTGCACACTATCACCTTTTCCAAAATGATCCTTATTTTGTTGCACACATATACCTTATTGGTGAGATTTATATCAGGAACGATGCGGCACGTAGGATCCCTCATTGGGCTCGCGATTGGGGACGCGTTGGGTGCGCCTTTGGAAGGATCTCCACAGCCTGAAGTCTGGCTGGCAGAATATCGTTCCGGTGGTCGCCATTCCCGGAAAAAAGGAGAATTTACCGACGACACCCTGCAGGCAATTGCGGTCGCGCAATCGCTGGTTGCATGCAGTGGCTTTTGTGAAAATGACCTTCTGGAAAAATTATCTGATGCCTATATAGTACGGCCTGAATGGTTTGGTCCTACATCAACTTTGTTCTTTGATCTTGTGAGATCCGGGACCGTGCCGCACCATGCCGCACGGCTCGTGCACCAGCGCAATCATGGCAGCCGGACGAACGGCAGTGTGATGCGGGGGTTCCCGCTCGGGATCTTCTACCCGGCCCCGGAAGTCTATACGGTAAGCCTTGCCTGTTCCCGGCTCACGCATTATGACCCGGTCGGGGGTCACTGTTCTGCGTTCCTCAATACGATGGTAAGCGACATGTGCCGGGGGTCGTCCCGGGCTGCCGCATTCCGGCATGCCCGTTCGCTCTGCACAAATAAAGAGGTGCATCAGGTACTCGGCAGTTACGATCAGTACCGATCCGGATCCTTCCTTAGACAGTGT
>CAWFSA010000011.1:0-20134 GCA_963818425.1 uncultured Methanoregulaceae archaeon | reverse complement strand
TATCAAAGAGAGTCTTCATGCTCAGGTTCGATCGTTGGGAGTTTTATGATAATCATCGTATGTTGGTCCCGGCCCTGGCCCCCCATCAATGGCGCAGGGGTGCCTACATCCTCACCACCCGGACCCAACGCAGCCACTCTCCCTATTGACGTTAACAAGATCCGGAAAACAGGCCTTCTTTTCATCTCAGCCTACTGGTGGTCGATCCGGAAGGAGATCGGCCTTCCTAACTTGTCCATACCTGGTTGGTCCAAAAAGTCATATTCCCTGACGTAAAATCCGCAACGGTAAGGTGATTCTTGGGCGGTTAATGGCTGCATTTTCATAAATCATGGTTGTTGGTCCGGGAAAACAGGGGAAACCGGAGCCGTACAGGGCATATTTGGGAGGTACTCCTTTATGGGGGGTGCCCTGATATTTGGGTGTGTTCTCTGACGTGAAATATCGGAGAGCCAACGTAATCCCGGCCGGAAAACCGCCCTTCTCTTCATCTTTCCTTATCAAATCCGGCTGCAACGTCCCGTCAGGTTTCTTCACCGTGAAACCCGCCAGCCCCCGGTTGGAGTGTGCGTTTCCTGCCACGCGCTCATTGTTTTTCGCCATTCCCTTCAGGGGGGGGCCCGAGCAGGAACCCGATCCACCGGGTCTCATCAAACAGTTCACAGAACATCTGAACGAAGAGCGTTAAGGGAACTGCAAGAAGAACACCGATTCCGCCAAGAATCCATCCCCAGAAAAAAAGAGAGATGAACACAACGGCAGTAGAGAGTTCCAGTCCCCTGGCTGTGAAGTGGGGGAACATAATGTATTCGGCAAGGAATGTCCATCAGCCCGGTTCCGGCAACTACCAGGAGGGCCGGAAGAGGCCCGAGATCGAACCAGGCAAGGAGCATGGGCGGAACAACGGCAATCCAGAACCCGATATTCGGGATAAAACCGAGCAGGAAGGCTAAAAAACCCCAGAATATGGCATATTTCACCCCGAGAAGTGTGAGAATAATTGCCGTTCCGATACCCGATGACAAGGTTCACCTCGGTCCTGATAACGAGGTAGTCAACGTTTTTCTGTGCGAGTGCAATGAACCGGTTCATGTCACCGGGCCGGTGTTCTCCGATGATGATCTGCAGCTTTTGCGAGAATCCCTTTGCTTCAAAGAGTAAAAAGAGGGTGGTGAGAAAGACCAGGACCAGGGGACTTGCAATATCCCAGAGATTGCTGATAAGACCGTGGATTTCGGCAGAAAATGACTGGATAAGGTTCTGGATGGTCAGGGATGCCGGATCGATCCCGATCGAAATGAGAAACGGGCTGGCGAGTTCAAGGCTGCTCTCAAGTTTCTCCAGGTAGCCGGGAAGATCGGACAGGAGCTGGATAAAGGACCCGGCTATCACAACCATGAAAACAGCAATGATAGCGAAGAAGATTATCAGGGTGAGGATAAGGGCCGAGCGGGTGGAGAGACCTTTTCTTTCAAACCAGTGGAGGAGCGTGCCGAAGATAAGCGTAAGGTAGACCGACAGGATAAACGGACCGAGAATCGGGGATGCAGCCTGTATCCCGGCAAGGAGTACTATTGCTGCAGCCAGGGCGATCAGGATACCGGATAGCACCGGATACCTTCGATAGCGATTGAGCGGGATTCATGGAAAGCGGATTCCGGATAACTTGTATCTGGTTTTAGTCTTGCGCAGGTACCCTATAAACGTTCTCCGGTTATCCGTTCTCTCCGGCACAAGCCCGGTGTGTGAGAGAACTGACCGGTGTGCTGTCTGCTCCTTCATATATTACGGTGTTGTCAGGGGAATCTGACGTCAGACTTCTGTCTTTTTTTCATAAACACGGTCAATTGCGTGTTATTAAAAAAAATCCAAAGAATTTCCCCATCCATCTTTGCACCCTCCGCCACACCGGGCAGCCCAGGCCCCCGGACCCCTACCCCCTCCTCCCCTTATTGATCTCCTTTGCGAATTTCGCGATTCCTTTCCAGCGTTTCCTTTCGGACCGGACAAGCCCGATCTCCGCTTTGTCCAGCTCGAACGCCAGCTCCCGCACGAGCCGGTGGAAATTCTCCAGCCGTGCTGCGGAGAGGGTCCCACACTTCACCGCACCCTGCACCGCACAGCCCGGCTCCTGCTCGTCCCGGCAGTCCGAGAACCGGCAGCCTTCCGCAAGGTCAAGGATCTCGGGGAACGTGTCGGCAATACCGGTGGCGGCCGTGCCGATTCCGACTTCCCGCAGTCCGGGATTGTCGATCATGAGCGCCCCGCCCTTCAGGACGAAGAGCTGGCGGACGGTTGTAGTATGCCGGCCTTTCCCGTCATAGTTACGGATGTGCGACGTCTCCTGGACCGGCCGGTCCAGCAGCCGGTTAATAAGCGTTGACTTGCCTACACCGGATGAACCGATGAGGACGATCGTTGTGCCCGGGGCCAGGAACTCCTCGAGCCGGTTGGTCCCCTCGCCGCTTATGGCACTGATCGGGATTACCGGTATGCCGGAAGAGACCGGGATGATCTCTTCCGCAAGTGCGGCCGGATCTTCCGCAAGATCGGATTTGTTGATCACGATCACCGGGCGGGCACCGGATTCATGGGCAATCGCAAGGTACCGCTCGACCCGCCGGGCGTTCAGGTCATGGCCGGCAGCAGTGACGATAAAGACGGTGTCGATATTCGCTGCAATGACCTGGCCGGTACCTTCCCGCCTGGAAGTACCCCGCGTGAAACAAGTCTTCTGCGGAAGAATATCCACAATCGTTGAGCTTCCGGTCTCCGGCTGGTGGAGCAGCACAACAAAATCTCCAACCGCGGGAAAGCGGCCGAGTTTACGCAGGGCTCCGGAGATCCCGGCGATAATGGAACGGCCATCGAGGAATACTTCCCAGACGGTTTTCTGCCGGCATGCCACGCGGCCCGGCACATACGGGCCGGAATATTTTTTGAATGCTTTTTCGTGTTCTTCTGTCCAGCCGAGCTGTTTCAGGGTATGGGTATGCGACTCTCCGCATCCCGTTGACGATGAGTTCATGAAAAAAACCTGAACCTTTGATAAGAAACGTGACATTCATAGCGTCAAGTGTTTTGTGGTCGGGTTTCTTTGGAGAGGTCTCTTCCCTGACCGCTTCCGGGGGCTCCGACTATCTCTGATCAAATGCTCTCTGATTAAGAACAGGCAAATAAACTCCCTCAAAGCATATTGCCCGGCCCTGCCCCCAACATCCCTGCTTTCGTCAGTACTGAAATTTTCCCGCAATCGCGTCTGGAGTTCATTCGTCCTGGAATGCCCCCCGGTTCAGCCAGACATGGTTCAGCTCTTCGCGCACATGCCCTTCGTTCTTCCGCTGCCGGATCGCTTTGGCGGGAATCCCTGCAACAAGGGTGTTTTCCGGGACATCTCTGGTGACAAGGGCGCCCCCGGCAACGATGGCCTGCTCACCGATGGTGACACCGGGGAAGATCATGGCATTCGAATAGACCTTGGCATAATCCCCGATCGTGACCGGGGCATAGGTGCGTTCTGCATGGTCGGACTCGGAGTGGCTGTGGGTAAATATCCGGACAAATTCCCCGATGCCAACCGAATCGCCGATGGAAAGCCCGCCCTTGGTGTCGAGAAATGTCCCGCAGTTGATGAAGAGATTATCGCCCGCAGAGATTGCCTGACCGAAGTTGAACCGGACATTTGCTTCGGCACAGAAATTCTTCCCGCAGTGCCGGAAGAGTTTTTTTGCAAGGATCCGGCGGAACGGGATCGCAAAGTTCGTTGCAATGGAAACGGGCGTGCGCTCGAACGCATCCCAGAGAAAATGCAGGAGCTTCTGTTCTTTTGAAAATGTCATTTTTTCTGACTGGGGAAGGTACTCGCTGTAGATTTTCATCTCTGAGAGGAACCCGTCACTGAGCGGGGGGATGCCAATCAGGGAAAGAACCTCATTTGTTCCGGCCTCATCAAGTCCGCCCTGCACGATCTGTTCAATCGCGGCGAGCCGTTCGGAACCGGAATCCCGTGGTGCAGTCATAGCAGACAGTACAGCGGAATTCCATAAATACCATTCCAATTCCGGAAGTACTCTGAAAGATCCTGGGAAATTGTCTTCGCCGGTGAAAAGGGGAAAACGGTTGATTTGGATCTGGCTTTTCATCAGGAACCCTCTCGCAACCTTTATACTCTGGAAAATCCAGAGCAACCGTTCATGGGTGACATAATCGACAATCCCCGGCTCCGTGAACAGAGGTTTGTCTTTTCAGATCGACACGATGCGGGAAAGCAGCTGGGGGCGTTTATCAAGAACGCTCCACGCGGTCAGCCACCCGGTGGTCCTTGCTATTCCGGCAGGTGGTGTCCCGGTCGGCAGGGAGGTTGCAGCGGCGCTTGGAGCACCCCTGTCACTTGCCATCGTGAGAAAGATCCGTATTCCCGGCACGACAGAATCGGGATTCGGAGCAGTCACCTGGGACGGGGGTGTCCTGATCAATGAACGATTGCGTGATGCTCTCGGCCTTTCATCCGCAGACGTTGATAAAGCAGTTGCAGAGACCCGGGAAAATGTCAGCGCACGGGTTGCCCGGTTTACCGGGGGGAGGCCGGTTCCGGCCATGGATGGAAAAACCGTCATCCTCACCGATGATGGTCTTGCATCGGGGTTCACGATGCTTGCCGCGATACAGAGTGTCCGAAAGCGGGATCCTGCCCGCATCGTCGTTGCCGTCCCCACCGCATCCGCATCGTCCGCAGCACTCGTTTCCCGTCAGGCGGATACCCTGGTCTGCCTGAACATCCGGTCCGGCCGGACGTTTGCCGTTGCCGAGGCATACCGGGAGTGGTATGATCTGGGCGACCGCGAGGTCCTGGAAGAACTGGCTGGTGTCCTATGACGAGCGTACATGGCAACGATTACCGTACGAGGGGGGTCTGGTAATGGAAGTCCTCTATGAAAATATTCCGGCACAGCTGAGGATGCTTGACCGCTGGGTTGTCTGGCAGTAAGAGGAATGGAACGGGAAGATGACCAATCCTCCCTATGTTCCGGTGCCGGGAAAAAAGCGTCACGCACTCGTCAATGTCCATTCAACGTGGGGAACATTTTTGCAGGCAAAATCTGTCCATGCATCCGGCGATTTTGACGGGATCGGGTTTGTGCTGGGAGAAGGGATATTCGGTATCGATTTCGATCATGCCACCGGCGCAATGAGAGCGGAAGCGTTATCCATTGGTTCCTACACGGAATGGAGCCCGTCCGGTCACGGGGTGCATGCCATCGGGCTTTTAAAAAGCTCGTGCTGAACGGCAGGAAAAAAGGACCCGTTGAGCTCTCTCTGCAGGGGCGGTACTTCACGGTGACCGGACGGATATTGCCCGGGCCCTTACCGGAGCTTAAGAAAATTCCCGATGACCGGATTATGGACTTTTTCCAACGGTATTTTCAGTGAGAAACATCTATTGATTGGTGACCACCCCGTGTGGTCCGGGACTCCTCACCGGCCCACGGTTGCACCGCCACGCAGGAACCAGCCGTCCCGGAGCCCGGGACCCGCTCAGCCCAGCCGGTAATGGACCGTCCACTGGGTCTTCCGGAGCCACCCGATGTACCTGAACAGCCTGAGCAGACCCAGTTTCTTCTCATCCGAATCAAAGTAACTCCAGTCGTCAAGGAACTGTATCCCGCTCTGCCATTGCTCCATCTCCCGGCTGTCGCGGATACCGGACCGGAACAGGGCATCTTTTCCCAGGTGGAACTGGCGCTGCAGCTTGTAACCGACCATCTTTTTTGTCAGGGGACCGAGCCAGAAGGAATTCTCCACTTCACAGACCAGTTCGGAGCCCGGGAATGTTTTTTTGATCTCCAGCACCAGCGACCGGACATCCTTCCCGTCAAGATACATGAACACCCCTTCTGCCATGAAAAGGAACGGACCTTTGTGCTGGCGGACCGGTGCCATCCAGCCATAATCCAGTACCGATGACGCAACCAGGTGATACCGCTCATTCTCGGTAAAAAAATCTTTTTTGATCGCGATTATCTCCGGCAGGTCCAGGTCATAGAAGACCACACGGCCGTTATCGATCCGCAGGAACCTTGAATCGAGCCCGCAGCCGATATTGACAACAACGCCGTCCGGGTAACGGGAAAGGAAATCCCGTACATACTCATCGTATTTTTTTGCGCGGATTGCGATATGGATAACGAGATTTTTGTCCAGCGTGCGGGAGACAAGGGCTCTCGCGAGCGGTTGTTCCGAGCGGGAGAGCGTCTTGTCCAGTTCTGCTGCAATCTCAACAGATTTCACATCAGCAAGGATGGGATTGTCTGAACGGGTCTCGATGGCATGACAATAAAGCGTGATAAGCGACGTGGCTGCAACATCACCGATACCTGCCAGCATTCATCTCCCCCGGCTGTTATTCATAGGTTAATTTAGGTAATAGGGACCGGTTCCTGAAATCTTTTATCAATGGCCGGTGGATTGTCCCTCCACCACGATCCCTGCCGATCATTCATACCTCAACATGCAGTAGATGTTTTTGCACCCCTTGCAGCACATGAAGTGAGTGATAACCAGGTTTCCCAAAAACAATATCCAGAATACCAGCATCAGCATCAGATTCTGGATCAGCCAGTACTGGGGAAAGAGCGCAACAAAGCCAAAGAACAATAATAAACCGAGCAGATCAGAGCGGGAATATGGGCCGGTTGTGCGGCCGGGCATGCAATGGGTCAGCATGCCCTGAAGGACATGGTTACAGGTATCGCGGGCAGGGCATTTTGCACAGAATGCATAGACAAAGATCAGGAATACCGCGATGCTTCCAACAAGATACATGCCTGCTGCAGGGACAGAATACGGCAGGATGGCAAATAAGCCGACAAGAACTGCGGCTATCAGCATGACAAGCCCGATACATCCGTATGTTTTCGTTGACATATTTTTTAATCATTGATATGTCATAATAAAACTTTCTGCATATTTCTGCTTTTTTGGCTAGGAATTACCGGTATTTACCGCTCTTAACGGCCACCTTATCACCGTCCCGTCCACCAACAGGGCCTGATAGTCAGGGTAAAAGGTTCTAAAAAAAATAAGGATATGCGACCAGTGGGCCGTATCTTTCACTCAAACCTGTGCAAGAATATGCCCGATCAGCCGTTTCTCTGCCTTATGGATGTGTTCGAGCAGCGTGGTCTTGTGCATGCCCATCTTTTCGGCAAGTTCGCCGGCGTTTATCTTCCGGGGATGCTCGAAAAACCCGGACCGGTACGATTCCAGCAGGATCTCTTTTTGTTTTGGCGTAAGGATGTCAAAAATCCCGCTGGCATCGGGGTTGTAATCGCAGACCGAAAGGATCTCAAGGCCCCACCCTTTCTCCGCGGCATCCCTGACGAACGTGCTGAAGTCCTCCGGGTCCCCGACCATGCTGAATGACAGGCAGTCGTTCTCAAAGACTATCGGGGGCTCGAACTTTGACCCATAGGTGAGGAGAAACCGGGTAATATCATTGGAAAAGGTTCCCTTGACAAGACAGGTATATTCACGGCCCCGGTTCTGGAGCACGATGAGATTTGAGACATAATTGCACTGGATCTGATCGGCCGGGACCCCTTCCCTGAGGGTAAACCTGCATACTTCGCTGTGCTGGTCGCCGGCCAGGTTGAAGAGCGAGACCACCTCGAACCGTTCGATGACAGAGCCATAGGATTTGCAGTAATCGAAGATATCCGCAGAAAGCCTGATCGTCATCTTCTTCATGAGCCGATCTGGTATGCGGGACATGATATAATATATGGCCATACATGGAGGGCTCAATTCATAACATCCCGGCCAGCCTTGTTCATAATCAGGTTCATGAGGTGTAAACCATGAAAACGGAAAATTGTACGGAAATGACCGATGCAAGAAGTATTGAACTGAAGAGCGGGCTTAAAGAACCCGTGAAGGACCGCCAGAACGGATTCATTGTTCCTGCCGGTATCCTCATCGGCCTTGGTGCAGGACTGCTCGCGGACCATGCGGTTGCAGGATTCCTTGTAGGGCTCGGGCTCGGTCTTCTTGGTTCGGAACTGTTACCCCTTGCCAGGAAATCCCGGGAGGGTGAGTACCCGCTGGCGGGAAGTGCGAACGTGACGCTGCTTCTCATCGGGGCTATCCTTGTCCTCGCCGGGACGAGCATTGTCTGGGCGCCGGCCGCAATCTGGATATATGCCATCCCGAGACTGATGATCCTTGCGGGAATCGGGGTCCTGGTCCGGGGATTTGCGAAGACCTCCTGAGTGCGGAATACCGGAACAGATACTGGGTGACTACCGTGATTGAGGCTGTTCTTGTAACAATCCTTCCCGTCGGGTTCCTGATCGTATTATTCGAAGGCGGGGCTTTATTCAAAAAAAGAAAGATCGAACAGGACGGGCAGGCGCCGATTAACCGGACGTTGTTTTACGCGAGCAAGTATTCCATCCTAGCTGCTCTGGGGAGCAATGGTCGTGCAGAGCTGGGGCATCAGGATATCCATGGTCGATGTACCCGGGCCATCCAGCTCATCGCGCTGCTGTTCTGGGTATGCGGATTCGCGTTCATGTATCTCGGGCGGTTCACGCTGGGGGATTCCTTCCGGCTCGGGACACCCCGGAAGACACCCGCCTCAGAACGGACGGGTTATTCCGTATGAGCAGGAACCCGATGTACGTTGGTGTGTACCTGATCATTGCTGCATCCGCACTGTACACCGCAAACCCGCTCGTTTTAGCGCTGGGGGTATTCGTCATCGCCATCCACCACCGGATTGTTCTTGCTGAAGAGAACCACCTGCGGAATGTGTTTGGCCGGGAGTACCGGGAGTACTGCAGCCGCGTGAGGCAGTACCTTTAATCTGAAAGCTGCCGGGCTTCCCGGCGGGAGGAGAGAATGAATTTCTCCTCGTGAACATGAGGAGATCCCGTGATGACCCCCAGGGCTTGTCGCGGTATTCCGGCGCCAGCAGCTTTTGCGGCATGCCGAAGCCGGAGGCTGTCTGATACCGTGTCGGAACATTTATCCTTCATGGTTCTGTTTGTACTCTCACCGGCAAGGTATGTCCCAACCATGACATTGCACGGAGGAAAATGAACCATGACCAGCAAACTCCCACCCAACATCAACCTTGTGAAGTATCACCGGATTTACGCGGATGCACAGGGTGGCTCACATTTTGATATCGTGACGGTCGGACAGGATCTCGCGAGCGGGGCACCGCCCGCTGCGCCGTTCTACGTCTCCGGGGATAATCCCGCATCGAAGTACCGCTTCTATACGTTCCAGCCCGGCTGGATCGGCGACTGGCACCCGTGTCCCGCCCGGCAGTTCCTGGCACTCCTTTCAGGTGCAGTGGAGATGACAACGACCGACGGGATGGTCCGGCGGCTCGGGCCGGGCGACCTCGTCCTGCTGGAGGATACCTCCGGCATGGGGCACGTCACGAAGAATATCAGTGACGGCTATACCACCTTCCTTGTCGTCCCTGTCCACCCGGTCTGAAAAATACCTGAACAGGGATCCCCTGGCCGGTGTATTTTAGCCCGTCTCCCTGTCATCGCCGGCCGCCGGCCCGGCAACCGGAAGGCGGCAAACCAATAAGAAGATCCATTGATGATATTGCATACGGAGAATTACGATGGTGAAACTAACCCATGAGATCAAGGAATCGCTGGCTGCCACAAAGTTAGCATTTTTCGCTACATCCGCTAACGACCGGACGCCCAATGTCGTCCCGATTGGGGCGTTCAGGGTCCTGGATGATGCAACGCTGCTCATCTCGGACCAGTTCTTCAACAAGACGCTCGCAAACATGAAGGATAATCCGAAGGCAGCCCTCTCCTGGTGGGGGGAGAAGGCCGGCTTCCAGATAAAGGGTGAGGTAACGATTCACACCGATGGCGAGATCTTCCGGCAGGATGTTGCATGGATGAAGGAGCTTCCGGCCCAACCTGAAGCCGAAGAGCGCCGTGGTCATGACGATCACAGATGTTTATACCATCGTGCCCGGCACGGAACCCGGGAAGAAGATCCTCTGATCCGCGGGGGTGTGGTACCAATGAATTCACGGGATGGTGCACTGGAGCCCACCCTGCCGTTTTCATAATCCAGGACTTCTGTCAATGCCGGAATCCTTTCTTTGGTTGTATCCAGCACCAGTTCCCGGAGTTCTGCAGCAGTGCAGTCTTCAATGATTTTATTATACGAGGTCATGCGCACCAGGTTGTCGTCATGGAAGACCACAAGGACGTCATCTTTTGTCATATGGACGTCCAGTTCAATTGTAAACCCGTTCCGTACCGCTTCCTGAAATGCTGCCATACTGTTTCCGGGATACCCGAAACATGGTATCCCCGGTGAGCAACAGGAGTTTCCAGCAACCGCTGAGATCCTTCATGGTACATCCGGCTGAAGTGAGTATACCGTTTCATGGGAATGATTCCGATAACTATGATTGCACGTTTTAGTTTCTTTTTGTCAGAACAATTCGCAGGCCCGGTACCATCCGGCACTGTCTGCACGGCAGATCCCCACAATGATCCCGGTAAAATGAGTCTCCTCCTGCGGGTCTTCCCGAACCGTACGTCAATTATCCGCTGCACCGTTGAGCCGGTGCGCCACCAGCCTTATCAGCAAGAGGAACAAAAGCATCATTTGTAAGGTTTTGCATATGGATCCGGTAAAAATCCCCAAAATGCCAAAAGCCGAGTATGACTCACTCATCAAACGCCAGAATGTATCACGGATCGCTTTTTGTGCAGGCGGTCAGGCCTACATCGCACCATTCATGTACGTATTTGATGGAAAGTACCTGTATTTCCTCTCTACAAAGTATGGCAGGAAGATCGAATATTTCAAAAGCAATCCCCGGGTCTCTGTCGAGATCGAGGAATATGCCCCCGATCTCTCCTCCTTTACCTTTGTGAGCCTGCAGGGTTCCCTGGAAGAGGTAGAGGCCCCTGCACAGAAAAAGAAGGTACGGAGACTCTTTGTCGACATGATTCAGAGCAGAAAGCTTTCGATGCGGGTACTCAGTGCATTCGGTCACTCTCCTGTCGATCCACCCGAAGCAATTGTCAATGAGGAACGATCGATGGTCTGGAAACTGGTGGGCGTGAAAGATATCGTTGCTTTAAAAAACGGGTAACCCCCCGCTTTTTTACCGCTGCACCAGGCTCCGTTTAGGTCACCAGGGGTACCGGAAATCCCTTTCCCGTTCAGGCTGGACCGGGTCTTACGGCAGAGCGTACAAGGATGACGACGCTGCCGGCTAAGGCAAGCACGGGCCCGATGATGAGCCCGGCCCACAGCAGCAGGCCGAGGATGCCAATGAGCGCCATCGCGATCCCGCTCATCAGGGAAGGATCCGGGCCGGGTGACTGTATCCCCGCCCGGACTGCGAAGATACCGAGAATAAACGGCCCTGCAAGGAAGATGAGGGTCAGCAAAACTCCCGGTGAATATCCTGTGCGCAGGACGGTATGAACGATCTGCAGGCCGGTCATCGCAGCACCCCCCAGGTACAGCAGGCCGGCCACCAGGATGAGCCAGAGGATTGGGTCCCGCACCAGGTCCTGTTTTTTCCGGTACAGCACCACCAGTACCAGCCCGCCAGCCACAACAATTACCAGCGGTGCAAATATTACCGCAGGTGACTGGCCTTCCCAGAGATGGATGGAAATGACCGACCAGGGTATCAGCAGCCATTCCGCAGCCGTGAACTCTTCTCTGAACCCGGGTGCAAGACTGTAGTATGCCCCGCCGGGGCCGGCAACCGCGATGTAATAATCGCCGGTCTCCGGAACGGTTACGTTGAAACGTGCAGCCTCATAGATCGGCTGGGGGGTGAATGGTTCATAGGAAGGTTTTTGCGGTTCTTTTCCCTGCACCAGCATTGCACCGGACCCGGAAGGCACATCGATGGAGGGCGGGACATTGCCGGAGGGATCAATACCGGGCCCGATGATCACGAGATCCGGGACCGCTGAATCCGGGCCGGGGACCTGGAGGGAACCGTACAGAACCTGCCCCTTTTTTAAGGGAAAGCGGTAGTACTGGGCCTCCCCGTCCCCGTCGAGCCTGGTGTACAGGACAAAGGATTTTTCAGGACTGCTTATCAGTGTTGCACCCGTGATTCCTTCATTGGCGCCCACGCTGAGCGGTGCATGCGCCAAAACAATGCCGGCTCCGGCAGCGAGGAGCGTGGCAAGAAGGAGGGCGAGGAGAATTGGCCTGCGAAAATACCTGTGCCCGGATACCATATGCAACGATTGACCGCGGATTATTTGGGTGTTTCGAACGGGATAATTATATCCCAAGGAATTCCTGACCGCTGTTGACCGGCAACTGTTCCTTTTTAGTAATTACGGCTTGATGAGAGAGGATAATCAGGCATAGTCAGCCACTCTTCGGCGATCACTAAGCAGGCTTTATGCAGTCCGGAAGAGCAGCCAGTCGTTCTTTCCCGCCCGCTTGAATTTCACGAGCACGTACGCCCCGTTCAGCCGCCTGCCGTGGAGCATCACTTCGATCTTTTCATCGTCCCAGTGCTTGGTGTCGTACGTCCCGCTGTCCCAGATGGAGACCGTGCCGGCCCCGTACTCGCCCTTCGGGATCTCGCCTTCAAATGTCCCGTACTCGAGCGGGTGGTCCTCGACGGCAACGGCAAGGTGCTTCTCGTCCGGAGTCTCAGGGATACCCTTGGGCACCGCCCAGCTCTTCAGCACGCCGTCCCGCTCCAGCCGCAGGTCATAGTGCAGGTGGCGGGAGTGGTGCTCCTGGATGACAAAACGTGTTCCCGCTCATATCCGGTGCTTCCCTCCGGTTCATGGGTGACAGAAAAATTTCGTTTCTCATGATAGTTCCTCAGTGACGGTCTTGCTTCCGGTGCGGGTGCCTCACCCGCCATCCCCACGGCTGTATCGCCAGGGCGGTTGTGTGCCCGCGAGCTGGTCGACCGTGCAGGCTGCTGCGGGTTTGTCGGTCCGGAGCCGGAGGAAGCGGGGAATCCGGAGTTTCCGGTCCCGGGTCACTTCCATGTACCCGACCTCGCAGACAAGGACCGGCTCCAGCCAGACCACCGTTCCCGCGGATGCCGGGGAGCTGCGGGACGGTGGTCACCAGCGGTGCAAATTTCTCCATCAGTTCCGCAAGCAGCCGGTCGGAAAACCCGGTCCCGACTTTCCCGACCGGGACCAGCTTCTCCGCCCTCGTACAGCCCCAGCAGGAGGGCCCCGAACGCCGGGCTGCGGCCTCCCCTGCCCGCGCGTATAGCCGGCAATCACGCAGTCGCAGGTCTTCTGCGCCCGGATCTTCAGCCATGCCCCGCTCCGGACACCGGGCTCGTACCGGCTGTCCTTTTTCTTCGCCATCACCCCTTCAAGGCCCTGTGCGACCGCTGCCCGGTAATAGTCCTCGCCCCGCCCCTCGACAGGTACAGAGATGACGACATGCGGGCCTTCCCGCACCGCGGACTGCAGGATTTTGCGCCGTTCGGTGAGCGGGAGAGCGGTCAGGTCCTCATCCCCGCGCCGGAGGATGTCAAAGACGATGTAGGTGACCGGTGCCGCCCCGCTCCCGGGACGGGTCTCCTGCAGCCGCGGGAGGAGGGCCTGCATGTCCGGTTTTCCCCTGCTCATCACCACGATCTCCCCGTCGAGAACCGTGCCGGGTGCCAGCGTGGTAAGCTCGGCAAGTTCCGGGAACTGCCCGGCCAGCTCCGTATCGTTCCGGCTCCGGAGGGAGACGGTTGTCCCCACCGTTGCGATCGCCCGCACGCCGTCCCACTTGATCTCGAAGAGCCAGGCATCATCGCTGAACGGTGCGGGTGCGGTACCCGCGAGCATCGGCCGGTAGCGGGGGACGGAAGCGGTCATTTCTTTGCGAGCGTGGCTATGGTCTCCTGCAGTGCCTGCATCAGCTCTTTTGCCTCCTCGGGATGCGGCTCCTCGTACACGATCTTCTCGCCGGCCAGTTTCTTGTCGATCAGGGCGAGGATCGCCTCGCGGTAGCGGTCGGGATAATCATTGATGGAGAAGTCCCCGGACAGGTCCGTGATGATCCTCTTCGCAAGCGCCAGCTCGGCCTCCTTCGGTACCGGGAGCGTGGGCAGGATCGCAAACGCGTGCGGCAGCGTGACCTCGTCGGCATGCCGGAGCGTGGTCAGGACAAGAGCCCCGTCGTACACGTGCACCACCACCGGGTATTCCTTGGTCCGGAGCGTGATCGTGCCGGCCGCGGCCCGGCCCAGTTCCTGCAGGGCCGTGACGAGCAGGCTGTATGCCTCCTCGCTCCGGTCGGGGACGAGGATGTACGAGGACTCGAAATAGACCGGGTCGAGGGAGAGGTAGTACACGAACTTGTCGATCCGTATCTTCCGGTCCGACTCCGGCATCGCCGCCTTCAGCTCGTCCGGTTCAAAGACCAGGAATTCCCCCTTGCGGATCTCGTACCCCTTCACGGTCTCCGCCCACGGGACCACGAGGCCGTCGCGGGAACAGACCCGGTCGTACTTCAGGGGCTGGCCGTCATCGCGGTGGAGCAGCCGGAACGAGAACGAGCGGTCCCGCACCATGGTGTGGAGCCGGACCGGCACATTCACGAGGCCGATCGTGATGCTCCCGCTCCAGAACGGCCGGCCGGGCTTTGCCGGGAGTTCTTCCTCACCGGGCGCGGGGTGCGTCATCCGTTGCCTCCTTTTTCACGGGTTTTTTTACCGGGACAGGCTTTTTTTCTGCGCTCTGCTGTGTTCTTCTTTTTCCGGACGGGTGCTGTTTCAGTGGATTTTCTGCCGGTCTTCAAAGATATTCCTCCATGGATCCTCATCTCTTGAAATCACCGTTTTTAGATTAAAATCTTCGGAACGTACCCCTTGCCGGAGTTCTTCCCACCGGAGCGGCGTGGAGACCGTGGCACCCGGCGTTGCCCGGAGGCTGTACGGGGCAGCCATCGTCTTGCCGTGGGCGTTCTGGAGATAGTCGATGAAGACCGTGCCTTTATCCCGGGACCGGGGGAACTCCGAGACTACCTGGGGGGTGTCCCGGGCAATCTCCTTCCCGATCCCGTGCGCAAAGTCCCGGACTGCGGAAAACGGAGTAGCCGGGGACAAGCGGGACAACGATATGGACGCCCTTCTTCCCGGAGGTCTTGACAAACGGGCGGATCCCCTGGTCTTCCAGGTGTTCGCGTACACACATGGGCGACATCAATCACGTCATCGAACGTGAGCGGCGGCTCGGGGTCGATATCGAAGAGCAGGAGATCGGGAGAGGTATAGGACGTGGCAGTCGAGAGGGTGGTATGGATCTCGAGCGATGCAAGGTTCGCGATCCAGATGAGGGTGTCGAGGTTATTGCACAGGACGAAATGGACGTCCCGCCCGGCAGTCTCTGACCAGTGGGTAAAAATGTCCACGTACTCCGGCGTACCTGCAGGTGCATCCTTCTCAAAGAACCCTTCCCCCCCAACCCCGTCCGGGAAGCGGTGCATGGTCAGCGGCCGGTCGTGCAGGAAGGGGAGGAGGAACGGGGCTACCCGGATATAATACGTGAGCACGTCCTGCTTGGTGATCCCTGCTGCCGGGTACAGCACCTTGTCGAGCCGGGTGAGGCGGACCCGCGTGAGATCGCGGATTGCCTTTCCCGGGTCTCCGGGTTGCCTGCCATCACGGGTAGTTGCCGGTACCGGTCAAAAAGGATTTCGCCTGCAGGCTCCCCCAAAAAAAAGTATCCGGGAAGAGGTATGCCTTTTTTTAATATGAAAATGTGAACAATTGCATACTAGGCTGGGGACCATGGGTACCCGTGAATTATTCAGAAAGCATGCAGGGGATCTGATAAACGATGTTTATGCTCTCTACCTCGCCCGTGGCGATCCCCGATCCCAAGGTATGTAAAAGCCTTCATGGCCCTGACCGTTGTGTCTATGCACTCAGCCCCATCTATCTTGTTCCGGAATTCATCCCCTTTGTCGAATACAGTCCCTGCATTTCAGATCCGGCCAGTAGGCCGGGTCCTCTAGGTGGGAAACCAGCCGGACGATCTCTTTTTCCTGTTGCAGGGAAATAACGAAACCTGTATGACGAGAAAATTCATGGGTTTATGGTTACCCTTCATCGTTATGTTCATCCTTCTTTCCGGTTGCACGTCCCAGCCGGCAACCAGTACCGGAGGAACAAATATTTCCACGGCGACCTCACCGGCCGTCACCGAGGTGCAATATCACCGGATCTACGCGGATGCGCAGGGCGAATCGCACTTTGATACCGTGACGGTCAACCGGAGCCTGGTTGCCGCAGCGCCGCCTGCCCCCCCGTTCTATGTCTCCGACCTGGAAAATGCGTCACGGTACCGGTTCTATTCGTTTCAGCCCGGCTGGTACGGGGATCTGCACCCGTCTCCTGCCCGGCAGTTCCTGGCCCTCCTCTCGGGTGCGGTAGAGGTGGAAACAAGCGACGGTACGGTGCAGCAGTTCGGGCCGGGAGACCTCATCCTGCTCGAGGATACGGCAGGAAAAGGGCACCGTTCGAGGAATACCGGAAACGGGTACCTGAATTTCTTCGTTGTCCAGGTACCGGTGACCTGATGCCTGCATTAGGCATGAGTTTATTCACTCACTTATCTCATTCCGATATATGCCTGAGGAGTTCTGTGAAGGAAATCACTGCGATCAATACATCCATTCTATCGGGGGGTCTTTTGCGCAGTGTCTCATGGTACAGAGAGAATTATCCCGTGTTGGTGCCTGTCCTCTCCGATATGACAGGATCGCGGCGAAGGCGATCCCGGAAGAAAGAACCAGTTCTCACAGCGAGGCCAGCGGCAAGCCCGGGAGAAAGGGAGGATTTCCTATCAGATCAAAATGATCTGAAGTCATAGATGGCCGAAAAGATCGCAGGTGAGTCACTCACTCTCCCCGCGATAGAGAGTGTGAGGCTCATACAGGGCCGCGAATCCGAATCCCGAAGCCTGATTTAGTGCGCAGCGCAACACCTCCCGGCGTTTTCCCGCGTCAGGTCTCGTAATTTTTTTAATGCCTTTGTTTTAATGTGAATGCCTCTCCATTCTCCTCAACCAATTCTCCTGCCGGATCGGCTCTTTTTAATAACTAAAAAGTATCTGCCGGCTTTTAAGTCCCGTCACCGGCCCGGGAATCAGCCGTACCGCAAGCGGAGGCACCCTGCAATGAAAAAATATACTTGGATTTTTCTCTCATCACACCAACATGCGTACAACAGTATGCGAGGCAGAACCATGGGATCATTCGATTCATTCAGACAGCATGCAGAAGATATGATGAACGATGTCTATGCTCTCTATCTCGCCCGTGGTGATTCCCGGATCCCCTGGTATGCAAAAGCCATTATCATTCTGACCGTTGTCTATGCACTCAGCCCCATTGATCTTATTCCGGATTTCATCCCCTTTTTCGGGTACCTCGATGACCTGATCATCGTGCCGCTGGGAATCGCACTCGCCGTCTGGCTCATGCCAAAGGATGTCTGGGAGGAATACCGGGCGCGGGCAAAGGCCGGGTTTGCCGATATCCGGCTGGACAGCTGGGAAGGGATTCTGCTCATCCTTTTCATCATACTGGGATTATGGAAAATCCTCGCCATCGGTCTCATTACATTCATGATTGGATTCGTCCTGATGGTTATTTTATTTCTGTACACCCCGGGGGGCATTCTCAACGGGGGCACCCTTGTTTTTACCCTGGGAATCGTGATATTACTCATCTCCTGGGTGAAATTCCGGAGAAATCTCGAAAACTGGCAGAAGAAGATTCAATCCTCACAGACAAAAGAACCCGGCAATCACTAATCTGTCTTTTCCGTCATCTTTCGTGATTGATCTTGATGAAAGGATCTCATAGATTTTCAATGGGGGGTCGAATTCCAGGGGAGTGTTTTTTTATCCTTCCTCTGAGGTTGTGCGAGATGGCCTTCCTTATGTTTCTCGCGTTCCCATTCTTCAGGAATATGAAACTGGTAAGGAACGGAAATACCGGTGAACAATTTATACCCGGTACAACCGTCATCCATCCGGTCTTTCGGATTGATTTTTTTGCTCTGTAGAAAACCTGTTTCATATTTGGTTACCCCCCTTACGCCAGCCCTGCCCCCGTCGGGGGCGGGGGCGCATGCGATGCCTCAATATTATCTGTCCTGAAACTTCCCGCATTTTTTTAACAGGTAATACAGCACTATCGCAACCGGGGCGCCCCAGCGGCGGGGCGTAGCCCCTGGAGCGTCAAGTAATTTCGAATGTTTTCTACAGAGCAATTTTTTTTAAATTCATGCATAAGATTCTGGTTCCGTGCCGGTATAATGGCACATCCGGCATCAACAAGAATGATACGGATTTCTGTTCTCCGGCACAATCAGATTATTGTACGGAGTTATGGTTCCGTCCCGTTTTCTTCTGCCCGACAGGTAATCATTTGTTCCCGCGGTTAAAAATTTCTGGTACCGGTTGAAAAAAAGGAAAACAAATTAAAACCCCCGTTGCCCGGGCCTTTCACCGGCGCCGGGGTGCCCCGGATCTCCCAAATTTTGCATTATCCCCGTAACCATTTATAGCTGAGAACCAAAAGCAGATCTCAAATGGGATGGAGCTCCGCGGCGGGGAAGCAGAACATGGGGGGAGGTTCAATAACGCGATACTCTGAAAACAACCAGATCCGGTGTCTTACGATACCAGACGGTCACTTCATACAGGCTGTTCTGTTATCTTCAGGAGGAGAGTTTGTAGGCACCAGTGCGAACAGCATTCCGGAACAAAATCAACACAGGGAGATACATATGACGGACGGAATAGAGGTCATAACGGTTATCGAAGGCATTATCATAATGATATTCGGTGCCGGCATCTGGTATGCATTACCTATGCTTATAACGGGATTACTGGGGGCTGTTTTCCTCATAACGGGCATGGTTGTTGTTGTTAAAGGGTTTTTTAAACAGTTCAGGAATCCTTAAACTATCCGATAATTCGTTTTTGTCCGGTGAAATACCGGCTCCGGATCAGGGAAATCTGATACAGCGTGATTCACAACAACCTCTCAGGGTACATGATCTTCCTGGTTCTCCAGATTCCCGGACTGGAATGCAGCAGGACCGGTTTTTTTCATTAGTGATCAATAACGCAGGTATCTGAAACCGGTAACGGGGCACCCGGTACCCACTTGAATAACTCACAGGTCATACCGAAGAACCAGCATTTTTCATTGCAAAAAATGGAAAATAAAGTAACCTTATTAGTCAGAGTGATTTCACGGGAATATGGCAGTTTTGCACAGTCTGCCAACACACATGTGGGAAACAATGCCACTATCACACATCTGCAACTTTTATGGGGGTTCCTGAGAGAATCCCCGGTTCGTTTCTTCTCATGGTTGAATAGTATCAGCCCGGGATCCGTAAGCTTGTAACAGGAATACAGTTTCTCACAATTCTGTCGAGCGGGAAACCCGGCAATTCGGGTTATTTCCCGGAGTGTTGGATTCGAAACATGATAGTTCCAGGTTCTTTATGCAGGGTTTTATCGGAATTCTCCGCCATGCCAGGGAAACGGATATAAAAAAAACCAGGGGTGCCTTATGCAATCTTCGTTTTCTCCATAGAGAGATCCGGCACGTGCTGATTGCTGAAATACCAACCTGCACTCCCGAAACTCATATGAGGATCGGCGGCGAACCGGATACTGTTGTCATCGGGAACAGAAGAAGGGAGAGGATCACCAATGCACGTTACCCAGGAACAATTGAAAATGATTGCACTCGGGCTCATCCCGGTTTTCCTGATACTCACCTTTATCCTGCCAAAAACCACCGCAACTACCGTTCTGTCAGCGATAGTGTTGATCACCGCCCTCGTGATCAGTTTCATAGGATGGTCAATGCAGAAGCGGGAAACTGGTGAGGAAGAAGACATGCTGGCAATTCCTCCAAAGAAATCGTAATTTCTCATATCAGATAAAGACAAATCAAAACGGGAAGAACACCGGGGGGTCCCGGTCAGACTTTCATCCTGACCGCAGGGAAATCAAAAATAATTGATTATCCCAGGAACTTCAGCATCTGCTCGTATACCAGCGCCGGCTGGTCTATCGACACCAGGTACCCGGCATCC
>CAWFSA010000010.1:0-14915 GCA_963818425.1 uncultured Methanoregulaceae archaeon | reverse complement strand
TTTGCAAAATTTTACACAAATTTGCATTTTCCTGAAATTTATAGGCAAATGCCGGAATTAAAACAAAAATTATATGATCGTGGTTGGTTCCCGTTTATCCGCCTTCTTGGACACGATTATAACAATATTTTTTTTACAATGAGTAATCAGCTGCCCTTAGATGAGTATGAAATTTTGATGGTAAATTCATATGATCCGGTAATTAAGGGAATTGTAGAATCATGGATGAAGAATACACAGTTTAAAGAACGTGAAGTCTTTATTAAAAAGGGGATTCAGGAATATTTAGAGGGAGATTATATAAGCGCAATAAGTATCCTATACCCACAAATTGAAGGTCTTTTCAGGGGTTTGCCACCAGCAGACGATGAGAAAAAAAGAGTCCCGATGGGAGAAATTCTTACGGATAGGATTGTCCAAGTCGTGAGTGAAAAACATCCAGATTCTTCGTTGTTCATTTCGGATCAATTCAAAGAATATTTAATCAATTCCTTTTTTTCAAAATTTGATCCAAATGACGGTCCCGCTGAATTATCTCGACATTCGCATAGTCTCATGGGATGGCAATACGCGAGGAAGATTATTCAAAAATTACTGCCTTTCAAGCAATATTAATTTTAGATCAATTGTCGTTTTATATCATGAATCCCAAGACAACACAGGAACAATAAAAAAAAACCCATTTTAACCCAATCTCCCCCTCTTCACAACCCTCCCGCACCGTCTCCATGGTCCCACCCCCGCCGCAAATCCCCCACAAGCCCCGGCCCCCTCCATTAAATATCCCGGAAGCCGCCAGTAATATCAAATGCCCGAAGACTTCGAAAAAAAACTCATATGGTGGGACAAGACCCCGCCCGTCTCAGCTTAACAAACAAAATCGCGAAGGCAATGCTGAACAAAACAGCCCCGAAGGGAACCGAACTCCTCCTCGACTACGGCACCGGCACCGGCCTCATCGCCCTGGAATTCCGCCCGCACGTCAAAAAGATCGTCGCCGTTGATTCCTCAGAGGATATGCTGGCATTCCTCCGGAAAAAACTCGCTGCCGCCGCCATCACCGGTATAGAGCCCCGTGCATGGAGCATCGGGGACGATCCGCAGGAACTGCCCCGGTTCGATATCATCATCGTGTCGCTGACCCTGCATCATGTCATGGATACGGCCCGGGCAGCAGGGGTATTTTATTCCCTCCTGAATCCCGGCGGGATTATCGCGGTTGCCGATTTTGATCCTGATAACGGGGAATCCCACGGGCCGGGGATGGACGTGCATCCCGGGTTTGTCCGGGCGGACCTCGTGGAGATATTCAGGAACGCCGGGTTCACCGGTATTCAGGTTGAGGATGTTGCGAGCCCTGGCGAAAGCGAGCTCAAAGACGGGGACGGTAAAGGAGTTTCCCGTTTTCCTGATGACTGCGCATAAGGCAGGGTAACGATACGGTATTCTTCTTTTGTTCTGTCCCGTGATCGCCTGCGCCGTCACGGTGCCCGGGCGGTTGCCATACCGGGCACAAAGATCGGATTATTGAAACGCCGGTACAGCACACCGGCGAATGTTTAATATGAGGACACACCAACCTCACTCATAAGGACCATGGACGCGCTCGCACTTCTTCGCAAACACGAGCCGGAACTGAAAAGCCGGTTCGGCGTTGCGAAGATCGGAATCTTCGGATCATTCTCACGGGGAGAGGAGCGGCCGGACAGTGACGTGGACGTACTTGTCACATTTCGCGAGGGAGAAAAGACGTTCGACAACTTCATGGGTGTCAGGTTTTATCTCGAAGACCTCTTCCAGCGCCGGATCGACCTTGTCACGGATGCAAGCCTTAAACCTCTGATCCGCGATCCAATCCTGCGAGATGTGATCTATGCGTAGATCCCAGCTCCTTTACCTGAACGATATCGCAGAATCCGCAGGAAAAATCCGGTCATACACCGCTTCCTTAAGTTTCGAAGATTTTAATCGGGATCCCATGCGGGTCGATGCAGTAGTTCGCAACTTCGCAATAATTGGAGAAGCTGTCAAGAACCTGAGCGATGAACTGAAAAACCAGTTCCCCTCGACCGACTGGAAAGCCGTTGCCGGTTTCCGTGATACCCTGATTCATGGGTATTTTGGTGTAGACATGGAGATCCTCTGGGATATCATTGTGCAAAAGATTCCTCCGCTGCAGGATGAGATCGCCCGGATGATCGCATATGAGAAAAACAGGGAATCGTAGGTGCATCGGGCAGCACGTGTAGTCTGACGTTTTTTGCTAACTTTGGAACGGTAAAGTATTCTTCTTGTGTTCTGTCCCGTGATCTCTTGCGCCGTCAACGTGCCCGAACGATTGCTGTACCCGGTATGGCTGCTGGTGAAGCGGTATGTGTGAGCAGGTGCCGGGAATGATGCCAGCAGGGTGGTGCTCGCGAGCACAAGGCCGGATCCATCGCAGTACATGTCTGCGCTCCTGTGATCCAGGTCTCAATTTTTGCGTCCGATTGTTTTCCTGATACTGTTATCGTGCCCGGAAAATGAGGGCGGCAGCACTATTACAGCAGAGGAGCGTGAAAACCGGTCAGAATGATCCCTGATTATACGCCTCATCGTGATGGAGTAATTTCAGGAAAACAATTGCGTTTTCCTTTGTATCAATCACGTAAAACAGGACAAAATGCCCGATATGGACCCGCCACTGGCCCTTGAGCGGGGGATGGAGAGGCTTACCCGATTCCGGGTTTTCAACAAGGAACCGTATCTTTTTTTTGAGTTGCCCGTATCGTGCAGGACTCTTCGCCCGAAGCTTCCTGCAGGTGGAAGCCAGATCGGGATGAATGACGGCCCGGTAGCTCATGCCTCAATTTCCTTAAAAAAATCGTCGATGGAATTATACGTTTTCCCCTTGCCTTTTTTGATATCGGCGTGGGCTTTTTTCAGCTGCCTGATAATTTCGGGTTTGATTGCCGATTCCGGGGGATAGACATTCTCATCGATCTTCTCTTCAATGCGGTCAAGCCGGCTGACAATATCGGTGAGGAGTGATTCAATTTTTTCATTCTTTGCAAGACCTCCGGCAGACTCACGGACTCCGGCAGGTTTTTTTTCGGCTGCGGCGATCCGTTGCGGATCGTACGCAATGCCTTTCCTGCTCCGGGACCCGGACTGCCCTGCTGCTCTGGAAGTCATAGTAATGAGGTAATTTGTATTCTTTTATTCAATAGTCTTTTGCCATAACGTTCCGTGGGGAATTCGCCGGATAATCCCCTCCGCATAGTGCCGGATAGTTTCATTTATGGAGCTCTTCGAATGTATGAGAAGTCATCAGACTTCGAAGAACAGGATGATTAATTCAATTCTTCCAGATCGGTTTCGGCAATCATCATGACGAATTGTTCCGGAACCGGAATCTTTGTCCGGCCGGTCTTCTTTTTCAGCCGGACAAGTACTTCGTTCTGGCCGTCGGAAAGCGGCTGGTCGAGTACAATCGTACGCCCGTCAACCATTTTTCCTTCGACCGTAACCGGCATATCCGCTCCTGTGATATTTTATATATTACTGCTCTGGTATATCTGCTTCTCCCCCCCCGTGTAAGCACAATTTCCAGATATATTATACAGATTTGATTTCGCTGGAGAAACAGTTTCACACCCTCCCCAACCCCCTTATATCTCATAAAATTCCATTAACAAATATCAGATGAAACTTATCCATATCGCAGATACGCATCTCGGCCTCGCAGCATTCTCCCGCTTCGATCCCGAGTCCGGCATGAACCTCCGCGAGAAGCAGATCTACGATAATTTCCTGCAGAGGAATCAACGATATCATCAACCAGAAACCCGACGCCCTCATCCACGCGGGCGACATCTTCGACACGGTAAAACCGAAGACCAAAGCCTACACGACCGTTCTCGAAGCACTCGAACCGGCTCGGCGAAGCAGGCATCCCGCTCATCATAATCGCCGGCAACCACAGCATGGTGAAGACGCGGTACACGACCTCGCCGTTCGAAGTGCTGACCTACCACAAGTCGCAGATAACGGCGGCCTACAAATTCCGGTACGAAAAGGTCGAGATGGCAGGACACCGTCTTCCACCTCATCCCCAACATGCTCCGGGTGGAAGACTACCGGACAGCGTACGACGAAATCGAACTCAGCAAAAACCACAACAACGTCCTCGTGACCCACGGCCTCGCAACGCAGATCAAAGACAAACGCCTTGCAACCGTCGCGGAGCACGAACTGGACAGCACGATCCTGAGTGAAAACTTCGATTACATCGCGCTCGGCCACTACCACCGCCAGTGCCAGATCACGGACAATGCCTGGTACTCGGGCTCGACCGAGTACCTCACGTACGGCGAGATCAAGGATGAGAAGGGCGGCCTGATCGTGGACGTGGCAAAGCACGCGGTGCAGCACCTGGACCTGCCGAAGACGCCGATGGCGGATCTCGGCACGATCAAATGCGTGGGCGTGCACCCCGGGGATATCACGGAAGAGATCATCGCACGGGTAACACAAAAGCACCTGCCGCTGTACGCGATGGCGCAGATGACGCTGGACGGGCTCTCGCGGGAGCACGGGAAGGGGATTGATACGAAAGACCTTGCCGGTGTCCGCGAGGGGCTCCTTGACCTGAAGATCCGGGTGAAGTCGGAGGCGGAGGAATCGCCGGTCCCGCTCCAGCAGGACATCCGGATGATCGATTACCTGCAGGAGTTCGGGGAGTTCATCGGGAAGAAGCAGCTCTCGGCGAAGCAGAAGGAGTTCGCGCTCACGCGGGGCAGGGAAGTGCTGCAGTCCGTGATGGACGAGCACCGGGGGACGGGCGAATGATTCTCCCATAGCGGTTGTGTCGATTCCTGAAATGATGCAAGAGTTCCCGGAATCCTCTGTGGAATTTACGAGCATTCCCACCCCCTTCGGGGGTCGCCGCGACGCCTCGTCGGGGCGCGGCTGGGCAGATTACCGGGTCCGGGAAACTCTCGGGAATTGTTCCAATAAATCCGTCGAAAAATTATCCTCAACAAAAAAACCGGTCATGAAGCCACCGCGGGGCGTCCTTCGGGGCGGTGGCACCTCATCACAACCGGGGGATGCCCACGCGGCGGGGGCGAGCCCCCAAGAGCGTCAATAAAAAATCGTAATAGCACACGAAGTGATACCGGTTGTCCTGCTTCAGATGCTCTTGCGGAGTCCGCCCATGATCCTCGACCGCCTCGAGCTCACAGAACTTCAAGCGCTTCCGGCACGAGGAGATCAAGTTCCACGACGGCATCACCGGCATCCTCGGGAACAACGGCACGGGCAAGTCGAGCCTGGTGCAGGCAATCTTCTTTGCGCTCTATGGCGTGCAGGCAACCGGGATCTCGGCCGACTACATCGTCTCGTCATTCGCAGGACCAAAGGAGAAGTGCGAGGTCCGGCTCGACTTCCGGATCGGCGGCGACGAATACGCGGTCGTCCGGACGTTCAAAAAGGGAAAGACCGTCACGCACGATGCCAGTTTCTACAAGAACAAAAAAATGATGGCAACGGGGGTGAGCCCGGTCGAGGCCGAGGTGAAGCGGACGCTCGGGATGGGGCCGGTGGACTTCAAAAACACCATCTACGCCGGCCAGAAGGACCTGCTCACGCTCCTCGAGAACACGCCCGGCAAACGGAAGGAATGGTTCCTCCGGGCGCTCGGGATCGATTACCTGAACACCGAGAGCCAGAAGATCCTAAAAGAGCAGATCGATGCAAAGAACGGCGAACTCGCAGGGATGGAAGGCGGGCTTGCGGCCATGGCCGGCCGGCAGAGCGCTGAGGATCTCGCAGCCCTGCAGGAATCCGTGAAAAAGTTCCACGCTGCCATTGCAGAGCACGGGAAGGCCCGGGACATACAAGAAGAAGGAGCGGGCGGAGCTCGACAGACACCAGAAAGTCCTTGCCGAGAAGAAGCTCGCGTACAGCCGCCTCCTCCAGCAGCAGCAGAACCTTCGCAAAGGAGCGGGACGCGGACCAGGCACAGGCAAAGAAACTCGAAGCACAGCTGGCCCTCATTGCAGAAGAGCAGGCCGAGTACGAGCGGCTGAAACCCCTTGCCGGCTCGCACGACGAAGTGCCGGCAGCAGCTGGAGCGGCTGCGGGAGAAGAAGGAGAAGTTCCTGGCCATGAGCGCGGAGCTCGGGTTTGCCATGAAGCAGATCGCGGACCTGACCGGCACGGGCACAGGACGCAGCAGGCCAAGCTCAGCACCCTCGATGCGGATGAGCAGAAGAAGGCCGGGCTCATCACCAGCATCCGGGCCGGCCTCGGGGCCGGGGACATTGCGGAGGACCGGCTCGAAGGGGCGGTCAGCTACCGGCTCGCGGAGATCAACAAGCAGGCCGGCACCCTCGCGGCCCGGCTGGAACGCTACCGGGAAGAGCGGGAGAAGATTGCGGCCGACCAGAAGACGATCCGCGACGCCGGCGCTGACGGGGTCTGCCCGCTCTGCCGGCAGAAGCTCGGGGAGCATTTCGGGAGCATCGAGGCGGAGTTCAGCGCAAAACTGCAGGAGCTGGAAGGAAAGGCAGTCGCCGACCTCGCGCGGCAGGAGAAACTCGGCAAAGAGACAGGCCGCGATCGAGGCCCTGAAGCCGGTGCTGGACGCGGTCCGCACCCTTGATGCGAACCTTAAGCAGAAGCCGGTGTACGTGCAGGAACTCGCGGCCCTTGCCGGCCAGCAGAAGAAGAAGGAGGACGATGAGCACCGCATCCGGAACGCCCTCACGGTCCTCATGTTCAATCGCCGACGAGTTCGCGGCCTGCGAGAAGGAGAACGCCGGAGCTGCAGAAGGTCCAGCTCCGGTTCATCGAGCTCGGGAAGAAGATCGGGCAGGGCATCACGGTGCAGCAGCACCGTGACGGGCTCGCGGTAAAGATCGCGGGAACGCACGCAGGAACTCGGAAAACTCGCAGAAGAGATCAAAGCCGCGGCCTTCGACCCGGCTGAGGCAGCGAAACTCGAGGCACGCGTCGCGGAGACCGATGCAGCCCTCACGGAACGAGGAGCTCGCAATCGCCGGTGCAGACAAAGGACCTCCGCTTCACGGAAGAGAAGATCGCGGAGTACAAAAAAGCAGCAGAGCAGATCGCCGCATTGCAGAAGCAGGCCGGGGAACTCCGGGACGAGATCGAGATCCTGAAACTCACCCGCACCCTCATCGCCGAGTACGTGGTCTACCTCATGCAGGTGGTCCGGAGCCGGCTCGAAGGCGAGGTGAGCCGGATCATCAGCGAGATCACGGGCGGCAGGTACGAGCAGGTGCTGCTGGACGAGGACTTCAACCTCCTCGTGCGGGACATCGACAACGACTATCGCCATCGACCGGTTCAGCGGCGGCGAGCAGGACGACATCGCGGTTGCCTTACGAATCGCCCTCTCCCGCTACCTTGCCGAGCTCCACCAGGTGCATGAGTGCACCTTCCTCATCTTCGACGAGATCTTCGGCAGCCAGGACGAGGAGCGGCGCAACAACCTCCTCACCGCCCTCCGCACGCAGGAGTCCCGCTTCCCCCAGATCCTCCTCATCTCCCATATCGCGGAGATGCAGGGCGAGTTTGCAAACACGCTCGTGATCGAGATGGGCGCGGACGGGGCGAGCCGGGTTAAGGAAGTGGAATGATGCGACCTGTGCCGGGATGACCAGCCATGCCCACCTGCCCGGTCTGTTCCAGCGAGATGGTGTACCCGCTCCTCAACACCCTGCGCTGCAAGCGGTGCAAGCATATCTGGAAGGCCGGGGACGAGGAGTACAGCACCTGCCGGTGCCCGGACCTGGTCCCTTCCCTGCGGGTCCGGAAAAAGACCGATCCCCTGGAGACACGGCTGGAGAAGAAACTGGACGAACTTCTCGCACGGCATGAAGGGAAATTCTGTATCGCCACCATGACCTGCAGGTACGGGGATCTCCCGTTTGAACTGTTCAGGAGCTACCTGCAGCGGTGCGTGAAAGACCGGACGCTTGCGGAAACAAAGGACCGCTACGGGCGGACCTGGTACGAGCGGCCCGGATAGTGCACATCAGACACGTGGGGCCTGCTTTCCTGTGGGAATCCAGTGCATTCCCCCAAGCGGATGTTTGGGGGAATCTGCCTGTTCCACGATCGGGGATAACGGGTACGGATATCAGCGTGACAGACATGAAATGAAGTATCAGAAATATGAAGGATCCGGTAAAAAGACCGGCATTTTTCCTTTTTTATCCGGATCAGTTTATGCACCCGGCCGGTCGGTGCATTAATGAATGTCATTCTTGTGTATCTCAAAAACAAAAAAATGATACAGAACAGACTCTTGTGTATCCCGGGTGAGTCACACGAACTCATACCCGTTATATTCCCCAAAGCCATATCTTTCACAATTATATTGTGTTTGTAGCGAAACCTATAATCTCTATTAATAGAATGGATCGAACAGTGTGCGAATGTGATGCGGGTACTCTACGTAGACGATGAAGAGAGCCTTCTTGAGGTTGGGGAAGCTGTTCCTGGAGAAGGAGGGTGATTTTTCCGTTGACACGGTCCTGTCCGCATCCGCAGCACTGGAGATCCTGCAAAAGAATCCTACGATGCCATTATCTCGGATTACCAGATGCCGGAAATGGATGGCATTGCGTTTTTGAAAGAGGTCCGCTCCCGGTATGACACGATCCCCTTCATCCTCTTCACCGGCCGGGGCCGCGAGGAAATTGTCATCCAGGCGCTCAATGACGGGGCTGATTTCTACCTCCAGAAGGGTGGGCATCCCATTGCCCAGTTTGTCGAACTCTCGCACAAGATCGTCCAGGCGGTCTCGCGGAAGAAAGCAGAGAAGGAACTCCGGGCAAGCCGGGAGAACCTGGAGCAGAATAACCTGATCCTTATCCGGCTGCATGAGCTGGAACAGGAATTTGCCGGACTGCCCTGCGGAAAGCGGGTTGAGGACCTGGCGGCAAAAAAGCTCGGGGCCCTGACCGGCGCGGTCGTCTCAACCTTCAACACCTATGATCCGGTCCGTCAGGAGATCCGGTGCACGGATTTCGAGCTTGAACCGGGCATCCTGGAACGCCTGCCGGGAGGATGGGAGAAAGCCACCGCGCTGCTGGGAGGGGAACCAACCGGGGTTGTGGTCCCGCTGAGCAGGGACATGTACAAGGATATCAACCGGAGCATTGTCGGGAAAAAAAATTCCATCAGCGAGATCAGTTACGGGAAAATCTCTCCGCTGGTGAGCACGGCTCTCCAGATGCTGTCCGGCATTGACCGGTTCTTTCATATCGCCCATATCATTGACGGGGAACTCTTTGGCACATCGGTATTCGGCCTCCGGCCAGACCAGCCGGATCCCCCGGAGGAACTCCTGGAATCGTTTGCGCATATCGTCGCAGTTTCCCTGCGCAGGCAGCGGGCTGAAGCTGCGCTCCGGGAGAACGAGGAGTTCAGCAGAAGCCTTGTGGAAAACCTTCCTGATTATATTGTCATCTATGGAAAGGACGGGAAGATCCTGCTACGTGAACCCGCCCGTAACGGCCATGCTCGGGTACACTACTGAGGAGCTGATGGGCAGGCCGGTTCTTGCCTATGTTGCAGAGGAGTACCGGAAAACCGTACAGGAGAACCTGGCATCCCGCAGGGACGGAAATGATCTGCCCGGCCTATGAGATCGCGATTGTGAGGAAGGACGGGGCCCGGAGATCGGTGATTGTACAGGGCAAACCGCTTCAGTACCATAACACCCCTGCCACGCTCCTCGTCCTCACCGATATCACCGAGCAGAGCCGGGCGCGGGAGGCACTCCGGGAGAGCGAAGGGAAGTTCCGGGCACTGGTGGACCAGACCCTCGATGGTATTGTCATTGTCGACCTGACCGGCAGCCTTTTGTTTGCAAACACCGGTGCAGCAAAAATCACCGGCTATTCCCTGGATATTGTTGGAAAGGTGAATGTCCTTGATATTGTCTCGCCGGAATTCCGGCTCCGCGCCCTTGCCTGATTTCGCCAGGGTTGCCGCAGGTACCGATGGGTACCTGGTGCAGTACAAAATCCTGACCCGGGAACAAAAGGAACTGTGGGTCGAATGCATCGGGAAGAAGATCTCCTTTGCGGGATCATCCGCCATGCTCCTGTCCATCCGGGACATTACCCGGCGGCTGCAGGACGAGGAGGGGCTCCGGGAGAGCGAAGAACGTCTCCGCTCGTTCATCGAACAGGCCCATGAAGGCGTCTCGATTGTGGATGAAGAGGGGCGGATCATCGAGTGGAATACAGCACAGGAGAAAATAACCGGAATTCCCCGGCATGAAGCCATGGGCGTCTTCGCCTGGGATCTTGCAACCCGGATGATCCCGGACCAGCACCGCCGCGAGGCAATCTGCTCCCGGATGGAGAAGAGTATCCGTGAAACGATCAGAACCGGAGCGAGCACCCATCCCGATCCGGTCTATTACCGGTTCCACCGCCTGACGGCACCGTTGCCATTGCCCGGCAGACCGTTTTTATCGTCAAATCCTTGCGCGGCAACATGATAGGCACGCTTTACCAGGATGTAACGGAACAACAGCGGGCGGAAGGAAAGGTGAAAGAGAGCGAAGGAGTTACCGCGGGCTCTTCAACACCATCCGGCAGGCCCTCTACATCCTGGACCGTGAAGGAAAATTTGTTGATGTCAATGCCGGTGCAGAGAAAATGTATGGCTATCCCCGGGAGGAATTTACCGGCAGGACGCCGGAATTCCTCGCTGCGCCGGGCAAGGAACGATTTACCTGCAGTTGCAGAAAAAATACAGAAAGCCTTTACCGGTGAACCCCAGCAGTTCGAGTTCTGGGGGTTGCGCAGGAACGGGGAAGTATTTCCCAAGGATGTGTTCCTGTACAGGGGCACGTACTTTGGCGAGGACATCGTTCTTGCCGTTGGCATCGATATTACGGAACGCAGGCTTGCAGAAAATGCGCTGCGCGAGTCCGAGAACAAGTTTTCCACCGTGTTCAGGAGCAACCCGGTCACGCTGACGCTGGTGTCGGCAACGGATGGCAGGTTTGTCGATGTCAATGACGCCTTTGTGGCCAATACCGGGTACAGCCGGGAAGAGGTGATCGGCAGGACCGCTGAGGAAGTGGGGATTTTCTCCGATGCGGGGGAATATGAACAGCTCCAGTCACGGCTCCAAAGCGGGCAGCCGGTAAAGGGAATGGAACTGCATATCCGGCAGAAGAACGGAGAGGACCGGGCCTGCCAGTTCACTTCCGGTATTATTCTGATGCAGGGCAGGCCGTACATCCTTTCGAGCGTTGAAGATATCGCCGACCGGAAAAACGCGGAGCTGGCATTCCAGGCCATGACCCGGGGTATGGTGGGGACGACCGGGATTATCTCTCTGAAGAAGATTACCGAAAACGTCAGTTCCTGGCTTGGGGCCGACTGCGTGCTTATCGGGGAGATCCAACCGGACCGGCAGACCGTAAAGGTCCTGTCCATGCTCCTTGACGGAAAGGAGGTCGCTGATTATTCGTATGTCCTTGAAGGGACACTCCGTGCGATAATACTGCAAAAAAAGGGTTCTGCCTGTATCCGGATAATGTCAGCCAGATCTTCCCGAAAGACCGGGAACTCGCGAGCTTCATATCAGGGGCTATGCAGGCACCCCCCTGAGGGATGCCGGGGGAAGGCAATCGGGATCCTCTGCGCACTGTCTCCGCGAAACCCGTTAAACCCATTCCCGGAATGCAGGAGATCCTGGACATCTTTGCCGTGAAAGCCTGCCGCGGAGATCGAACGCAAACAGAACGAGGACCGCCTGACCCGGATCAATGAGGCCCTTCTTCAATCTCGGAACGGATCACCGGAAAAATATCGAAAGACTCACGCGGCTCTGCGGTGAGATGCTCGGTGCCGACTGTGTCCTCTACAACCGGCTCGATGGCGGGCTGCTCTGTGTCATCGGCCAGTGGAACTGTCCTCCGGACCTGCCGGCCCGCGACACGCCGGAGGGACATATCTGTTTTGATGTCATCGAAAAGGACCGTGACGACCCGCTGGTGGTCACGGACCTCCAGAACAGCCCGTACGCAACATCCGATCCCAATGTCGCAGCCTACGGCCTGAAGACCTATATTGGTCACCCGGTCAGGTTCGGCGGGGTGACCCGGGGTTCGCTCTGCGCAGTGTACACCCGGGATTTTGTACCCACGGTCGGGGATCAGGAGATTATCGGTATTCTTTCCTCTGCGGTGGCGCAGGAAGAGGAACGCGGGGAAGCAGACCGGGCTCTCCGGGAGAGCGAGGAGCGGTTCCGCAGCGTGATTGAGAACATCCATGCAGCGGTCGTGGTCCACAATCCCGACACGAGCATCCGGATGATAAACACGACCGCCCTTGACCTGCTCGGGCTCTCCCGTGATGAGGCAATCGGCAGGGTTGCTCCTGATCCCTCGTGGCATTTCTCCCGTGAAGACGGGAGCGTCCTCCCCCATGATGAATACCCTGTCAATACCGTAATCACGACACAAAAACCGATCAGGAACCTGCTCATTGGCATCTTCCGTCCGAAGTGCCGGGATACGATCTGGGGACTGCTCAATGCAGACCCGGAGTATGATGAAAACGGTTCACTGAGCGCAATCCTTGTTACATTCACCGACATCACCGGGCGCAAGCAGGCTGACGAAGCACTCCGGCAGGCAAACCGGAAACTGAACCTTCTCTCCGGCATTACCCGGCACGATATCAATAACCAGCTCCTCATCTTAAACGGGTATCTCGAGATCTCAAAAAAATGTACCGGTAATGCAGAAAAAATGACAGATTTTATTGAAAGGGAACGGACGATAACAAAAACCATAGAACGCCAGATCGCCTTTACGAAAGAATACGAGGCAATCGGGGTCAATGCCCCGGTCTGGCAGGACTGCCGCACCCTCGTTGATACCGCAGCACAGCAGGTGCAGCCGGGAACCATCGTGGTGAAAAATGAAATTCCCCCCGGTCTGGAAGTATTCGCCGATCCGCTGGTGATGAAAGTCTGTTACAATCTCATGGACAATGCGGTGCGTCATGGCGGCAGGATCACCACCATCCGGTTCTTTATGGATGGACGGGATGGCAATCATAGTATTGTATACGAAGACGACGGAGTCGGTATCCCGGCAGAAGAAAAGGAACAGATCTTCGGGCGGGGGTTCGGGAAGAATACCGGCATGGGGCTCTTCCTCTCTGCAGAAATTTTATCCATTACCGGCATCACCATCCGCGAGACGGGTGAACCCGGGAAGGGTGCCCGGTTCGAGCTAACGGTGCCGGAAGGGGCGTGGCGGAACACCGGGAAGTGAGAATACTGCCAGGTATCTGTCCTGAGTCCGGAACGCGAATCGAAGTGTTCCCCAACCGCGTTACGCAATCGCCCGCTGCCGCTGCTGTGCCGAGCTCCACCAGGTGCACGAGTCCACGGTCCTCATCTTCGATCAGATCTTCGGCAGCCAGGACGAGGTGCGGAGATCCATCCTCCTCGCTGTATTAGGCACGAGGGAATCCCGTATCCCGTGAGAATCCTCCTCATCTCCCCCGTTGCGGAGATACAGGGAGGGTTTCTCGGACACGCCCGTGACCGGGCCGGGCGCCGATACTGCGAGCCGGGTCCGGGAAGCGGCACCACTCCCGTCCCTCCCGAGCAGCCGGGACTCTTTGCAGGTACCTGAATGATTTTATTCCTGCGCTGTCCACGATAATCCTCAATCGTGGGATCATAAGATGAAGTGGCAGTATGTCTGGGGGATTTTGATCCTCGTTGCAATGGCCGGTGCAGCCGGTTGCACCCAGGAAGAAGCAACGGCACCGGAACTCCGGAGCCCGGCCCTGCCGGGCCAGCAGCTTGTTGCGATCGGCAACGTGACCGGCCAGGGACAGCAGCTGGGCGGCGTGCTGACCACCGGTACGATCGATACCATCACGGTGCGGACCGGACTGGTACAGGGAGCAAAAGCCGTCAGCATGGAGAACATCTCGGTTGTGTACGCAGATGCGGTCCGGACCGAGACCCTCGCACCCGTTGGCGGCTTCCGCGGCGTCCCGGGGCAGGGTACATGGGGCATCATGGGCATTGAGAACGAAGCCGGGCACACCAACAACCGGCTCGAAGACCACGAGGAATTCGTGATCCGGATCAACCCGAAGGCTTCCATTATGCCCGGCCAGATGTTCACGGTTGTTGTCAGGCCCCTGGCAGGGACACCCCTGACCCTCCGCAGGATGGCGCCATCCGCGATCCTTGCCGAGAATAATATCCTCGTCTCTGTTTAAGGCGGCACAGTCACATCCTTTTGCACCCGGAGAGAAAGGGCGGGACCGGCCGGGCGCGGGTGGCACCGTGAACCTGGACGGCACGTATCCCTCACTATGTCCCGGCACAAACCTGCAGCCGGTGTTCCTTTGAAAGGATCGACATGGATATATGAACGGAACCTGATGGTTATGCATGAACGGGAAGATACGGGTCCTCTACGTCGACGACGAACCCGGCCTGCTGGAAATAGGCAAACTCTTCCTTGAGGCCGGCGGGGAGTTTGAAGTCGATACACTCACTTCTGCCAAAGCGGCCCTTGAGCAGCTGAAAACCGGGAGATATGATGCCATTGTCTCCGATTACCTTATGCCGGAGATGGACGGCCTGGAATTTTTAAAGCAGGTCCGTCTCCACCACGATCAGGTCCCCTTTATCCTTTTTACCGGAAGGGGACGCGAGGAGGTGGTGATCCTTGCACTCAACAATGGGGCGGATTTCTATCTCCAGAAAGGCGGGGAACCGGTATCGCAGTTCACTGAACTTTCGCACAAGATTAACCAGGCGGTAAACCGGAAACGGTCCGAAGGAGCACTCAGGGAGAGCGAAGCAACACTCAGAACCATATTCCTGGCAGCTCCTGT
>CAWFSA010000009.1:0-8646 GCA_963818425.1 uncultured Methanoregulaceae archaeon | reverse complement strand
CCCACTATCGCACAGGATACGGGCAACCTCGTGAAAAATCAGGTCAAGGTCGGGGAAGAAATGGAAGACACCGGTGGAGATCACATGGTCAAAAGAACCGTCAGCGAAAGGGTACGGGAATTGTGTCAGGTCGTGACAGACAAGGCGTTCTGCAAATCGTTTCTTCCGGCAGACCGCGATCATGGTGTCGCTTATGTCCATCCCGGTGATGCGGAGTCCGGCCCTGAAAAAGGGTTCCGACCCAAGACCCGTACCGATCCCGATATCGAGGACGGTCTGGCCGGGCCGCATACACCCCGACATGAGCCCGAATACCAATAAGGGCCCCTTCCACCCGATTGCGACAGCTGCCTCATCATACGTTTCTGCCAGCCCACTGTACACTTTTTCCCCGCCATCCCCCGTCATTCCAGTCACGTTTCCTTATACTTCTTGTTCCTGCACCAGCAGAATCCCTTTGCCAGAGAAGGATATTCGTTCAGGTTCACTGGCCCCGGCTTCCATCTGATGCACCCGCCGATCCAGCACAACGGCAGGGCACAGCCTGCCTAGTCGTACGCGAGGCGGGTCTTTTCATCGGTGAGCGTCGGTGCAATCAGTTCTTTCCACGCACCCGAATCTCACGAGCCGAGGTTCTGGTGGGTAGTATAATTTTTTTGGGGGATCGGGTGTGTTCCGACCACGACATCCAATCCGTATTTTTCCTTGATGAACCTTGTGAAGTAGGAGATCCGGGGGCATGGGGGGTATCCGACAACAAGGCCGGTGGCAAGATGGATGACTTCCGCACCATTTTTCTTCATCTCCTCCGGCACGTACTCGACATTTCCCCGGGGCACCCGTTGCAGGTGGCAAACCCGACCAGTTCCACTTCTTTTCCTTTATATCGTTCGAACGCCCCTTCGCGGTTCTTCAGTGCCCGGAGGCATTTGCCCCCGGCGCAGGTCCGGTACCGGTCGCAGATGATAATCCCGAGTTTTAATTGCATCTCCCATCGCAGGTTCTCCTGATTGTTGAGGTTCAGATCCTATTATCTCATTCACGGCAGAAATAGGCTGTGATAGGGGAAGGAGAGCCCCCATTGGGGTTCCAATGTCGCCCTGCCTGTGTGAACTTGCGGGAGACAAAAGACCCTGACCCCCCAGAAGTATTCCTGTGATGATATTCCTGATAAAAACTGACGTAGTCCGATCGAAAAAAAAGAGTGATCAAATCTTCTTGAAACAGAGATACCAGTCCTTGCACTCGTATCCCTCGGTGGGACGCTTCTCCATCTCGGCCGCTGTTTTCGGGGCAGGGACAACGACTTTATCGCCAGGCTGCCAGTTTGCCGGTGTTGCCACATGGTACCTGTCCGTTGTCTGGAACGCTTTGATAAGGCGGATGATCTCCGGCATGTACCGCCCGTTTGAAAGGGGATAGTAGAGCATGCCTCGCATGATCCCTTTGTCGTCGATAAAGAAGACCGCCCGGATTGCTGCAGTCGAGCTCTGGCCTTTGTGGATCATCCGTACTTGTGAGAGACTGTCATGGTCAGGTCGGCGATGATCGGGAACGGGATCTGGATCCCCATCTTCTCCTTGACTGCATGCACCCATGCGAGATGGGCCGAGACACTGTCCACAGAGAGACCGACCAGCTGGACATTGAGTGCCTTGAGTTCCTCGTGGATAGCCGAAAACGCAAGGAATTCCGTGGTACAGACCGGCGTGAAATCGGCCGGGTGGGAGAAGAGCACCACCCATTTGCCCCTCAGGCTGGAAAGCTTCAGTGGGCCATGGGTTGTCTCTGCTTCAAAATCCGGTGCCGGTTCCCCGATAACGGGGAATGAGATACATTCAGGAGAATCCATCATTAACCTCCCTTTACTTCATCATTTCATCCATCTGGGCCCTGCCGTAGACATAGGCAGGCATTCCTGAAAGGAGGAACGTGACCCGCAGCGCCTCTTCCACTTCTGCCTTGGTGACACCGAGGTTCTTTGCCCCGGCCAGCTGGGCGCGGACTGCGTGCTGGTCACGAAGCGCTGCAGCGATGGCAATGGCAATCAGCTTCTTGGTCTTGCGGGTCAGGGCCCCGTCATCCCAGACATGCCCCTCCATTTTCATCACAAGGTTATACATCTCGGGTTCTTTATCGGTCAGTTCCCTGAAGAATTTTGGTACTTTTCCGAATCTTCTTTTCCAAATCCTTTAGTTCCTGTTCCTTTTTCTTGTCAACCATTTTAAATCACTCCACTATCAGTCTGACCAGCCTCATCACGATTCATGTCTGGCAATGGGTCAGGAGCAAGATAGACCTGCACCATACGTCACAGCTCGCCGGGAACCTGCCGGAACTTTTTCTTTGTCCGGAATTTTCCGTTCTGGTCATCCGAACAGGATTATCAATCATCGGAAGGCACAGGGGATGGCACAGCACGGTTGGACCCTGTGTCGGGCCCGGGATGTATCCTGTCAGCCTTGTGATGACCGGCAGATTCCTCTATTATTTCCCATACGCGCATAAATGATTAAACCTTTTTATCGAGGCATTCCAGAGAGACCACATCGAACTGGTGTGGATGCGGATATGCATTGCCGGTCTATTCTGATCTGTGACCCCCCAGAGAAGAAAAACCCGAGAATACACAAGACAGGATCCTGGCCATCAGTGCAATATATTAAATAAGCTGGATTGTCTATTCTGCATTATTTCATCAGGGTGTGTTTATGGTGACAGATATCCACGAAAAGGATAAAGTCGTTTTTGCAGCAACGATGGCCTCGACCTTCGAGCCTGACTCAATGACCAACGATAAAATCGAAGCTGCGACAAAAGGGCATGGTGCACTTGTCATACCGGTTTTTGCAGCAGCAAACTCTATTGCTGAAGATATCTTCTGCACGATTTCCGGCCCCGAAATGAGCCTGATGGGGCGGATGACCGTTGTGGATGCCTCCGTCGGGGAACTGCCCCTTGACATGGTGATAAAAAAGGCAATCCATGCAGCGATGAATGCCGGTGCCGCACCGGAGAATGCCGCTCTTATTGTTGCATCACTTGCGTATTTCTCCGGATCCTGCGCCAGGTCCGGCGTCCCGCTTGGCAACCGGAAGCTTGGTGCCATCGCACGGATACATGCCGGTGCTGCACGGACAAGCGCCATCGCGCTGGTCACCGGTAAGTCCACCCACCGGATCCAGTCGTTCCCGGCATATCTTGCCATTTACCAGGCAATGATGGATAAAAAACTCACCAAGGTGGATGGCGCTATTCTCCCGCCGTTTATATCGGGAGGTGCAATTTACGGTCACTCTGCACTGGGAGAGGACTACAACATTCCCGAATTAGCCTACAACGCCGCACATGCGGGTACCCTTGCCATGATGAAGGCCATGGCGGGAACGGGTGTCACTCCTCTCGCGCTCTGGCCAGCCCTTATCGGCGCAGCAGTCACGATGGAGATCGTGCACCCTGACGCTCTTTTGGGGGAAGAGTTCGGTAAGTTCGGCAGGGTAGACTCATCCTACCTTGCAGGGAAAGGGGCACGCGACGCCGCGAAACTGCCTGAAAAACTCCACATCAGAGGAACACACGAAGAATACGACACTGCCAAGGTCATCGGCGAATTCGGGCTGATCCTCAAGGATATCGGCGGGCCCTCGGTCATCGGTTCAATGGCCCTGTCCGAGATATTCGCCGCATTCGAGGAGGCGCCCATGATCGGGGCCGGATTCTCCGGGGGGCCGGTGAATCCGCCACTCGGTCATCTTGAAGGTGACTGTGTCCCGGCCATCAGGCTTCTCATGAAACACCATGGTGACATTTTTACGGTTGCCGAAGTTATCAGGGATTACAAGATGAACTCGTTCATCGATCCGGAGATGGCGCTCTGCGGGCTCAATACCATCTCGCGGAAAGCAGAGCAGGTAACCCGTGGCAAGATCACGAAAGCCTGCATCCTTGCATCAGAAGGTGTGAGGGACAGGGCAATTTACCGGCGGGCTGCTCATACGTATGACATCATCACGGGCGGTAAGACCGTGGCGGATGCAACCCGCATCCTTGACGAGGAGCGCAGGGACTATGTGGAGCGCCGGGGTTCGGCTATCCTGTCAGCCTTCACCGGCAAGAAGATCGCATTAAAATTTACCAGCATCAAGCCTCACGGCAGACGCACGGACAAGTTCACCGAACGCTACTGGGGTTTTGATTCGAACGTCTCGTACGATGTCACTATTGACGGGAAGAAGTATCACGTCGAGAACCTGAGCGGAAAGGAAGTGCCTGACTTTGCGCTGAAGGGAAAGAACCGTGACAACCCCGACTGGCCGGTCGCCCTCTTCTGCGGGGCCGTCCTGACGCAGGAGCTCCAGTACATCGGCCATACCATCATCAACATCACGGTGCCCGCAGCAGTAGCAGCCATCCTTGGTATGGATGCAAATGAAGCAGCGGATAAAGCCGAAGACGGAGCATTCCTGACCCGGGCAATTCCGGGCACCGGTGACAAGGCAAAGGACGTTGCAAAACTTGCACAGAGCGTGTTTGCGAAGATCAATGAGCCATTTCCGCCGCAGTAAATGAAAGCGATTCTTCTCGATCCCAGGACGGGGGGAATATCAGGGGACATGCTCTGTGCTGCCCTTGCCGATCTCACCGGTTCGGCTGATCCACTCCACAGGTTGGCAGAAGCGATTGCCACACTACCGCGTTGCTCCGTCTTCGAGATATCGCTCGAACGGGTAGAGAAACCCTTCAGCGGTGCCCTCCTCTCCATCACTCTTGAAGAGGAACAGCAAGAATCGGACGTTGATATTGCAAACGAAATGGAGGAGGTTGTCGGGAAGATCAGACTCTCTCTTCCTGCAACAGCCATGGCGCACGCCATTCTCGGCGATCTCGTATTGGCAAAAAACCGGCTTCACCCACAGGCAGCACCAGGCTCGGCCCTTGCATCCGTTGATACCATCTTTGATATCCTCGGCCCCCTTGCCCTTCTGGAAGATGCCGGCCTTTTTGGCTGCCCTGTGTATACAACACCCCCGGCTCTTGGTGGGGGGATAATCCATACCATGGGTGGTGACGTGGGGGGGCCGGCTCCGGCGGCTTTGAGATCTGCGCACGGCACCGGATGCCGGTCTCCGAAAGCTCTCTATCCATGGAACTCACGACCCCAACCGGTGCAGCCCTCCTTGCCAACCTTGCGGGCACCGTGACCCGGTTTCCGGCCATGACCCCGCTGCACATCGGTTATGGAGCCGGTTCAAAGAAGAACGGGTCCGGCTTGAATATCCTCCGGGTTGTCGAGGGAGAGATCGATGACCTGACCGAAGAGCGTATTGTGATACTCGAAACCAATCTCGATGACGTGGACGGTGAAGTGATTGGGTTTGCCCGCGAGAAACTCTTCGCTGCCGGGGCAGTAGACGTTTTCATCACGCCGGCATCCGGGAAGAAAAACCGCCCTGTCCATATCATGTCCGTCATCACCACGCACGAGTGCTATCCGGTGCTGATCCGTATTCTCATGGACGAGACCGGCACCCTTGGTGTCAGGGTTCGGGAAGAACCCCGCCTTGTTGCTGACAGGACAAGCGAAAAGATCAGCGTATTAGTGAACGGGCAATCCTTCGCTGTACGGGTGAAGACCTCCCGGGCCGGTGGCCGGATCATTGCTGCTAAACCCGAGTATGAGGACATGAAAGAGATTGCTCTGAACCTGGGCCTTCCGTTGCGCCACGTAGCCAGAGAAGTATACCGGCAGTTGCCGACGGTTCCCTGAAGTGCTTTTCAGCTGATCATGTTGTATGACTTCTCCAATAACCATCTCCGCGAACAGGTCCGGTGGCCAGTGTTCCGGAAGCCATATGGCAGCGGGTTGCTGCTGTGGTTTTAAAAATACCCGGTACAGTGGCGGAACGGGATTACCAGCAGGTGTATCCGTGTGGCCGGGTAAGCATCCCATCGAGCATACCGCAATGCATTTGAAAAAAGATTTCTTTCTTATCCGGTGAACAGGACAGGGCTGAGAAGTCATCGCTATCGCGTCATGAGCCCAAATGATGGGTTTATTGTTCCCCATCGCGCCTGAGTATCTGGTTTCTCTGGCACAGGAAGAGCCTGCCGTTTATCGCAGATTTTCCCATAGTCGATCGCTACCCCCCGGACCTTCATGGATCAGTTTTGTCTCCCGTCTGTTACAGGTTTCAGATACCTGCTTCCGCGGGTGTTTCTTACGACCCATTACCTTTTACAAGATGTTTATTACTATGCGATCAACCGCTGATCCATGCAAGCAGTCTACCCCGAAGAGAAGCCCGATGCACTGAACGCCAGTATGGAGAGAGGCGGGGTATCCCCAGCACTCCGGCAGGAGATCCTCCGGCTGGCTGAATTCCATACCTACCCGGCACCTGGCGTACTGATCGGGGCATTTATGGTTGACTATGCAATGGCACTCATCGGGGCTGCCAAAGGCCGGAAACTCTACGGGGTCTGCGAGACGCCCAAGTGCCTCCCCGATGCCCTGCAGGTCCTCGCCCACATCACTATCGGGAATAACCGGCTCAGGATCGTGCCCATCGGGAAATTTGCGATCACCATGAACCTGCCATCCGAAGACGCGACTGCGGATGCCGTGCGGGTGTCCGTGGATCTGGATAAACTGAAAAACTACCCCACGGTCAATATCTGGTATGCCAACAGCCCGGCATTTGACAAGAAGACCATGAAAGGGCAACTGTTTGATGAGATCTTCCGGGCCGGTCGGAATATCCTCTCCTTTGAGCGGGTCCGGGTTACGGTGAAGAAAAAGGAGAAATGGTCCTCGGTCACGTGTCCATGCTGTGGCGAAACAATCCCCGATTATCTCATGGAAGGCGACCGGTGCGGGGCCTGTGGTTCGATGAAATATTATGAGAGGATTTAACCCGGGGACCTCCTTAAATCCTGCAGAAAAAAATTCAAATTATTATTTGTATGGACGAGGAGTAAAATCCCATTCCAGAGGAAATTATTTACCGATTATTGGGGATACTTTCCCCATCCTTCCTGAGCAGCGCTGAATGGCTCAATAAGATGAACGGGGTGCCAATCTTCCGGAACCCGGCCGATGCTGCCATCGCAAGCGTTGTTTCAAATTCATCTGCAGGAACCTCATGTTTCGGCTCAGCGATGAGGAACGTACCCTCCGGTGACAAGGAGGGAAAAGACCTCCTGCAGGAGCCGGGCTGCATCGGGGACTTCATGGACTACACAGCATCCGAATGCGACATCAATGTGCTCCGGGTATTCGAGCGCCAGCGATTGCGGTTCGGCCCTGTGGAGCCGGATACGGGAAAGAAGTCCTTCATGAGCGGCCTTCTCCTTCAGGATCTGCAGCATCCCCTCCTGGAGATCTACTGCAATCACCTGCCCGTTTTTGCCAACGCGCCGCGCAATGGGCAGGGTAAAGAGGCCGGTTCCGCACCCGATATCAAGGACCGTATCTCCCGGGCGGATATACGTGTTCACCAGCCGGCCCGGCTGGTACTTGAACCGTCGCCACCACCCGTCAAGGTAACTGGCCCGGGATACCGGGAAGACTTCGTGATTGCCGCCCATTGTATCATCCTGGAATGAGGGAATAAAAAATCCCGCGAGTCCCCCGTTGCGATGTAACTTTCCCGTTCCTTTCGAGCATATCGATAATCTTTACCACTTCGCCACCGCTCATGCCCGTGGTCTGCACAAGGTCTTCCACGGTGGATGGTCTGCGGCTGAGCGTTGCGCGAATCAGGTCTGTGGCCTCGGTCATAGCCCGGGTTACCTGTGAAACGGGATGCTTCCTGCCTACAATTTCGATACCTGACTTTCCCAGTACATCACGAACCCTTTCCAGTTCGATGTCCGTTGCCGCTTCAACCCATCCCTCTGCGGGAGGCCGGTCGAGCGTGTTCAGCTGGACAAGGTCCGGATTAATCCGTTCAATTGCCGATTTGAGCCCCATCAGTTCAACGTCCGTGGTATTCACACCGGGAATGACAAACAATTCAAGCCAGAGGGCCCCGGCAAACATCTTCCGGAAACTGATAAAACCCTCGATAATCGCTTCTATCCTGAGCGAGGGATGTGGCCGGTGGATTCGCTCGAACGTCTCCTGATGAACCGAAGTCAGGGTCGGGATGACCCGATCGGCGGGAAGAAGATCCTCCCGCACACCTGCATCGGTCATGAGACTTCCGTTGGTGAGGACACTCAGGATATATTCCGGATACTCACGTTTCACAAACGCGACGATCGGCCCCAGCGACCGTGAGAGCGTCGGCTCACCGGAACCGGCAAGCGTGATGGTATCTAGATGCGGGCGGGCAGCAAGCACATCACGAAGTTCGGCCATCACGTCTTCAGCAGGGAAAAAGGTCTGCCTCCTGATGGTCTTGTCCGTAGTGGATCCACATTCGCAATAGACACAGTCATACGGGCAGGTCTTGAAGGGAATCAGGTCAACGCCCAGCGAGAGCCCGAGCCTGCGGGAGAGGACCGGGCCGAATATATGTTTTCGGGTCATGCTGGCAACGCCCTTAATCTGTGAAATAGTGATTATCCGGTAATGGAGTCCGGCTGTTCATCCGTTTGATGTGTCCCCTTACCGGGTTTCCCGAGGGTTTTTGGGCAAAAGCC
>CAWFSA010000008.1:0-130304 GCA_963818425.1 uncultured Methanoregulaceae archaeon | reverse complement strand
CCGCGGTTCCAGAATTCCGGTCACCTAATAATTACGAACCTTTTTTTATACCACAACCCAAATGCAGGTCTGAAGAAAATGACCAATAAACCCTGCTTGTTTGTGCTGGTAGTGATACTTCTCTGCCTTTTCTGTAGTGTCCCCGTCCCCGCGACAGAAACCACGGGAAAAAACTGGGCCCCGTGGGTAACAAAAACAACAACTTCCGGCGCAACCATCAACTGGCAGCAGGCAACCAGCGGGACCGTTACCATAGCGTACGCCAATGCCAGTTACTATAACCAGCATCATACCTTTGACAGGATGGTAACCGATCCGACAGTCGCCCTGTATCACCACATGGCACTCACCGGGCTGGAACCCGGTACCGTATACCAGTACAACGTGTCGCCTTCGGGCCAGGAGGACTATTTCGGCACCCGCATGTTCCGTACCCTGCCGGTCAGCGGTCCGTTTACCTTTATTGTCATCAGCGATTCGCAGGAAGGTCATAATTATACCGAGGTGATGCGGTTCAAGTACGTGGCGGATGCTGTCGCAAACGAGACGGATGCGCTTTTTATCCTCCATGGCGGGGATTATGCCGGGCACGATTCTGCGGATTTATGGAACACGTATTTTGAGGTTGCCGATGGAATGCTCGCGAAAACCGCCATTTTCACCACAATCGGGAACCATGAATATCATAATGCCAGCGGGGGGGACAGTCCCCCGTCCGGTGCCTATGAGTACCACGCGTCCTATAATGTGCCCCTGAACTATTCCTTTGACTGTGCGGATGTCAGGTTTGTTATTCTTGATTCCCCTGACCCGGATAACGCGAACGGGGATGACCCGCACGCGTCCCTTGCCCTTGCAACGAGCCAGCAATCCTGGCTCCGGGGGCAGCTGGACAACAACCTCGCCGGAACGTTCACGATACATCACCACCCGATTTGGGATTATTATAATACTACCAGTAATCCGGACCTCCAGCCTTGGGAAACCCTGTACCATACCTATAATATCAGCGCGACTTTCGCAGGCCATACGCATAATTACCAGAGATATTCCGTGAGCGGGATCCCCTATTTCATTGTCGGCGATGCCGGGGGCATCTGTGCAGACCTGATTTCAAGTTATCCCCCTCCGGTGTGGTACCAGTTTGGAGACACTAGGAAGCTCGGGTATCTCAAGGTCTTTGTTGATCCGGCAAATAACACGGCGACAGCACAGGAAATTTTCGTTGCCTCGGTACAGGAGGACGATTCGGATGAGACTCCGGCAGTATATACCCCGCCGGTGATTGCAGATACGATCACCTTCCCCCTTTCAACAAAGCTTCCGAAACCGGCTCCAGACTCCGGTGATGACAGCAGCAGCGATTCCGCGGATTCCGGCAGGTTCAGTTCATATGCAGTGAGCGATCAGGGAGTTTCCTCAGGCCAGACCATGACGTTTGCTGTCAACCAACCGGTAACCGCCCATGCACCCGGTGCATTTACCTCGGTTTCCGTTGTCCCCTCAGGAGTCCTCGGTCCCACCCAGATCACGGTAACGGACGCCCATACGATCGACATGTCACCGCTTGCCGGCCGGCAGACCGCCTACATCGCATCGATCGTTCTTGCCGGTGTGAACCCGTCCGCAATCCGCCAGAGTATCATCACGTTTGCTGTAGCAGGCAGCTGGCTTTCGCAGCACGGCGTGAATCCTCAGGATATCGTGCTTATGCGGGGCCACGACGGCCAATGGTCAGAACTTACGACTTCGTTCGATCATCAGGCAGGGGATACGTATTACTTTACTGCAACTGCCCCGGGCTTCTCCTACTTTGCTATTACGACCCGTAAGGGTACTTCAGCGGGGAATACCAGTGCTCTGTCTGCAACCCCGGCTGTGGCTGCAACAACAAACGGGGCAATGCTCCAGATGACCACTCCCGTCACGGAATTTTCGCGTCCTGTCGAACCACCGGTTGCGACCCGGACAACGGCTGTCCCCGCCCCGGGAACAGATCCTGACGGTTCTTCCGGCAGTCCGTTCCCTGTTGCGGTTGCCGGCATTGCCGGGATAGCAATCATCGCAGCAGGCGGGTTCTTCGTCCGCCGCTGGTGGATCCGCAGGCAGAACCCGGCGTTGTTCCGGAACGATGATGAGGACCGTGACCCGTGAGAAGACACCCCGTTATCTCGCGTGTTTTGGGCTGCAGGTAACCTGCGAAAAACGGAAAGCCTTTGACGCAGTTACCGGGAGTGCCGGTTTTTTTGAGGGATTCTGCCGGGCATACCTCTCTTTAAATAATGTTCGAAACGCGATCAGCAGCGACGGGCATTCCGCACCGGAGCATGGCACAGGGCATATAATCCATCAGGGCAGCTGAGATTACGCCGCCACAAACCGCGATGCTGAGATGATCAGGAAGAAATAGTCCATGGTGTAATGAAACACGGGTAAGATGATTACCCGTGAATGTCATCCTGATGAGAACCATTCATTACTCTCATTTCCCCTCGTGGAGAGGTCCATCAGGACCTCGACAACGAGAAGAATTGTCCTGGAGACAATTCTTCGAAACTGGGGGGTTTATCAAACCCCCGACAGTGGGAAGGGTATGTCAATACACTTCGAACGGTGATACTCAGAATCAGTTTCTCCCCGCATCCCCACCCCCTTATATCCCATTACATGCCAAAATAGAATTCAACGGAAATGGTGGACTCTTTCTCTGGTGCGGTGAAGGCGGTGGCTTCAGCAGACTCCCATTCTTCATACGAGGAGTCCGTGGACAAGGCGCTCCGGAGGATTGCAGCCCATGTCCCGGAAGACCTGGTGGCACAATTCGCCGACCGGAGCGGGATCACAAAAGACCAGATCCACCCCATCCCCCGTGTTCCTTCCGGCACCGTGAGTGCCGTTGACGGGTCGAACGCGATGGTGGTGGACGGCGGTACGTTTGCCCTTGCTGCCATCCGGGCTGCCCGGACAACCTTCACCAGAAATGTGCGGGCCGGCCGGGCGGTAACGCCCCTCATGCTTGTCACCATCGGCCCCGGGCACCGGAACCAGGACTTTGACGACGTATTCCTTGAATGCTATGGCTCACCGCCTCACAAGGCGCTGGACAACGCCGATCCCGAGCGTGCCTCCGCGATCCTCCGCGACACGCTGGAATACTGGGTTGCCCAAAAGACCGCAGAGACCCTCCCGGCCGGATCGCTCCTGCTCATCGACGGGGCGCTCCGGGTCTCGAGCCAGAACCACGAGCCGGTGCTCGCAGAGATCATAGAAACTGCACAGGAACGCGGGATCCTTCTCGCTGCCGTGGCAAAGCGGACCCGGGCAACATGGGGCGGCGGCCACCCGCTCCTTCCGGCGCTCCCGGGCTCGTGGCGGAGTATGAGATTTCCGGCCCGTGGTGGACGAAGATCGACCCGCACCTCATCGACCATGCCGAGTACCGGCAGGGCCGGCACGGGGAGATCTACGTGGCATCCCTCCACCCGAAGGTGAGCAGGCCGCTCAAGATGGAGCTCCCGAAAGGCACGGACGAGAAGACCGCAGCAGCAACCATGCAGGCCCTTGCCGCGTGTGCTGATGACGGGAGAATCCCCGGGTACCCCTACCCGCTCCTCGATGCCCACCGCACGGTCGCGATCGGTGACGGAGCTCGTGGACCAGATACAGCAGGACATAAAAGCCGGCCTCACACAACAGGGGATCCTGCACCGGACTTTTGAAGACCTCTTTGGTGATTTACATGGTGACTTTGAACGCTATTGAGAACGGGGACGATACCAAATTCCGGCTCATCGGCCGGAGCGTCCTCTCGTACCGCTTTATCATCCCCCATTCGGAGAACCTCTTTGTCGGGGATATCCTGAAGATCACCGACACCACCAAGGGATATTCGTTCTATGCAAAGGTGAGCGACCTTGTCCACGAGAGCAACTTTGCCGACGAGAAGTGGGACACCCGCCCGTTCTCCGAGCACTTCTACGGTCTTGGCGAGGACGTCTTTTTAGGGGTCGAGGCAGTCCCGCTCGGGTTCGTGGACGACAAAGGCATCTTCCGGAAACCCCGCACCGTCCCGACCAAGTTCTCTGCCGTGAGCATCCCGGAAGCTGAGGACTTTATATTCCTGACAAAAGTCATGGGTGATATCGAGGTCGGCGTCATGCGGACCGGGCAGGGCGTCCTCAAGGACGTTCCCGTCAAGATCCACAGCAAAGTCCTCCCGCAGCACATGGGCGTGTTCGCAACAACCGGCATGGGCAAGTCCAATTTCATGAAGACCTTCTGCGCTTCCTGCATGAAGGTCCAGAAGTTCGGTCTCCTCATGGTCGACCCCCATGGCGAGTACGTGCGGGGCGGGCAGTCCAGCACGGGAGAGCGGACGCTCGGGCTCGTCCACTACACGGCCGGAAAAGACGGCCTTGCGGTCTTCACCATCAGCGAGGCGGACCGGAAGAAGTATGGGCTCAACAGCCTCTGGCTCGACTATGATGACTTCCGGATGACCGACCTGAACCTGCTTTACGAACTCTCGCAGGCCCAGCACGACGTGATCGAGTCGCTTGATGATTTTTCAGGAAATGAGATCATCCCGTTCTTCCTTGCAGGCGAACGTGGATAACCTGCCGGACCAGGTAAGGGCGGGCACGTATGCCGGGCCAAACCCGGCTGATTGCAAACAAGCTCGGCGCATTCCACCCGGGCACCCTGCAGGTGATCCAGCGCCGGATCAAAAACATCGTCGCCGGCAACCGGAAGTTCTTCCGCGAATCCGGCTCCTGCGTACCGGAGATCCTGAAGTTCCTCCATGACAACAAGGTCGTCCTCATCGATATCCCCCGGATGGGCGAGCGGAGCGAGCTCTTTGTCCTCTCCATGATCACCCGGAGGATCATGCAGGCCCACCGCAGGTCGGCCGAGGAATTCGGCATGGAGACCGAACCAACCGAGCAGAAGAAAGTCCTCATCACCATCGAGGAGGCGCAAAGGGTGCTCGGGGCCGGCGGCTCGTCAACCCAGATCTTCCGCGAGTGCGCCATGGAAGGGAGGAAGTTCGGGGTCGGGCTCTGTGTCGTGACCCAGCAGCCGAAGAACATCGACCAGAAGGTGCTCGCCCAGATCAACACCTTTGTTGTCATGGGCCTCGGCGACCGGGGCGACCGCGAGATCATCATGGGCAGCGCCAAGCAGGATCTGAGCAAAATGGAGATCGAGATCCAGACCCTTGACCAGGGAGACGCGATCATCTCCACCATCGGCATCCCGTTCCCGGTCAGCACCCGCATCCACTATTACGAGGACTACATCGCCGGGCTCAACACGGAAAAAAAGCGGGATATCCGGGAAGGGCTCGAAAGCGGGTTCTGACCACCCGTTTTATTTCCGGTGTCCTTCTCATTCCCTTCTCCGGTCTGCTCCGGCCTCCACCAAACATAATTAAGAGCCGGACAAACGTATCCGGCACAACAAACGATGGAATAACCCTGCAATGTTTGAAAAGGTCCTCATCCCTACCGATCTGTCAGAAGCGTCGGAAAAACTCGTGGCATGTGCGGGCAGTATCCGGAACGTGAAGGAGATCGTCCTGCTTCATATCGCCCGCAGCGGCGAGCCCGCTGCGCAGGAAGAATTGCGGCGGCAGCAGGTACGTATAGCCAATCCGGCCATCACGGTGCGGTGTATTGTTGAAGATGATGCCGACGGCGACATCCCCGCAGCGATCTTAAAAACGGCCGGGGCCGAAAAACCATCGCTCATCGTTATGGGGGCACGGAAAGGGCTTCTCAGCAAAACCCTTCTCGGCCATGGCGGCACCGAGATCCTCACCCGGAGCCGGACCCATGTCCTCATCATGCGGTTTCCCGGGCAGGGCATCTTTACCCCAGCGGTCCCGGAGGTGACCGGCGGTACCCTGTTTTCCCGCATCCTCTTTCCCCTCGATTTCTCCCGTCCCGCAAACGAAGCACTGGCGTCCATCAGGAAGGTTGAGGACGTGAGGGAGATCATCCTCCTCCACGTTATCCGGAACGTCGAGAAAGAGGACCGCATGAACCTTGTTGTCCGGGAAGTGGAAAAGCGCCTTGCGGACGCGAGGGAAACCATCAAAAGGGATCGTCCCGGTATCAGGGTGACGATGATGGTCCGGTTCGGTGACCCGACCGACCGGATCTGTGCGGTTGCGACTGAAGAGAAGGTAACGCTCGTCATGATGTCCCGGTACGGGAAGAGGGATTATCTCCGGCAGGTCCCCCTCGGCACCACGTCCTCGAAGGTCACTGCGCGGATAACAACACCCGTGCTGGTCATGTACACACGGATCCAGCTGGAAGTGACGGCGCGGGAGCTCGGCACCGGGGAGTTCTATATCGCCGAGAAGATCTGGTTCGATTACCACCAGACAAAATCTGACCCGGAGCACGACCGGATCTTCGCTGTCTTTGTCGAGGACACGCCGGTCAGCGTTGCACGGTGCAAACAGCATGCGGACGGGTATGAGGTGGACGGGATCTTCACCTGGGAGGAGTTCCGGGGAAACGGGTATGCACGCAAGGCCCTCGACGCGCTGATCCTGGGGTGCGGCTCGGCTACCCTGTACATGTACGCGGTGCAGGAGCTCGTGGAGTTCTATGCATCGCTTGGCTTTGTACCCGTACCGGAAAAGGAACTGCCCCCGATGATCCGGGAGCGGTATCTGTGGGCTATGGGCAATATGAAGGGCGCAGCTGTCTGCCCGATGAAGCGGGTGCCTGCCGGGGAGAACAATGCCGCTGGCTGAACACCCCCTTTTTCATCTGGCATGCGGCAGGCCCATGCACTGCCGGCACGATGACTACCCTGCCGGGCTTAAGAAAGAGCAGAAGAAGGATATCCGGCAGGAGCTGGTGAGCGGGTACTGATATAAAAAAATTTAGGGTAAACTACCAGTTTAGCACCTAACAATCTCTAAGAATCATCCATCCCCCTTGCGCCAGCCCAGCCCCCGTTGGGGGTGGGGGCGCATGGGATGCCTCGGTATTACCTGTACAAAAACTCTCTCGCATTTTTTGTAAACGGGTAATACGGCGCTATCATAATCGGGGCCCCCCAGCGACGGGGCGAAGCCCCTGGAGCGTCAGTGTATTCCAGTCCCAAGCGAATTCACTTTTTTGCATTCCATTTTGGACATGCAATTTTCGCCATTTTTCACTCCGTAAATCTGTTTTCGATTTAGGTGTTAAAATAGCATATTACCCAAATTTAAAAAACCTTACGATTCCAGCAGTTTCTTCGCAAAATCCTGTGATGCAAGGAGCAACGGCCGGTCTGCTTCGGACGCGTGCCACCCGGCGCTGAACAGCAGGAGCAGGGCATTGTCCAACAAGGTCTCAAACTCCCGGTCAGCATCACCCGCAGCGGGCAGGGATTTTGCCATCAGGAAAGTGTCCTCTTCCAGGAACTCCAGGTACGTCACCGGGCGGGGCAGATCCTTCTCAAGCAGTTCCGCGTGCTGGCGGAGGATGTCAAATGCCCGTATCACCGCTGCGGGCGTCCCGTCATGGCATACCGCGGCATGTGACAGGTCTGCAGCCTTCTGGTAATCACCCTCCGAGAAACTTAAAAAAGCCGCCGCTGCGCTGTGCCCGGTTACCGGATCGAGCGCGGTGAAGGTGTCAAGGGTCGACCCGACATAGGTTTTCAGCGGACCTGCGGCCAGCTCCGTTGCCGAAGAACGATCGGAAACACCTGCACCAAACCGGGAATGCAGCCGGGCCACAAGCATCGTCAGCCCGCAGGCATAGAGCAGCTGGAGCACGACCCCCCCGGTAAAATCGATGGGGGTGACCATGAAGATAAAACCATAGATCGGGGTTGTGAGGGAGACGATATCCTTGCGTGGCCGCATCCACGCGAGGTAGGCGATAAGACAGGAAGCGAGGAACCCGCCGGTTCCCGCGTACTGGATCTCGTTCAGTATCCCGGCATTCCACAGGATGATTCCCAGGATCGTGCTCCCGAACGCGAGCAGGGGCACGAGCGCTTCGCTGTACAGGGTGCGGGTATCGCGTACACCGTCAGAATTGTCAGTCATGATTGAGGGGCTCCGGTTGTGGGGGAAGACCGCACGGTCTTATGCTTCAGGCTGCTTGTCAAATTTCCGGATGATAACGCAGTTAATGACCGGTTCGCCGGTCACCATGTAGCGCCGGATTACCTGGCCGTAAACCTCGACGATATCTTTCACCTTCACGTCCTCATCGGGGCTCGTGAACATCTTCACCGATATCGCCCCGGTACGGTCGGCAACCAGAATACGACGGGCGGTTGAGGAACTGGAAATGGACCTCCTCGACCACTCCCTCAATACGGACGATCTTACCCATCATGTTCTCGTTGATAAACCGGACTTTCACCGTCTTTGCTTCCCTCTCGTACGTGGGCTCGAGGTCCTTGTACTGGCTGCGGCTCATGTAGTTGAGCGCGATGGGGATGACCAGCAGCAGAAAAAGACACGGGATCAGCCAGATGAGATTCAAGCCGGATCTCCGGAGACGATCATCGAAGCGGCGATCAATAAAAGGGTGAAGAAGACAAACACCCCGATCGAGATGTTTGAGATCTTCACATCGATTGTTCCGATTTTCATGAAATAATTGATGGGTGGTTTATCTACTTCAGTGCTGCGATCTCTTTCCTGAACGCAACCCAGTAGATGACACCGACGAAGAACAGGCCTCCGACGATGTTACCCAGCGTGACTGGAATAAGGTTTTGCATCCACATGCTGATCCAGTCTGTCTTGATTGCAGCACCGGTGAGGCCTGCAGTCATGATACCGGCCGGGATAAAGTACATGTTTGCAATGGAGTGTTCAAGGCCGCTGGACACGAAGGCCATGATCGGGAACCAGATCCCGAAGAACTTGCCTGCCGCATCATCCGCGCAGATACCGAGCAGGATAGCCAGGTTGACAAGCCAGTTGCAGCCAATCCCCTTGAGGAATGCCGAATAGAAGCCCATCATGCCGACATACGCCGGTCTTTGCTCCTGCAATGGCAATCGCCCGTGGTACCGAACGCGGTTATCGTTGCGACACCTGCTGCATCAAAGGAGACAAACGGTCCGTTTGCCATGATGTATGCCCAGACGATCGAGCCGATGAAGTTACCGACGTAGACAAGGACCCACAGACTGCATGACCTGCGCCCAGCTGATCTTGTGGATGAATGCAGCCATCGGGGCAAGCATTGCGTCACCAGTGAAGAGTTCAGCACCGGTAAGGACGGTGATAATAAGCCCAACCGGGAACACCGCACCCAGAACCAGCTGTGACATACCCGCTGATGCAAAACCACCGGGCTGGGCCAGTAGTCATGTTCATGGCAACCTGTGCCGGCGATAAGGTAGCTGCATACGCAATTCCCGTACTGCACACGGTTGCGAGGGCAGCACCCATGGCGATGTATGCACCGGACATGAATCCACGGATAACCATGTTCCATGCGGGGAGTCCCACTTTGTACTTACCGGCATCGCCAGCCTTTGCGACGATTGCTACCGGAGGATGAAACACCATTTTTTTACACACCTCTGAAATATCCACCTATACCAGCAACGTATTAAACCACTTTTCTGTATAGGCCAATGTAACATTCTTTTGCGACGTTATTAATAATTTTCTACTTGTTTGCGATTCTGACCCCAAAATCGTGCAATAAGAAAAGATCCGGTATCCGGAGAATTAACTGGTTTATAGTTTACAATCAGTTCATATCACGTGTTTTATCAAATCACCAACGTGCCGGACCATCCGCCAGCGTCTCTTCTTCGGGACTATAACCGTGCAGGGACCGGACGCGCAAATGTGGTTGATATGCCGGGTTTTTTAAAAAACACGCGCTCCGGCAGGAAACCCGGAATTTCCGGTCCCCCCGTGTGACGAGATCCCGGATAGTCCCCATCCATAATATTCAAACCCGTTGGTTGAACATATCATGTACTGGTTTACTCCCCGGGGTTTTAGATGAAGTATTCCGCAATTACCGGTCCGGTCTTCGAACAGCATGACTGTAAAGGGCATGTCGAGTGCTGGGACCGTCTCCTCGGCATTATCGACCGGCTCCCCCCTCAGTCACCCGCCATGATCCGGTCCCTGCCACACCCGGTGATATCGAGCGCGTCCACCACCCGGGTTACCTGAAATGGCTCCGCCAGCAGTGCGAGAAGAACATGAAGTATGATTTTGTCCGTGATTTTGAGTTCATTGGCGGAATTTTTTGCCAGAATTCCCTTCACAGCGGGTATATCGATGAAAATACCTACATCAATCCCCACTCGTATGATGTTGCCACCCATGCCGCGGGATCCGCTATCGCAGCAGTGGAACGCACGCTGGACGGGGAGAGCTGTTTTGCCCTGGTCCGCCCCCCGGGCCATCATGCTGCTTCTGCATGGGCAATGGGGTTCTGCCTCATCAACAACACGGCCATTGCCGCAGCCAAAGCCCTGACGCTGGTGGACCGTGTCGCCATCATTGACTGGGACGCGCACCACGGTAACGGTACGCAGGATATCTTCTACGACAACGGCCGCGTCCTGTACTGCTCCACGCACCAGGAGGGTGCGTTCCCGAATACCGGCCATATCGAGGAGATTGGAACCGGGTCCGGCACCGGTTTTACCATCAACGCCCCGCTTCCGCGCAAGAGCACCATCGCGGATTATTCCTTCGTCTTTAAGGAGGTGTTCCTCCCGGCAATCGCCCGCATGGACCCCCAGCTCATTATCATCTCCGCAGGCCAGGATATCCTCTCCGATGACCCGGTCGGCGACATGCAGCTGGTGCCCGAGGATCTCGGGTACCTGACCGGACTTGTTCTCGATGCAACCGGTATGCCCCTCACGTTCGTCCTTGAGGGCGGCTATGGTCCGTCCCACGGGGCGGCCGTGCGGAATATTTTTGACGCACTGGGAGGAAAGCGCTTTGCGTGCGGGAATCTGGCGCCCGGTAAAAAAACCCTTGGTCTGGTCTCACGGCTCCAGAGGATTCACAACCTGTCCTGATGAGGGAGACGGGCCCCGTGTTTCAAACCGTTAAGGAAAAAAAGAGGGAGCACCAACAAGACCTATGGATAAACGAATAATTGCGGTCATCGCAGCCGGCCTCCTCATCACGCTCCTCCTCCTTTTTGTCGACATCAACCTTGCGGGAATCGCCTTCATCATCCTGGTCGTGATCGTCATGTCCCTCATGATCATGCAGGACTCCACATTTTTGCCCCAGATCGATGCACGGTTGCGGGACGATGCAAAGGCAATCGTTCTCACGAATGGGGGAAATTCACCTGCGCGCAAAATCCATGTTGCCCTCGTCCCGATGAATATCGAGTATGACATTGCCTCCCTTGCCATCGAAGAGTCGCATGAATATCCCTTTTCAACCATGCTCGCGGACGTGAAGGTGGTTGTCTCCTTCGAGAACGAAAAGGGACAACTGTTCTCCCTTTCCAAGAATCTCTCTGCTACCGGGGAAGAATTTGACCCCCTGAAACCGATGGTCCCTGTCTTTGGGTGGAAATAACCGGGCAGCACGGATTTCTCCCGATTCCTTTTTTGGTTGGGCCGTTTTCTCTTGTACGGATCGTACCGGTTTCTTCTGCCAGCAGGGTACGTGCCCGTCTTCGCGGTCATGTCCCGGCAGGTAGTGGTATGAACCTGCGGGGAGTCCTGCCCGCAGCGGCATGTGCGGGAATGCGTTCCTCCCGGACATGGCGTGAGCTATTATCCCTGCTTCGCATCATCCACAAACGCGTGGCAGGCCGGGCACCACCAGCCGACCGGTACGGTGTGTATGTGGTGCTGTTCGTCATACTTGCGATTTACGCGCTCATTATTACTCCGATGTCTCGTTGAACCGTAGCGGGTGACGTTACGGCAGGTGTTTTTACAGTACAGACCTGAGTACACACGATCCATCACCGGCTTGTTGGTACGCTAAAGGTTTGCAGCGTCAGGGAAATTGTCCCATACCGGCACTGGCAGGTATATCCAGAAGAAGAGAAAACAGCAGGAAAAATAATTTTTTCCCGGTGGAATCTGGTTGTAACCGGTTCTGGATCGGGAATATTTTTTGCAGTATTCCCTTGGGCCATATACCAGAAAGCAAATCGGAATCTTTTTGTAAAATATCCCCAAGGGATCTCCAGTGGATGAATAGGGGGTCTTTTAGATTGTATTTACGAAGTGGTCTTCACAATGCCTGTTTTGCGTGTGTTTGTATTCTGGTCCTCGTGCTGGCTGTCTGCGGGCCTGCCGTTGCGGCAACGACCGGGAGGGTGGCAGTGACAACAACGTCCTCCTTGAGACAGATAGTGGTGCCGGCTGCAGCAACGCAGGCCCCGGCCTGCCAGGCCCCGTGCGAGTGCATGGCGGAAGGAAGTGCGCAGACAAAATGGGGGACGAACGGGTACCTGCAGTGCAGCCAGACCCCGTGCGGGCAGGCCCCGACCGTTGCAGCGGTCATCCCCTATTACTGTTTCAGGAAAAATGAAGTGACCCTTATCCGGAGGGACATTCCGGTTGTCACGACGCTCGTCTCTGTCCAGAAACCTGTCTGTAAAACAGGGCTTACCTACTGTGCCGACAAAGGGTGCGTCAACATGAGTTCCGACACCGGCAACTGCGGGGCCTGCGGCAAAGGCTGCCCGATCGGAAACGTGTGCACGAACGGCCAGTGTACCGTGCCGATAAAGGAATTCGTGACCGTTGGTACCAGCGACCGGGACAATGACGGGAAGATAGATATCATGGACAACTGCCCGGATATGTCCAACCCGGGGCAGGAGGATTACGATAAGGACGGGGTAGGCGATGAGTGCGACAGCTGTGTTCATGCCGCAAATCCCGGGCAGGAGGATGCGGACGGGGATAAGGTCGGGGATGTCTGCGATCTCTGCCCGAAGAAAGCAGATCCCCAGGGGCATTCCTGGGAGGACGATATGGAAGCCCCCGGCAACCTCGATGATGACGGCGACCTGATCGGGAACCGGTGTGATAACTGCCCCAGCATTGCAAACCCTGACCAGAAAGATGCCAACAAAAACGGGTGGGGGGATGTCTGCGAGGCCGATCTTTCCATCCAGGCGGTCGATGCGGTCCAGTCGGTGTATGGCGCCCCGCTTGTCAAGGATAAGGGTACCGTGTTCCGCGTCCAGGTGCGCTCGACAGCATCGTACCCGGTCAGAACCAGCTTCCGGCTGATCCTTCCCAACACCGAATGGGACATGGTGCGGGGGAACGCGATGGACCCGGCAATCGTTCCGGCATCGTTCTCCTTCCCCGAGGTCTGGGGCCCGGTCGAGATCCCGGCAAACGCGGACCACTACGTTGTCATGCTGCCGGTGATCAATGCAACAGAACGGGACAAGGCAATCGACCTGTCCACCCAGCAGATTGCCGGGCGCCTGATCAGGCCTGACCAGGACAACACGCTGTACGGGGATGTGCTTCCCGATGTCCGGGTTGTCCCCAAACCGATCAGGAACCCGGCATCCTTCACCGTGATCATCGATCCTGACAATGCCGTTCCCGAGACGGACGAGACCAATAACAAGCTGACATCGTTCCCGTACTCCGTTTTTACAACAAGGGGATACAGCTTCGGCCTCCAGCGGCTGACCGTGGTCTCAAAGGGCTGGGATCCCGCGTTGGACAATGACCCCGTTGCAAATCCCCAGCACTGCCTGAAGACCTGCGGTCCCGGTGGCCAGGCGGAATTACGGGCAGTTGTCAAGCACAACCTCGAATACCTCCTCGGTGTCTTCCCAGTGGCTGATGACAAGGTGTACGCACAGTTCCTCCCCGGGGAAGACACCTGGGACACGGAGAACCCGCCCTACAACGACGACCGCGGGGCATACCTGACCCACCTGTATTCAAAAGTCGCGGGAACCTACGACTGGGGAGTCGGTCTTACCTGCGGCTGCTGCGGCGGAACTGTGGTCTGGGATACCAGGGCCGTACTCATCGGGAACTCGAGCGGGAACATCCAGAACCTTGCCCATGAGGCGAGCCATATCGGTGGTGTTGCCGGCGCACCCGACTGCTATGGCTGCGGTGGTAATGATGTCAGGTGCAGCGACTGTGTCAGCAGCCCGGGGTTCTGGGTGAACCGGTGGCAGGCAGTACCCGCGCGAGAGTGCTCCGGCCGCGTGGGCTCCGGCCGATGCTGCGAAATGGACCACGGGAAGCGCGGACTGGCTCCGAAAATGTGACTATATGGATTTTGCCGACTACGCTCCCTACTGCTGGGCCAAAAGCGGACCGATCGGCAATGAGAGCGGGGCCTTCTATTGGGATGACGGGTACATGAACCTTATCTCCAACCTCGCCGATCCAAACGACCCCAAGGGCATCCTGGTGAAAGGGGCGATCCTGAAAAACGGAACCGCATCCTTTGACTCGTTCACGATCCTTGATGCCACCCGTCTCGATATTGAACCCGGGACAAAAGGGGATTACCATGTTGTCCTTCTCGATGCAGCGGGAACGGTCCTGTCGGATACCGGGTTTAATGCCTCGTTCTTCGTCACTGCCGATCCCCCCGGTCCGGGCGTATCCCGTTGGACCGGATGAGCTTTGCATCGATCATCGGCTGGAAGGACGGGACAAAGCGGATAGAGCTGCGCAATGCGGCCGGGCAGATCCTCGCGGCACGGAAGGTCTCGCAAAATACCCCGGTCGTACGGATCCTGTCTCCTTCCAGAGGCGAGAAGTGGAAAGCGGGGGAAGTGAGAACGGTAAAGTGGGAAGCATCCGATGCTGACGGCGACCCGCTCACGGCAACGGTGCTGGTGAGCAGCAACGGGGGATCGACCTGGGTCCCGGCAGGTAGCGAGCTGACCGGGTCCTCCTTCACGTTCGATACCACCGGCCTTGCCGGATCGGACAACGCACGGATCAAGGTGAGGATTTCTGATGGGGTGAATACGGTTGAAGCGGTATCTGATGCTGGATTCACGATCATCGGCGAATCTCCGGTTACCCCGGCAACCACAAAGGCTGCCGGAGGGCCGGCCGCCATGATTCTTACCTGCACGGCAGTGCTCATGGCAGCGATACTTATCCTGAGAAACCATTACGGCAAGAGGTAATATCAGGAACCATTCTCCTCTATTTTTCCGGAACCGGATCTCTTCATTCCGGCGAATAAAAAAAGATTACCCGATATACCCTTCCAATAACGCGAGCGCCTCAAGTTCCTTTTTCCCGCCGCACTTCCGGACTATGCCCGCGTGGTATTCGATATGTTTTTTCAGGTCGGGGTCGCGGGTGACCCTGTACCGCGTTGCATGCACGGTCGCATCGATAAGGTTGTTGAAGCCCCGGTTGACCGGGTAAACCGCAACCTCTTCAATGAGTTCTTTTTCCAGGTGAAGTGAGACCGTCATCGTCTCGGCGGTCCGGTGCTCGACGATTGCGCTGAATGCTGCCCAGGCGTCCGCACCTGCGAGGCGCTGCATGGTCTTCCCGTTCACGGGTTCATCGATGAACATCTCCTTTGGCAGATCCGTAAACGCAGTCTTCACGTATATGACCGGGTCGTGGACGAAGTTTGCGACGACCCAGCCGTCACGGGCAATGTTCTGCGCTGTGTGGCTCCCGAGAAACAGGAACACCCGGTATTTCTTTTCCCGGTAATGGATGCCGATGGGGGCCGCGTTGAAGGCCGTGGTGGCGATGACCTCATTGATACCGCCACCTAAGAGTCCCACGACCAGCCCTCCCCGAGCGCAATATAGATGGACGCAATCGTGATGTCGGCAATCGAACCCGGGTTGATGTCCCGCTGGATGCAGTCCTCGTCGAACTGCTGGATTGAGAGTTTCCCGTCAAGCGACATCGCGGGCCCTTATCATCGTTTCCCGTGCCACATCAGGGCCGTGCTTCTTGATAATGAACGTGTCCGGCTCGGTTGCAAGGAGCGTGAGGAACGCGTCAACGATGGAATGCCGCCCGGGACCGAGCTGCTGTAAGAGATCGGCGCCCCGGCGGACAAGCATAAAACCGGTCACCCACTCGCGGGCGACCATGTCATGGGCAGCGGAGTGCTGCATAATGTCCAGGAGCGTTAATTCCCGGTCGCGGATCAGGGTAAGCGAGTGGGGGTCGTTCACATCGAGTTCATCGGTCGCGTTCATCTTCACGGCGGTCATGGCAAATGCCTTGTAGAACGCAACGGCATCGGACGTATCCGTCTTCGCGACCGCTGAAATCGCTCCGGGGATGTCTTTGCCATACACCAGGGGGATGAGCAGGATGAATGCCCCAAAATGGGTATTGCCCCCTTTGTGGATATTGGTGTCGCGGACAGCGTGCCGGATAATCTCACCGATCCTGCCCTCCCCCCGCTCGGCTTCCTCGAGCGCCCGCCGTGCGAAGATCGTTGATGCAAGGAAGTGCTCGAGGCGTGTCTCCGGGTAGTCATGGCAGCGGTCCACGTTCCCCGGCTTCGGGTAGGCAGTCACCTCGAGCATCATTGCCAGCTGTGCCCGTTCAGCAGCGTTCATACGGAGGCTGGTCATGGAAAAACACGGCTCATGATCGTTTCTGAGAGCTCGCGTTTCATACGCATATATTCTTTCGGGCTGATACCATACTGCTTTAACGTCATATTCCGGAACATGCAGGGCGAGGAGTTCTTGCAGCAGAACGCCAGGCTGCCAAAACAGGTCTGGTTCCCGTGTTCGAGCGGTGTGCCCCGGACAGATTCCAGTTTCATTGTTACGTAATCGTCGCGTGGCATCCCGATGCGCTCGAGGGTCGGGATGAGCGGGCACTCCTTGACCGGCATGCAGCAGAACGCAAGCGCCCGGATATCGCCGCCCCGGCAGATCTGTTTTGGCGCATTGTACCACCCTTCTTCATCGGCAAAACGGGTGATCGCGGCATCCAGCCCGGAAAGGGTCCGCTCGTCAGACATACGGGCAAGCGAGACAAGGTCGGCCCCGTGGGAGAGCATCTCCTTCATGCGGTCGAAGCTGGTGATGGAGTTGTTGGCGATGATCAGCAGGGGACAGCTGTTCCGGATCTGCCGGAGTCTGGCAGACCCGGCATCCATGAGGTCGATGTGCAGGATATCGGCGCCGGCTTTCCAGAGGGTCGCGGCAAGGGTTCGGTCGTCATCAGCAACGCCGACACGGACCTTAACGGAAACGGTGACGCCCTCCTCTTTCAGCGCCCGTACTGCGGCAGCGAGCTTATCCAGATGTCTCAGGTAATATTCCCCGCACCCGGCAGCAACCATGGCCGGCTGCCGGCAGTGGGCATCAATCTCGTACACAACCGAATCGCCAAGGGCCTTTGCAAGGGACCTGAAGGATTCCGGGGAACTCCCGCGGAGGTTGATACCGAGGACTACGGTGCTCTTTTCCATCAGCGCGATCTGGGCTTTAAGTTCCTGCACCGGGTCATCGTACAGGAACTCTTTCCGGTCTCCGCCGGCAGCAAGGGACGTTGCGGCAGCCATGGTCGGCGCGTCAATCGAATACCCGCCGATGAACGCAAAACCGATGTTTCCGGCACGGTCGAGGACATACGGGGCATCAACGATCCCGGCCATCGATGCAATGCCGACCGGCGTCCTGACGATACGGTCATTAATCAGGAGGCCGAAGCGTTCAAAAGCGTTCATCATGAGTTCATATCCGTTATCCGTGCTCAAACAAATTACTTTGCATTTATGGATTCGAGCAGGTAACCGTCTTTTGACCGGGCAAGAACAATGCCCGATCGGGCATCATCAATGGTTATCCCCCGGTTTACCCTGAAGTGCTCAACCACCTCCGGCCACGGGATCAGGAACGCCTCGCCTGCCTTTCCCGGGCCCTGCCTGAACTCCACCGCGAGAAAGCCGATGCGCCCGGTCTTTTGTAAGAAATCCGAGATTGCATCCACCTGGTGCACCTTGTCCTTGTCCGTAGGGAAGTGCTGGGAGAAGTAGAGTTTCTTATCGATGATGGACTTGCACTCGATGGAGAGGTAGTAGGAAGGGTTGAGTGAGTCAACCAGCACGTCCACGTACTGGCTGGTGAACTTGTGCTGCTTGAGCCGGTAGGCAAACCCCTCGATATGGTGCGTTTTAAAAAAACGGTTCAGACAGTGGACGATCTCCCGTTCAAAATCACTCATCGATTATACTGGTGGGATGTGCGGCTAGAAAAAATAATGGAGTTTTTTATTGATGTGCGCTGGAGGCTCATGAGTCAGTGGGTTGGTTTCCAGTAACACGAAACCGGGTATCATACCGATAAAAATTATTACGATCAGTAACCATTTTTCATACAGTGTGAACGATGCACCGGTATCGGGATCTTCGGATCCTGAAAACCCCGTGTTATCTGAATACTGAGGTTACATACATGGGTATAAAGGGAATGTTACTCGTAGGCCATGGGAGCACCATGCCGTATAACCAGGAACTCGTGGAGAAAACCGCCGAACTCATCAAGGCAAAAAATGCCGGGTATATCGTAAAATGCGGTTTCATGAACATGAATAAACCGACTATCCGGGAATCACTGGATGCGTTCCGGCACGAGCCAATCGACGCGCTTGTTGTTGTCCCCCTCTTCCTTGCAAAAGGCGTCCATATTGAAAAAGATATTCCCGGTGAGATCGGCCTTGCGGAGGGAGTCAAGAAAGGAATTTTTGTCCTGAACGGGAGGTCCGTTCCCCTCATGTACGCTGACCCGATAGGAAGCGATCCCCTCCTTGCCGAGCTGATGGTCAGGAACGCGGATAAAGCTCTTTCCCTTCTCTGAATTTTTTCTCTATGCATATCCTGCTCCTGGATACGATCCATGGCGGAAAAGAGATCGGTGCGGCCTACCGGGAGGCAGGACATTCTGTTGAAGCCGTGGATGTCTATCGCGGTACTACGCCGGTTGAACTGCGGGAGGCGCAGCACCGGCACTATGACCTTGTCGTAGCACCGGTCCACCTTGACCCGGACCACCCACTGCTCAGCGGCCGCACGGTCCCGGTCATCACCCATCACGAGGCAGTACGCCAGCTTTTAGGGGAGCATCTGCCGCACCCGATGATCGAGATTACCGGAGCACAGGGAAAAACAACTACCGCCTGCGCGCTTGCCCATATCCTCTGCGGAAAAGGTGTCCTGCATACATCAGCCGGGACATACCAATACCCGGCAGGAGATCTGCTCGGGAAAAAAAGCATTACCCCGGCGTCCGTAATTTCCGCGGCCCGGTACGCCACGCAGATTTCGGGCTGGCTGGTTTCTGAGATCTCGCTCGGTGTTACCGGAGCTGGCGACCTCGCCATCATCACTTCACCGGACGATTACTTGTTTGCCGGCGGAAAGAAACACGCGATCACGGTGAAGGTCGCGTCAGCGCGGCATGCAAACCGCGTTCTGGTAGCGGAAGGTGTACCCTGTGAATCTGAACAGGTCATCCATATCGGGGATGTTGCCCGGTGCGAAGGCAGGAAATGCACCGTGGAATGGGATGGGAATAAATGTGTCCTGACCAACCCCCTGTTCCTCCTCCTGCCTTACCGTACCCCGCTCATGCTCGCTGCCGCTGCTGCCATGATCCTGCAGGTCAGCCCGGCACCGCTCGAAACCTTCACCGCATTACCGGGCCGCATGTCATTAAGCCACGAAAAAAACCTCACTATTATCGACAATGCCAACAGCGGTACGAACGTGGCAACAACCATCTGTGCTGCCCGCTATGCCCGGCACTGCGCCCGGACGAGCGAACTGACCCTGGTCATCGGGCAGGCTGAAGGGGACGGTGCGGTCTGCGAAGGATTCTCATTTGACCAGATCGCGGATGCGATCGATAAGGTCCGGCCTGCCCGTCTTGTCTGGGTTGGCAGGTATCCTGATAAGGGTACTGACCAGTACACGGTACTGGAAGGAACGGTTGACGCGATCTGCCCCACCCTTGAGAAAGGGCGGGACAGGGCTATCCAAATCGCAGAAAAAGGTTCTGTCCTCTTGTCGGTAAAAACCTGGAGATAACTGATAACCATGAAGTACATGCACCCGCGCCCCAGTTCGATTGTTGCCGCGCTCTACACTGCCCGCGACCTGAAAGTCGATGTTGCCATCCTCCACGGCCCTTCCGGCTGTTCTTTCAAGCACGCCCGGCTGCTCGAGGAGGACGGGATGCGGGTACTCACGACTTCGCTTGCCGATAACGAGTTCATCTTTGGCGGTCAGAAGCCGCTTGAGGATGTGCTGCGGTATGCCGAGGATACGTTCTCCCCGCAGCGCATGGCAGTCGTCGGCACGTGCGTGGCTATGATCATCGGCGAGGACCTCCAGTCCGCTATCGACAGTTCCGGTATTACGACCCCCACGATCGCGGTCGACATCCATGCCGGATACATTGAGAACATTGCCGGGGTGCTCTCTACGCTGGAAGCTGCCGAGCAGGCAGGCTGGATCACGCTCGAAGAACTCGAGCGTCAGCGGTTCTTGATGGGAAAAGCGACTGAGGTGGAACGCCTGCGGGGCGCAGCCTGCCAGTCCTATATCGAGCCGTCGCGGGGGGACCTCAAGCACAAGGCAGCGCAAAGGCTCCTTGAGCTTGCCCGGGGCGGGATGAAGGGTGTTGCAATTCTGAATGCCAAGAAGGAGACCGCGTACATGTTTGCCGATGAACTGATCGCACTGCACGATGCGTGCCCGGGTGCGGATATCACCTATATCGCAAACCTTGAAGGGCGCGGGCTCCCCAAGACGCGTCTGGATGCAGAGATCATCCTTGGGGAGATGACGGCCAGAGGAGTCAGGCCGGAACTCATCGGGGCGCTCGACGAGTACGGCGCGAACGGTGATGCGCTCGGCAAACGGATCACGGCAGATCGCTCCCGCGATTTGCCCTGATTGCCGGTGTCCCGCACGCGATCCCGGAGGAGTACACTAAAGGGGTAGAGTGTTTCTCCATAACAAACGGGCCCCGCCAGGTATTGCCGCTCCATAACCTCGGCCACGAGCACGTAATGGTGGAGATCGACCTGCACCCGAAGACGCTCGGGGTTAAAAATATCGTCGAGAGCGAGTTCGGGGCCGTGCTCCGGAGCCTGGTATGAGGCAGATCCTCATCACCGGGGACCGCTCCGGCAGCGGTAAGACCAGCATCACGCTCGCGCTTGCGGCCCTGCTCTCGAAAAAGCACCGGGTCCAGACCTTCAAGGTCGGCATGGACTATATCGACCCCTCCTACCTGTCGGCAGTCTCCGGCCGCCCCTGCCGGAACCTTGACAGTTTTACCCTGTCAAATACACAGATCCGGGATATTTTCCAGTACGGGTGTCGCGGGGCTGACATCGCCATCGTTGAGGGCGTCCGCGGGCTGTACGAAGGTGCGGACGCGCTGACGGACACCGGCAGCACCGCGGCGATAGCCAAGACGCTTGACCTCCCGGTAATCCTCGTGGTGTCGGCACAGAGCATCACCCGGAGTTCTGCAGCGATTGTCAGGGGTTTCCAGTCCTTTGACCCGGCGGTACGGATAGCAGGTGTCATCCTCAATAACATCAAAGGGGGGTCTCACAAAGCCAAGGCAACAACTGCCATCGAACATTACTGCGGTGTGCCGGTCATCGGGGCAATCCCCCGCATGGAGGAGATGCAGCTTGCCATGCGCCATCTCGGCCTCGTGCCCTACCGCGAAGGTTCCGGGCGGGGGGACTTCGATACCCGCATCGCAACCATCACAGAGATGATCGGGCAGTATGTTGACCTTGATAGGTTTATCTCCCTCATGAAAGAGTCGGACATACCTCACGATGAATCTCCGGCTTTTGACCTGTTACCGGAGCGGGACGTGACGATCGGTATTGCACTTGATGAGGCATTCAATTTTTATTATGCCGACCTGTTCGATATCCTGCATACGCTCGGAGCGGATTATGTTCCCTTCAGTCCGCTCCATGACCGGCTCCCGGAGGCGGACGGGTACATCATCGGCGGCGGTTATCCCGAACTCTTTGTCCGCGAGCTGGAAGCAAACGACCGTATGCGGGAGGCGCTCAAAGAGGCATCGCAAAACGGCGTGCCGGTATATGCGGAATGCGGCGGCCTGATGTACCTGACAGAGCGCATGATCCTGAAGCAGGGATGGCAGGGGCTCCCCTCTGACCAATCCGCGGAGATGTGCGGGGTATTTTCCGGAGAGACCCGCATGCCGGCGCGCCGCGTGGTCAGTTATGTTGAAGGTACTTCGGGAGCGGACTCGCCCATGGGAGGGGCATCGTTCCGGGGCCACGAGTTCCATTACTCTGACGTAGTGCTTGACCGGGATACGCGGTTTGCCTACTGCCTTTCGAGAGGTGTCGGTATCCGGGACAATTATGACGGTGCGGTAATCAACAATACTCTGGGCAGCTACACACACCTGCACCCGGTAGCGAGCACCGGGATGTTCCGGCATTTTGTCGGGCTTTGCCGGGCCGGGCATTGAAGAACCCGTACAGGTGCCCGTTGCTTTCAGGACTTCCTGCCGTTACAATCCCCCTCTGATGGATTGTTCTGCCGGAAAATGGTGCACCACTATTCATTGCCAGAGTCAAAAGAAAAAACTACAAGAACCTCTGCATCGCATGAACAGATATGATCATTTACATTGATGGGAAGTACCTTCCGGAAGACCAGGCAAAAGTTTCAGTTTTTGACCATGGTTTCCTGTACGGGGATGGCGTGTTCGAAGGAATCCGAGCCTACAACGGGAAAGTCTTCCGGTTAAAGGAGCACCTGGACCGGATGTATGATTCGGCAAAGACGATCGATCTTGCTCCCCCGCTGACGAAGGACGAGATGGCAGAGGTTATCTGCGAAGTCCTGCGGAGGAACAAGCTTGACAATGCCTATATCCGCCCGATCTTCAGCCGCGGTCACGGCGATCTCGGCCTTGACCCGCGCAAGTGCCCGAAACCCACGGTTGTGGTTATTGCCGTGACCTGGGGTGCGATGTATGGCGACCTGTATGAGAAGGGACTCAGGGCAATCACGGTTTCTGTCCGCCGTAACCCTGCCTGTGCCCTGCCCCCCAATGTGAAGAGCATGAACTACCTCAACAATATACTTGCCAAGATTGAGGCCAACTACAAGGGCGGCGACGAGGCGATCTTCTTCGATACCAACGGTTATATCTCGGAAGGGAGCGGGGACAACCTGTATATCGTCAAGAATGGCGAGATTATTACTCCCCCGACCCTTAATAATCTGCGCGGGATCTCCCGGATGGTAATTCTCGAGATAGCACAATCACTGGGAATCACGGTTAAGGAGCAGAACCTCGGGTACTTTGATCTTTACACTGCCGATGAGCTGATCTGCTCCGGTACCGCTGCTGAAGTTGCCCCGATAACATGGTGTGACGGCCGCGTGATCGGCAGCGGGAAGCCCGGGCCAGTGACCCGGCAGCTGATGGCCGCGTTTAAAAGGGTCACGGAAATGGAAGGATATCCCATCAATAAAAAATAACTTTTTTTGAAGAACCCTCCCATCAAACTTCAGGACTGTACTTACCGGTTTCCAGAAATACTTCGATCGATTCCACTGGCGCCTCGGGATGGTACGGTAACTGGTGGGCATTTTTTTATCATGGGACGGTAAAATATAGTTTAAAACGTTGAAATATGGCCGCAATACCAGGACCTTTCATGTGACCAGGCTCCATAACCTATTTATGACGTGAGGTAAAATTAGTTAGAACACGTCGCTGCTATAGTGTAGTCCGGCCAATCATGCGGGCCTTTCACGCCCGCGACTGGGGTTCGAATCCCCATAGCAGCACTTTTGTACTGATAGTCTGAATCCTGTTTTGCGATTATAAATCCGGAGTAGAACCGGTTTCTGGCACACTTCCCGGGGTTCCGGGTGCTTATTTTCCCTCCGCGTGATCAATACAAAACAATATACCAAATCCTGTTTTATCCAGTGTACAGATTATTGATTGTTTTCTTTAACGAGTGATATGCATGAAAAACACACGATGGCTGGTTTTGTTCTTTTGCCTTTCTTCGGTGCTGGTTCTTGTTCTGCCGGTGTATGCCAACCCGATGATATCCACCATGACGAAAGTCATTATCACGCAGAACGGGATTCCCGTGGATGACACCGTGGATTTTACCCTTGATTGTTATGGAAGACCTATTGACTGGCCCGGATATCTTGATCTACCCAGATACGGGGTGGAAAAACTCCTGAATATAATTGGGTATAATGACGCTGTTTACGCATATACTGCGACCTGCAGACCTGCTGAAAACTGTATTGTTCACAAACCCGATATACCGTCGAATTTAATAATTTCCCACTGTGATATCAGCGGGACATACAAGGGGCAACCATTTCTCCTGAAAAATTTTTCGAGAGAGCCGTGCCGGTGATGTCATCTGTACGTGAAATTGTGCTTCTGGATACTTGGGAAAACACATATGCCATTCCTGTTCAGGCCCAAAGGGAGTGCTCTGATCAAAGAACCCTCAGGGATAACGCGTGTAAAAAAATTTTCAATGAAAGCCAGGTAACAAATTCTGATTCCGGTGCAACTCCTGAATACCGGCACTGTCAGGACGAATCCAAAGCAGCGTTTTTTGCATGCATAAAATATAATGGCACATGGATAAACGAAACGGAGGTGGGGGGTGCCTCCCATTATAACGAATTACGGTTCGATATCCCCGCAGATAATAATTCAACGGGAACCGTAACCAGCCCGGGTATTCTACCTGAAACCTATAATAAGAACACCACCTTCTCCACTAACCCGCTTTCCGGCCGAAGCGAGCAGTGTTACACTGTTCAGATGATCTCTCCCACCATTCCGAGAAGTCCTGTTGAATCCCTGTTCTGTGGTATCCTGAGCTTCGTTAACCTATCCTGCTGACATGCTCTTCCAGACACAATTTTTACTGGCACTTGTCACAGCGTGGCTCATCGAGATCCCGGTACTTTTCGGACTTATCCGGATCGTATTCAAGGCCAGGAAAATATCACCAATGAGGATTATTTTAGCGGGCATCCTCTGCACGGCTCTCACTCTTCCGTACCTGTGGTTCGTCATCCCCCCGTACGTGAACCTGGCATATTATACGGTCATCGGAGAAACTCTGGTAATCATCGTTGAAGCGATAATCCTGAACCGGGTGCTCGAACTGGAACCGAAGGCTGCAGTTGTATGCTCGGTTGGTATGAATATCGCTTCCTATGTTCTCGGCTTATTTCTCCTTTGAACCATAGGAGAAATCCCCATAGCAGCATTCTTGATACCGGGTTATGTGCTAAAAATCCCCCTTTTAAGAAATTCATCATGGTATCAATGTCATGGATAAACGGGAACATAAGGAAAAAAGGAGATTAATTATCCCTTCACGGCCAGGTACGGCTTGAAGCAAGAGTATTTTCAGTCGGGTAGTTGCATGTATCTCCGGTGTCACACAGACATGGTCGCCGGTAAACGTTTCTCTCCAGACATACCCCTGGGTACACATATCGGCACAAGACGGGATCCCCCTTTTATCGTGTTCACAATAAAAAATAGAAATCAACCATACCTATATCTGATAACAATGCCAAAAAATCGCCATTCACCAATAAATCAGGAAGTACGATCATGAAACGAAACCACCTCTTTATCTGTCTGCTCCTCCTGCTGGTTGTGACCGTGATACCGGCCATTGCGTCCCCGGTAATTATCAGTATCTCCCCGGTAACGGCACCTAATAATGGCGATGTAACCGTTACGATCACCGGTACAGGCTTCAACGCCGAGAGTACGGTATGGATGAATTCCTATAATGCACCTGAAAATCTTTATGGTACGATTGTCAGTTGGAGTCCGACGTCAATCACCTGCACGTTCCCGCTCAACGGCCAGACCCCGGCCCAGTATAATCTCTGGGTCAACAGTCCTTTCACCGCCCACGGTACCTACTTTTCCCAGGATGTCAGTGTAATTTACGATGGCTTAACAATATACCGGGGTACCACCGTGACTGCGACGACCGCAACTACTCTGGAAACCACGACTCCAACCCCGGTACCCGCAGATGGCAGTATTTTTGTATCATCATTTCCCTCCAGAGCAAATCTCTATCTCGATAACGAGTACAAAGGACTGACACCGTACACCATGAATAATGTCGGAAACGGGAGACATACCGTGCTGGTCAGACTTACTGGTTACCAGGATTGGATAACAAACGTGGTGATATCCGGTGATTCGGAATCATTATCAGCCAGACTGGTATCCATCACCCCGACAACAGCCCCCCCCGTAACAACTCCCAGCCCTACACCCGTTGCAACAGTCCCAAGAACGTTTGCCCCCCTGGGAACCGAACTGGGGATTATCGCGACCATGGGTGCTGCACTTCTTCTGATAAGACGGAAATAATTGTTACTTTTTTTCAATGGATGTCCGGGTTCAGTGCCAACAGACCACAAATATATCAAATCTTTTCAGGTATCTCTGTCACCAGTATCCGGTAAAATCCTCTGGCAGCATACCCGTTCCGGGCCTTTCTTTTCCGGATAGTCCGGCCGAACCCCGTTTTTTACTCACCGGTGCCGGGCTGTCGGAATAAAAGATAGATCCGGTCTTTTTATTTTGCAGCAGTTGTCGTGGGAGTAAATTCTTTCAGGGATACCTGGAACTCGATAATTCCCTTTGGGGAGGTTGTTTCAGCATGTTTTATGAGAGAACCATCTTTGTAGACATCAACGGCAAGCTTGGCAGAGGTCCCGTCTGATTTCTGGATGGAAACAACAACCGGGCCGTTTGATGTCGAGATCTGGTAGAACTGGTCCCCGCTGTCTGATACCTCCCTCGACCATTCCAGCGTACCTACGTTGCCGGAAAATTTATTGGGATACGTGACCTTTACCCAGACACCGTTTGTCGGAGTCAGGAGCGAAGGAGTTGTTACCTGTGTGACCGGTGTCGGCGTCCTGGTTGGTGCAGCGGTCGTAACCGTTGCCTGGGGAGCCGTCGTTGCGGGAACCGTTACCCCGGTTGTCTGGGGTACTTCGGAAGGTCCGGCCTGGGCCTGCATGAAAAAGTATGCACCGGCAATCACCGCAAGGATGAAGAGTGCGATAACCACGATCTGCTTAACTGAGCTTTTCCGCGGGGGTAACGGGGGCACCGGTTCGGAAACCGGAGGAACGACCGGAGCAGCCGGCGATGGTGCTGTATCTGAAGTCGCTGTTTGCGACAGGACCGGCCACTGCACATCTCCTGGCTGTGCTGCTGCATGAGGAGTCTCTTTATTCGCTTCCGGCGGAACCTGGCCGGAATGTTCAGCTGTGTCTGACAGGTGCTGGGTACTGGGGTTGTTTTGACGGGACGAGCGGGGCCGGGGCAGTCCGCGGGACGGAATCTTCGATCAGGGGCTCGATCGTATGGATTACCTCTTCAATCCGGCTATCCATATTCTCCGTAACCGCCGGGGAAGGCGTGATGTGGACCTGCGGGACAACGGGTGCGGGCTGCTGCAGCGGAAGAGCGACCTCTTCCGTCGGCAGGTTTACGGGTTCCGTATCCTGTACAACCGGTGTACCGCACCGGTTGCAGAACGCAGATTCCGGAGGAATCCTGCTGCCGCACCGGTTGCAGAACGAGCCGGTAGGGAGGGAGGTTGTTTCAATGGGAACGGGCATTGCCGGGGCTGCTTCCACAATCTTCTTCATGGGCCGGGCAATCTCGATGCGCTTCTTCGGTGGCGGGGTATGGGGTGTTTCGATCCACTGGGGAGGAGATACCGTTGGTTGTGCGGCTGGTTCGGGTTCAGTCACCTGAATGAGGGGTGCCTGGCTTATCGGGTGGTAGACTGTCGAAGTAATGTTCTGCTTCAGCGCCCTGACCCAGTCGTCGCATTCTCGCCGCCGTTCCCCGCCGCTGGTCTTGGAGAAGGTGAGAACCATCTGGCGTGTGTTGCCGCTGATAGTGATAATGGAGATCGTGATCGTCGGATCCCGGATGGCATTCTCGCCGCTTTCCACATCCTTTAAGGTAGCAAGGTTGATCTCCTGGGGGGGGATGGAATTCTTTTTTGCATCAATGAGGACGAGGCGGCGTGTGGTGAGGACAACCTCAAACACCACGGACTTCACTTTTACATTTAGCGCCTGAAGAACAACGCTCTCGTCGCTGTACAGTTCGGGATAACTCAAACAACCACCTTCTTATTATATATCGTGGGCATCAGCAGAAAAGGTTTTCCGGATTCTTTTCTCTGATAGGTTCCTCTTACAAAAATTTGCGACCGTTCATGGATGGCCTGAGAACTTCGGGAATCTTGACGGATCCATCCTCCTGCTGGTTGTTTTCGAGGATTGCCCTGATCACCCGGGATGTTGCAACCGCCGTCGAGTTGAGGGTGTGGATGTGCTGCTTGGATTCAAAGTCTTTTTTGTTTCGGACCCTGATATTCAGCCGCACGGCCTGGTATGAGGTACAGTTTGAACAGGACACCACTTCCCTGTAGGCATTCTCCCGCGGCATCCATACTTCGATATCGTACTTTTTGGCGGCAACCGTCCCGATATCCCCCGTGCAGATGTTGACAACGCGGTACGGCAGGCCGAGCCTGGAGAACAGTTCCTCAGCATTGGCCAGCAGTTCTTCATGGATCGTCCACGAGTCTTCCGGTGTGCAGAATACGAACTGCTCCACCTTGGTGAACTGGTGGACCCGGAACAGCCCTTTGGTGTCCAGCCCGTGCGCGCCGATTTCGCGGCGGAAGCAGGGGGAGATGCCGGCAAGACGGAGAGGGAGGTCTTTCTCCTCAAAGATCTCGCCCTGGTACATTGCCCCGATCGGGTGTTCGCTGGTCGCGATAAGGTATGCATCGTCTCCGTCAATCTTGTACATCACTTTCTCGAAATCCTCAAGATCCGTGACCCCCTCGTATGCGGAGCGGTTGATCATATAGGGCGGGATAACCGGTGTAAAACCGTTTTCTGCCAGCAGGTCAAGCGCATACCGCTGGAGCGCCAGGTCTAAGAGGACAAGGCTTCCTTTTAAGAAGTAGAACCCGGCACCGGCAATTTTTGTGGCCCGCTCGAAATCAGCCCAGTTGTTGTCAGCAGCGAGCTGGCCGTGGTTTTTTATCTCGAAGTTTACCGAACGCGGAGTGCCAACGCATTTTATCTCAACATTTTCCGAATCATCCCTGCCAATCGGGACGCTGTCGTGCAGGATATTGGGGAGTCGCATGAGGTGGTGATGGATCGTATCTTTGATCTCTTCCTGCTCGGCATCACAGGCGCGAATCTTCTGGGGCAGGGCTGCCGCCTCTGCCATGAGATCCTTTGCGTCCTGCCCGGCTTTTTTTGCTGCATTAATATCCCGGGCAATCGTGTTCCGCCGCTGGCGAAGGGTATCCGTTTCCACCTTGAGCTCCCGGGATCTCGCGTCTTTTTTGAGCAGGTCGTCAACCCATTCAATCTTTCCGGGATCGTTTCTCTTTTTTAAATCCGCTTTTACTATCTCCGGATGTGCCCGGACGAACCTGATGTCAAGCATGGGATAACCTTCGCGCTGTCATTTCTGCACTCGTTCTGCACTAGTATGGAGTTATTACCCATCATAATTTATCGTTTTTAATTCTTATGGTGAACCAATGCACGCGGTTTCATTCCGTGCAACCGGTATTGGTAAATTGAATTCATCCAGACTCTCCGGGAGCAGTTCGATGAACATCACGATGAGAAGACTTCCCCATTAAAGCGCATGATGAACGGATGATCTCTAAGGACCGTACATTCCATTTTTATTAACCCGATGGGTACTGACAGCTGCGACTGGACCATACACCTGATATGATGACCGGGAAGAATTGGGGAGAGCGTCCCTGTTCAGTATCCATAGAAAAGACAGTGGATGGTATCGCCCCAGTTCGTGGAGCTGCGTACCGGTCAATGGGTATCAGCATAGTCCTTGCTATCCGGGGACTCACCGGGATGGATACCCCCAGGGTCGGTCAGGAAACGTGTTTCAGAGGGAGACGGCAATAAGGCCGTGTGGATGTTTTACCGGCAGTCCGGGGTTGACTCGGGAGATGATGGTGCCTGAACAAAAAACCGATCGGGACTGATCCATGCCGGGAGGGAGACACGTGCAATGCCATAAATCCTTAATCCTTGAAGAGTGAGTAATCTGTACTATGCAATCCGGCCGGCTCCTGATCTTTGTTTTCAATTGTGACCGGGGAAACCTCTCTGCTCTCAAGGATTATTCGCAGAAACAAAGCGACGACATGGTACCGGGATGCAACCTGTTAACCCTTATCTCGAGTCCGGTTGGTATAAAAAAAGGCTGGAAGCGGTATATTCAGGAACTTAAGATACCTGCCCGTTTCCTCCACCATGATGAATACGAGGAGGAATTCGGCGCACTACTCACCCCGCTGCCTGCGGTCTTCCTTCACAGCCAGAAGACACGGAGCCTCTTTATTTCTGCAGATGAACTGAGCAGGATACAGTCAGTAGATGACCTGATGATACTGGTAAATCAGAAACTCAGGGCATTGTCTTCATCGCCAGGTGGGTAATCACAGTCTCCCGATTTCTGCTTTTACTCGTGAATATCCGGAATAAAAACCGGATTATCCGCCGCGTATTAATACCCAAATATCTGGTCAATGATCTTGTAGTGTTCACCATTTTAGTACTATGCAGTCACTTCGAGAGAATCCTTTTTTGGCTGTACCCCGGAGGTAACTGCTTCCCATGGTATCCGGCCTGAATGTCTTTGTGTCATCAGTGCCACCGGAACGGCTCAGCCTGGCCACAATCTGGCAGATCCCATACATCTCTTTATGCATTTTGATTCTGTCGGGACGAGAGGGAAAAATGGATGCGCACATCCTTACCCTTATTTATCCGGGTTGACTATCCTATTCTGCTATCACGGGATTGATGTATCATGAAGATCGCAGTATCCGGCAAAGGAGGGACCGGCAAAACGTTTGTAGCGGGGACTCTGGCCGCACAATTTGCCGCGGGGGGACACCCGGTCATCGCCATCGATGCGGACCCTTCCCCCAACCTTGGACTGACACTGGGGCTTTCTCCCGAAGATGCAGGCATGATTGTCCCCATTGCCGAGAACGAGGAACTAATCCGTCTCAAAACCGGCACGGACTATTCCGGTGTCTTCCGGCTTACGTTTACGGTTGATGATATTTTGGAAAAGTATTCTGTCCCTACACCCTCCGGTGTATACCTGATGGTGATGGGGACTGTCCGTTCCATAGGCTCCGGCTGCACCTGCCCGGCCCATTCGGTTGTGAAGGCGCTCCTCCGGCATCTTATCGTTGAACGGGAAGAAGTTGTTATCCTTGATATGGATGCCGGGATCGAGCACCTCGGCCGGGGTACTGCGGAGCGGGTAGATACCCTGCTGGTTGTGTCAGATGCCAACCGGAAATCGCTGGAGGTGGCAAAGACAATCTGCCGGATGGCGGAGGATTCCGCGATCCGGCAGATCGGCATTGTCGGCAACCGGATAGCCAGTCCTGCACAGGAACTGGCAATGCGGACATTTTCGGAAAAAAACGGGATTTCGATCCTTGCGATGATCCCCTTTGACCTGGAAGTCTCTGAAAATGGAATCACCGGTGCACCCGTTGATGAAGAACGTTCTTGCGCAATCTGCGAAGTTGCCCGTCTTGCCGCCGCACTTGAATCAGGCCCGCAACTATAAAAATGCTGAATTTTGAGGTAATATCCATGAAAACGATTGTTACCATGGGTCGCGGGGGGACGGGAAAGACCAGTTTCGTTGCCCTGATGGCAAAGTATCTGATCGAAAAAGCGGAAACGCCGATCCTTCTCGTGGATGCAGACCCCGACCAGAACCTTGCGGAGATGGTTGGGGTTGACCTGGAGGCGGCCGGGAAGAAAACGATCGCGGAACTGTTGTCCGAGACCTTCATTACGAACGGTGGTACAACGGTGGGTATTGCCCCGTCAAAACGGATCGAGAACCGGCTCTGGGAGCAGGGCCTGTATGAAGGCGGAAATTTTGACCTGCTTGCGGTGGGGACAAAGTGGGTTGAAGGTTGTTACTGCCTCCCGGATGCTGCTTTAAAAAATGCTCTTGGTGCAATCACCAAACAATACCGGTATATTCTTATCGATTCGCCCGGGGGACTCGAGCACCTCAATCGAAAAATTGCACGTGATGTCGATATCATCTTCGATGTGATAGGGCCTTCGAGCAAATCGTTTGCGCATGTCCAAAGAGCTCACCGCGTTATACAGGAAGTCGGGATCCGGTTTGGTCGTTTTTACGTTATTGGCGGCTATGCATTTCCCGCAAACCTTACTGCCCGGGCAGCAGCGGAAACAGGTCTCCCGTATGGAGGAAAAATCCAGGAGGACCAGTATATTGCAGACCAGGTAATGACCGGAAGATCCCTGCTGGATGCCCCGCAGACATCACCGGCATTCCGGTCTGTATCATCGATCCTCGATACGGTTCTGAAGGAACCCTGAGGCATTACGGTGACGTTTGCTCTGACGGTATTTTCAAGACTGCAAGGATGAACAGAATTTATCAGGTCGGTTAAAGCAGAAATTATCGTAACGAATAATGTCGAAGAGCCTTACAGATCTTCGACGAGATAATGGTCTTCTTATATTTCAGATCTGATGACCTTCAATAAAAGAAAATCTTTCAGGACATCCTCTGCCGCACCTCGATGAAATGCGGCTTTTTCCTGTTTTATGTCTGATGAGATCCGATATTGGTAAGCGATGAGAAAAAGAGCCAAAACACTTCTTCAGATCGCTGAGTGAAGAGAAGATGACACTGAAAAGGGATATCTTCGATATCACCCCGTGATGAGAGGATGACACTGAAAGTGGCATCTTCGATAGACTTATCTGACTCATTCCTCAATGTATTGTAAAAATACAATCTGGGTGAATACCGTGAGCAGGAAAGGTGTCAATCTCAGTATCAAGGAACTGGATTCCGATATTGCACGCTTCCGGGATATCAGCATCTCCATCGGCTCTGTTCACCAGGATACCTGGCATGAACCGATGGGACCAACCCCGTTCCCGACCCTCTCCACGCTCAGGGCATGGGACCATACCCTCCTTGCACGGTACAAACCCTTCTACCTGCCATTCTGCGATCTCTGCTGCCTCTGCACCTACGGTAAATGCGACCTGACCGGTAACAAACGGGGTGCCTGCGGAATTAATATGGCCGCCCAGCAGTCCCGCACCGTGCTGATCGCAGCATGTATTGGTGCCGCAACCCATATCGGTCACTCGCGTGAACTTCTCACCTATCTCATTGAAAAATTTGGCAGGGACCTTCCGATCAATGTGGGGGTTGGCGTGGAAGTGGAAGCACCGGTCACCCGGCTCGTCTGCGGTATCCGGCCACAGACGCTTGGTGACCTTGAGCCGGTTCTCGATTACTGCGAGAATCAGGTGACCCAGTTGCTGTCGGTCACCCATACGGGTCAGGAAGGCAATAACATTGATTTCGAATCCAAGGTCTTCCACGCAGGCATGATTGACCAGGTGGGCATGGAAGTTGCCGATATCGCCCAGATTTCCGCGCTTGGCTTTCCCAAAGCTGACCCTGAATCTGCCCTCGCCGATCTCGGTCTTGGTACCGTGGATATGAAAAAACCGGTTATCCTTGTAATCGGCCATAATGTCACCCCTTCGGCAGGCATCATAGACTACCTGCGGGCAGAAGGGCTCCAGTCTGAAGTGGAGGTAACCGGCATATGCTGTACAGCGCTGGATATTACCCGTTATTCTTCACGGGCGAAGGTTATCGGGCCTATCTCATGGCAGCTCCGCTATATTCGCAGCGGTGTCCCGGATGTCATTGTTATCGATGAGCAGTGTGTCCGGGCGGATACGCTGCAGGAAGCAGCCCGCGTCAGGTCCCCCTTGATCGCGACCAGCGAGAAGAACTGCCTTGGCCTGCCTGACCGTACCGATGATGCTGTAGAGGACATTATCAATGGTTTTGTTGACGGGAGTTTTCCCGGGGCACTCATTCTTGACCCAGAAAAAGTTGGGGAAGTGGCTGCCCGGACTGCACAGCTTATTGCACCGAAACGGAAAAAGCAGGGTGTCGAACTCTCAAAAGAGGAACTCGTCCGCCTTGCAAAAAAATGTACCCAGTGCATGCTCTGCCCGGCGTGCCTGCCCCAATGACCTTCCTATTGCGCAGGCGATTAAGGCTGCAGCTGGCGGGAACCTTACCCTGCTTGACGAGCTGTACGATGACTGTGTTGGCTGCGGACGATGCGAGTCAGCCTGTACCCAGAAGCTTCCGGTCCACAGCCTGATCATTGCAGCAACGGACCGGCAGACCAGAAATGAGTCATACTGTATCCGGACCGGGCGCGGGCCGATCCAGGATACCGAGATTCGGAAGGTCGGCGGTCCTATCGTGCTTGGGGAGATCCCCGGTGTGGTGGCATTTGTCGGCTGTGCCAATTACCCGAAAGGTTCGCGGGAGGTAGCCGAGATGTGCAGCGAGTTTGCGAAACGCCGGTATATTGTCTGCACCTCCGGCTGTTCAGCCATGTCTGCCGGTATGTACCGTGACGAAGAAGGCAAGACCGTGTACGAGCGTTTCTCCGGTGCATTTGAAGCCGGGGGTGTTGTGAATGTCGGGTCGTGCGTGGCAAACGCCCATATTGCCGGTGCAGCGATCAAGATTGCCAGCATTTTTGCCAGACGCCCGCTCCGGGGCAACTACGAGGAGATCGCGGATTACGTATACAACCGTGTCGGTGCAGTTGGCGTTGCATGGGGTGCAATGTCCCAGAAGGCAGCGGCAATCGCTGCGGGTTTCTGGCGCCTTGGAATCCCGGTTGTCGTCGGTCCGCACGGGACGAAGTACCGCCGGATGCTCCTGGGCAGGTCTGATAAATCAGAGGACTGGTACGTTTACGATGCCCGTAGTGGGGAAAAGGTATATGCGGGTCCTGTACCCGAACACCTCTTCTTTGCTGCAGAAACCAAAGAGGAAGCCATGATAATGGTCGCAAAACTGACCATGCGTCCCAATGATACGAGCAAGGGCCGGGGAACCAGAGCTTGCCAACTATATCGACTTACACAAACGCCTCGTTGGCGGATTACCCCCCGATGTCCACCTCTTTGTCAGGAACCCAGCCGATATCCCGCTGACCATGAAAGACGAGGTCACTTACCACCTGAAGCACCATGCCTGGAAGGAGCAACCTATACCCGATCCAACACTCCTCCCACGGCTTATTCATAAGAAGAGGGTGTGAGCTCAAATGCCGCTGAACGAGTCCTGGCAGACCGCGGAGATCCCAGGGCCCAAGAAGGCCTCCCTGATCATCAAGCCCGATATCGCCGACGCAATAATCCATCGGGCAAAGCACCCGATCATGATCGTTGGTCACGGCATTGTTGAATATGATGTGGAAGGACTCAAGCTGATCGATTATCTCATTGAACTTGCGACCAAGGCGCATATTCCGGTTGTTGTCACTGCCAGTACAAACCGTGAGTTCTTAAACCGCGGGTTTGCCCCGACAGCCCTGATGCCGGCAGTCGATATCGGCAATCGCCTGACCGATCCCACGTGGAAAGGGTTTGACAGGAAGGACCCGTACGACCTTGCAATCTTTGTCGGACTCCCCTACTACATGGAATGGACCATCCTCTCGGGACTGAAACATTTCGCCCCGCAGCTCAAGACCATGACGCTCGACTGCGTGTACCAGCCCAATGCCAGCTGGTCGTTCCCGAACAGCACCATCAAGGACTGGGTCGTGAACCTCAAGGGTATTGTGGACGGGCTGGGGGACTGAAGCTGGAGATATCATGTTCGAACAGATCCCTGTCGAGGTCGGGCTTGTCCATGAGGGCGAGCGTGTCCGAAAAAATGACATGCAGGTCGAGCTGGGCGGTCCATCCGAACCGGAGAAATGCGAGCTGGTCCTTGTCAGGCCGGTTGATGCTATCACCGATGGGGACATCTCGATCATCGGGCCTGATATCAACAACATGGAGGAGGGAAAACATTACCCGCTTGGTATCCTCGTGGAGATTGCCGGCTCAAAAGTCGAACCGGACCTTGAGGGGGTCATCGAGCGGCGGATCCATGAGTACGGCAACTATATCGAGGGGTTCATGCACCTCAACCAGCGGTACGATATCTGGATCCGGCTCTCGAAGAGATCGTTTAAGAAAGGGCTGAATTCCTTTCGGTTCATGGGGAAGGTCATGCTCGAACTGTTCAGGAATGAACTGCCCATCCTTGAAAAAATCCAGATCACGTTCATCACGGATCCGGACAAACTAAAACCATTGTACCGGGAAGCCCTTGAACGGTACGAAGCCCGGGATGCCCGGGCCCGTGGACTTTCCGATAAGGATGTTGACGTATTCTACGGCTGTGCCCTTTGCCAGTCCTTTGCCCCCACCCATATCTGTGTCATCACCCCGCAGCGGTATGCAAACTGCGGGGCAATCAGCTGGTTCGATGGACGGGCTGCCGCGGGTATCGACCCGAAGGGCCCGATCTATGCAATCGAGAAAGGTGAATGTCTGGACGAGGAGAAAGGGGAATATACCGGTGTCAATGAGAGCGCAAAAAAACGGTCCATGGGAGAGATCAGCCGTGTCTACCTCTATTCCGCGTTCGGATACCCCCACACGTCCTGCGGGTGCTTTGAAGGTATTGCTTTTTACATCCCTGAAGCCGACGGGTTCGGGATCGTCCTCCGGGGGTTCCGGGATGTTACCGTGAACGGCCTTGCATTCTCGACTATGGCGGACTCGACAGCCGGCGGGAGACAGGTTGACGGGTTCCACGGCATCTCGATCGAGTACATGCGATCCCCGCTGTTCTTGCATGCCGATGGCGGGTATGACCGGGTGGTCTGGATGCCGGCCGAGACAAAGGAACGGCTGAAGGATTTCATTCCGGTATCCGTTTATCCTGCAATTGCCACGGAAAAAGATATCAAAACCATTCCGGAGCTCAAAATGTTTCTCACAACCCATAACCACCCGGTTGTCAAACGATGGGGATCTGAAACAGAGGCTGCCCATGCTCCAGCGGACCGGCCTTTGGTCTTCCCGGCAGGGGATATCCCGATCACGGCCGGCGGGTACCGCATTATCCTGAAGAATGCTAAGATCACGGCAGAAAAAGTAATCATCGTGCCGGTGAGAGCCCCGTCCCCCCGCGGGGGTGAGCATCGTGGTGCACAAAAAAAATAAAGAGACCGATCAGACAGGTGGAAATGATATACTCACGCTCGCCCCGCATATCCTTGAACTCCTTCAGGGCGTACAGCAGCTGGAACTCGAGAACTTTTCAATGGAGATCGGGGATCTCGATCTGTTCATCCCCACCAGTAACCCGGTACACTCCCCGCATATCGCACTCACTCTCCCGTTGCTTCCCCAGAAACCGACAGAGCTGATCCGCGAGTCGTATCATCCCCGTGCGGTCAGCTATCCCGGCCACATCCGCGAAGTAACGCTCGGTGCAACAAAAGCGAACGGGGGGAGCAGGGCACATACGGTCACCATCGGGGGAGCAACAACCCCCGCCTATAACGATATTCTTATCCCACCTGTTCATCCTCCGGTGATATCCCTGGACGTCTTTGATATGAAGATCTCGCTTCCCCGGGTGCTCCGGGAGCATGTTGCGGATGTTATGGATGACCCTGCTGAATGGGCCCGGATGAACGTGAAAAAGTTCGGTGCCGATATCATCACGATACATCTCATGAGCACTGACCCGCTCATCCGGGATACCCCTCCCCGGCAGGCCGCAAAGACGGTCGAAGAGATCCTCCAGGCCGTGGACGTCCCGATCATTGTCGGAGGCTGCGGCGACCCGAAAAAGGATGCCGCGGTATTTGCAGAGGTAGCCAAAATGGCAGATGGCGAACGGCTCCTTCTGAATTCGGTGACGCTTGATATGGCGGAAGCAAAGACCCTTGGCACGGTGGCAAAGGCAGCTCGTGACAACGGCCATCTCCTGCTCGCATTCACCGGGCTTGAACTGAATAACGCGAAGGAACTCAACCGGCGTCTGTACGAGTATATCCCTCCCGAACAGATTGTTATGGACCTGACCACCGTTGCGCTCGGCTATGGGCTTGAGTATTCCTTTACCATCCACGAACGGGCCCGGTATGCAGCGCTGATGGGGGATACGGAACTCGCCCACCCAGTTATATCCGCTGCCACGAACGCATGGGCAGCCCGCGAAGCATGGATGGTCATGGCACCCGAATACGGCACCCGTGAACTCCGTGGTCCTGTCTGGGAGACCTTAAATGCCCTGACCCTGCTGCTTGCCGGTGTCGACCTCTTCATGATGATGCACCCTGCATCAGTGCTGACCCTCAGGGACGTAATCAACCGGCTCGGCAGTAAAGGTACCCACGGAGGATCCCTGGTGCGTGACTGGGTTGGTGCGAGGATATCATGACGGACGAAACAATCCCTGAGAAGCTGCACAAAAAGGGTATCCGTGAGATCAGCCCGATTGATGTCTACAAGTTGCTGCCAAAGACCAACTGCCAGGAATGCCATGAGTCTAACTGCATGGCCTTTGCGACAAAACTCGTGAATGGCGAGCTGGTGCTTGCTGACTGTCCGCCCCTTTTCACCTTCGGGTATCAAGCCGCCAGAAACGATCTCTCGGCTCTCCTTGCGCCACCGGTACGGGCGATCACCTTCGGCACGGGCGTACAGCAGTGTACGATTGGCGGGAAATATGTCCTGCAGCGCCATGAGTTTACGTACCACAACCCGACGAGCATTGCCATTGATGTGGACGACCTGATGCCGGAGGAGGACCTGCGTGCACGCGTTATCAGGTCCGGGCAGTTCTCCTATAATTACATTGGCAGGAAGCTTGCCCTCAATGCGATTGCCATCCGGTCAGTATCCGGAGATCCGGCAGCATTTGCCAGGGCGACAAAGACGGTTGCCGGGGCAACGGACCTTCCTCTTATCCTGTGCTCGCTGGATCCTGCAGTCATACAGGCCGGTCTTGCAGAAACAAAAGACCGACGGCCTCTCATCTATGCTGCAACAGAAAATAACTGGAAAGCCATGACAGACCTCGCGCTCGCCTTCCACGTCCCGCTCGTCGTGCATACCGACGGGGATCTTGTGCTCTTAAAAAGCCTTGTGAAGACCCTGAATGCCTGCGGTCTCACTGACCTCGTCCTGGACCCGGGAACGCTTGCCGATGACGGTCTTTCCGAAACCCTGCATACGTTCACCGCCATACGGACGAGTGCCTGCCGTGATTTCGATGAATATCTCGGCTACCCGCTGCTGGGAGTACCGCTGGCGGTCTGGACCGGCGGGGAAATCTCGATGGACATGCTGAAATGGCGCGAGACAATCACCGCGTCAATGCTCATTTCCCGGTACGCAGATCTTCTCATCATGCACAGTCTTGATGGCTGGGTGCTCCTGCCCCAGCTGATCTGGCGTTTCAACCTGTACACGGACCCGAGGAAACCAGTCTCGGTGGAAGCCGGTGTCAGGACATTCGGGCATCCTGACAAAAGTTCCCCGGTTCTCATCACGACCAATTATGCGCTCACCTTCTTTACCGTGGAATCCGATATCAAGACAGCCGGTTTTGATTGTTACCTCCTTGTCGTGGATACCGGGGGCCTGAGTGTTGAGAGTGCTGTTGCCGGCCGGTACTTTTCCGCTGAGTCGATTGCTACAGCCCTGAAAGACATGCAGGTCGCAAATCTTGTGAACCATAAGACCCTCATCATCCCCGGCCTTGCAGCCCGGCTGAGCGGGGAGTCGGAAGAGGCGAGCGGCTGGAAGATACTTGTCGGCCCCAAGGACTCGTCAGGACTGCCGCAGTTCCTGAGGGAACACTGGCCTCCCCGTTCAGATTAGTTGCCAATCCTTCCTGATATGTTGGAACCGGAGTTAATACCATTGTCCTGTCTACTGAACAAATCCCCTTATCCCCTTCATACCGAGGCAGGATATGCCTGATACTGCCCGCGTGCTTTTCCATCCCTTCAATCAAATCGTCACGGTACCCAGAAATTCAACCGTGCTCGAAGCTATACGGCTTGCCGGCATACCGTTTGAAAGTATCTGCGGGGGAAAGGGGGAATGCAACAAGTGCAGGGTGATCTTCATCTCCGGCTCCTGTACGGCTGGCTCTCCCGCAAGTACCAAAGGCCTTACGCCGGAAGAGGTTGACCATAATTACTGCCGTGCCTGTCAGACCCTTGTTACCGGGAATTGCGAATTCGCACTCCCGGTCGAGAGCCGGATTGATACTCCCCGTATCCTCCACACTCACTATGACCCTCACACCCTGCTTTCTCCCGTCGTAGCGAATTATCTCTTGCAACCGTCGCCGGAAACAGAGATTTCCCCGGCCCACCGTTCCCTTCGTCTCGGGGGATATACCGGCACGCGCCCGCAGATGACCCTGCAGCAGCATGATGAACTCCTGTCGGCCAAAAAAACAGTTACCGTCACCATCACTAAAGCGAACGGTTACCCTGAAGTAATCCGCATTGAAAGCGGCGACGTACGGGATCACCTGTATGGTGTTGCCCTTGATCTGGGGACAACAACGGTTGTCGGGGTTCTCATCAATCTCGCAACCGGTTCAGTCCTTGCAGAAGCTTCTGTCCTGAACCGCCAGATTACGTACGGCGAGGAACTCCTGACCCGGATCGCTTTTGCCAAGACGCCGTCAGGTTTAAAGCACCTCCAGAAAGCAGCTGTTGAGAGCATCAACGATGTGATCGGCAGACTGACAACCACGGCACAGGTTTCTGCAGCTTCGATTATAGATCTCTGTATTGCCGGCAATACGGTCATGAGCCATATCCTGCTCGGACTGGATACGCGGAAGCTCGAACAGCCAAACCCGGATATTTCCCGAAGTCCCGCTGTTATCAGCGCACGGTTGCTGCATATTGAATCGGATCCGAAAGCGTATGTCTATATGCTGCCGGCAGTAAGCCGTTTTGTCGGAGGTGATGCTGTCGGTGATGTTATTGTCAGCGGCATAACGGCATCGCAGGACATCTCCCTCTTGATTGACCTCGGCACAAACGGGGAGATCGTACTTGGTAATGCAGACTGGTTAGCGTCAGTATCCTGCGCATCCGGCCCAGCTTTTGAGGGGGCCGGTATCTCATCGGGCATGCGGGCTATGCGGGGAGCCATTGACCATGTGCGGATCGATCCAGCCAGTTGCCAGGTCTCATTTACCACGATACAAAACGAGGCGCCCCGGGGGATCTGCGGTTCCGGTCTTATTGATGCAGGAGCAGCAATGGTATCGGCAGGTATCATTGACTTTACCGGAAAACTGGTCGAGACACAGCCCGGAGTCCGTCCGGGCGACGGCGGTCCGGAGTTCGTGCTCGTATCCCGCGATAATACAGGCACCGGCCGGGATATCTGCATCACCAGCCAGGATATGACCTACCTTATGGATTCAAAAGCTGCCATATGCGGCGCCATCGGAGTACTCCTGAAAAAATACCGGGTTGGTGTCCGTGATGTCCGCCATGTATCCCTCGCCGGAGCTTTTGGGGCGTTTTCTGATATGCAAAATATTATTGCGTTCGGTATCATTCCCGATTTCAAGGAAGCAGAGTATCAGGGAATCGGGAACGGTTCGCTCGCCGGTGCAATGTCCTGTCTCCTCTCGCAGGAGAAGCGTAAAAAAGCACAGGATATAAGCCGGCAGATGGTCTATATTGACCTGCTCATTGACGCTGATTTCATTGAGGAGTACAGCGCAGCACTGCATATTCCCGGTAAAAATGAATACTTCTCTTCGTAAAAAAAACCCAGAGCGATCATCGCAGAATTAACTTTAAGTTTCACCGGTGTTATAGAGTTTCATTCGGTCGAAGAAGCCCTGAGGTTCTTCTCCAACTCATGGTTCTGACGGGTTAACAAACCCAGGAGAGGTGAAGGTATGCTGCAGGCCGACCTTCTTCCTTCTGATGAACCATTCGTTATTCAAAGAGCCAGCCAAGGTCCTGCAGCTCTTCAATGTGGGACAATTGCATGTTGATATCGGTTTTTTCCGGTATTTCGATCTTGGCAATAATCTTATTCGATCCGCCGAATGTATCGAGTGTTGCACCCAGTGCTACCAGATCGCGGAGGATCTCGTCCTGCATTTTCTTCCGGTCCCCGTCTCCCAGTTCTGCGATCAGCTGGAATTCGGGGTGCTTAAGGATAGCAGTTTTGTTGACGGTGAGGCCGTCATGTCTTTCAATAACCGCATCGAACGCATCCCGCCGCATACGCTGATTTTCCATATGTGAGGGGACCCGGTACCCGCTCGTGATGGACGATGCAATCTCGTCAATCTTGCTCACGATGTCGTCGATTATTGTATCCAGATTTTCAGTTGCATGCGTGATGGCAAACAGGTGGAAATCGTCCGTGTAGATCCACTGGATCTCGGTCGTATTCGTTTTCTTGTAGATGCGTTCCGTGATCTCCCATCTTCCTTTTTTAATGGTTATACCGAAGATCTTGAGGTCAGCCTTCTGGTGAGCTTCGACAGGGAAGATATGGAGGTCATCGATCAGGGATGAACTGCTGTCGAGATACTCCTTGACAACCAGTTCAAAAAAGCGGGTCCTGGGGTGAGGTGGTTTTAAGATAACGCTGTCGAAAACTTTCCATTTGTATTCCATAATCTGCTGGACTTCGATCTCGTCCCCGACATCGATCAGGTAGGAATGATTGATATGGTTTTTATCCACCTTCTGGTAGTGATGGTAGATGATTGCAGTCATTTGTTACCCCAAAAAGATGCAGACCAGCACAAAGATCGTCGTCACAGATTAATTGTCAGCAGCGTTTGCCTCTCCCTTTAACCAGAATTATCTTTTTATTCGCACTTATATGAGTGCTTTGGTTGATATGATGCAAGATTATAAAAAATATCAACGAAACAATACCTGATAGAAGAACCAGGATACGGGCCCGGCTGCCATAAACTTCCTGTCATTACCGGAAACGTGATACGGACAGATCCTGCGAGTAATTATCGAACCACGGAACACCAAGATGAACGCCCATGAACACCAGCATTAATCCGTGGGATAATGATTATCAGCAAAGAGGACGGCTCTGGGGTGGCAGCACCCACACCCTACCCCGGTTGCCGTGTGGTTCACGGATTCTCGAACTTGGATGCGGGGATGGAAAAACCACGGCATCACTTGCGGAAGCAGACTGCTCTGTGACGGCGATTGATTTTTCCCCCCACGCAGTGTCGCTCTGCCGGGCAAACCTGCACGGATCCGGACCAGGTCAGGGTTCTTATCGCTGATATCAGGAAGATACCCTTTCGCAATGAATCCTTTGATATAATTATAGCTTCCCATATTACCGGTCACCTTTCCCTTTTCGGGCGCCGCGACCTCTCAAGCGAGATTCTCAGGCTTCTTGTTCCCGCAGGTACGATATATTTCCGTGATTTCTCTGTCGGAGATTTCCGATATGGTTGTGGCAAAGAGACCGAAACAGGTACATTTACGAGAAAGAACGGTATTGCAACGCATTATTTCACTGATGGGGAAGTACTGGCTCTGTTTACCGGTCTGGTTGTTCAGTCACTGGTGCAGCACCGGTGGGAGATGCGGGTCATGGGCATGGTTTTTCCCCGGGCTGAAATTGTGGCAGAATTCAAAAAACTGTTGTGATCACCCCTCCAATGCCGCAAACCCTTTGTAGGTGGGACGTTTAACTTTTCTCCAGAAGAATATCCTATGAAAAAATTAATCTTCCTGCTTTGCATATCCGTGTGCCTGCTGGTTGTAGCAGGGATACCGGCCGCGGCCTCCTCCCCCACAATTTCCAGTCTCTCCCCGTCAACTGGGCCCTTGGGGGGGGGAACATTCACTATAACAATCACTGGTTCCGGCTTCGATTCCGTTTACAAAGTATTACTGTACAGATGCGGAAGTAAATATGGAACTTCTGGTGCAATGGGCAGTACAAATCTTCAAGTGAGTACCAATAAAATAACCGCTCAAATTGACCTCTCCGGTACATCAGTTGTAAGCGGCGATTATGATGTTTTGCTCTATTCCAATGAGGGTGTTAATTATAAACTGGAAGGCTTCAATGTTTACAGCGGAAGCACCCCGGTTCCGACAACGACAACATACGGGCCTTCCGGGCCGTATGGCACTATTTACATTGAAACATCACCCCCCGGCGCGGTTATCTCTGTCAATGGTGATGACAAAGGCAATTCACCGGTTACCCTCAAAGGTCTCTGGCCAGGGACCTACACTATTTCTGCCAGGCTGGCCGGGTATCAGGAATATATTTTCGTAACGACCCTGTCGGGGCCTCAATACTCCCCGGTTTATTGCCGGCTGGTACCTGATAATTCAGGCAATGGATTGTATGTTGTATCAACGCCGGCAAAAGCGAACGTCTACGTTGACGGGGTTCTTGCAGGTGTAACCCCTTTCATGCAGAGCAATATCGCTACCGGTATGCATATCATCCAGGTCAGACTTTCCGGTTATGATGATTGGAAATCAACCATTGAGGTCCCGAAAAACGGATCCAAAACCATATCTGTCCTCCTGAATCAGACTGATACTGTTGTAACCCAGGGGATCCATGTGGCATCAATCCCGGACGGTGCCACAATAGCGCTTGACGGTCGCACCCGGGGGGTTAGCCCGAAAACATTGAACAACATTGCTGCCGGGCATTCATGTCCTTGAAATTAATTATCCTGGCTATAATTCCTGGAAATCAACCATAGATGTACCGGAGACAGAAATAAAAGATATATCAGTTAACCTCACCCCAAAGACGAGCCCTCCTGGGGGGATAACGGTGTTTTCAAGACCGGGCAATGCTTCGGTCACCCTTGACGGAAGTTATATCGGCCGGACCATGGTAAACAGTTCCCTGAACCTGGATACCATTACTCCCGGTGAACATATAATCGCACTGGAACTCCCCGGCTACCTGCCTTTCTCGACGCGTATCAATGTATCTTCTCATCTTGTCTCTTCAGTCAACGCTATACTCGTACCCGCTTCTGTTGCTTTCGCGAAAGGGACTTTATCGGTTACCTCAGATCCAGCGGGTGCAACGATCTCCGTGGATAACCGTTCCCTGGGGATGTCGCCGCTGACTGCGGGGGATATCACTGCGGGTACCCACCAGGTTACCATTACCATGGAGGGCTATCAGGATTATTCGACCAGCATCCTTGTTACTCCCGGCAACACCAGTACCGTTTCAGCCACCCTTCTGACGGTTACACCCTCTCTGAAAACTCCATTGTTTCCGTTGACCGCACTCGGGGCGCTTGGAATTATCGGCTTTATTATCCTTCGAAAAAAAGAGTGAACCTTCTTTTACAATAATCCCCTTGTAATTGGTTGCAGGGGTATCTCCTATTCCGCATACCGGAATTTAATTATGATTATCAAGGGAACGAGAGGTAAGTCCGGACATTATTATACGGAACCCTTTTTATAGATTGTATTCAATCTTCAATCGGAGGTATAATCGAATGCATAGATCAGTTTTTCTGCTCTGTATAACTATCTGTCTGCTCCTTTTACTCCCGCCTGCTGTCAGTGCGATTGGCGGTAATGAAGGATGGATCATGATCCAGTGCAATATCAATGGGGCTTCTGTCAGTTTTAATGGTGATTACAAAGGTGTCATCAGCGGCGGGTCTCTCACCGTTCCGGTTTACACAACAGGGACACCCTATACCTCGTTCAGTGTATCTAAATCCGGATATATCCCGTTTGATGGTACGCTGTCGATGCCGGCCGAAGGCCAGACCAAAACCTATTATGCTACCTTGAACCCGATATCTACGCCAACCACCGTCCCACCGGTACGGTATGGTTCAATCGCTGTTGAATCGTCACCTGCCGGCGCGGATATCTATTTTAACGGGAACTACCGCGGTCGTGCCCCCCTCACTATTACGGATGTCTGGCCCGGGACGTATATTATCGCGGCCGAGTGCTGACCGGTTACCGTACCTATACTACCGCCACAACGGTCTCGAGCGATATGCAATCCTCGGTCTATTGCCCGCTGACGCCATTGAATACAGCCGGTGCACTGTATGTTATCTCATCACCTTCCAGTGCGGATGTCTACCTTGACGCGCTCTACAAGGGAAAAACGCCGATAACCCTGAATAACCTTGCTGCTGGAACGCATAGTATCCAGCTCCGATTACACAGGTTATTACGACTGGAAATCCTCAGTTGAGGTCCCGGAAGGCGGAACAAAAACCGTTTCGGCAACGTTGAACCCTATGCCCGGCAGGTCAACCGGGTGGATCTACATCTCTTCAAGTCTGGCGGTGCCTCGGTCACGCTAGACGGGAATTCCGTTGGCCAGACTCCGGCGAGCGGCTCCCTGAAGCTGAATACCATTACTGTCGGTGACCATACGGTTGCCCTGACACTCACGGGCTACCAGCGGTATTCCACGCATACCAGTGTATCACCAAACACCGTCTCTGAAGTGAGTACGGTCCTCATTCCCGAAGGAACGCCTTCTGGCAAAGGTGCCATATCCGTATCGTCAAACCCGGCAGGTGCGAATATTTTTGTGGATAATAATTTCATCGGGATTTCGCCGCTTACCGCGAGTGATATTTCCGCAGGCAACCATCTGGTTACCTTCAAAATGGAAGGTTACCAGGAATATTCGACCAGCGCTCTTATTACAGCAGGGACTACCAGTTCCGTATCAGTGTCCTCCTGCCGGTTACTCCTTCACCGAAATCTGCATCCTTCTCCCTTACCGTACTGGCGGCTCTTGGGATTATCGGTCTCCTCTTCTTCCTGCGGAGACCGGAATAATATTTTTTTATGGAGTCTTTCTCCAAACACTGACAACATTCATGAGAAATCCTGTATTTTCCGAACAGGAGAACAAGCCATTGAAGGAAACGAAAGCATCTGCGTGGGGGATGGATATACAGGAAAAATAGTTCAGGGAGGCACTCTGCCAACCGCGGTGATGAATTATATTGAAAAATAAGGGTGTTATGAGGATCGTTTTCAGATCCGTTTATCCTGCCGGACTGTTTTATAGAAACAAATATGGACTACCTTATTCACTTTCATACTCCTTGTCATCATCCTGCAGGTTATCGTTCTTCTTTTTTTGAGACCAGAAGTAGTATCCACCGCAGACAATGGCGATAAGTGCGATAATGATAAGGGGCCAGACTAATCCAAAGGAGGCTGTCTCCTCAGTTGTCACTGGCGGGATACTATTGAGAACAACCATAACGTTGGTTGTTTTCCCCCCGATGATTGTCACCGTTTTACTGGCGGGTTCATAACCCTCTTTCTGAAACTCGACGATATGGGTACCGGCACCGATTGCCGGAAAGACTGAAGGAGCTTCACCGATGTATTGGGAATCCAGGTATACCTTCACCTTCAGCGGCATTGACGGTGACATTCATGGAACCCTTAAGGACGGATGGTGCAGTACCAGCAGGTGAAACCGTAGTCTGAGGGGTTTTGGAAGGATCGATCACCGTGTGAAAAACCGCGGGGAGGACATCGACATTTGAAAATTCCCGCTGATATGAATCAGGGAAGGTCAGGACAACTGTTTCCGGAGAAAAGTCTGCCGACACCGCACCGCTCAGCGCGGAATTCTGTAAGGCGATCTCTGCTTTTTTAAAGTCCATGGTAGCCGTGCGGTATTCCGTTCCTGTCGGGACATCGGAAGTGTCGGCAAATTTTTTCAGGAGGAGGACAGCACTTGATTTGTCCATGGACCTGAGTTCAGGAGGCTCAGCACTGGTAGTAAGACCTTTTTTAAGTTCCTCCTCAAGGATCGACTGGGGGATGGCGTTTTCAAGGATCCCTTCAAGCGTGAAACGGAACGTGGCGATCGCATCTCCGTTTTTGTCAATGGTGATATCGAGCGAGTTAGCAGTGAATGCATGCGCCGGGATGACTATAAAAAAAATGCAGAAGGCAAGCATCAGACTACCGAGAGTTATTTTATTCATATACAACATAGTAAATCATTCCTGTATCCGTGCTATGATACTCTAGTATTGGACGCTCATAAACGATAATCATTTCAGTAGCGAACAGCAGGCAACCGATGAATCACGGGAAATTGTTTATTAACCGGGGATGTTCTTTCTCGGACTCTAGGTTAATATAGATACCATGCGCATAATTTTTCAGAACCTATGATTGATTCGCTGATTACCCTTTTTCTTCATATCGACCAGAATCTGGTTGCCGTGATCCAGGAATATGGTATCTGGACATACCTTATCCTGTTCCTCATCATCTTTTTTGAAACGGGTTTTGTCATATTCCCGTTCCTGCCGGGAGATTCGCTCCTCTTTGTCGGAGGAGCTGCGGCAGCTGGCGGGATGCTCGATGTACAATTGCTCCTTATTGTCATCATCCTGGGTGCGGTCATCGGCGATACCGTCAATTACTGGATCGGAAATTATGTCGGCCTTCACCTTTTTCTCGAGCGCTTCCCGACACTGGTGAAAAAGGAGTATATCGATCGCACCTACGGATTTTTTGAAAAATACGGGGGGGCAGCGATCTTCATTGCCCGGTTTGTCCCGCTCGTCCGCACCTTTGCGCCGTTCCTTGCCGGTGTCGGTTCCATGCAGTACCGGCGTTTCCTCATCTACAACTTTCTTGGGGGTACCTGCTGGGCACTTGTCCTCGTGATCTCCGGGTATTATTTAGGTAAGTTTACCGTTGTTCAGGAAAATATGAGTTATCTTATCATCGGCGTGATGCTGCTGACCGGAGGTGCGCTCCTCTTCATCCTGTACAATATATTCCAAGCCTGGTGGAACCAGCGCCTTAAAAAGACCTGAGGGGAAACGGCCGGGGGCCTCTTTCTCTCGACAGAATGGAGATTTATCAAAAAAAAGGGAGCGCAATAATACGGGTTGCTACACCGTGTGGGTAACCTGAAGACCGCAGTTGTCTGCTTTCGTGACAATGGCAATGGTCAGGCCGAGGGGTTTTAGGATCTTCTCGATGGTTTTCCGGTCCTTGCCGGTGATAATTGCGATGGATGGCCCGACCGAACTCATGCCCACGAACTCGAGTTTTGCTTCCCGCAGCAGGCTCATGTAGTGGTAGATCCCGTAACCGTGGTGCTCAACCTCCGCACGTTTCGAGCCCCGGAACTCGATCTCCCAGATGATATCGCCGATCTTTTTCAGATCATTGCGTTCAAGTGCGGGAATGAGGTCCATAAGGAACAGGTACGCCTTGAGTTCACGGTCACAATAATCGAGATTGCGTCCCTTGTTCATCAGGAGGTCGAACTCCTGCGTACCGGCAGACGAAATTTTGATAGGGGGAATGACGATATAGATATTCTTTCCTTCCGCGAACGGGTGGTGGTAGGCGAGCGCAAGTTCATCGCCCATGACTGCCATGCCACCATACGTGCTGACGGCAGGACCGACACCGGTCTCGAACCCGAACGCGATATTGCCTCCCGCCGTCTCTTCGCAGTAGTTGCGGCCGATGAGGTGACGCAGCTGGGTATTCGAGAGCGGTGAACCGACAGCCGTGTTCATTGCGGTGGCAACAGCGATCATGACCGTGCTCGTTGAGCCGAGGCCGACATGCTGGTGCTTGTGGTCGGTGACTTTGATCGTAAAACCCGCCGGTATACCCGACCGCCTTTTTGAATACCGCCACAAAATTCTCGATAATGGCAGCCCGGCCGTAATCAATGGTAGATCTCCTTTTTCGTGCAGCTGACATCAGCGGTACAGTAGCCTGGATGGCAAACCCGATCCCGCCCCCGCCGGCATGGTCCGGGGCAAAGCGGTTCATATCGAGCACGGTAAGGTGGATCCGTGCAGGTGCACGCACATGAATAGTGCCTTTGACCGGTTTGAGCGTGAACTTCTTCTTCTCAAAGCCGAGCGTCTTGAGGTTCTTTCCCGGGGGAAATGTCGGGAACTGGTACTCGACGAGATCGAGGTCTCCCCCGCGTATCATCATCTTGGCCATAGGTATCAAGTCCTGTTTGGTGAAGTGAGGGAAAAAAAGTATCGTATCCGATTCCAATGAATACCGGATAAAAAATATCAGTGTGAAGAAGGCCGGTCGAAGAAGATATTCTTCGCGGTTGCCGAGAGCGGGATAGCGTACACAACCGTGCACTCTTTACTGAAGAGGTTGAGGTCACGGGCAGCGACACCACCGGAATAGAGGACACGGTTGTCGACATTGTGGATCTGGGCGGTCTTGACTGCTGAGCCGACCGCTATCCCGAGGTCAGTCATGCGGACTATACAGTTCGGGCCTTCGAACGGTGTATCTTTTGCGGCCTTTTTCTTACCGGCTTTTGTGAAGTCTGCGCAGGTCGCGTACCCGCAGCCGCTGCAGTTGATGCCGGCGACCTCGCGGCCCCGGCAGCCGATGAGGACGCAGCCATCTGATGCGGCGAGGTTCTTTGCATCACGGAGGAAGAACCCGATGCCCCGGTCGTTTCCCAGTTTCTCAAGCCGGGTGGCGATCTTCTTCATATCTTTTTTTGCCAGAACTACGATCTCTAACGTGTCGATGCCCTTTCCCTTCGGGGCTGTCCGTGCAGCAAGGGCCATCAGGCCGGCGACGGTTGTCACCACATTCTGTTCAGGTGTCATGCGGGAATGTTGGGAGACGGGGAGGATAAAGGTGCAGGATGGGTTATTATTCCTCTCTTATCTGGGTGTACCTATTATCTTTTTATTAAAAACACCGGCATTATACAGACTATCGCTGGTTACGATATCCTTGGAGCATTACGGCGATTAAGCACACTCCGATTTTTTATTTTCAACCAGACCTTGATTGAAAAGTGGAGCACCTGTGCACTCTTATGGCGTGACGCGGATTTGTGCAATACTGCACTGGTGTTTAACATTTGATCATCTAACCCTGATTGAAATTTTTTGCCGGATCTTGCTTAAAATTTTCAACCGGACCGTGAATAAAAAAATCCCGCGAACCCGTGCCCTGGTCCCCGTCACCAGCACGGGGGTGCCCTAACGCACACCATCCCCATCGACGTAGAAAATGCTCATACCAACGTAAGCCAGATCCGGAAAACAGCCCTTCCTTTCATTCCAACGTCCCCCAGCCCGTTTTCGAAAAGATCGTCCGTCCAATTGCGTGTATTAGCCCGGATTTTTTTTCACGACGAAGAAATACCCATCAGGGCCCGTTATGTAGAGGAAAATCTCCTCATTGTACCTTTTTCTCTGAATTCCCCGGATTTTAGGTATACCAAAATTGTCCGGCCTTTCACAAATCGTCCAAAACAACCTCTGTTTGCCAAAAAGGGGCTGTTTAAAAAGGTGAGGGAGTTTCCCCTCCCTTATGGTCCGAAGAGGGATTTCCTCCGTCGATACCGTCGGGGGAATCAGGTACGGCCGGTAAGCAACCCGGAATATTGATTACCCGTCCTGGAAAAAATCCAAAGAAAAATTTCCGGGATTCTCTCAAAAAATTTCAGGAAAATCCGGCAGAATTTTTCTTAAAAAAAATCCCGCTGCAGCAAAAACAATCAAACCCGGAACGCAACACCGGTGAATTCAGCAACCGGCCGCTCGCCTTCATGCACCATAACGCGATACGTATCGCACGACCCATTGTCCGAAACCCTTCGGGCAACCGCGACCAGTCTGCCGTGTGCCGGAGCAATGTACTGGATGCTCACCGAGACGGCGACACGGTGCACCCCGCAGCAGTTTGCAGCAATCCCGAATGCCTGATCGGCGAGAGCAAAGATGGCGCCGCCATGGGCAACACCGCCCGGGTTCATCTTACCGGCACAGTCCATGGTGACACGGGAGTAACCTTCACGGGCTTCGATTATCTCCATATTCAAAAGGCGGGCAAACTCGCTTGAATTAAAAATACGTATCTGTTGCGCAATTGCCGATGGATCTGAAGTATGAGCAGTTGGATCCGTCATGGAAATCTGAACAGGAAAAAGTGTTGGTTTCCTCATTTGTATTTCTTCTGGGTATACGAATATTTCCCGCTCTCTCCCCCATCGGCAACGATGTATACCCATTCATAAAGCGACTGAAATGTTCCGAACTTCTGATAGCGCCGCATGGAGAAGCCGACTTTGAGACGATTATCGAAATAGATGCTGCCGAAGTCTACGAGTCGCATCGCGATCTCGAGGTCGTCTCCGGCATCGATGCAGCGGTACATGCCGGCCTTAAGAAACGCTTCTTTGCGGAATGCGGTATTGCACCCGAGTGTATAATAGAAAATCCTGCTGTAATACCCAATCCGGGAAAATGTATTGGCGAGGAAGAGTGAGAACTGGTTTCCGAACCCTTCTTCGATCGGGTAGACCGGGCCATAGACCTGTACAACGCCAGACCTTTTAAAATCCTTATCTATCCTCTCGATCCAGGTTGGCGGGAGAATGCAGTCGGCATCGGTGGTGGCAATGATCTCCCCTTTTGCTGCCATCACGCCATCGTTCCGTGCCCCACCGACTTTTTTACTGGTCTGGACAAAGACCTGGTCGGCATATTTTTTTGCTATCTCGCAGGTGGCATCCTTCGACCCGCCATCGACAACAATGATCTCGTACTCGCTCCGCGGGAGGGTCTGATGGGAGAGAGATACAAGGCACTGGGCAATATTCTCCTCTTCATTGAAGGTCGGGATGATGACCGATATCATGGCGTTATGGTCTCCTCATATAAAAAATTGGGCCGGGTTCCTGATAAGGGTGATGCACTCAACAACTATTCCTTCGGGTATGTCTTCATAAAGTCCATGACACTCCGGATGCAACCATCCATATTCAGGTACTCAAACTGGGCAAACCGGCCCACGAGCGGAATGTCCTGAGACCTGCAGTAATCCTGTATCATGGCGATATTCTTCAGATAGCCAAGATCATAGACGACATAGGCAAAGGGCTGGCGTTCAACCGAAGAGAAGACGACCTGCTCCGATGTACAGATTTTCATCGATTCCAGCATATGCAGGACTTCGTCAATGAGTTCGTTATCGGGAATGCGGCTCATCTCATCTCCCGGCTGGTGGGTGATCTCTGCGAGGATGGCGCTGCAACCTTCTGGAGCGGTATGCCCGGCTGAAATTGGAGGGGAAGGAGAGCCGGTTTGTCGCTCCCAGTGTCTTATCGGGGATATACATCCATGAAATGGCAGGAACAATACCCCTGATGCCGATATTGACGCAGATCAGGGAATTATAGGTAAGTGCCCGGCAGGCTGCTGTCACCGGTTCCGGCACCCTGTCGAGGCAGGGGAGCAGGTGCTGGACCGGTATCGTGCAGATGACGCGGTCGGCTGTTATGGTTTCCCTGCCGTTGCTGATATGCCACTTTTGCGCCTCTCTCCGGAGTGATGTCACCCGGAAACCGGTCCGGATGAAAGGCAGTACCGGTTCTGCGATGGCCTTAACCAGTGTCTCAATCCCCCCGTCCAGCGGGTAGGAGAAGACAGCCTGGTGAGTGTAACCTTCGGTCTCGATCCCGATAGCTGATTTGATGATATCCTCTACCGGTGGCCGGGGGATACGGCCGTCAACCCAGTGAAGGGACATCTTTTCGACAGGATATTTCCAGATCTTCTCGTTATACGGCACCATGTAGCATTCGGCGATGCCCGGGCCGAAGGTGTAATAGATCCATTCCCGGAAATTTCCTGGCGGAGGGACTTCGCCTTTTTCAACAGCAATCAGGTTCTTGATAAAACCGTTGATGCAGAAAAAGCGGTCCTCCTCCGGCAGTTCATACAGACCGTTCTCAAACGGGTACTTCACGTACCTCCCCTTGTAGAAGATCTTCGTGTTACGATTATTGCGCTGCTGGTTCTCTCTGATCATCCTGCGCATGAAAGAGAGGACTTCCTCATCCTTCGAGAAAATGATATGAGAACCCCCGGTATCAAAGGTAAATCCCTTATCCGTCCGGGAACGGCAGAGCCCGCCGTACTGCGGCTCTGCTTCGAGGATAAGGAGGTTCTCCCCCCGTTCGTGGAGGAGGCGGGCCAGGGTAAGGCCGGAAAGGCCGCCGCCGAGAATCGCTGTTGTCACTGGTTACAGATTTGAGCGGCCCGATTTATATGCATAGGGGTAAACCCGGTGATGTTACCCTGCATAGGTGGGAATTGTTGTCGGAAGGGTTGGTGCACACACGCTTTTGTTGCATGCGAGCCCGACAGGGCAGGAATTGCCGCAGGCACCGCAATTCTGCGCATCATAAGACAGGTTATGACAGCCATTAAAACAACTCGCCTGATCTGTCGGAAGTACACGTGACCATGCAAATACCCTGCTGGCAGATTTGCGAAAAGTTGCAGGGAACCCCGCAGGCACCGCAGTTGCTGCGGTCGGTCAGAATATCCGTGCAACTGGTGTCACAGGCCCGGCGGTCGGACGGACAGATAACAACTTTTTTGGGGGTTGGGGAGGCGAACGGGAGATGCCGTAAGGCTCATGACAACCGTGGTTAGTTCCTGTGGCAGGGGGTGTTTCTGGCAGGGGGGTGTCTACCATCACGTATGACGTGACGACAGGTGTTATCCGGGGCGTCCCTGTCGGCGATAAAAAGGGAAAAATCCTGACAATGCCAGACTGCCTGCAGGAGAAAGAGCGCGGTAACGATCACGATAATGGCGACCGCAGCGAGAGCAATTATCTTAAAGGTGCTCTTCGGGCTGGGAGGTGCAGCCGGCGACATCGTGCCTCGGGGCGGGGTCGCAATCGTCTCGGCTGAAAGGCCGGTGTGGCCAGCGGGTTACCGCAGGACGTACAGAAATTTACACCATCATTGTTCTGGTTTCCACAACGGGAACAAATCCGTGTCATGTTCTGCCTATTTTTAGTTTTCACTTCCGGATTTTATAAATCTCTGGTTTTGTATTTCAGAGTCGAGACTCGTCCCTGAATAATGTATCAGAATTCCCACAGTTCCCGCGTAAACCTGCCAGCACTGAGGTCCAAAGAAGGTCCAAAGAGTAAAAAGATTATTTCTGGATATACCAGCCGGTCATGGTCTCGTCAAGCACCTTCTCAGATCGTCGGTTTTGTCATGTAGCTGACAACGATCATCGCAACCACAGCAACGACAAATGCGTAAAACGAAAAATGCATTGGTAGTTTTCCCAGCTTGAAGTAGGAGACCGCGCCAAATCCGAGCGAGGCGATCAGGCCAAGCGCCATGGAGGCGAGCGCCCCCTGCCGGGTTGCCCGCCGCCAGTACAGTCCGGCAAGCAGAGGTACGGCAAAGGTGGCATACATAATCCCGAGCCCGGCCCAGATCAGCCAGACGAGCATGTCCGGGGGATTAAGAGCGAGCAGCAGCGTCACGGCAGCGGCAACAAATACCGAGATCTGGCTGACGAGGAGCACCTGTTTATCCGGTGCATCGGGCCGGAGGATCTTCTTGTAAATATCCCAGGAGAAGTAGGTTCCGATGGTCAGCATGAGACGGTCGGTAGTTGACATGACCGCAGCCAGTACAATCACGGCAAATATACCCCACAGGAACATGCTGGGCAGGGCAGCCTGTATACCGTAAACAAAAATAAAGTCGGATGCATTGGGCACTTTCGGGAGCGTGACGATCCCGTCCTTGACAAGAACGATACCGGCAAAGCCTGCAAACTTGAGGAGGAACATCACAACGGCATAGACCCCGAACCCGACAAGCGGCGCCCATTTGAACACTTTCACATCCTTAACGCAGAGGATGTTGTTGATCACATGGGGTGCGCAGGCAAGGCCGAGGGTCAGGAGGAGCACAAAGGAGAAGATGTACTCCGGCGTGAATACCGCACCGGCCCCCGTTGCCCAGGGATCAACGTTGACGGGATTGACCGCCGCCATTACCTCGTTGACATGGGTAAATCCCCCTGCAGCCATAATGACGATGGGTGCCATGATGAGAACCCCGACGATCAGGATCAGTCCCTGGATAAGGGTTGTCCATGCCACGGCATAGAGCCCGCCAATAACGGTGTACGCAGTGACAATAGCTGCTCCGATGAGGAGTGCCAGCCAGTGCGGGAGCCCGAACAGCCACATCAGGACAATGCTGATTGCCGTATACTGCCCGGCAAGGTAGATCATGGATACCACGATACCCGCTGTTGCACTCATGCTTCGCAGTGAGGTATCGCTCTCAAACCGGTGCGCAAAATAATCCTGGACGGTCATGTACCCGCAGCTTCTTGCAATCGTATGCATCTTGACACCAAAGAAGATGATACAGAACGCGATAGAGAGCGGGACGGCGAGTTGTTCCCAGATGGTCGGCCAGGCAAACTTGAATCCCAGTCCCGAGACACCGAGCAGGGACATGCCCGAGCAGACCGAACCGATCATGAACATGGTGAATACCCAGAAATCCAGTGACCGGCCGGCAACAACATAGTCCGACATGTTATGGATCTTTTTCGAAGCCCAGATTCCGATCGCCACCATTGCGATGAAATAGACGGCAACCAGAACGGCTGCAACGGGATCGATCATGAGGAGTCCTCTTTAAAGGTGAGTCCCCAGTACAGCAATGCAAGAATAATCAGGAGAAATGCTCCCCCGACAAGAGCGATAGTAAGCAATGGCAATCCGAACATATTACCTCATAAACTTGCACCATGCTAACATATAACATAATCGAATTGTCACGGGGTCGCATCGGCGTTGAAAAAATAAATCATTTTTTTTATTGCCAATATATCCTCATGCGAGAGCATAAAATATGTTTAATAGCCTCCTGTGACAACCTATAACACAGAATATTCTCCTCATAAAAAAGGTAATCCAGCATGCTCATCCTCTCCGGTGTAACCAAGCAGATCGGCGGCCTGACTGCAGTGAACAATGTCGACCTGCAGATTGGCGCCGATGAGATCGTGGGGCTTGTCGGACCGAACGGAGCGGGAAAGACCACGCTTCTCAATATTATTTCCGGGATCCACCCTCCTACTTCAGGTACCGTGACCTTCAACGGGGAGAATATCACCGGTTTGAAAGCGGATAAAATCTGCCACCGGGGGATTGCCAAGACATTCCAGATCGCAAAATCCTTTCCCGACCTGAGTGCCGAACAGTGTGTCATGATCGGCATCCTTTTTGGCACCAAGCATGCTCCGGGGATGCTGGAGGCAAAAAAACAGGCACGTGAGATCCTGAATGAAGTCAATTTCCCCCAGGAAAAGGCAGAAACCCTCATCCGTAACCTCAATGTTGTCGAACTCAAGCGTCTGCAACTGGCCCGGGCACTCGCCTGCCGGCCTCAGTTGCTCCTCCTGGATGAGCTTACCACCGGTCTCAACCCGAAAGAGAGTAAAGAGGCAGTCGGGCTCATCCGGAATATCCGTGATCGCGGAGTGTCGATCCTCATCATTGAGCACGTGATGAGTGTTATCATGGGAGTTTCCGACAGGATTGTCGTGCTTGACCATGGCGAGAAGATAGCGGATGGCAGGCCGTACGAGGTCGTGAACAACCAGCGGGTAATTGACACCTACCTCGGGGATATCGACGCGTTCTGATTGGGGGAATACCAAAGTCATGCTTTCCGTTTCCGGGCTCAATGTCTTCCATGCTAACCTGCAGGTTGTCTGGGACCTCTCGTTCCATGTTAATAAAGGAGAGCTCGTTACCATGATCGGGCCAAATGGTGCCGGTAAGACAACAACGGTCGAGACTATCGCAGGCCTCAACCGTAATGCGACCGGCTCAATCCTGTTTGATGGTAAAAGTATCATTGGCAGTCACCCGTATGATCTCTTTAATAAAGGGCTCGCGCTGGTACCAGAGAAAAGGGAGATCTTTCCGACGATGCCCGTGATCGAGAACCTTCGTTCTGGGTGGCACCGGCAATCCGAATCCGGATAAGTCCCTTGACCGGATCTATCGTCTCTTCCCGATCCTGAAAGAACGGGAGCAGCAGATGGCAGGGACGCTCTCCGGCGGCGAACAGCAGATGCTTGCCATCGGCCGTGCTCTTATGTCGGAACCCCGGCTCCTCATCCTTGACGAACCGTCAACCGGTCTTTCTCCTCTGCTTACCGGTCAGGTATTCCGGTCACTTGAACAGCTTGGCAGGGAAGGGATGACGATCCTCCTGCTTGAACAGAATGTCCGGAATGCCCTTGCCATGTGCAACCGCGGCTATGTGCTGGAGAATGGCAGGATCGTGCAGGAGGGCAAATCAAAAGATCTCCTGCATGACCCGCGTATCCAGAAAGCGTACCTCGGTTTTTAAGTGTTATACATGGTCTTATCAATTTTTTCAGAGAAAATACTCAAAAGAATCTTCTTTTTAAATAAACTGGTCGATCCGGTCATTAATCTTCTGTTTTTTCCCGCAGGGGTTCCTTTCGCCGCCGCTTCAGCCATTCCTGTGCCTCTCCCGGCAGGCTTACCAGTCCCCGGGGAAGGAAGATGATCGCGAGGATGAGGATAATACCGATAATGACATATCTCCCGAATGTAATGCCGGTTGCCTTCAGCCCTTCCCAGATGATGGTGAGGACGACCGTCCCGACAACCGGGCCGGCAAGCGTTCCAAGACCGCCGAGAATGACGTAGGTGATTGGCCAGAACGAGTTATCGACGCCGTAGAGTTCCGGTGTGAGGTACCCGATATGGTGGATCTGGAGTGCACCGGCAACACCCGCAAGGTACGCTGAAAGGGCAAACGCAAGGAGCCGGTAACGGACCGGATCAATACCGGCAGCCCGGGCTTCGAGTTCGTTCTCACGGATTGCGAGAAATGCAAGACCGACCCGCGATTTCATGATATACCAGATCGCAGCAATGGACGCGATGGTGATGACAAGGATTGCGTAATACTCAATCAGCTGGTAACCGGGGATAGACGGGCTAATGAGCCGTGGCTGATGCAATACCGTCCCAGCCCCCGGTAAGCGGGGCAAGAACGCTGACGGTCAGGGTCTGGACAATGATGGCAAACCCGAAGGTGACCATGGCAAGGAACCATTCCTTGAGCCTGACGCAGGTGAGACCGATAAGGATCCCGATGAATGCCGCAACAGCCGCACCAAGAAAGATGGTGACGAGCGGGGAGATGCCGCTCTTTGCTGCGATGAGCGTTGATGCATACGCACCGATGCCGAAGAATGCGGCGTGGCCAAGCGAACCCTGCCCGGAGTATGCAAGGAGGTTCCATGCCGATGCAAAAATAATGAAGATCAGCATCAGGACGAGCAGGTTGACGATGAACATGCTGTCGGTGAGAAACGGGATTGCAATGGCAAGAGCAAGCGTGGCAATAATACCGTATTTTGTCATCGTATCGGGCATTTTGGGCATGATCCCTTACTCCCCCTTCTCTCCGAACAACCCGGTTGGTCTCACGACAAGCACGATGATGAGGATGACAAACGAGATCGCGTCCTTCCATATGCCCCCAAGGAAATATGCTGCACCGTTCTCTGCGAGTCCCATCAGGAGTCCGCCGATAATGGCGCCGGGAATGCTGCCAAGGCCCCCGAGGATGATAATTGCAAAGGCTTTGACCGCCGGGATTGAACCCATATACGGGTTGAATACCTGCCCGCTCACCACCCAGAGCGTGCCCGCAGCTGCAGCCAGTGCGCACCCCAGTCCGAAACTGATTACATCGATCCGCTCGACATTAATCCCGACGAGCATTGCCCCTTTCCGGTTCTGGCTTGTTGCCCGCATCTGCATGCCAATGGTCGTCTTTTTTAAGAAGAGATACAAGCCGCAGAGAATGGCTGCGGTAAAAACCATGATGAGGATATAATCGAGCGGAACATTGAGCGATCCCAACGGAACCGTGATACCATCATAAGGGCTTTTAACGCTCTGCCATGCGTCGCCCCATATCATGGCGGCTCCGTTCTGGAAGAGATAGATGAGGCCGATTGACAGGAAGATCTCGTTGAGCTTGCCGGTACCGAGGATCGGGCGGAAGCAGAGTCGTTCGACAAGCGCACCAATACCGACAAGTGCAAGCATGGACAGGATGAGGATGAGATAAGGGTTGATACCGGTAAGGAAAAAGATCGTCGCGGTGATATAGGCGCCGATCATCAGGAACTCGCCATGCGCGAAGTTGACAACCTTCATGACGCCAAAAATGAGGTTCAGCCCGGTGGCAAGCAGGATATAGATACAACCGGCATACAGTCCCCAAAAAATAATCTGCAGCAATACGCCAGGATCGTCCATGATTCTTTTCAGCACCTGTCCGGGTATATGGAGTACATCATCGGTTAAGAATAAAAAAAGGGAGGTAATGTATTTACGAACTGCTGCCTGCAACATACCATGACGGCAGGGCAAATTCCGTGGTCTTCAGGTTGTCAGGCCAGACAATTGCGGGCCGGGTCTCGCCCAGGGTCGCATTGTATGACAACTGCTCCATCCAGAGATCGAAGGTCGATTCCCGGAAGTCCGGCGAGAACGAGATGGTCTGGTCTTTCATTGCCTCGATGATCTGCGGCATCTTCAGGTCAACAAGCGCCTGCCTGACTGCGGTCTTATCGGTAACCCCTGCATTACTGATCGCCTTTGCGCTGATGAAGATACCATCGTAGGTCGAAGCCCCCATCATATCAGGGTAGGTCCCGAATTTGGCGAAGTATGCCTGTTTGAACGCATTCTGTGCATCAGCGACTGAACCGATCGGAGCAATATAGGGAGAGAACCGGCTTTCAATGACGGATGCCTTCGCCGTACTGCCCGAGATCCTTGTAGAACTGGGCGTTATCATTGTTTTCCGGCGCTCAGAAAGATCGTGTTGAGTCCGATGTCCCGCCGGGCCTGCGTGATGGCCGGGGCTCCCTCGTTCGGGAATGCTCCGAGGTAGAGGGCGTCCGGGTTGGCTGCCTTGATGGCGGTCAGCTGGGTCCTGAAGTCGGTGTCCCCCATCTTGTAGCTCTGCTGGGAGACAAGCTGGATATTGAGATTGTTCTTGGTTATGGTGTTATTCACTGCAGTCTGGATCCCTTTGCCGAACGCAGTGTCCTGGTAGAGCAGGGCGAGCCGGAACGGCCGGGTATCTGAAGCGCCGAGTTTCTTGTTGACTGCCGGGCGGACTACCTGGTCGATGAACAGGGTCGTATACTCGCCATACATATCGGTTGTCGGGCAGTGGTGGAAGACATCAGCTCGGTATCAATGCCATCGGTCCGGTGGGTAATGATCGGGCTTGATGCACCGGTCACAATGAACGGGATCTTATTGTCGGCGATTGTCTGCTCGTATGCAGAAGTAACCGCGCTCGAGTAGCCGCCGACAAGGATATCGACCTTGTCATCGGTGATCAGTTTTGTTGCGGCTTTCTGGCCACCTGTCTGCGGTTGACTCGTCGTCACCGACAATCAGCTTGAGCGGGACTTTCGATCCGTCTTTTAGCGTGACGCCGCCATTGGCATTGATTTTGTCAGCGGCGACCTGGGCGGACTGCCACATGTTGGTGCCGACATTGCTCGCAGGACCGGTCAATGAAGCGATAACCCCGACCTTGATTACGCCAGTTGTTGCAGGCTGCTGCTGGGAACAACCGGCAATGAGTGCGGCCGCAATAAGCAGGACCGCGATAACGAGAACATGATATTTCATGGGATCTCCCCTATGCTATGATATAGCATGGCATGTTAATGATGGGAAGTTGGCCTTATAAAAAATATCGATTTTATCCTGGAGTTGGTGCATCAAAATGCTGGTTGTGGTGCAGGAAAAGGGACTCCATGCTTTTGATATGAACCAGTGCCGGGTAGAGGATTGATATCCCCCACAACAGATCGAAAACCATGTCGTCCTATCATCCGGCCTTTACGTGCTTCACAAGGTCGAAGATTTCTGTTCTTGGTGTTTCGGGCTTAGAACCATCAATAGTATCCTGGATTCCGGTCTCTAAAACTTCCGACACCCGCAATTCCTAAATCCCGTTAATGCCCATAGTTCATACCATGAAATACACGGCACGGCATATCCGGCGTTTTCTCGAAGAGGGTAAGATTGACGCAACTCTCTGGAAAAACCATTTTCCATCCCTGCTTCCCTCCCAGGTGCCGGTTTGCGAAGAATGCAGTGAGTTTAAGGAAAAGATCTGTGACGGTGGTCGTGAGCCGGTCGGGTGCTTCCTTGCAAAACCACCGGTAACGGAGACGGAAGACACCCAGAAACAGAAAAAACGGGATCCAATGCTCGGCCTCGGTTCCAAAAGGCCGGAAATACGAAAGATCGCCCAGCCAAGGGACCAGTCAAAGATGTAAATCTGGTGATGAACTCTCGGATACCGGGTCTTTCGCGCACAAAAGAGATTAAGGATTCCTGCCGGTAAACCGGGAGACACCGCATTGGTGAAGGATTTCACAGGTGGTTTACGAGATCTTTTTTGAGCAACTCTCTTTAAAAAAAAAAGAAACTGATAATTATTTCCCGCTGGTCACCGTTTTGGATCCACGCAGGATTCCCACGGTACCGGTCCGGACAAACTCCTTGATCCCGTACTGGCGCAGAAGTTTTTCCAGTGCATCGATCTTGTCGGTGTCGCCGATAACCTGAAGGATCAGGGTTTTTGCACCAACATCGACAATGGATGCCCGGAAAATGGATGCGATCTGCATGATCTCTGCACGGGAAGTCCCCAGTTCGGCAGTCACCTTGATCAGGGCGAGCTCGCGCTCAACCCGCTCGCTGTCCGTCAGGTCAGAGACCTTGATCACATCAATGAGCTTGTTGAGCTGCTTCATCACCTGCTCGATCTTCTCATCGTCACCGATGACAACGATGGTGATCCTGCTCATATCCGGTTCTTCGCAGGGGCCGACCGCAAGGCTCTCGATATTGAACCCGCGGCGGGAGAAGAGGCCGGTGACCCGCGAAAGTACACCGGCCCTGTTCTCGACAAGGATGGATAACGTATGCGGCTTCATATCCGTGGATGCCCTCCTATCATCTCGTTGATCGCAGCACCGGCCGGGACCATGGGGAAGACGTTCTCCTCGCGCTCGATCCGGAAGTCCATTACAAACGGCCCGTCACAGTCTAGGGAGGCCTGCAGTGCCGGGAGCACTTCATCCGGTGATTCGACCCGCATCCCTTCGATCCCATAAGCATTCGCAATCTTCACGAAATCGACCGGCGGGAGCTCGGTAAATGAATACCGGTGGTCATAGAAGAGCTCCTGCCACTGTCGGACCATGCCGAGATACATATTGTTCAGGATAACGACTTTGACCGGGATCTTGTTGGCATGCGATGGTGCCGAACTCCTGGATGTTCATCTGGATACTGCCGTCACCGGCAATATCGAAGACCGGGACATCCGGACGGGCAAAATGCGCTCCCATTGCGGCCGGAAGACCGTATCCCATCGTGCCAAGACCGCCGGAGGTAATCCAGGTACGCGGGTTGTGGAAACAGAAGTGCTGCGCAGTCCACATCTGGTTCTGGCCGACTTCAGAGACGATCACGGCCTTGTCTTTCACGAGATCGCTTAAGGTCCTGATGATATACTGCGGGTGCAGTGCACCGTTCTTCGGGCACTTGAGCGGGTGGTGCTGTTTCCAGTGCTTGATCTTTTTCAACCAGATCTCATGGGCGTCCCGCTTCTTCATGAGCGCGAGCAGATCCTGCAACACCGCTCTGACATCCCCGACTATCGGTACATCGACGCGTTTGTTCTTGCCGATCTCGGCCGGGTCGATATCGATATGGATGATCTTTGCATGGGGGGCAAAGGTATCGATCTTTCCGGTTACCCGGTCATCGAACCGTGCTCCGATGGCGATCATGAGATCGCATTCCGTGACCGCAAAATTTGCATATTCAGTCCCGTGCATCCCCAGCATCCCAAGGTTGAGCGGGTGATGGCAGGGGATGCACCCGATCCCCATCAGCGTAGTCGTGACCGGGATGGATGCGAGCGTGGCAAATTCCACCAGTTCGGGAGAAGCATTTGATGAGATGATACCGCCACCGGCATAGATGAGCGGTCGCTCGGCATGAGAGAGCAGTTCGAGTGCTTTCTCGGTCTGGCGCTTGTGCCCCTTGTACGTCGGGTTGTAACCGCGGAGCGTGACCTTTTCCGGTAACTTCACATCATCAGACATCCCGGTACTCACATCTTTGGGGATATCAATCAGGACCGGTCCCTGCCTTCCGGTACCAGCGATATAGAATGCCTCCTGAATAACCCTGCTGAGATCACCGGCACTTTTCACCAGGTAATTGTGTTTCGTGATCGGCATCGTGATGCCGGTGATGTCCGATTCCTGGAACGCATCGTTCCCCAGCAGGTTTGTCGGCACCTGCCCGGTCAGGGCAACGACCGGGATCGAGTCCATGTAGGCCGTGGCGATACCGGTAACGAGGTTACATGCACCGGGGCCTGACGTGGCGAGGCATACACCTACACGACCGCTTGCCCGTGCATACCCGTCCGCGGCATGCGCTGCAGCCTGTTCGTGCCGTACAAGGATGTGCCGTAATGACGAGTTGTAGAGTTCATCATAGATCGGCAGCACCACTCCGCCGGGATACCCGAAGATGATCTCGGTCCCTTCGCGCTGGAGTGATTCGACGAGGATTTTTGCCCCGGTTTTCATGTTCTGTCCCTCAGTAGTCTGTTCATGCCGGCGATCATCGCCTCGACACTTGCCATAATGATGTCGGTGCGGGCGCCGCGTGAAGTAATTATCTTCCCGTCTTTACTTAATCTTACTGTCACTTCGACAAGGGCGTCGGTGCCACCCTGGATCGCATCAACGTGGTACTCTTCAAGCCGGATATCGGCCACATCACCCACGCATTTGCGGAGGACTTCCATCGCTGCATCAACCGGACCGTCACCGGTTGCAGCCCCGGTCATCTCCACACCGTTCACGACCAGCGTGACCGAGGCGGTCGGTATCATGTGGCTGCCGGAGGTTGCCGTGAACTGTCGCATCTTGATGACCGGTTTGCACTCGATTGCAAGCACGGCATCGGCCACGGCCATAAGGTCGGCATCGGTAACTCGCTTCCCGCTATCGCCCAGCTGCTTGATCCTTTTAACAATCTCTTTGACCTGGGTTTCGTCGGCCTTGTAATTCATCTCGTGCAGGGCGGCTTCGACCGATGCGGTGCCGGAATGTTTGCCAAGCACGATACGGCGCTTGCGACCTACCATCTCCGGTTTTACCGACTCATACGTCGACGGTTCACGGATAACGCCGTGGGCATGGATGCCGCTCTCGTGCGTGAAGGCCATCTCGCCGACGATCGCCTTGTTCACCGCGAGCGGGACACCCGTGTGCCGGGAGACAAGGCTCGAGAGCGGGTAGATCAGTTCCTTCCGGATCCGCGTGGGGTACCCGTAGAGCACTTCGAGTGCCATCACCACTTCCTCAAGCGGGGTATTGCCCGCCCGCTCGCCAAGACCGTTGACGGTCACATGGGCGCAGGAGGCACCGGATTTCAGGGCCGCCATCGTATTGGTGACGGCAAAGCCGAGGTCATCGTGGCAGTGGATAGAGAGCGGCGCGATTTTTGCAAGAGGCGGGATGAACTCGGCAACCTTTTCCGGGGTCAGGATCCCGACTGTATCGCAGAAACAGAGCCGATCTGCCCCATGCTCCACACCCGCTGAAAAGATCTCGTGGAGAAACGACTGGTCGGCCCGGGATGCATCCTCTCCGGAAAGCTCGACGATGAGCCCCCGGCCCTTCGCATACTCCACGGCATCCATCGCCATCGCGACAACCTCGTCGCGGGTCTTGCGCATCTTCTTTGCGATATGCAGGTCGCTGACCGGTACGACAAGGTGGATCGAATCGGCACCGCAGTCCGCAGCATAATCGATGTCGATCCTGAGAGCCCGGACAAAGGTACAGATCTCTGACGTCAGTCCGGCATCGGCAATGAGCCGGATTGCTTCACGTTCTCCGTCTGATGCAGCCGCAGAACCGGCCTCGATGACATCGACACCGATGTCCGAGAGCCTTGATGCAATCTCAAATTTCTGGTCCGGGTTTAACGAGACACCCGGGGTCTGTTCCCCGTCCCGTAACGTGGTATCTAAAAAGCGCAGGTTACTGGCAAATAAAACATTCACTCATGGCAATCACCATGAATAATTGTTAGGGTGAATAATATAAAAATATTCGGGCAAAAATCAGCAGGTTTGGAGAAACTATATTCCTGCAGCAGGGAATTTGTTATCAGGAACTACTCCGCGGATCCATGACCCTGTTTTTAGTTATCAACAAGAGCCCTCATGACAGTGACGACACCTGCGACACAGATCACGGACGAATGCCGGGATCTCCAGACTGGCTGTAACCCGCGGGGAACTCGGGATGAAACTAGCAGTTTTCACGCTCCGGCATTCTCCTGTTGATATCCAGCAGATGAAACGGAATTTTAGTAAAAAGATTCAGGAACTTACACCGGAATACCGGGACAAGCTGACACAAAAGATCAACGAGCACCTGCTCGGTACCTACCAGACAATCCGGCTCCGGCACCAGCAGGGATCATTTGGTACGATGAGGGAACCGGTTACGCATCAGCAAAGATCCTACTGGGATATGGTGATAGGTCAATGCACTGATGCCGGCGACAGCAATCCCCGCATACGCTTCCTCAACTACCTGCTCGCAGCATTCTGCATGTTTGTTCTCGAAGAGCCGGGACATCCGGTCGGCACACCGTTTCCCGGGGGGGATACCGTGCAGCTGATTGATGGGATTTACTACTGTCCGGTACGGGAGAAGGCCGGTGATGTGGACGCTGCCCTCTGCCCGTTCTGCCCTGCCCGTCAGACCCCCGGGATCGGGTACCTCCGGCCCCCCCTCAACGGCAGTGAGCACCGGAAACAGGAGTTCATTGACAACTGCTACCGGTACCATAACTTCAACGGATGACTCCCGACGGGTGCCGGAAATCTCCTGAAATGGTTTGAGATGTATCTCCTGATACTATCTAAAATAATTTAACCGACGGAGAATTTATTTTATGCCGTGCCCATGAATAGTATTGGAACCGCAGGATATCAACAGATCCAGGATCGTTTACCGGTGTTATGAAATGAATACACGCAGCTGCTTGCCGACAATCCTTCCCTTTACATCAACCGGGAACTGAGCTGGATACGGTTCAACCGGCACGTGCTTGACGAGGCCCGGGATAAGAGTCACCCGTTGCTGGAACGCGTGAAATTCCTTGCCATCTTCGCCAATAACCTCGATGAATATTTCATGATCCGGGTATCGGGTCTCCAGCGCCAGCTGGCCAAAGGTGTCCTGAAATCTCCCCCGGATGGCATGACACCTTCGCAGCAGCTGGATGCAATCCGGCAGATGCTCATCCCGGAACTGGAGGCCCAGTATGATACCTGGCATAACGAGATCCTGCCACAGCTCGATACTGCCGGGATCCATATCCACATGTATGCCGATCTTTCGGATGCGCAGAAAGCAGCAATGCATGCATTCTTTGTCAGTGAGGTCTTCCCGGTCTTAACCCCGCTCGCCTTTGACAGTTCTCACCCGTTCCCCTTCATCTCCAACCTCTCCCTCAACCTCGCCATCGTCATCCGCGACCCGGCAAAAAAGGAATATTTTGCCCGGGTCAAGGTCCCGACCAACCTCTTCTCGCGTCTTGTCCGGATCCCCGGTACGGATGAAGGTGCGCGTGCCAAGGATAACGACGTCCACCTGATCTATCTTGAAGAGATCATTGCAGCGCATCTCGACATGCTCTTCCCGGGACTGGAAGTTGTTGCCTCATTCCCGTTCAGGATTACCCGGGACGCGGACCTTGAGATTGAAGTGGACGAGGCCTCGGATCTCCTGACCACGGTGGAGGAGATCATGGAGCAGCGTGCCCGGGGAAAACCCGTCCGGATTGAAATGGAATGCTCCATGCATGAGAATATCTGCCACATGCTCGAGAAAAAACTCGGGGTACACTCCGATATGATCTACCGGGTCGGCCACCCTGTCGGTATGGCAGATCTGATGCAGCTCATGTCCCTCGATCGCCCTGATCTCAAGGATGTGCCTTTCCCCCCGTTCGGTACCGGAAGATCTTGGCGAGGGAAAAGATATTTTCGCGGCCATCCGGCAGCATGATATCCTCCTCTACCACCCGTACGACAGTTTCACTCCCGTTGTCAACCTTATCCGCCAGGCAGCCCATGATCCGGATGTCCTTGCCATCAAGATCACGCTCTACCGGGTCGGTTCCAACTCCCCGATTGTCAATGCCCTCATGGAAGCCCGGGAGAACGGAAAAGCCGTTGCTGCACTGATCGAACTCAAGGCCCGGTTTGATGAAGAGAACAATATCGGCTGGGCCCGGGCGCTGGAACACGAAGGGGTCCATGTGGTCTATGGTGTTGTCGGTCTCAAGGTCCACGCCAAGCTCTGCATGGTTGTCCGGCGGGAAAAAGACGGGATCCGCAGGTATGTGCATCTCGGGACCGGCAATTACAATGCCACGACAAGTCGCATCTACACGGATTTCGGGTTTCTTACCGCAGACCGGGTAATCGGGGAAGATGTTGCCAACCTGTTCAATTTCCTGACCGGGTATGCACGGATCGACAAGTACCAGAAACTGCTCGTTGCACCGGTTACCCTGCGGAACGGGATCATCGATCGCATTGACCGGGAGATCGCATGCCACCAGAAGAACGGGGACGGACATCTCATCTTCAAGATGAATGCCCTTGTCGACCCGCTCTGTATTGCTGCCCTGTACCGGGCATCGCAGGCCGGCGTGAAAGTGGAGCTGCAGGTACGCGGGATCTGCTGTCTCCGCCCGGGGATCCCTGGGGTCAGTGAGAATATCACGGTCAGTGCGATTGTGGGCAGATTCCTCGAACATGCCCGGATCTATTATTTCCATAACAGCGGAAATGAAGAGGTATTTCTTGGCAGTGCCGACCTGATGCCACGGAACCTTGACCGGCGGGTCGAGGTTCTCTTCCCGGTCGATAATCCGGTCATCAGAGATGCCATTACCACAAAGATCCTGCCGGCACAGTTGCATGATACGGTCAAGCTCCGGTACATGCAGGCTGATGGAACCTACTGCCGCACCAATCCAGCACCGGATACGGAACCGCTGAATGTCCAGACATGGATGATGGATCACCGGGGATCATTCTATGACCATACCCGTTAACACCGCCATTCCTCAAACCGGGTTATGCTGGTACGGGATGCAGAAACTCCCGGGCCTCCTTGACGCTTTTACCGGTGAGATTGCCGGTGTGAGGGAAGCGCAGGATATCGAGTATATCCATCGCATGCGGGTGGCATCCCGCAGGCTTCGTGCTGCACTGCCCCTTTTCCAGACCTGTTTTCCGAATAAACAGTACACGAAATGGATGCAGGAGTTCACGAAAATCACCCGGGCACTGGGCGATGCACGGGACGTGGATGTTCAGATCGCATTTCTCCAGAAATCCTTAAAAAAAATACAAAAGAATTCCGGCTTGCAAAAGAAAAATTCACCGGTTGACCACCCATCAATGGAACCTGCCATCCGGTTCCTGCTTCTGGCATTACAGAAAAAACGGAATGTTCTCCAGAAACGTGTCCTGTCAGCCATTTCCGGACTGGAAAAAAGTCGTGTAACTGATGAGATGCACTCGGTGTTCACAATCATGAGTGAGGATCAACGGTCTGCCAAAAAGAAACCGCCGGTATATGGCATTCCTCCCCTCGCAGCGCTCCGTATCGGAAAACGGCTCTCCACCCTCCTCTCCTATGATCCCTGGGTCCTGCATCCGGAAGCAGTGGCAGAGCACCATGCCACCCGTATTGCTGCAAAAAAACTCCGGTACACCATGGAGATCTATGGTTCCATCTACCGGAACAATCTCGAAAAACCCCTCGCACGGGTAAAGAAAATCCAGGAGATCCTCGGGGACATCCATGACTGCGATGTATGGATCGATCATATCACCCTTATCCTCCTTCGGGAGCGCACGCTCCTCCGTTCCTGCCAAGGGACAAAACGACCGGATACAGGCACTCTTGCGAGCCTGAAACTGCTCCTGCAAGACCGGGAAGCCGAGAGGAAGCGACGCTACCGGCAGTTCGTGCACTACTGGCAGGCACTTGGACGGGTAAAACTCTGGGACGAACTTAAAACAACCCTTGATTCGGGAAGAAAGGCACGATACCGTCAGCGAGTACCGTATTCTGACCACGACGCAACTGATGCAGTCCATCTCCTTGCACAGGAATATCCCGATGCACAACCCCACAGCCGGCACGTTACTGCACTCGCGCTTATGCTGTTTGACGATTTGCAATCCCTGCACAACCTCGGGCCGCATGATCGTTTCCTGCTAGAATGTGCAGGTCTGCTGCATGATATCGGCTGGAAGTACGGGCAGGCCGGGCACAACAAGCGTGGTGCCGGGATGGTGTTCGTTGATGAGCATCTGCCATTTGATCTTGCCGATCGCGGTGTAATAGGTCTTGCAATCCTTTCGCACCGGGGAAGGGTGAGGATATCCTCACATCCATATTTCTCTCTGTTGTCGCCGCTTTTCCAGAAAAAAGCCCGTATGCTCGCAGCCATCCTCCGTCTTGCCGATGGGCTGGATTATCTCCATACCGGATCGGTCCGGGAAGTCCGATGCACCATTACTCCCGATAGTGTGATCTGCGATGTGGCCGGGTCGGGCGATATCCGCACAGAGATTGGACGGGCACGGGAGAAGGCAGACCTGTTCCTTCAGGTATTTGAGCGGCCCCTGGTGATGCAGTGAGATCCAAAAAGATCGGCCCGAACGGGCGCGTAGTATCCTTTATCGATATCGGGACCAACTCCGTCCGCCTCCTTGTCGTGCGGCTCAACCCGAACCATTCCTATACGATCCTGACCCGCCAGAAACAGCAGGTCCGCCTTGGGGAAGGGGAGTTTGAGGATGACGAGATTAAAGCAGAAGCAATGGAACGGCTGGTTGTTGTCTGCAGGAAGTTCACGGATCTTGCCCGGACATTTTCTACCGAAGAATTTGTTGCCGTTGCAACTTCGGCCATGCGCGAGGCCACCAACCAAAGCGAGATCCTGCACCTGCTCAGGCAGGATGCGCAGATTGATGTCCGGGTGATCTCCGGTCAGGAAGAGGCGCGCCTGATCTACCTTGGCGTGGCAAGTGGTATCCATATTGAAGACCGGCAGGCATTTTTTATCGATATCGGTGGCGGGAGCACGGAGATCGCGATCGGGGGTGACCGGACCTACCAGTACCTTGAAAGTTTCCGGCTCGGTGCTATCCGGCTTGCTAACCTGTATTTTCCGTCCGGCAGCACCGGGCCCGTTTCTGCTGACCAGTATAAGCGCGTCCAGCATCATGTCCGGGACACCATTATTCATTCTACAAAAAAGATCAAAGCCATGAAACCGGTGATGGCCATCGGGAGTTCAGGGACCATCATGAACCTTGCCGAGATTGCCCAGAAGGCAATCCATGGGAATGACAGCAACAATAATCCGGTCCTTTCCATGAAGGACCTGCAAAAAGTGATCGATCTGCTCTGCTCTCTCCCGCTTGACCAGCGCAGGAAAGTGCCGGGCATGAACCCGGAGCGGGCAGATATCATCATTGCCGGGGCAGCGATTCTCGACACCTTCATGAAGGAAATGGGACTCGATTCCATCGTGACCACGGGTCGCGGCCTGCAGGACGGCCTTCTTGTGGATTATCTTTCGAGAATAGATGCCTTCCCTCTTCTGGGCGAATTATCACCACGGCAGCGCAGCGTGCTGCAGCTGGGAAGGTCCTGCGGGATCAATGAAGTGCATGCCCGGACCGTTACGAGCCTTGTCCTCGAACTCTTCGATTCTGCAAAAGAGCAGGGGCTGCATAATTTCGGCGATAATGAACGAGAACTCCTTGAATATGCTACTTTCCTTCATGATATCGGTTCGTTCATTTCCTACGCGAACCACCACGCCCATTCCTATTATATGATAAAAAACTCCGAACTGCTGGGGTTCGACCAGAAAGAGATCACGTTTATGGCCAACATTGCCCGTTTTCACCGGAAAAAGAACCTGAAGAAAAAGGATCCGGAAGTTATGGAACTCGAGATCCGCGAGCGGGATGCCCTCCGGATCCTGACCACGTTCATCCGTCTGAGCGAGAGCCTCGACCGAAGCCACACTGCGCTAATCCGCCACGTCAAATTCACGCGGGTGGACAGGGACAGCATCCATCTAGAAGTTGTCGCCCGGGGCGACTGTCAGCTGGAGATCTGGGGTGTAGAAGCAGAAAAAAAGGCGTTTGAGAAAATTTTCGAAAAACAACTCGTGATAGAGAGAATATAAACGGAGTAAAACAAAGAGTCCGTTTTACGCGTGATGGTGGGTTCTCTGGTTTGGAATCCCGATCTTTCCAAACGCGGTCTCCGCTTCATGCTCTCTATCTCTGCGGGATATGTTTTTACCTATAAAAAAAGGTGGATTAATATTTCCATCAACTTGATGTTGATTCCCGGGAGAGCACGTTTTTCCGAACTTTAAATAAAGAGAATCTTAATCATTAGAACTTCTTGACGGCTTGCACGAGCTTTCCGACCGTTTCCTGCGCATCGCCGTAGAGCATCCGCGTATTGTCCCGGTAGAACAGGTCGTTCTCGATCCCGGCAAAACCCTTTCCCTGGCCGCGCTTGAGGACGATGACATTCTTTGCCTGTTCGACATCGAGGATTGGCATGCCGAAGAGCGGGCTGCCCTGCCGGTGCGCTGCCGGGTTGACCATATCGTTGGCACCGATGACAAGGACGACATCGGTACTCGGGAACTCCGGGTTTATTTCGTCCCGGTCGAAGAGGTGGTCATAGGAAACCCCGGCCTCGGCAAGCAGGACATTCATATGCCCGGGCATCCGTCCGGCAACCGGGTGGATCGCAAACTTGACCTGGATATTCCTGCTCTCAAGCAGATCGGTCAGCTCCTTGACCTTCTGCTGGGCCTGGGCAACCGCCATACCGTAGCCGGGAGCGATGATCACCTTGTCCGCATAGGCGAGCATGACCGCAACATCGTCGACCTCGATCGACTTCATACTGCCCTTGATCTCCGTCGCTTTCTCGTCCGTTGCACCAAACGCACCGAAGAAGACATTCGAGATCGAGCGGTTCATCGCCTTTGCCATATTGAGCGTAAGCAGCGAACCGGCGGCGCCGACAATGATACCCGCGACAACCATCGCATAGTTGGGGGTGGCAAACGAGAACCCGTCAAGCGCAACGGCAAGGCCGGTGAAGGCATTGTACATCGAGATCACGACGGGCATATCGGCCCCGCCGATCGGGAGTGTCATCAGAAGCCCGAACCCGAGCGAGAGGACGAAGAACAAGCGGGAGATACAGGGAAACGGAGAGCGGAATCCAGGCTGGTTGTACGATAACGAGCACCCCGGAGATGATGGCAAGAGCCAGGACCGCCATGTTGAGGATCTGCTGGCCCGGGAAGGTGATCGGCCGCGGCCGCATCCAGCCCTGGAGTTTCAGGAACGCAATGATACTTCCCGTGAACGAGACGGCCCCGATGAGGCCGCCAACGACTGCAAGGGAACCGGTAGCCATGGTCGTGGTGCCGAGAAGCGCAACCGCCGAAATCCCGGCCGCTGCACCACCACCCATACCGTTGTAGAGTGCTATCATCTGGGGCATATCGGTCATCGCGACACGCTTTGCAGCAATATAACCAAATCCCCCGCCGATGACGATTGCAATCGCGATCAGGGCAAGATTGGTGAGGTTTGGGGTAAAGAACGTAACGAGCGTTGCGATCAGCATCGCAGCGCCGGCCCAGACAATACCGCTCCGGGCGGTGAGCGGGTGGCTCATCCGCTGCATACCGATAATGAAGAAGAAGATCGTCACGATATAGACCGGATCGATCAGCCACGAGAGGTCAGTCATCTTATGCCTCCTTTCCGGGCTTCTTTCCGCTGCGATCGAACATCTGGAGGATCCGCTCCGTGACGACATATCCGCCGGTCACGTTCGCTGCACCGAGGATAACCGCAATAAAACCGATGACCTGTTCGAGAGGTGTTGTTGCAAGGCCGAGCGCAACCATTGCACCGACAAGCACGATACCATGGATAAAGTTCGAGCCGCTCATCAGCGGCGTGTGGAGGATGGCGGGGACCCGGCTGATGACAACATACCCGGTAAATGCGGCCAGCATCGCGATGTAAACCGCGGTCCAGAGCGTAGTCATGTCGGTCATGATTTTCCTCCGTTCATGAGGTCGCGGGTCGGCTCATGACGCACCTCTCCTGCATGGACAAGGAGGCTCGCGGCCAGGATCTCGTCAGTGAATTCCCTGACAATCGCTCCGTTCTTATCAACAAGGAGTGTCAGGAACGACTGGAGATTCTTTGCGTACATCTGGCTCGTGTGGAACGGCACCCGGGCCGGGAGGTTCTGCGGCCCGATGATCAGGACACCGTGCTCCCGGATCGTCTTTCCTGCCTGGGTCAGTTCGCAGTTACCGCCGGATTCGGCAGCCATATCGATGATAACAGCACCGGGCCGCATCGTTGCAACGGTCTCCCTGGTAATGAGGACGGGGGCCTTCCGACCGGGGATTGCAGCTGTCGTGATAACGATGTCAGCCCGTGCAACCGCAGCGGAGACCATCTGCTGTTCCTGCACCTTCTCCTCGGGTGTGAGCTCGCGGGCATAGCCACCCTGGCCTTCGGCATTGATCTCGAGCTCGAGAAACTTGGCGCCGAGACTCCGGACCTGCTCTCCGGCAGCACGCCGGACATCGTACGCCTCGACAAGGGCACCGAGCCGCTTTGCAGTAGCGATTGCCATCAGACCGGCAACGCCGGCACCCAGGATAAGAACCGTTGCCGGTCGTATCGTGCCTGCAGCCGTTGTCAGCATCGGGAGGAACTTCGGGCAGTTGTCGGCACCGAGAATAGCTGCCACGTACCCGCCGGCCGTTGCCTGGGAACTGAGCGCATCCATGCTCTGGGCACGGGAGATCCGCGGAACGAGTTCGAGCGCGAAGGCAGTGATCTTCCGGTCGCGCATCCGGGCTACCGCTTCAAGGTTGTTTGTCGCGTTCATGAACCCGATGACAATCGTGCCCTCAGCAAGCTGATCGATATCGGCAACAGTCGGGGGCTGGACACGCAGCACGATCCGGGCACCGTTCAGCAGTTCGGCCGGGCCGGATGCAATCTTCGCACCGGCGGCAATGAAAAGATCGTCCGGATAGAAGGCACCCGTTCCCGCATCGTGCTCGATCCGGATCTCGTAACCCGACTTTGTGAGTTTCTGTACAACTTCCGGGACAGTCGCCACGCGCTGTTCCCCCGGAACCCGTTCCCTGGGAACAGCAATTACAACCGGTAGTGGTGCCGGGCATTCCTGACTGGTCTTGATAGTACCTTTTCCTTCCTGTGCGGCAGGAGAGGCGCTCACAATTCCCACCCTGCCGATTCGGCATTTTCGATACGGAACAACCTTTTCACTCCATGGATAATCTGCAATGTATCGTACTGGTTGAACCTATAGCTTCTTTATTTTACGCACACGCACCGCTACCCCGCGACGCGAGCGCTGCATCTCGTCCGCCGGCATGGCTGCCCGGCCAGTCCCAAGCGCACGCGCACCCACGACCAGGACTTCATCCCCGTCACGGATAGCCGGGTCTGCCGATACCACGCCGGGTATGAGAATATCCCCTTCCGGGATGAAATCGTCGATATGGACCCGGTAGCCGTCCGGGATGACTTTCCAGCCGTCCAGCGTGGGACGGAGCATGCCGGTACCCGTATCAATGGAGAAGAGCTGGACATTGTTCCTGCTGTAGAACACTTCCGGGAAATGCCCCCGCAGGGTAGTGCCCTTTGTGTCGACATCGCAGTTGAACTGGTAGGAGATCATGCCGTGGAGCCGGTCATCCTTTATCCTCCGTTCACCGGCAAGTGCTGCATCAAGCGCGTTGAGAGCGGTATTTCCGGTCGGGTGTTCGGTGCAGGTATATTCAAGGGTAATCCCGCACTGCTCCGCTGCCATCTGGGCAACCTTCAGTGCCCCTCCTTCAAGATGGGCAATAATGCGCCGGTAAGGGTGTTTCCGGAAATAGCGGGCGAGAATATCTGCAATGACCGCACATTCCTCGGCATCCCAGTAACCGGTGACCGGGACATCGTAATGACCTGCCGGGTAGACCGTCTCAAGTTCCCGGGGAACCAGCCCGAGCGGGGATGTGACAATCAGTTCATGGGCCCTGCCGCCGATTGCCTGCTGGAACTTCCGGTGGCTCTGCGAGAGGGAGTAGGGTTTTTTTGCCGAGCAGGGAAGGAGGACCGCAACATCGGTCTTTGGGGGCACATACCGTTCGATGACCCGTTCGGCAAACCGCCGTACTTCCGCCCGCTGCATGGACTCGCCGGAGTTTGCCCGCATGACGCCTGCCCGTGCAATCGGCTGTACCTGTTCCATGAACCGGTAATTCCGGTCAAGGTGGCGCATGATGGCGACCTGTGCTGCATCAAGGCGGCAGCGGGACTCCACGAGATCGCGAAGCTGCCCCTGCCCGATAAACCGGTGAACAAGTGCAATCTCCTGCCGCAGTGCGTGCCGGTTGTGTTCCTGTAAATCTCCTGCTGCGCAGCCCGGGCAGGAACAGATCCCGCTTCCGAGGGCATCCTGTGGGAAATCCCCTTCCGGCGTACAGAACCGGCCCTGTGCCGATTTGAGGTCCACTGCCGTATAATCAAACAGGTCGAACCCGGAATAACAGAGAATGGCAGCCGTTGACGGGAGTGCTGATGCAGGAGCGTACCACGCGGTATCGACCGGAGTTTTCTCCTTCAGGCCGATAAGCCAGTCCACATACGTGCGCGGGTTTGCCATTGCCGTGTGCCACCCGGCCACCATGACACAGTCGCCGCTCCGGGCCCGGTTATCGAGCTGCGGGTGGATTGGTACCGGCTGGATCCCCTTTTTCGGGGGGAACTGGCTGACGATCGCTTTTGGGGCACAGAGCGGGAGGTTGGTACCGGTAAGGGTGGCCAGTGCGGGAAAAAATTCCTGACACTCTGCAACGGCAGGGAGACTGACCAAGGCATTCCATCAGTTTCGAGGGTCCCGGTACGGGCAAGACCGTCGCGTTTCCGGAAACTAACTCGGATCATGGGTCACCCCAATATCTCCCAGGATTTCCCGGACAACCGGTTCCCAGCGCGGGCTGCAGGATACGGTGACCCTGCTCCCGGGATGACTCTCCTGTATGATGCGGATACCCCTGCATCCCTGCCGGACCATGGCCTCGTCCCATTCCGGGATCTCGGAAGGCCCGATAGGGAAGGTCTCCTTCAGTTCCCGGAGGTACGGCCCGAACGGGGGCTTGAAGAGCAGGGTCGTATCGAACGCGTCCCGTTCACCCCCGTCGAAAGCAACGAGAATATTCTTCCCGACCGGGAGCCGGCACAAGCTGCTGCTGGTAGCGGAGCACCTCGGTCCGCCTGCAACTCTCCGTCGCCCCGGTAAAAGAACCGTCTCTTTGAGACGCGGTCGTGCACTTCCAGTTCTGGAGCGTGATCGAGGAGTGCCCGGTACCCGGAAAGGAGCTGCGGGTGGCCCCGGCACCGTTCATCCACGAGTTCCCAGAGCGTACCGTCAGCGATTGCCTGGCGTATCCGGGCGATCTCGGCAAGCGTGACATGGAGGTTATGGAGCGCAAGGAGGCGCTCGCGATCCGGAGCCGAGCGGAGTTCTTCTGCGGTATGGGACCGGCAGACCGCACAGGCACAGGGCAGGTCCGCGAGTTCACTGATCCGGTAACTGCCGTGCACCGTGAGGTACCGGCCGTCCTTTGCATACAGCGCATATGCTGCGGAGTCGAAGAGGTCGCAGCCCATTGCAGTCGCAAGGGCAAACATAGACGGGTGACCGGCTCCGAAAAGGTGGACACAGGCAGAAGGCGAGAGTGTCCGCTTTGCGGCCATGACAACACTGACAAGGTCGCGGTACCGGTAGGATTCCATGAGCGGGACAACCGCACCGATCGGGCAGAAGGAGAAACCGAGATCAGTCACTTCGCGCCCGGCCCGTTCGCGGAGGTCTTCGAAGATCCCCCCCTGCACGGGCCGGCTATCGGTGCATCGCTGCCAAAAACCTCTTTTGCTTCTTTGAGGCGCTGCATCGTGATAGCAAGTTCCTGTTCCGTGGTTTTTCGGTCAGACGCAGGAGAGGTGGGGATATCAAGCGGCACCCAGATATCGCTTTTTATGTCCCGCTGGAACGAGAGGGTCTCGGTATTGGTGATCGAAACCTGCCCATAGACCGAGAGCTGGAATGAGCCGGAATCGGTCATGATGACGCCGTCGAAATCAAGAACGCGGTGGAGCCCTTCACTCAGGGCGCGCTCCCGGAACTGTTTGCTCTGGGAAAAGATGTAGGCATTCGTGATCAGGGCCTCGACGCCCATTGCCTGCAGTTCTTTCGGGGTGACGAGCTGAAGGTGCGGGTTGATGACGGGAAGCAGAGCCGGGGTTTTTACGGTCTTTTTACCTACCGTAAGCCTGCCGCTCCGGCCCGCGATGTCGCTTGAGAGACTCTCGAATGCTATTCCCATTCCGCACTCCTTGTGTCCCGTTATATACGCTGCAATCAGGTTAAACGGTTACCACTTATGCAGGTGGCACATGCTCGGAAAAGATCTGTCCTTCGAACGTAAGGATCTCGACATTTTTACTGGTCCAGCACCGTTCCGAAAGCCCGGCCTTCATGCAGGTATGGTCGAGGAATGTCTTTGCATCCCAGCCATATTCGGTCGCCACCTGAGGGAGCAAAAGGCCGCTCGTGCCCATGCCCCGCACGATAAGCCCGTGTTTTCCCACCACCACCTGCTCCGGTCTTTGTGCCGGCTCCCCATCGAGCGGTTCGGGGACCGTAAGAATTGTTACTTCGAGCGAGATAGCTGCCAGTTCATCCTTTGTTACCGGGGGGAAGCGCGGGTCTTCCAGCGCAGCAGCCCCTGCGGCATGGACTATTGCATCGCCAAGCGGCATTACCGGGTACGGAAAACCAATACATCCGCGGAGGCTGCCTCTCTTCGTGAGCGTGACAAAGACCCCGCGTTTCTCGCCAAAGACGGGAGTCAGGTTAAGAGAGGTTTTCGGTCGTTTTGCTACTGCATATTCAATGGCGGCGCGTGCAGAGCGGACCGCCATGGCACCTTCATCGTCCGTGAGTAACTGCATGGCAAAATTCCCCTTGCTTGTGACTGTCTTAGCGTGCTCATCTTTAACAATCTATCGAACCCGGCGGTTTTATCACCGGCAATTCTGCAACGAGCGCTGCGCTTATCTCTTCGTATATCCTTGTACTACTTGAGAGGGAGAGAGCGGCCGACGGTGACTTAATAGTCGCTGAGGAAAGTCCCCCCACCCACCGGGCACGCAGCCGTACGCAGGTACGGGTGGCGAGAGTCACGGCAATGGAACAGAAACGACACGGCCTGTTTTCAGTCATGATGCGGTCGAGCCGATAACGGCAAGAAGCATGGTACCCATGCGAGTAACCCGCTGAGCGTTAACAAAACAGGATACGATGAAACGGCGAATCCCTGCGGGTGCAAGCCAGAACAGGACAACAGGACGCCCGGTCTCCGTCCGGGTTTGGCGCCGAGCTGAATGCCGCTAAAACAGAAGGAGGCTTACTCCTCCCACTCAATCTTTTACCCGGGATCTTTGGGATATAATTTTAAAGACTGTTTTACCTACTCCTGACTGACACGCCCGCATAATTGGTAATACATCTCACGACCGAAGATATTGCGGGTTGGAGATAAGCAATAGCACATGAGGGGGTCAGGGAATTCTCTGCCGGGCCCGGAACACATCTCCGGTACTGATGCTCATGAAACCGGATTGCTATTGTCACCGGACTGCCCGGACAATATGCCCCCACAAGCAGATAACAACAGTTTATGGTACTATAAACAAGTTTTTCTCGCGGTACCCGGGAACATATACTACGGGAAGGTTACCATGACCAAAAATCCGTTACGCTGGATCGCCAGCTGGATATGTTTACCCCTCATTGGCATTGCACTCATCGCAATACCTGCAGGTGCTCTCGATTTCGAGCCGATTGGATCTCCCCCTTCGAATACCGTTACCATTGCCAACGGGGACTCCGTTTTCATCCAAGGCATCGCAACCGGCCATCCCCAAAAAGGGCTCCAGCTCTGGATCATCAGTCATAATTATCTCAAGGTTACCACCATCCCGGTAAACGATGACAACACATATGAATATGAACTCAAACCTTCCGACACGCGGAACCTCGCATCAGGCCAGTACTTTTTCCTTGTCCAGCACCCGATGATAAACGGCCAGTTCGATATTATCTATGATCGTGCTTCTGGTAAGATCATCAACCGGCAGCTCGGGAATGGTATGGACATTTTTACCATCTCCGGCTCGGGGAGTCTCCAGGGGCCGGACAGTGCCCAGGCACTGGTGAATGCCATCGGGAGCCAGAATATCGATGACACCTTTGCCACCTACTCGTTTTACATCTCCCCGCCAACCGCACTCATCAATCCCATCGGGGATCACTACACAGGGGACAAATTCACCATTTCCGGTTCCACCAACCTTGCAGCCGGTGACGACCTTCAGATCGACATCATCTCGTCCTCCTTCACACCTACACAGAAAGCAGAGAGCGGGGAATTCTCCGGCCTCTCCCGTGTCGTTAAAGTGGTCCCGGGCAGCAGCGGGTACAACCGCTGGTCAGTTGATGTTGATGCAACGACATTCAAGCCGGACGAATATATCGTGAAAGTTTCCGCTATCTTACAGGACGTGACGGCTTCAACCTACTTCAATATCCTGCCCGGAAGTCCCCCGACTTCTGCACCCACAACCGTGATGGTAACGGATACCCCCACGGCTGTCCCGACTACAACGCTCCCGCCCCCGACCCCCTTACCACTACCAAATCACCGCTTCCCTGGGGCATTGCTCTTGGCGCCCTTGCTGTTTTGGCTCTTGTGAGAAAAAGAGATTAAACTTTTTTTTATTACCAGCCAAGAAACAGGGTCCTGGTCCGGGAGTACTGGTCAACGGCATGGTACCCGTTCTCCCGGCCGATACCGCTCTCCCCCATCCCGCCAAATGGCACTTCCGGAGGTACGGTCAGATGCCGGTTCACCCAGATGATACCGGCATGGACTTCATCAAACACCCTTTTTGTCGTAAGAAGATTTTTTGTCCAGACCGATGCCCCAAGCCCGTACCGGGACGTGTTTGCTAAAGCGATAGCTGCTTCCAGATCCGGAACGGCCATCACCGGCAGTACCGGGCCGAACAGTTCGTCCGTGACAAGGCAACTGTCAGGAGCAACATCCGTCACCAGTGTCGGGTGGTAGAAGTGCCCGGGCTCGTATGCTTTCCCCCGCAGGACACCCCCTCCGATCAGGATGGTGCCGTCCCCGCGTTCCCGGGTCCTGTCGACCATCCGTGCGATCCGCTCCCGCTGCTCTGCGCTGTTGAGGGGGCCCATATCCGTCTTCGGGCCAAGTCCGTTCCCCACGTTCAGGGCACCGATGCGGGCTTTGAGTTTCTGTACAAATTCACCCGCAATCTTTTCGTGGACATAAAGACGCTTGACAGCAGTACAGATCTGCCCCGCATTGTAGAACCGTCCCCGAATCGCACCCTCAACTGCCTTGTCAATATCAGCATCGTCCATCACGATCATCGGGTCGGAACCCCCGAGTTCCAGCGTGAGGTCCTTGACGTGTACCGATGCAAGTTCACGGATTCTTCGTCCCGTGGTGCAATTGCCGGTGAACGAGATCTTTTTTACCTCCGGATGTTTTACGAGTGCCTCTCCGACCACCCCGCCGCTGCCGGTAACCACGTTCAGGACACCGGGCGGGAGACCTGCCTCATCAAGGATCCCGGCAAGACAGAGATTTGTCAGAGGAGTTGTGGAGGCGGGCTTCAGGACCAGGGTATTTCCCGCAAGCAGTGCCGGCCCGGTTTTCCAGCCCATGATGAGGACGGGCATGTTCCACGGGATGATAGCACCACAGACCCCGAGAGGTTCGCGCACGATAAGGGCATCGCCTGCCGTGCCCAGCCGGACCGTCTCCCCTGCAGGCTGTGCGGATATCCCGGCATAATACTCGAGGATATTGGCATATCCCCGCACTTCGTCGATCGCTTCACGGAGCGGTTTTCCCTGCTCCATGGTCAGGAGGCGGGCAAGGTCCTTGTGCTGCTCCCGCACTTTAAGAGCGGCTTGGAACAGGATCATCCCCCGTTCGCGCATACCCTTCTTTTTCCAGCTCTCAAAAGCTGCACCGGCTGCTTCCACTGCTTCTGCTACATCACCGGCAGATCCGGCAGGCACCCGGTCGATCAGTTCACCGGTTGCCGGGTTCTTTACCTCAATCCATGCATCATCGGGTGATGAAACTTCTTTTCCGCCGATTCTCATCTCCATTGTCCAGCCCCTGTCCGTTGTATCTTCCTTATTGTCCGGTATATGGTATTCTGATAAATACCCGATAGTAAGAGGGGTGGCAGCCTGACAGCAGCACGGGTACGCACAGCGGGCAGATTTTCCCCCGGTCAAATCATAAATCCCGCACACACTCATCCGGTTGACCAGAATACCTCGGGGATACGAGATCCTTTTGTGCCTTCCATTCCCCGCAGGTGGCATGCCCGTCCCACCGGAACGCGTACGAGATCTCTTTCCATGCCTTATTGAGGAGTCCCCGGTAATAGAGAAGATCGAACCGTTCCGCAGTCCATTCAGGATCCACCCGGTACGTGCGTGCATCACGGACAACGTAACTGATCTTCATGCCCGGTGCAATCTCCAGTCCTGCATCACCGATATGCCTGAACCGCCGCGCCCTCGATACAGCGATGGGCATACGTTGTACGGCTGATCCTGCGGCTGATCGCCAGCGCAGGCGGAGCGGCATGCGGGAGATTCTGGACTGCATTGCAATAGACCTGGTACACCGGGTCACGGACCTGCCCCAGTCCGGCTGGCGTGCTGGCGGTTGCCATGATTGCTAGCATCTCCTGCTGCATGGTGCGGATATACTCCGGGGTATCGTGCCGCCGTGCGGCAATCCCGCGTACTTTCACGCTGCCATCGGACAGCCTCCCGTAATACCGGTTGTATGCCCCGAACCCGTCATTGAGGGGCAGAAAGACGATCCAGTCAAAATGCTCGTTCTCGGCAGAGAGCCCGATCTTCCGGTTCACCTCGGCGCACAGATCCTCCACGCCATTCCCCTGCACCCACAGGCAGTCAACAATCCCGTGCAGCACACAAAATCCCATCGATTCAGCAATATCTTTCGTCTGCATCAGGATCTCACGCGACCGGCGGGTTATAGCCTCGTGAACCTCGATCCTCCCGAATTTTGCATTCTTGTATCCCGTATACCCAAAACAGGTGACGAGCATCCACTTCAGCAGGGAATCGATACCGGCATACCGGGGATTTTCCTTTTTTTTCCTTTTGGTCTCCTTGCGCAGGGCAACTACCGGTCTCAAGTACTGATGCCAGAAAGCCTCTGCGATCAGTGTGACCGGTGATCTCCGGAGAGAGGTTGAACTTCACGATGATGGACGGATACATGGAGGTGAAATCGATCTCGTCAACATTCCCGTACACGCCGGCCACCGGCTGGAACATCATCCCGCCGCGATCCGCAGCCTGGAGATCGGCAAATTTCCGGACCATTTCCACATCCGCTTTCCGGAACGGTACCACGATACCGCGCCTTACTGCTTCATACACTTCGTAACTGCTGATGAGCGTTCCCGGCGTCAACCGGGAGGCAAGGTTGGGTGAAAGCCCGGAAAGCCGGGCTGCCATGAATACACCGTCAAGTCCCCCTTCACGGTACACGAACGACTGGTCGGTATCGATGAGCACCCGCCCGTCCGGGATAAGTGCCGCGTCCTTGTGCTCCACCCGGCCGTAACTCCAGTACGAGCGGGAGTCCATCTGCCGGTAGTTCCCGTTCCGGGAAAACGGCATGACAAGCCCCTTACTCCGGGCATAAGCCCGTAACTTCGGCATCCACAGGTCGGCCTGCGACATCAGGATCACGTCAGGATCGATGGCTTCCACGAGCGAGAAGAGATCCGTTACCACCGTGCGACCCGTTCCCTGCAGCAGTTCGGTGCGTTCATGGATAAGTTCGACATCCGTACAGAGAGACGAGCGGGCCGGGGGGTCATGGATCCGGATCTCCACGAATCGGAGATCATACTGAAAGTCCGGGCTGTACCGGGACTCGTCTGCATTCCCGCAGGGAAAGATAGTCCTGCTCGGCCATGAACCGCTGGTCGCGCCGCACGTCCACGTTGAAGAGCTGTGCATCACCCTGTGTCTGCTGCTCAATCGCTTCAGCAACTGCCCGGTCGGCATGTACGCTGAAGCCGTCGAGATCCCCAAACAGGGTCCTGAACGTGCAGGCTTCAGCATGGTAGCGTTCCCCGAGTGCATCGATCATCTCGTGATGCGCAGGGGGATCGGGCAGGTACAGGTAGAATGGCGGGTCGTACTCATGGTGCCGGCACTTCACGCTGCCATCACAGTACCAGAGGTCCACGCCATTCCGGCAGGCTGAGTCAAGGATCCACATCGGGTGCCCTCCAGTCTTGCAGTTTTCGTATCTCAAGGAGTGCCGAGAAGAACACCGATTCCAGCGGGTCATCACACCCGAAAAAAGCCTCGCTTGAATGGTTCTTCCCCATCTCAGCGAGCTGCAGAGCGGACTTCCTCACCTGCGGGACTGAACGCGACAACCGGACCCATCGGTCGGTGATCTCTTTTGCGTGCTGGCGGACGCTCTCAAAACTCCTTCCCGTCAGAACACCCCCAGGGTTTTCTGTGCCGGGGCCGGTGAGATTCCCTGCCGGCGTGATCTGCTACCCTGGTACTGCCCGTTGTATACCAGTTCATCGGCATGCACAATCTCGATCAGCCGATCGGCCTGGCGGGCCAGTGCGGCAAAGGACCGGTCCATGGCAGGTGAGTACAGGATCACCAGTGCTTCGTGCCCGGCATCCCGGAGTGCGGCAGCAACAGGAGCCAGCAGGCGGTCTGCACCGTCAAAAAGCGTGGGGTCGTGCTCGATGAAGATGACCGTATGACCTGCCTCTTTTAAAGCCGTAAGCAGCTGGTCAGCAGTGAACGGCCTGCAGATCTCAAAGTTTGATGATGTCCGGTCGATCCGGGAGAGGAGGCGGGAATAGTTGCCGCAGAGGAAGAGGAACAGGAACCGCCCGAGATCGGGATTATCATTGAGTGCGGAAAGGATGACCGGCTCCGGGGCAATAACTGCAGTGAATGTGCCCTGACTGGAGGGTGATACCTTTGCGCAGCATGATCAGCATAGTACCAAATCCCTGCTGCACCTTCAGGGAAAAAGGTCCGGATTGCAGGGGGTGAAAGTGAGATGTGGGGGAGCCGGACAATCACGAGAAGAAAAAACTGACAATGTATGTCGGTTCCCGGAAAAACAGGTCACATCCGGATAACCATTGGGAAGGAAGGCGACAGCTGGTACAGCCACTGCCCTTACTATTACAATAAACTATATCACCCGCATTCCCTAATCACTGCACAGGGGGCACACGATGACAGACAAAGACAGCGATCCAGTACAACAACCTGCATCAAAGGTAACCGTAGCCGGCACTCACGGAGTCTGCAGGCCATGCGGGAACCCCTTATCGAATTAACGGACCTGAACTGGGAGCAGGATGTGGAGAAAAACGGCAGGCCGGTTGCGGTGATGTTCTATTCACCTACCTGTGCATTCTGTCACCAGATGGAACCATATTTCCGGAATTATGCCCGGGAATATAAGGATTCTATCCAGTTTGCACGAATCGATATCACGACAAGCCCGTGGACTGCTGAGCGGTACGGTGTCCGGAGCACACCCACGTTCAAGTTTTTCTGTGACGGCAAACCGGTGCAGGAGATGGTGGGGGCGGTTTACCCTGCGCTCTTAAAAAAGATGGTTGACGATGTTCTTCTCCATGGCAGGGAATGTGCAAAAAACTCCACGACAATTGATTATGAGATTACCGGTTACGGGTGAACCGGCCTGCAAACGGGCTCGTGGGGATCACCGATGAAACTGCTATGATGGTTTCATGTGCAGATATCACGTCTTATTTTAGTCAAACGTGCCGGCTGCACCCGCACTTCTCGGCTGCGCTGGCAACAGCCTTTGCCACGGCTTTTGTCACTTCCTTGTCAAGGATGTTGGGGAGGATACGATCGCGCTGCGGCCGGGGTATGTAATCAGCGATTGCGTGCGCTGCGGCAATTTTCATCTCGTCCGTTATCCGTGTCGCACGGGCATCGAGTGCCCCGCGGAATATCCCCGGGAATGCGAGCACGTTATTGATCTGGTTGGGGAAATCACTCCGACCAGTCCCGACAACCGCCGCTCCAGCCCGCTTTGCTGCGTCCGGCCAGATCTCCGGGACCGGGTTTGCCATCGCAAAGACAATGGGATCCGTGTTCATTGACCGGATCATCTCCTCGTTCACCACCCCCGGGGCAGAAACCCCAATAAATACATCTGCACCGGTCATTGCATCGGCAAGGGATCCTGCAAGAGCCGGGCGGTTGGTCTCTTCGGCAATGATAAACTTGTATTTGTTCTGGTAGAGACCTTCCCGTCCGCGGAATATGGTGCCTTTGGTATCGCAGACAATGATCTCGTTGACGGTTGTGCAGACATCCGGGTTATACCCGATACATTTCAGCAGGCGTGTGATCGCATAGCCGGCTGCACCAGCCCCGCAGATGACGATGTTTAAGTCCTCGAATTTTTTGCCGGTGACCTTGCAGGCATTGATGAGTGCAGCAAGAACGACAACGGCAGTACCGTGCTGGTCATCGTGCATCACCGGAATACCGATATCCTGGAGCGCATCTTCGACCTCGAAACACTTGGGTGCTGCAATGTCCTCGAGATTAATCCCTCCGAAGACCGGTGCAATATTCCGGATCTGATCGGTAAAATCTGTCTGGTAGTTCTCAAAGCAGATAGGAAATGCATCAATACCGGCAAATTCCTTGAACAGGATGGCTTTCCCTTCCATCACCGGGATTGCGGCATACCCCCCGATATTGCCCAGTCCGAGAACGGCCGATCCGTCAGTCACGATCGCGATCGTGTTGGCCTTCAGGGTATACCGGTAAGCAAGATTTTTATCTTTTGCAATTTCCCGGCAGACTTCTGCAACACCAGGAGTGTACGCAAGGGAGAGATCATGTTTGGTTTTAAGCGGGACCTTTGATCTGAGGCTCAAGTTTTCCTTTGTTTTTTTCGTGCAGCGCCAGTGACTCTTTATAGATCTCGTCACTTCCCGGTGAAAACAGCATCATGACCCTCCCTGTACGAAAGAGCGCCGGTTCAGGTAATGAATGTTATCATAATTTGTCTGCGATGGATGGGTGGAGAGATTATATCGGATTTCTTTGGTAAAGACTCACAATCAAGTTACTTTTTAATACATGAATGAACAAAATTATACATCAACGTATAAGTTAGTTCGTGGGCCGGGACCGGTACCACAGGACCTGCCGTGTACTGCTTTTCAGATGATGTGATATTACCATGAAGTCAAAAGATATTGCCATTGTCGGAATTCTGCTTGCCATTGGTGCGATCCTCCGGTATTTCCTTGCAATGCTCCACACACCGCTGACACCGAACATGATCATTGCGTTCTACTGTCTTGCGATCATCCTGATCCGGCCCAAGATCCTTGAAGCGCTCGGGATCGGCCTTGTTGCCGGGGCCCTCTCGATGGTGATATCGAGTTCGATGTTTCCGCCAGGCAAACCTGATCAGCGAACCGGTCGGTGCCCTTGTCTGCTTCGCTGCTCTATGCAGTCATGCGCGAGCGGACATCCTTTGCTCCGACTGCAACCACATTCCTTGCAACCCTCGCAAGCGGATTTACCTTTGCCGCAGTTGCGATCATCGCCGTTGGCGCGACCTACCTTGCCAAGTATAATGGTGACATAATGGCCTTCGTTGCGGTCTTTGTACCGATCGTGGTCATAACGGCAGTTTTTAATGCAATCATTGTTCAGCTCCTCTACATCCCTGCCAACAGGGTGCTTCTTAGAGGACAGGAATGATTGAGCTCAACAACGTCAGTTACACATACCCCCACACGGTGCAGCCGGCCCTGCACCGGATCACTCTCTCTCTTGAAAAAGGCCGGTGCGTTATGGTTACCGGCCCTTCAGGGGCCGGAAAGACCACGCTGTGCCTTGCAGCCTCCGGGATCCTGCACCACGAGTATGGCGGGAAAAAGGAAGGGTTCGGTTGTGATTGACGGCAAGGAATGTCACCGACTATCAGAGTCTCTCCGATCTCGCGCAGAATGTCGGTGTTGTCTTTGACGATCCCGAAGCCCAGATGATCTTCACCACGGTTGAGGAGGAGATCCTCTCCGCGCTCGAACACCGCGGGCTTTCTGCTGCAGTTATTGAAGAGCGGCTTGCCTTTATCATGAAGACGACCTACCTCGAGGAACTTAAGGACCGGTCTCCGCATAACCTCTCCGGGGGCCAGAAGCAGCGCGTTGCCCTTGCCGCAACGCTGGCGCTCGGGAACGATGTCCTGATCCTTGACGAGCCTACCTCAGAGCTTGACGAGCACGCGACAAAACGAATTGCCGACATCTTAAAGGAACTCAAAAAGTCAGGGAAAGACCATTCTCCTTATTGAGCACAAGTTCGGACAGTTCCGGGAGATGGTCGATGCTCTTGTCGTCCTGGAGAACGGCAGGATTACCGTACAGGGCATTCCCGGTGAAGTCCTCAAAGATAACCGCATCCGGGGCATGGTGCTGCCCGATTTCTCCACGGTGAAAAAGAATGAGCGGAGTTGTCCTGATGAATGAACCGATCATCTCCGTGCGGGATCTCACCCACTGCTATGGGAATGTTCAGGCACTGTCCGGTATCAGTCTTACCATCAGAAGAGGGGAATTTGTTGCAATTGTCGGCGAGAACGGTTCGGGAAAGACGACCCTTGTCAAGCATTTCAACCGGCTCCTCTCGCCGACGAGCGGCGATGTCATCGTGAACGGCAAGAACACGAAAGATTGCAGCATTGCTGCACTTGCCTGTGACGTCGGCCTTGTCTTCCAGAACCCGGACCACATGTTCTTTGCCGATACGGTCCGGGAAGAGATCGCGTATGGCGTCAAGAACCTCGGTATTGAACATGGCGACGAGGTCATCGATGCAGCGCTCCGCGATGCCGGGCTCACTGAATCGGCAGACCTGTACCCGCGCTGGCTCTCACGGGGAGAACGGCAGCGGCTTGGGATTGCCTGCGTTGTTGCCATGCAGCCCAGCGTGATCGTGCTGGATGAACCGACAACGGGACTGGACGGGAACGAGGCGCTCCTGGTCATTAATATCCTCAAGAAACTCCAGGAGAACGGGCACACCATCGTTATCATCACCCACAACCGGGATATCGCAGAGCATTGCGCGGACCGCATCATCACGATGGAGAGCGGGAAGGATCATCTCCGATACCGGGGGTGTATGACGATGGCCGAAATCCTCCAGTACATACACAAGGATACGTTCCTCCACCGGCTCCACCCGTACACCAAGATCGCGTTCATCATCGTTGTGAGCGTTATGTGTATCATTGCGACGAACATGATCTTTCTCACCCTCATGGTTCTTGCCCTGCTCGCGGTTGCGGCGATACAGCAGACTTCTTTACTGAGTCGCTCCAGCAGCTCAAACTGATCATTGTCATGAGTGTCATCTTCATCCTCATCACGATCATCACGATGCCGAATGGCGATACTATCGGATACGTTATTCCTCAGGGAGTACCGTTCATCGGGGGCCTCATCCCGATCACCACCGGGGGGGTTGAGATCGGGATCGTCCTCACGCTCCGGTTCATGATACTCATCTTTGCTTTCCAGCTCTTCCTGATCTCAACGCAGCCACGTGATCTTGTTCATACCATGGAGAAGGTCGGGCTGCCAATCGATTATATCCTGATGTTCATCATCGCGCTCCGGTTTATCCCCACGCTCCAGATCGAGGGGCAGCGTATCCACGAGGCCCAGCTGGCCCGGGGTTTTAATCCCGGCACAGGTTTTGTCGGCAAGATCCGGAGTGTTGCTCCCATTGCGATCCCGCTTGTGTCCAATGCCCTGCTCCGCTCCAATGTGCTCGGGACTGACCATCGATATGCGGGGATACCGGACCGGAAAAAGGACGCATGTACGCGAGCGGGTTCTTGTAACCCGGGACTATACCGTCATGGGGGTGCTGGCAGTTGCCGCGTGCGGTTTTGTTGCGCTCGTGCTGGCGCAGCTGGTGTAAGATCCATTAATCAGGTTTGCTTTAGAGATATCATCGGTAAAAAACATAAACCTTAAAATCATTTTTTTAATTCCTGTTCTTTACCATGATACTGGGGATACAATAATGCGAGCAGGTGCATTTTTCAACCTGCAGGTTCCCTGACGCAGTAAGAGAAAACCCTGAATTTTTTTACCTATCTGACTGGAAGAAAAATAATTATCTGATCCGTCGGGACTAACCGAAAGAGTGAGTTATTTAAGCGATAACAGTGATTTAAATAAGGCAGGCAGTAAACGCGTCCCGGTGGGGTAGTGGACATCCTAGAAGCCTGCGGAGCTTTTGACCCGGGTTCAAGTCCCGGCCGGGTGTACAACTTTTAAAGTCCAGATCTCTTCTCAAAATTGTTTATAAAGCGCTTGCCACTGATACTATCTGGCCGAGTGTACCTATTTATTAAATCAGGGTAAAGTGACTATAAAACCCCAAAAATAGAATTCACAATCAGACGTGAAGATATTTTTATAAAAAAATAAACTAAAAAGCAAGTGAAAAAAGAGATTTATTTTTGTTACAGTTTTCCGTATATCAAACATCAGGCATAATCGTGCTATCGCAATGTGGGGGACGCCATAACGGCGGGGGCGAGCCGATGGCGAAGCCCCAGGAGTGATGAGTGGTGATTTTTTCATGATAGTATCAAGAAAAGTTAGGGTTTAAATTAGCACTTTACCCAAATTTTTTCCCAGTCGCGCACTAACCCCATTGGTAGTTAGACTGGTTTCGTGTTATTTCAGTACCCTGTGTTTCTTTCCACTGAGTTGTTACCGGTATTTTAACCGTATCCCGGTGACCCTCCCAGTACATGCAATTGGTAAATTCTGATAGGCGCGATTCAGCAAAATTACCTTCAGGTTTTACCCAGATCGTTGCGGATGCTTTTTTCATGTCATTACTCCGGAACTCAACCTGGATAGCACCGGTTTTCAATATTTTCAGGGTCCGGGACAGATAGGTAGTGTATCCTTTTATTTCTCCAAACCCATCCTGAAGAATGATCTCCTTGGTTGCATTGTCACGGACGGTGATCTCAAACCATGAAGTGGGACTATAATCCGAGTAAGTTATGGTTTTCATACTACCCTTCCCCGACTTTGGGATATATCCTTCCCCAACGGTAGTAGTAGGGACATATGTTCCGGATCTTTCTGTAAATACATCAGTTTTGGTAATATTCCTTGGAACCACGGTATAATTGATAAACATTGGCGGATTTTTCAGATCAAAAATAAATGCTGTATTATTATAACCAAATAAATTTATAGCATGCATACGGCAGGTAATGTCTTCTGGAATCCGGGTGGTCGGAAGAAAGGTGGAATAACCCTGGGGTTGAATGGTGGTTGGTACGTCATCAGAAAGGGTTACTACCGTAACGTAGGTACGGGGTATTGTTGTCACTTTTGTGCTTGGTGTTTTACCAGAAATATTTGTGGGATTTTGCTGAGGGGGTTCAACGCAGCCGGCAGCGAATATGGTGAAGATGACGACTAGGGTAATTATCAGATAAAGGTATTTTTCTTTCATCTATCAGAGTACCGTTATTCATCATTATAAAGCATTTCAGTCCGTATTCCCTTTTACAATATAAGGCTGAATCCTGCCCGGTCCTATGACCGTAAGAATAATCCGCCGGTGCTCACGAATTAATTGGGGAGATAAAAAAAAAGATGGCTTCTCAAAAAAATCTGACCGTCATATTATGTATATTATGTATCTGCGTAACTGCCCCGGTAATGGCAGGAACAGAATACCTGGCAGGGAGTCCGGAACTTTCAGCCTCTATCTCCGGTACCAATGAATTCAGTCCCGGAGATGATGTGAACCTCACCATTGTTATTGAAAATACCGGGCTGAACGAATTAAAATTTGTTCAGTCGGGTATTGTTGACCGGGATGATCAGCCGAATACGGCAAAATTCCTCACGGTGACGATTGATGCAGGGAATGCGCCGTTTATTGTTAAATCCGATCCCCAGATGGTGGGAGATCTAAAGGGTACCAGCAGTGCCAGAGCAGTTATCTCCGTGAAGATCCGATCCGATGCTGCTTCAGGTACGTATCAGATCCCCCTTTCATTAGACTACACCTATCTTTACCTGGCAGAGCAATATGGCGTGGATACTATACAATATTCCTATAAAACAAAAAATGAGACCCTTCTTATTCCGATAAAGATCAAACCCGAGCTATCAATCGATATAATTTCTGCAGTACCGGACCACCTGAACGTTGGTACCGAGGGATACATCGCTATGAAAATCAAAAATACCGGTTTTGATGATGGATCCAAAGCGGTGGTAAAAATTCTCAGGAACGGTGACAGTCCCATCATACCCACGGACAGCAATGTCTATATTGGCGATTTCCCCGCGGGAAGTATGGTCGATTGCAGATACAAGGTGTCTGTGTCCGGAAATGCGGAACGTCAGACTTATCCTGTTGATGTCGTTGTCATTTACCAGAATAATGAGGGAGATTTCATCACTTCCCGGAGCGACACGGTTGGTATTCCTGTCGGGGGAAAAGTAGATTTTTCCCTGATTTCCCCTCACGGGGAGATGAATCCCGGTACCAAAAAAGTCCTGAATGTTGAATATAAGAATACCGGAGATACAACAATCTATAGCGCACAAGCCAGAATCAGTGCGGTTGATCCGTTTACCAGTAATGATGATATCGCATATATCGGAGATCTCAAACCCGGTGAATCCAAAACAGTCTCATTTGTTGTCAGTGTTGACCGGACAGCAACTATCAAAGAATATGGTCTTGATTCAGAAATCCGTTACCGGGATGCACTTGATAATACCTACATCTCCGATACCATGAAAGTCAGTGTGGATGTGACTACACCAGCAGGAATTACCCCCATAATCAGTAATCCCATCTACCTGTCAATCATTATCGCAACGATTATCGGGTTCATTTATCTGGTATATCATTACCGCAAGAAAAATCAATAAATCCCGTTTAAGGGTTTTAAACCCGCATTCGGGTTCTATCCTTTTTAAAATCCAGCCAAGGAGAACGCAATTGAATATCGTGCCGATGTCGTAAAATATTAATAGAGAACTACCAAACGTTTGAATACAAAATTAATTGAGTTAAGTCAAGTAAATCTGTGTGAGTGATTGATCAATGAATTACCGGTGATTTATGCATATTATGGAAGGATTCCTGCCATGGCAATGGTGTCTTGTGTGGTGGATTATTGCCATGCCCTGTCTGATCTACGGTACGTTTACAGCTGAAAAAAGTCCTGGCTGCTGATCGTGAAGCACTTCCCCTGCTGGGTGTAACGGGGGGGTTCATTTTCATCCTGTCATCATTAAAACTTCCCTCAGTCACCGGTAGTTGTTCGCACCCAACCGGTACCGGACTCTCTACCATATCGTTCGGGCCCTGGATCACCGCAGTCGTGTGCGCAATCGTTCTCTTATTTCAGAGCCTGTTCCTTGCCCACGGTGGTCTTTCCGTTCTTGGAGCAAATATTGTTTCCATGGGTATTGTTGGGCCTCTGGTAGGTTATACAGTATACCGGCTGCTCCGCGATACATCGGTAAATATTTACCTGACCGTTTTCCTCGCAACCGCTCTTGCAGATATGTTCACGTATATCACAACATCCCTCGAACTGGCCCTGGCATATCCGGCTAAAACCGGAGGATTCGCAAGTTCGTTTATCCTGTTCATGGGAATATTTGCCGTTACCCAGATCCCTCTTGCGATTGTTGAAGGCATTGTCCTTGCACTGGTTTTCAAGTATATCATCGCTACTCAAACCCGATATCCTGATCCGGCTGAACATCATTTTCTGAAAAGAAGATCAATGCCGCACGGAGTGAGATTTGATGAAATTCCGGTATACCCTGGAATTTCTGACCGTTATTGCAATCGTAGCATTCTGTATACTTTTCTTATATACAAATTCATCATCCGGTGGAGCTGAATTTGCAGGTTCTGATAATGTCGGTTCGGGACTGATAGCAAAACTTTCCGGGACTCCCGTGGAAAATTTTCAGCCTTTGATTCCCCAGTGGAAACCACCGAGCGGGGAGATTGAGTCCTGCCTCTTTGCGCTTCAGGCTGCAGTTGGCGGGATCCTTGTCGGGGGCGTATTCGGGTACTGGATAGGACAGAAGAAAAAAGCATAATCGAAACAAAGGAGAAGTGTACGTATATGTTTGAGGAACTTCTGGAAGATATTGCCCAGAAGAACGGACTCCGCGAAGTGAACACCTACCTGAAACTCATAACAGGAATCGGTGCAATTCTCCTCTGCCTTCTTTCAACGAGTTATATTCCACCCCTTTTTATTGCCGTTGTACTGACCGGAGCAATCCTGTTCCTTGCCCGGGTAGATGCAAAGACCTATACGGAGAACTTTTTATTCTCCCGCTCTGGTTTGCCGTCATGAGTGTTGCCGGCATTATCCTTATCACCGGGGGACAGACGTATTCTGGCAATGGGATCTCCTGCCGGATTTCTCATTGTCCGTTACCCGGGAGAGCATCAACCAGGGCGTATTTGTCTTCTGCCGGATTATCGGCGGGATGTCAGCCCTCTGTTTTATTTCCCTGACAACACCCATGACGGATATTTTTATTGCGCTTCGCCAGTGCAGGATTCCGGAAGCGGTAATCGACCTGATGATGATCATCTACCGGACGATCTTTATCCTCATGGACCAGGTCATCCAGATCTATCATGCCCAGGTAATGCGCCTTGGTTATTCCCGTTATCGTGAATCCATCCAGTCCTTTGCAACCTTGTGCGGGGCTGCATTCATCGCCAGCTGGGATGCCGGGGATGACCTGATACGGGCCATGGATGCCCGGTGTTATGACGGGAAATTTGCCCTGCTGGGGGAGAACCGGCCTGTGGAGCACGTACCCGGTCTTGCAGTTGCAGTCTTTCTGGCATCATTTCAGCTGCCGTTGTGATTGTATCAGGTAATGTTACCATGATTTAGGAGGAACATGAGCAGCATCATTCTTGAAGCACGGGATATCCGGTATCGCTACCCGCGGGGGATGGAAGCGATCCGCGGTATCAGTTTCCATATCCGTAAAAAAGAGAAGATCGCTCTTGTCGGTCCCAATGGTGCCGGGAAATCCACGCTCCTGATGATGTTCAACGGCATGATCCGGCCGGACTCCGGACTCATGCTCTTTGACAACCAGCCTGTCCAGTACGATACTCCATCGCTGCGGGTCCTGCGTAAACGCGTGGGATTTGTCCTCCAGAACCCGGACCGCCAGATCATTGCGCCGACCGTGTACCAGGACGTTGCATTCGGACCAACGAACCTCGGCTACAGCGAGCCGGAAGTCAAAGAAGCGGTAACCCGGGCGCTCCGGCATGTCGGGCTCGAAGGGTTTGAACGCCGCCCTCCCCACCAGCTCTCCGGCGGAGAGAAGAAACGGGTAGCAATTGCCGGTGTGCTCGCAATGGACCCGGATGTGCTCGTTTTCGATGAACCGACGAGCGGTCTCGATCCGTCGGGATCCGAAGATATCATGGAACTTCTCGATGAGCTGAACCATGAAGGAAAGACCATCATCATCTCCACCCATGATGTTGAACTGGCATACCCGTGGGCAGACCGGGCTATCCTGATGCTTGGGGGTAAAATCCTGCAGGAAGATATCCCGGAGGTAGCTTTTGGTAATCCAGAATCCGTTCGTATGGCTCACCTGTCCCTTCCCATGCTTCTTGAACTGCACATGGAACTGCAGAAACGGGGATTTTTACTGCAGGGAAAAAAGCCCCGGACGGTCCTCGACATGATGCACTGCATCGAGACATTATTTGAAAGATCCTGTCATCCCAGCGAAATGTGGAACAATCACGGTCTGCAATGTCGATCTGGACAACGGTGAATCATTATCGAAATGGTTATCAGCCCGCCAGGGTATTTCGATCGGCGCCATGGGCACACGGGCAAAACAGCGTGCAGAGAATTCCCTTATCCATCTTGATTTTACGTATGGTGTTATCGACAAATGCATTCTCAAAGCACTGCTTGGCGAAGATTCCCTGATCCTGACAACCGAAAGCATGGTAAGACGCGTGTACCAGCGGGTCGATACCTATGGTCAGGAGAGTGGATTAACAATTCCCCTCCAGCCGCTTGATCCCGTTCCTGAAGCAGATGATGAGAAAAACAGGGGGCATCCATGATCTCCATTCCCCGCATCGTTATCGCCGGCACCCACAGCGGGTGCGGTAAGACAACCGTTGCAAGCGGTATCATGGCGGCACTCACTGCACGGGGGCTGGTAGTCCAGCCCTTCAAGGTCGGCCCGGATTTTATCGATCCCTCCCATCATACAAAAATATGTGGCCGTATTTCACGGAATCTTGATCCCTTCATGATGGGGGAAGATGGATGTACTGACACATTCATTCGGGCGACCCGGGGAGCAGATATTGCGGTGATCGAAGGAGTTATGGGCATCTATGATGGCGTGGACGGATCCGATCTGGCAAGTACTGCCCATGTTGCCCGGATCCTGCAGGCCCCGGTCGTACTGGTAGTGGATGCAAAAGGGATGTCACGGAGTGTGCATGCACTGATTGACGGGTATCACCGGTATGATCCGACGCTGGTATTTTCCGGTGTTATATTCAACCGGATAGGCAGCATCCGGCACCGCTCAATGATTGAACCGTTCCTGGCCCTCCCTGCCTTTGGTTATATCCCTCGTACGGAAGAACTGGCCCTCGAAAGCCGCCACCTGGGTCTCAAGATGGCTCACGAGGCGGGGGATATGGGAGAATTTGGAAGGATCGTTGAAGAGTCCTGCGATCTGGATGCACTTGTGGCTGCTGCAAGTCAGGCCCCCCCTATGAAAAAACAATATACCGGTTGGTGAGCGCAACCGAAAGGCGGGTTGCACGATCGGTATAGCATTTGATGAGGCCTTCTGTTTTTATTACCAGGACAATCTCGACCTGCTCTCGCGAACCGGTGCAAAACTGGTTTTTTTCAGCCCGCTCAGCGACCGTTTGCCCGATGTCGATGCGGTCTATCTCGGGGGAGGATATCCAGAACTCTACCTTGCCCAATCTCGAATCCGCACCATGCACCCATGACCTGCACTTTGCCGCTGAACAGGGTATGCCGGTCTATGCAGAATGCGGGGGACTCATGTACCTCACAAAAGAAATCAATGCAGATAAGACGTATCGCATGTGCGGGATACTTCCATCAACTGCAGAGATGACCAACCGGATACAGGCTCTGGGGTATGTCAAAGGAACAGGTACCGGAGATAGTATCGTACATGCCATCATCTCTGGATATTACCGGTCATGAATTCCATTATTCCCGCCTGGATCCGGATACTGATGCACGCTTTGCAGTGGACTTGTCCCGGGGAAAAGGGATCATGTCCGGAAAAGACGGGCTGGTTTCACACAATACTCTTGGCTGTTACACTCATGCATATTTCACACCGGCATTTGCCGGGAAATTTGTCGAGGCTGCAACAGTATTCTCAAAGCGCTGAAAATACGGGATTTCGCGTCATTTTTTATACGAAAAATAAAATCATGGGAATGTGAATAGAGATCTAAAAAAGAGTTCAGGAATGTTTACATGCGCAGTGATGAAGTAAAAAAGGGATACAAACGTGCACCGAACCGGTCGCTCCTGCGTTCTCTGGGAGTAACCGACCGTGAGATGGAACTGCCATTTATCGGTATAGCAAACGCGTTCAATACCATTGTACCGGGACATATTCACCTGCGGCAACTTGCGGAAAAAGTCCGTGAAGGCATCACTGCTGCCGGTGGAGTTCCGTTCGAATTCGGCGTTATTGGTATATGTGACGGCATTGCAATGGGCCACGAAGGGATGCGGTATTCGCTGCCCTCCCGCGAGAATATTGCCGATTCCATCGAACTGATGGCACAGGCTCACCGGTTCGACGGGCTGGTCTGCATCGGTACCTGCGATAAGATTGTGCCCGGTATGCTGATGGCAGCTGCCCGCACCGATATCCCGACCATTATCCTCACCGGAGGCCCGATGCTTTCCGGGTTCCAGGACGGGAAAGATCTCTCGCTGATTGAGATCTTCGAAGGCGTCGGTAAAGTCGCAGCCGGGACGATGAGTGAGACCGCGCTGTGCGAACTTGAACGCTGTGCAATGCCCGGATGTGGCAGCTGCCAGGGCTTGTATACGGCAAATACCATGGCGTGCATGACAGAAGCAATGGGAATGTCCCTTCCGGGTTGTGCAGCAATTCCGGCAGTGGATGCAGCAAAACTCCGGATCGCACGCGAGACCGGTGAGGCGATCCTGCCCCTGGTAAAAAAAGGAATCACCCCCCGGAAAATTATCACGAAAAATAGCCTTCAGAACGCGATACGGGTGGATATGGCGCTCGGGGGATCGACAAACACGGTCCTGCATCTGATGGCCCTTGCCATGGAAGCGGATATTCCCCTGACGCTCGATGATTTTAACACACTTGCCGGAGAGATCCCCCACATCTGTTATATGCAGCCATCCGGCCCGCATTCCATGCAGACCCTTCATCGTGCCGGGGGCATCCCGGCAGTGCTGAAACGACTTGAAAAGTATCTTGATGACTCGCCGACCGTGTCCGGTAAAAAAATCCTCCAGATCGCCAAGACCGCACAGATCCGGAACGAGGAGATAATAAGGCCTCTCAAAAATCCGATAAACCGGGAAGGCGGACTGAAGATCCTGTCCGGGACGCTTGCACCGGATGGTGCTGTCGTGAAAAGTGCAGCCGTACCGAAAGATATGTGGAAACACACAGGACCGGCACGGGTGTTCGATGGTGAAGATGCTGCAATGAAAGCGATCCTGGCAAAAAAAATCCGGGAAGGGGATGTCGTCATCATCCGCTACGAAGGACCCCGCGGCGGGCCCGGTATGGCGGAGATGCTCTCCCCGACATCGGCACTCATGGGCTTTGGATACAAAAAAGTCGTCCTCATTACGGACGGCAGGTTTTCCGGGGGAACCCGGGGACCCTGTATCGGCCATGTTGCACCGGAAGCTGCGATTGGCGGGCCGATAGCATTTGTCAAAGACGGGGATCTGATCAAAGTGGATCTCTTCACCAAAAAAATCGATCTCCTTATCCCGAAAAAAGAGATTGATATGCGGAAAAAATCCTGGAAGCCTCCCCGCAGATCCCTTACCGGTGTACTAGCCCGGTATGCCAGGACCGTTGAGCAGGCAAATCTCGGTGCGATACAGCGATAATCCAGTTTCTCTTTTTATGAGCGGGACAATTTTCCTCTCTTTTAAAAATCCAAAAATAAAGGTATTACCGGTTGACCGGAGATGCGTCAGTCTGGCCTGATAATTGCGGTGATTTTTCCGCTCCCGTGTCGTAGACAAGGGTGGAAAATCTCGCGGAAAAAAGGATAAACGGTACATACAGGATAACCATAACGATGAGTCCTACGATATTACCGATAACGGGAATGAACGAGAAGATATTCAGGATTATGCTGAAGATGAACCCGATGATGGTGATGATGATCAGGGCAAGGATGTAGTTGACCCAGCCGATACGACCTATCTGAGCAAGAATGGCAGAAAAATTAAATGCCTCGCTGATGCTCCTGGTCCGGGCAAACCGGACAACGCCGAGAAATGAGAAGATCGAAATGATTATCGCAAGGACGAGTGCAATCAGGAGCAGCAGCACCATCAGGCCTACAGCGGACAGGAGTTCCGGGTGGCTGCTCAGCCACCGTTCGGTCTGGGAATCCGACATTGAGCCAAAGTCCTGGGAAAGTACTCCAGAGGTAAGGAGCGTTGAGACCATAGGGACAAACGCGAGGATTACCAGCAGGATAACGGGAAGGAAATAGATGATGTGGACCAGCAGGAGTTTAATCCCGTCGATAAAGAGCGTGGCCCATTCCCCGGGTTCCGGCGCCGGTTTCTCACCCCGGTATATCCGGATAATATATCCGAGAATAAGCGGAAAAATGAGCATGCTCACGATCAGGAGCAGCCAGCGTGTCCATCGTTCCCAGACGCCTTCTTTTGCATACGCGAATGAATCGTTAAGTATTGAACCAAAATCCAATAAAATCACCTGTTTGTAAGATCTTCAGATTATCAGGATAAAAAAGACACCATACCGTAAAACGGGGAAGATATTATGAAACGCTAAATGGAAAAATTGTTGTATTTATGCGCCAGCACTGTCATAAATCTGAGTGACATATCTGGCACCAAAAATCCCGACCGGCACTGCCATTATTAACGACCAAACGATCGCCAGGAAATGTCCCATGAATGGGATCATCATGAGGATGGCGTATGGAATCATGATGATAATTTCAAGAACAATGATCGCTATGAATGCCACAATTAACGCAATGATATAGGACAGCCATCCGATTTTCCCAATATGAGCAAGTATTGCACTGATATTGAATGCCTCACCGAAGCTGTCCGTCCGTGCAAACCGGACATATGCAATTGGTAAAAGCAACAGAATAATGATCAGAAAAATTACAAATAATAATACACCGATAAAAGCAGCTCCTAGCGCCCCCATAACGATACCCGAAGTATCTTGAGATGTACCTGCGCTAACGACAGCGATAATTGCACCGATAAAGAAAATTACTGCAAGGATTATCAGAGGAATTGCGTAGATAAATCCGACGATAAACAATTTGATCCCATCGATGAAATTTGCGACCCAGTCATTCACTTCCGGTGCAGGTTTGATACCTTTGTAAACCTGAATCGAGAACCCCTGAGTCATGAAAGGGATAGCCAGTAAAATCCATTTTACCCATTTTTCCATCAAAGCCTCCTTTGCATATTCAAAGGAGTCTCCAAGCATGCTTCCGTAATCCATCTTTTTTTCACCACAATGATACAATCATGATTTCGGAACCATCCATGGCCATCGCCACAAACGATTTAAATAAGGTATGATAACTTCGCAGAATATATATTTATCTGAAATTTTGGGCTTAAATGGAAAAATAATTGTAAATTTCAGTGCCTGAAGTACCGTACACCCGTAAAAACCATTGCCATGTTATGGCGGTTTGCTGCTTCGATGACTTCCTTATCCCGTATCGATCCACCGGGCTGGATGAGTGCGGTTGCTCCGGCCTGTGCTGCAACTTCAAGCGTATCCGCAAAGGGAAGAAACGCATCAGAGGCAACAGCAGATCCTTTGAGTGATTCACAGGCTTTCTCAATGGCAATCCTGGCCGAGTCAACGCGGCTCATCTGCCCGGCCCCGATACCCAGCGTGCGTTTCTGATCTGCAAAGATGATCGTATTGCTCTTGGTGTGCTTGCACACCTTCCATGCCAGCTGGAGTGCCTTCATCTCATCCGGTGTCGGGTCCCGGTCGGTTATGACATTCCAGTGCTCCTGATATGCGGGAGTCCGCTGGACGAGGACCCCGCCATCGATCGTGCGGATCTCGTCAGACTCGGTTTTTTCCGGAAGGACGAGGACACGCATGTTCTCCTTCTTTTTCATAACCTCCAGTGCTCCGGGAGAATAGGACGGGGCAACGATTACCTCAACATAAGTATTACAAATCTCCGTGGCAAGTTTTTCATCAACTTCCCGGTTTACTGATACAACAGATCCGTATGCAGACGCAGGATCCACGTCACGGGCAGCTACGTATGCATTAAAGATACCGGCGTCGATTGCAACTCCGCAGGGATTATTGTGTTTCATGATAACTGCTGCAGGTTCGTCAAATTCCCGCACAAGCCCGACACCGGCATTTACATCGAGGTAATTGTTATAAGACATCTGTTTTCCCTGGACCGGTTCCGCGCCGGCAATCCCCCGGGTGCCATAGACTGCTGCCTTCTGGTGGGGGTTTTCACCATAGCGTAATGTCCTTCCTCCGGTATACTGCACCGTGAAGACGGACGGGAAATCGGCATCCAGCCGGTAGAGATAATTGCTGATGGCAGCATCGTAGGCAGCAGTACGTGCAAATGCCTTCTTTGCAAGCACAAGCCGATCTTCCGGGGTGATACCGGCACCGGAAACAGACCGGGTTATCATCGGGTAATCCGAGGGATCGACAACAACGGCAACATCCTTGTAATTTTTTGCCGCTGCCCGGATCATTGCGGGTCCGCCGACATCGATATATTCAATAAGTTCTTCAAGATCCATCTTCTGTGCAGACATCTTCTCGAAAGGGTAGAGGTTGACGACAAGAAGATCGATGCGGTTGATCCCGTACCTGGTCATCACTGCATCATCGATCTGCCGCCTGCCGAGCAAACCCCCGTGCACTTTGGGGTGAAGTGTCTTGACCCGCCCGTCCATCATCTCGGGAAAACCGGTATAACTCGACACTTCGGTGAATTTTATCCCGGCTTCTGCAAGGGCTTTCCCGGTCCCGCCGGAACTCATGATATTGTATTTTTGCCCGACAAGTGTCTTTGCAAGATCAATGATGCCGGTCTTGTCCCATACGGAGAGGAGTGCCCACTTCATGGTTAAGAATATGCATAACAGGAGGAAAAAGGTATCCAGTTTTTCCCATCCCGTTTTCCGGATACTTTTCATTATGATGATGACCCGAACCATTTTTAGTTATATTAAATTGTGAATTTCCCGTAATCGGGTCATTATGACAGATTCAACGGATTATATCGTGTTCTATTCTGAAACCTGCCCCAATGCTGGCGATTAGTTGTAGTGGATTACATAAACATTTATATAGAACTACAATGCTATAGATAATGGAACATCGAAAAAGGATGTACTATGAACGATGCAGAACGTAATCCGGAACAGGCGGAGAACGGAACTCGGGATATCCCGGAAAATCCGTTAACGGAACCCGTTTCCGGTACTCCTGAACCGGATGAACAGAAGAAGGCATTTGCCGAACTGAACGATCGGTTCCTGAGGCTTGCAGCAGATTTTGAAAATTTCAGACGACGCACATCAAAGGAACGTGAATCGGTAATCGATCTTGCAAATGAACGTTTTGCAATTGACCTTCTCGAAGTGGTGGATAATTTCGACCGGGCATTAAAGTCCGACGATTCCCACCTCCGGGAAGGACTGGAGCAGATCCGGCAATTGCTGAGCGTACAACTCCAGCGTCATGGCATCATGCCCATAGATTCACTGAAAAAGCCCTTCAACCCCGTGGAGCACGAAGCGATCGCCCATGTTCCTTCCGGCGAGCCGGAGGGGATGGTCATCGATGAGGTTGCAAGGGGTATACGATGAATGAAAAAGTTATCAGATACGCAAAAGTTGCGGTATCAAAAGGAAATTAAGATTACCAGAGGTAAAAAAATGGCAAAAGAGAAGGTTCTGGGTATCGATCTGGGAACAACCTATTCCTGCATGTCGATCATGGAAGCGGGAAAACCGATTGTCATCCCCAATGCTGAAGGCGGGCGAACAACTGCTTCGATCGTTGCATTCACGAAAGAGGGCGAACGCCTTGTCGGGAGCCTTGCAAAACGGCAGGCCGTCACCAATCCCCAGCGCACGATCCAGTCCATCAAGCGGAAGATGGGAACCAGCGAAAAGATCCAGATTGACAACAAGGATTATTCGCCCCAGGAAATCTCTGCAATGATCCTGCAGAAACTCAAGATCGATGCAGAGGCATATCTCGGGGAGAAGATCTCAAAAGCGGTCGTCACCGTTCCGGCGTATTTCAATGATGCACAGCGCCAGGCAACCAAGGATGCCGGGAAGATTGCCGGCCTCGAGGTCATGCGTATCATCAACGAACCTACGGCAAGTGCACTTGCGTATGGTATCGACAAGGAACAGGACGCAACGGTCCTCGTCTACGATCTCGGCGGCGGGACATTCGATGTCTCTATCCTCACGCTGGGCGATGGTGTCTTCGAAGTCAAGTCCACTGCAGGCAACAACCACCTTGGTGGCGACGATTTCGACAAGCTGGTACAGGATTACCTGATCGAGGAGTTCAAAAAGAAGGAAGGTATCGACCTGCGGAATGATCCCTATGCAATGCAGCGTCTCCGCGATGCATCAGAGAATGCGAAGATCGAACTCTCCCAGCGGCAGTCCACCAACATCAACCTGCCCTACATCACGACCGATGCAAGCGGCCCGAAATTCTTGAACATCGATCTCACCCGGTCGAAACTCGAGCAGCTCATCGGCGACCTTGTCGAATCAACGGTCGGCCCGGTAAAACAGGCACTCAGCGATGCGAAACTCGAGCCAAAGGATATCGATCACGTCCTTCTTGTCGGCGGTTCAACCCGTGTCCCGCTTGTCCAGGAGACCGTGAAGAAACTGCTCGGCAAGGAACCCGACAAGGGCCTCAACCCGGATGAGTGCGTTGCACTCGGTGCAGGTATCCAGGGTGCAGTCCTGACCGGTGAGACCAAGGATATCGTCCTCCTGGATGTCACCCCGCTCACGCTCGGTATCGAGACCCTCGGCGGGATCGCCACGAAACTTATCGAGCGCAATACCACGATCCCGACCCGGAAGAGCCAGATCTTCTCGACTGCTGCCGACGGACAGACCAGTGTGGAGATCCATGTTGTCCAGGGTGAGCGTGCGCTCGCCAAGGACAATTTCACGCTCGGTAAGTTCCAGCTGACCGGCATTCCCCCGGCACCCCGGGGCATCCCCCAGATTGAGGTCACCTTCGATATCGATTCGAACGGTATCATCCATGTTTCGGCAAAAGACCTTGGCACCGGCAACCAGCAGGCCATCTCCATCAAGGGTGACAAGAAACTCTCCGAGGAAGACATCAAGAAGATGATGGATGCCGCAAAGCAGTTCGAAGCCGATGACAAGAAGAAACGCGACGAGATAGAACTCCGCAACCAGGCAGACACCGCAATCTTTACCGCAGAAAAGATGCTCAAGGAGAGCGGTGACAAACTCGAAGCTGCGGACAAGACCAAGGTAGAAGAAGGTGTTGCAGCAGTCAGGAAAGCAGTCGGCGAGGACAATCTCGATGAGATCAAGAAGTCCATGGAATCCCTGACTGAAGCGGTATATGCTGCCACCACCAAGATCTACCAGAAGATTCAGGCAGAACAGGCATCAGCACAGGCACAGCAGGCAGGAACCAGTGCAGATCCCGGTCAGCAAAAGAATCCAAAACCGATGACAATGTAGTCAATGCAGACTACAAAGTAAAAGACGAGTGACCGGATCATGGGCGGAGAGGACTACTACGAAACGCTCGGCATACCCCGGAATGCCGACGATGCAGAGATCAAGAAAGCCTACCGCAACCTCGCCCGCAAGTTCCATCCGGATATCTGCAAGGAGCCCGGAGCTGAAGAGAAGTTCAAGAAGATCAACGAAGCCTACAGCGTCCTGTCGGACGAGCAGAAAAAACGGCAGTATGACAATATGGGTCATGAGACCTACACGAATGCATCCAAAGGCTCCTATACCGGGGGAGGAGGATTCGGCGGCGGGGGATTCTCTGCCGATTTCTCCGGCTTTGGGGATATCTTCGATTTCTTTGGCGGAGGCCAGCGGAGGTCCGGCCCCCAGCCCGGCGCAGACCTCCTGATGCGGATCCAGATACGGCTCGAAGATGCTGTTGCCGGTATGGACCGTGACATCGAAGTGATGCATACCGAGCCCTGCCCTGCCTGCAGCGGGTCGGGGAGCGAGACAAAAAAACTCAAAACCTGCCCCCGCTGCGGGGGTTCAGGCCAGATGCGGCAGGCCACCAGTTCCCCGTTCGGGCAGTTCATCCGGATGACTCCCTGTACCCAGTGCGAAGGACGGGGAAAGATCCCGGAAAAAGTCTGCAAGGAATGCCGTGGTTCCGGCCATACCCGGGTGAAACGGAAGATATCCGTCCATATTCCTGCCGGGATCGACAACGGGATGCGCCTCCGCATGGAGGGGTACGGGGAAGCCGGTGAATACGGTGCCCACAACGGGGACCTGTTCATCGAAGTCTATGTCCTGCCCCATGACCGGTTCACCCGATCCGGCGATAATCTCGAGACTACTATCGAGATATCACCCGCGCAGGCGGTACTCGGGACATCGATTGATATTGAGACAATCGATCAACGCCATATTGAACTTAAAGTACCTGCCGGGATCCAGTACAACACAGCCCTGAAGATCAGCGGTGAAGGAGTCAGGAGGCGCGGAAAACCCGGCGATCTCCTTGTCAGGGTAAAGATTGTCACCCCCCGTTCTGTCAGCAATGAGTTAAAAGAACTCTATGCACAGATTGCGGAACTGGAAGGTAAAAATCATCATGGCAGCGGGTTCTTCTCCACCATTATGGGCGGCAAGAAGAAAGGGAAAAAATAACCATTCCGCCAGCCCTCTGATCTACCCCTCACTTTTTTAGTACCTGCCACAAATGAGATCAGGATGAAGCTGATCTTCGAACTTTCCGGCGAAAACCCGACGCTCCCGTTTGCAGAGCTTACGTGTGTCGGTACCGTTCTCGATCAGCGCCTGCAGGTCGCAGTCGTCGAGTCCCCGATCCGGCAGCATCATGCCGCCTGGCCATGACTCATGGCGTTCTCGAGTACCTGGGGGAATGCGAACCGGACCTTGCTGCGTTCAAGGGTCTCCTGCGGGATCTCGCACTCGAGACCCGGGAAACCTTTGCCGGACGGGCAAAAAAAGTTCACGGGGGAAGCAATGAGCACAATCCCTGCTCCCAGAAAGAGTTCGAGCATATGATCGGCACCATGATCACCGGACCGGTAAACCTGAAAGATCCCGATGCTGAATACCGTGCAATCCTGTCAGAGGATAAGTGCTACTTCGGAAAAGTCCTGTTTGCCTTTAATCGCGCCTCGTATGATGCAAGGAACCCGGGAAAACGGGATTTTTTCCACCCTGGCGTGATGATGCCCCGGATGGCGCGGACGCTTGTCAATATCGCCGGTATCCGGCAGGGCGAGATTCTGCTCGATCCGTTCTGCGGAACCGGGGGGATCCTTATCGAAGCAGCGTTACTGGGAGCTCGTGCTACGGGCAGCGATTTTGATCCGCAGATGGTTTTGGGAAGCCGGCAGAATACTCCTGAATCAGATCTGATGCTTGCCGATGCAACACACCTGCCCTTTTGCGATCATACGGTTGACGCAGTGGTAACGGATTTCCCGTATGGCCAGTCAGTCTGCATCAAAAAGTCCGATACCATGGACCGGCTGTACGGCGATGCACTGGAAGAGATCCATCGGGTCTTAAAACCGAAAAAGAGAGCCGTGGTCGTTACCCACCGGGATATCTCGCCGATTGCAGCGGATTTCTTCACCATCCTCCAGCGGCATGACCAGCGCGTTCATAAAAGCCTGACGCGCCGTGTCCTCGTTCTTGCCAGCCAGCGGGAGCGGTGTGTATAAAGGATTATGAGCCATTCAGAAGAGATCTACTCCGGGTGATTATCTCATGGTATTCAGGATACGCCGGATTATTCCCCTGTGTTTTCTTCTGGCATTTTTTTTCTTCAGTATCGCAGGAGCAGCATCGTCCGGCGATGCCGCGGGCTTTATTGCACAGGGAGATTCTCTTACAACAACCAAAAATTATACCGAAGCCATAGCAGCCTATGACCAGGCAATTTCCCTTGATAAGAATAATTTCAATGCATGGAACGGCAAGGCGGATGCACTCAACCGTGCCGGAAGATTCTCAGAGGCACTTGCTGCATCGGATAACGCACTTGCCCTTGAACCGGAAAATACCCGCGGGTGGATCAACCGGGGATATATTTTATACAATCTTGGAAAATATGATGACGAACTCGGGGCATATGAGACCGCGATCGCTCTCGAACCTGACAATGCACAGGCATGGTTCAATAAAGGTTATTCCCTTGCCGGAATGAAACGGTACGATGAGGCGATTGCAGCATTCGACAAGGTAAAGTCTCTTCAGCCGGATTACCCGAATCTTGCAGCCAACCGGCGGATTGCCGTGCAATTGCGGGATGCCAGTACACCCGTTTATATCAGGTATGCCCCTGGACTTACCGGGATCTTTTTGCTTGTCGTGATTATCGGGGGATATCTCCTGTACCGGCATAAAACACAAGACTCACCGGATCATGCAGAGAAAAATAACCGGCAAAGCCGGCGCAGGGAGAAGAGACAATCGTAAAGGATTTCTTTCACGGTAAAAACAGGGTTTGTAGCCCTGTCGACATTAAAAAAAACCTGATGACATGGGGCTACGAGGAAGTATTGCATCGAAGAACTCTGATAAGGTCTTCTCCAATTATACCTCGCTGTCAGACGAAGGAACACGAGCAGAGAACCATCAGGTTCTTCATTATTGCGAATCTGATCAGAGATGAGCAATGAGAAGAACCATCAGGTTCTTCGTTATTACGACGGTTAATTCCCCTCACCGCGCTTTCTCGTAACAGATTTTTGCTTCGTCGGGCTTCCCGATCTTATCCAGGATCTCCCCGATATCATTCCAGACCTCTTTCCGGCCGGGTTCAATTTCCAGTGCCTGTTTGAATGCAGTCAGGGCTTCCTGGTAACGGTTGAGTTCCTGAAGGGCGCGCCCCTTGAGGATCCATGCATCGACAAATTCCGGCTGGATAGTGAGCATGGCATCGAACGATTCGATCGCATCCTCAAACCGCCCGAGTGCGTCAAGGGAACTCCCCTTGGTAAAGTATGCAATGGAAAATGTGGGATCGATGAGAAGTGCCCGGTCATACGATATGATCGCTGCTTCAGACTGCTGCTGTGCGGACAGGGCCATGCCATGGCGGGTCCATCCAACTGCATTTTCCGGGTCGAGTGCCAGGCATTTCTCATACGCGGCCTGGGCGTCGTTGTATTTCCCGAGGTCGTAATATGCGTTACCTTTGCCCATCCATGCCTCTGCCAGGTTCTCATTCTGGTCAATAGCCCTGTCAAATGCCTCTATCGCGTCCCGGTACATACCGAGTTCTACAAGGGCGATCCCCTTGTGTGCGAAAACTTCTGCCGTATGCTCTATCTCCAGTGCCTGGTCGTACGACTGGATGGCATCCCGGAACTGTTCCAGGGCAGCTAATGCCAGCCCCCGGTGATCATAGAGCGCGGAAATCTTCGGAACGAGTTCTAGTGCACGGTTGTAGGCAGTGATCGCAGCATCGAAACTTCCCTGCTCGAACAAGGCCTTCCCTTTCCAGAAGAATGCCTGATAACAGGAAGGAGTGATATCAACGGCGGTGTCGAACAAGGCAACGGCAGCATCAAGGTTGCCTGAGACATAGTTCACTCGTCCTTTCTCGTAAATCGCGGTTGCATTCCCCGGGTTTGATGCAAGGACCTGGTCAAACGAACTTATGGCTTCCTTGTATTTCCCGAGGCGTATCTGGGACCTGCCGCGTTCGTAGAGCGCCTGCTCATAGTCCGGGCGGATCTTCAGGGCCGCATTGAACTCCACCACCGATTGTTCATAGTCCTCCCTACGGGAGAGCGCAATGCCTTTGTGGAAGTATGCCTCGGCATATTTCTTATTGAAAGATAGAGCCTGGTCGAATGACGAGATGGCATCATTATACTGTTTCTGCTCAAGAAGGGCGAGTCCAAGGTGGTAGTATACATCAGGATAATCGGGCTGGACTGCAATGGCATCCATGAAAGAACGAATTGCTTCAGGGTATCGGTTCAGGTGGTTAAGGGCAATACCCTTATACAGCAATGCACCGGCATGGGTAGTATTAAGCGAGAGGGCGTGGTTATAATCCTCAAGTGCCCGGTCGAACTGCTCGAGACTTGCATAGGACATCCCCCTGTACAGCCATTCGTCAGCAAACGTCTCTTTCAGCGCGATAGCACGGTCATAGGCGCCGATGGCTTCATGATGCATGGAGAGCATGGCCAGTGCACGGGCCTTGTAATAGAGTGCCTGTGCACAGTCCGGGACCACGGCAAGTGCAGCATCGAAATATTTCATTGCCTCATGGTAGTTCCCGAGGCGGGACAGGGACAACCCCAGATAATAACCGGCATAGGCATCCCGGGAATCGATTCCCAGGGCTTTTCTGAAAAAAGTGACGGCTTCCGCATATTTTTCCCGCTTGAAAAGTGTGATACCCTTGCCCGGTCCATATATGCCCGTTGTTGGGGCGTATCCTCAGTGCCTGGTCAAAGGAGTACTCGGCATCCTCGAACCGTCCCAGTTGTATCTGGGCAAGACCCTTGAAATGAAGTGCATCGGTAAATTTGGGCTGGAAAGAAAGAGCATTGTCAAAGGAGATGACAGCCTCAGTATACATACCAAGTTTGGATAAAGCCCTTCCTTTTTCGTAATAAGCTGTTCCATAATCCGGGCGTATTTCAAGCGCCCGGTTGAATGCTTCTATTGCATCCTCGTATCCCCCGAGCGCAAAGAAGGCACTTCCCTTGAGGTACCATGCCTCGGCATGAGTGGGATCGATTTCCAGAGTCCTCATAAAGGACTCAATGGCTTCATGGTATCGTTCGAGTTGTATCAGTACCATACCACGATGGAGCAGCGCATCTGTTGATTGCGGTACAAGCTCAAGCATTCGATCAAATGCCTGTATTGCTTCCTCATTCCGGCCGGTCGCAGCCAGGGACAGTCCTTTCTGGTAGTACGCCTGCCCGCTCCTGTCGTCAAGATCAAGCGTTTTATTGAGCGCAAGTATCGCGTCCTCGTGCCTTCCGAGACTGGCGAGCGCAAACCCCTTGTAGTAGTACGCTTCGACATGGTTCTTTTCAATCTGCAATACCTTGTCGAATGTTTTTACTGCTTCACGGTACATACCAAGGGAACTCAGGGCATGCCCTTTTTCGAACCATGCCTCGGTATAAGCGGGATCGATCTCAAGAGCACGGTCAAAAACCTTGACGGCGTCTTCGAAGCGACCCAGACGCGATAATGCAAATCCCTTGTAATGGAGTGACGGTACATGCAGCGGCTGGACGGACAGGGCCTTATTATATCCTGATACCGCATCGTTGAGGCGATCCAGACGGTCAAGGATCCGTGCCCGGTAATAGAGTGCATCAAAGTAACCGGGTTTGATCCGGAGGGCATGGTCAAAGGCATCAAGCGACTCGTCCAGACTGTTCAGGGAAGCGAGCGCAATTCCCAGTTCATACCATGCAGAATATTTTTCAGGACACATCATGAGCAGATGGTTATAGGAATTCACTGCTTCGGGATACTTTTCGAGTGCCAGCTGTGATGCGGCGAGATGATACAGGGCGTCATTGTTTTTTGGATCCAGCGTGTGTACCTTTTCGAGCGCTGCCAGGGATTCCTGGTATTTTTTCAGGCGATACAATGCCAGCCCTTTTTCGTACCACGCTGCAGGATCTTCCGGATTCCGTTCAATAATAGTATCGAACGACCGGATGGCATCCTCGTCCCGGTCCAGTGCAACAAGAGCCCGGGCAAGTCCCCGGTGAGACTCTGAATCTTCCGTACGGATCGCTATTGCTTTTTCAAAGGCTGAAATTGCAGACTGATGCTCGCCCAGCCGGGCAAGTCCCGCTCCTTTATGATACCACAACTCCGGATTCTCCGGTGTAAGACTGATTGCAGCAGTGAATGCAGCAACGGCGTCAGAATACCGACCGAGGGTCATAAGGGATAAGCCGCGGTGGTATGAAGGTTCGAACTTTTGCGGGAGATGCTTTACAGCCTTTTCTAAAACGGCCTCGGCCTCTTCATGACGACCGAGTACTGCAAGCGAGAGCCCCTTCTCGTAAAAGATCTCGCCGCTATCCGGGCTGACATCCAGTGCGAGATCAAAGATCCGGACGGCATCTTCAGATTTACCCAGCCGTGCAAAGGTCTTGCCCTCCGAGAAAAGCAGCTCGCCATTCCGGGGATCGTACTGCCGTGCTTTCTCGTATGACTCAACTGCCTGCTGGTCGTCCTGCAGGAATTCATATGCGATCCCCCGCTGGTGCCAGGCATCGGCATGATCCGGAAGGCGGGTCAGGACATTGTCGAATGCCGTTATTGCTTCGGGCACCTTCCCGAGCTGCATAAGAACCACGCCCTGGTTGAAGTAGGCATTGGAATACCCGGGGTCCAGTGCAAGGGTCTTCTCGAACGAGGACAGTGAATCATCGTAACGCCCCAATGCTTCCAATGCCAGGCCTTTTGCATAGTGTGCATCGGGTTTGCTGTCATCCACCTCGAGGGCATGGGAGAGTTCCACAACCGCTTCTGCAAAATTGCCTATATCTGACAGGACAAGTCCTTTTTCAAAATAAGCATCATAATACCGGGGATTCAGCTGAAGTGCCCGGTTGAAGGCTGTAATGGATGCGGGATTTTTTCCCAGATGGATATAACAGAGCCCGCTATAGTACCAGGCATCGGCCACGGTTTCGTCAAGCGCGACCGCCGATTCGAATGCCGTGAGGGATTCCTTGTACCGCTTCAGACGGAAAAGGACCAGCCCTTTGTTAAACTGTCCCGGGACCAGTGACGGGTCAAGGGACAATGCTGATTCAAATGCCGCGAGCGCATCCGTATGCAGGGACAGCCGCTCCAGTGCAAGTCCTTTCTCGTAAAACGCACTCGCGAAAAGCCGATCGATCGCAAGGGTATTTTCAAAAGCCTGTATGGCCTCCCTGTCCCTGCCAAAACGAGTGAGGACAACACCTTTGTCGTACCAGGCATTCGTATATTTGCTGTTGATCGCGATTGCCCGGTCGAATGAATCCACGGCGTCCTCGTACCGTTTCAGTTCCGCAAGTGCGATTGCACGGTCGTACCAGCCGTTTGCGTTCTGGGGCCTGAGATCAAGAGACCGGGTCAATGCATCGACCGCAGGTTCGAACTGGCCGATGGAAAGAAGGGCACTTCCTTTTTTCAGCCATGCCCCGGCACAGTGTTCATCGCGTGAAATTACCTGATCAAAGCAGGTAATTGCCTCGTGGTATTCCATAAGGGCGAGGTATGACATTCCTTTCCGGTACCACGCGGGGATATTGTCCGGTTCAAGTGCAACAGCCCGTTCAAACGCATCGAGAGCGTCTTTGTATCGCTCAACCTCATTCAGCAGGGTACCCTTGAATATCCAGTCTTCGGCATTGTTATTCACCAGTTCCAGGGACTGATTGAGGCTTTCCAGGGCATCATCAGGCCGGTTCAGCCGTGCAAGCGCATGGGCTTTCTGGACCAGGACATCGGCATTGTCCGGAGCAGATTCAAGGATCTTATCGTATGCCACAAGAGCATCAGCATAGTTACCAAGACTTGCGTATGCAAGACCGGTACGGTAGATGGCATCGGTGATCGTGGAATCAAACTTAAGCGCCTGGATAAAGGATTTTATCGCTTTTCCGAATTTACTGAGTTCGGCGAGGGAAATTCCCCTGTGGTAATGTGCATTCGCGTGTTCAGGACAATATTCAAGCGTATAATCAAATGACCTGATAGCATCAGCATGCTGTTCGAAGCCGTGATAATGCAAGACCTTTGAAATATGCTGCTTTGTAAAATGCGGGATTGATGCTGATAGCGAGGTCAAAGGCCCTGACGGCATCCTCATCATTGCCGATCGATGCACATGCCTGGCCTTTACAGAATGCGGCCTGTGCATTGCCCGGGTTTAATTCAAGTGACCGGTTGTATGCCTGCAGGGAATCGGAAAAATTACCCAGACGGAAAAGAGTGTCCCCTTTCTCGTGCCATGTGACGGAATCCTCAGGATTGAGCTCAAGTGATCGGCTCAATGATTCAAGGGCTTCCTGGTAACGCCCGAGTTCAATGAGAACGCGTCCCCGGTAATAATAAAGGGATCCTGTATCCGGTCCCAGAGATACGGCTGAATTGAGAGATTCCAATGCTTCATCATAACGTCTGAGTGATATGAGGGAAAGTCCTTTCAGGTAAGCTGCATCCTGCAGGGAAGGATTCAGCTCGAGTGCACAGTCAAATGCATGGATCGATTCTTCATATCGTGCGAGCGTGCTCAGCGCGCAGGCAGAGTTGAACCATGCCGGTGCACAGGATTTATCGAGTTCAATGGCGCGGTCAAATGCTTCAAGCGCATCACTGTTCAGTTCCATCTGTGAAAGACATAACCCCTTGTAATACCAGACGGATGCATTTTTATCCTCGAACGAAAGGATCGTTTCAAAGCAGGCACGTGCATCCTCCCACCGGAGGAGATGCAGGTACGCTTTTCCACGATACAAGAGGGTGGGCAGATTCTGAGGTCTTCTCTTTAAGGATTTGCCCAGGGCTTCAACAGACTCCTTGTACCGCTTCAGACGGTACAGCGAGAACCCTTTGCAGGTGAGAAGTTCGGGATTTACGGTATCATCTTCCAGGGCACGGTCCAGACTTATAACAGCGTCTTCATAGCGTCCCAGTTTCACGAGAGTGAGACCCCGCCCGCGGTGTGCCCGGTTGTTTTCAGGATCCAGCGCAAGAGCTGCCTCAAAGGCTGCAAATGCGTCAGCATACCGTTTGAGATGCGTCAGGCATTCTCCCCGTACCAGATGGACGTGGGCATCATCCCCGGCATGCTCAAGGGACCGGTCCAGGGAAGTCAAGCGCTTCGTCATAGCGGGACAGCCTGAAAAGGGCATATGCCTGTTCTGCATAAACACGTGCAGTGTCAAGCCCGAGGGCGATGCACTGAGTGAATGCGTCAAGTGCTTCCTCTGTTTTTTCCAGTTTGGTAAGCGCCAGTCCCTTCTCGAAGAAAATAGCCGCGTTCTCCGGCCGGATAGCCAGGTATCCGTCAAACGCTTCAACGGCACTTTCATATTTTTCAAGAACCACGAGGGCCTTGCCTTTCTCCTGCCACGCTTCCACATTCCGGGGATTGATCTCGATGGTACGGGCAAATGCATCCACCGCTTCGTCATACTGGTGCAGCAGGATATGAGCGAACCCTTTGTAAAAAAACGCCCGCTCACAGGAAGGTTCGACACGGTTCACCCGGGAATACGCGGTGACCGCGTCTTTATAGGATCCCAGGTGATCATACGCCCGGGCCTGTCCGTACAGTGCGGTCAGATCCTGGGGGAGAGCGAAGAGGACGCGGTCAAATGCTTCCACTGCTTCCGGATACCTGCCAACGATGCCGAGAGTGCGGCCGTGTTCCCGGAACGCATCGATGAAGTCGGGCATGAGGCGGGTTGCTTCACCGAACATTTCCGCAGCATCGGGATATTTGCCGAGACGGAACTGAGCGATGCCCTTGTAATAATATGCTTCACCAAAGTCAGGCGCAAGGGCAATCGCATTATCGAAACGCAGCGATTGCTTCTTCATTACTTCCCAGACTGATATGAGACCTTCCCTTGTAGAACCAGGTATGGGAGTTGGTCCTGTCAAGCTCGATGGCGTTGTTGTAGGACAGGACCGCGTCCTGGAAACGCTCTACGGCAAACAGGCAGAATCCCCGTATGAGCCATGCGTTTGCTATTTTCGGGTTTGCATCAACAGTCCGCGAGAGCGCCTCGATTGCCTCATCGAATTTTCCCAGTTCGGCAAGGGCAAGTCCCTTATGATACAGGGCATCCTTATTGCCGGGATCTATTTCCAGTGCTGCGGAAAATGTCGCGTCAGCCGCTTCCTGGTTTCCGAGTGCGGCCAGGGAGAGGCCTTTCTGGTAGAGGGGGTCTGCGTTCCGGGGTTTAAGCCTGAATGCTTCATCAAACGCAGCAATTGCATCCTCAAAATTCTCAAGCCGGACAAGGGACAGGCCCTTATGATAATGGGTAGCTGCATCATCCGGAGAAATCTCCAGGGCGATATTGAAGGACATGACGGCCTCCTCGTGCATGCCCAGTTCGGCAAGGGCAAGTCCCTTATGGAAGAATGCGGCAGAAAAACCCGGGATGATCTCAAGAACGCGGTCAAACGCAGCAATTGCATCAAGGTACCGGGCGAGTTTGATCAGGGCAAGCCCTTTATCATAATGGATCTGTGCCGTGGAAGGATCGAGTTCAATGGACTTATCGAACGCGGTTACGGCATCGGCGACCCGGTCCAGGTCAGCGAGCGCAACACCCTTCCGATACCAGGATTCCGCAGACTCCGGGTTGATCTCGATCGATTTTTCGCTTGCTGAGAGTGATTCCTCATTATTTCCCATGTCGTGGAGGGCCGCCGACTTACAGAGTGCGGCTTTTGCACACTGCGGATCCGACTCCAGCGCCCGATCGAACGCATAGACCGCATCCTGGTTCATCCCGATCGAATGAAGTGCCCTCCCCTTCAGGTAATGCGCCGGTGCATACCGGGGGGTGATGGCAATACAGCGGTCGAACGCATCGATCCCTTCCCGCTGGCGCCCGAGTTTGATTAAGATGAAACCCCGATAGTAATGGGCACGTGCACACCCGTTATCGATGAGCAGTGTCTGGTCAAACGCGTGAACCGCATCCTCAAACCGCAAGAGCGCAAGGAGCGCAGTGCCCCGGAAAAAATGGATATCGGTCCGGCCTGACTCGATCTCCAGGGCGTGATCGAATGCATCGATGGCTTCGGAAAATTCTCCCAGTTCCTGATGGGATCTCGCCTTGTAATAGAATGCATTGAGGTGGTGGGGATTCTCGGCGATCGTGCGGTCGAAATCACCGATCGCATCGCGGAAACTGCGAAGATGATACAGAGCAAGGCCTTTCCTTAACCGGGCATCGGTGTATTTCGGTTTCATCTGCAGGGTCTTGTCAAAGGCAAAAACCGCATCGCTGTACCGTTTCAGGTCGGCATAGGATTTTCCCTTATGATAAAACGCAAGGGCATTTTCCGGGTCATGGATAAGGGACTTATCGAGCGCCTCGAGCGCTTCCTGGTACTTCCCCAGTTTTTCAAATGCAATGCCCCGGTTGAAATGTGCCAGTGCATTGCTCGTGTCTTTTGCCAGGTTTTTATCAAAGGCTTCGATTGCTTCAGGATATTTTCCGGTTTTTAAGAGCGCAAATCCCAGATAGTAATACACTTCGGTATACGAGGGTTCCCGTTCGAGCGCCTGCCGGAATGCTTCGATAGCCTCGGGATATTTTCCATTGACCACCAGCGATTTGCCTTTGTGGTATGATGCCGGTGCAAAGGCAGGAAGAATCCTGATAGTCTGGTCAAAGGACGTGATGGCATCGCGGTGATCGCCCAGTTTTGCGAGTGCCAGCCCTTTGTGGTAATGGGCGTCCCCGTTCTTTGGATCGATCTCGAGCAGCACTTCGAAGACATGGATTGCCCCTTCCGCCCGGTTGATCTTTTCCAGGGAGAGCCCCTTGTAATAAAATGCCTCAATGCTCCGCTGGTTCAGCCCGATGGCATTGTCGAACGCATCGATCGCATCCTGGTATTGCCCGAGATCGAAGAATGCCCGCCCGCATTTGATCCAGCCATTCTCCTGTTCCGGGTTTATCCGGAGGGATTTTTTGTAGGAGAGCACGGCTTCTTCCGTCTTGCCCAGCTGGTTTAAGGCATCTCCCTTGCGCATCCAGATCTCGTACAGGGCCGGATTGATATCCAGTGCACGGGTGTATGCGAGGATCGCATCCTGCATCTTCCCGAGATCGCAGAGAGCATCGGCTTTTTTTACCCAGCCGTCCGCAAGGTTCGCATTGATCTCCAGCGCCTTGCTGTAAGCAAGGATGGACTCCTGTTTTTTACCCAGGTTCGAACAGGGAATTTCCTTTCTGCATCCAGATATCGATGAGCGTAGGGTTCAGGGAGAGGATACGGTCATCGGTCTCGATGGTCTCTGAAAAGCGCCCGAGTGCGAAGAGAGATCCCGAACGGCAGATGAGGGCATCGATCAGCGAGGGATTGGAAGCAAGGCTCTTGTCCAGTGCCTCGATAGCATCCTCATGCCGGTTTATGGCGGCAAGGGCGATACCCTTGTACATGAGAGGCATCCACGATACCGGGATCCAGCGAGATCGTTTTGTCGAGGGAACTGATCGCTTCCCCGTATTGTTTCAACTGGAGATGGGCCAGTCCCGAGGTAATAGTAAGAGAATGCATTGGATGCATCAGATTCCAGCGCTTTTTTAAATGCTCTGACTGCTTCATCCAGCTGTTCGGTCTGAATTAACGCAATCCCGCGGTAGTGGTGTGCCAGTGCGTTCTGAGGATTGAGCTCCAGCGAGCGGTCGAATGCCCGTGATCGATTCAGCATACCGTTCCCTGCCCGCCAGGGCAATACCCAGATAGTACAGGCCGTCCGCATTATCCGGTTCGATCGTCAAGGGCTTTCTCAAATGCCACAATCGCATCATCATATTTCTCCCGCTGGGCAAGGGCAATGCCTTTGTTGTACAGGATTGCGGCATTATCCGGCGAGATTTCAAGGGCACGATCATAGGATACAACGGCTTCAAGAGGTTTACCGAGGCGGGCAAGAGCTTTTCCCTTCTCAAAAAATGCATGGTGGCACCTGCGGTTTATTTCAAGAACTTTGTCAAAAGCCCGGATGGCATCTTCCAGATTATCCGTGACCGCGTATGCCATCCCAAGGTAACACCATGACCACATGTTCTGCGGATCGCTTTTCAGCGGATTCTGCAAGGACTGGTTATCGCGTCAGTATGGCGGCCCAGCCGGAGGAGGGATATCCCTTTACGGGTTGCTGCTTCCGGATTTTTCGGATTTATGGACAACTCCCGTTCAAATGCCGCGATCGCCTCTTCGTCAGCGCCCATTTTTGCAAGGGCAATCCCGTCATGCAAGGGAGATATGCGCAAGGGCAGGATCGTATTCCATTGCGGTCATAAATGCCTGATGTGCTTCCTGGTACCGGTCGCAGGTGCATCAGTGCACGTCCTTTCTGGTACTGGGCATTTGCGTTCTGGGGAGAGATCAGGAGCAGCTGGTTAAGAACCGCAATCGCGTCCTCGTACCTGCCGAGTTCGTTTAAGGTGGTGCCGGTATAGAAAAGTGCAGGGGTATTTTCCGGATCCAGTTCGGTTACCGCAAGAAAAGCATTTACCGCTTCCTCCAGTTTTTCGAGATCAAGGAAAACAAGACCGCGGTGGAACTGTGCATCGGTATACCCGGGATCCCGCTGGAGCACCCCGTCAAACGATGCCAGGGCCTTATCATATTTCTTCAGGGTAAAGAGGGAAACCCCCTTTTTGTAGAGAATATCCTGGTTATCGGGTTCCAGTTTCAAGAGCCCGGTCAAAGGAGTCCAGGGCTTCCATTGGCTTCTGCAGGGCCAGACAGGCATCAGCTTTTGCCGACCATGCCCGGGTGCAGTCAGGATCGATCTCCAGCGTCTTGTCAAACGATCGTACCGCTTCCAGGTGCCGGTGCAGATGGGAGAGGGCGATACCCTTGTAATACCAGATCCGGGGCATTGCGGGGGTCTTCTTCGAGCACGTGGTTGAATACCGCAACCGCGTCATCGAATTTTTCAAGGTTGGTGAGGAGTATCCCTTTCCTGACCGCGGCCTCCGTCCGTTTTGGATTTAAAAGGAGCGCTTTGTCAAAGGCAGTGATTGCATCCTCGTTCTGGTTGAGGTTGACAAGGGCAATACCCTTGTAGAGCCAGGCATCGGCGAGGGACGGGTTCAGGTCCAGCGCCTCATCAAAAGTCTGGCATGCCTCCGTGAAACGGGACAGGTAGAGGAGGGCTATGGCCTTCTCATAGATCGCGGCAGTATACTGGGGGGAGATGGCAAGCAGGGTATCAAAGGCCGACTACCGCATCGGCATAATGCTGAACCTGCATGAGTGCTGCTCCGCGGTGGTAGAGCGCAAGAGTATGGATCGGATCGATCTCCAGTGCATGATCGAACGCGTCGATGGCCTCTTCATAACGATGGAGCTCCGGGAACGCGATACCCTGGTAATAAAAAGCATTGACATAATTGGGATTGATATTCAGGGCATAGCCGAATGCATCGATCGCGTCTTCAAACCGCTCAAGCTTGAGGAGCGCTATTCCCTTGTCATAGAATGATTGCGCATAGGTTCGGCCTGAGCCTGATGCTTTCGTCGAAGGCGGCTATCGCGTCCTCGTACCTGCCGGTTTTTACCAGCAGGGTACCTTTCTGGTGGTAAGCCTGGGCATTGTCCCGGTCCTCAGAAAGGGTCTTGTCGAACTCGGCAATGGCATCATCATTCTTTCCCAGCTTTGGCAAGCGCAAAACCTTTGTGGTACAGGGCATCGGTATAATCGGGGCTGATCTGCAGCGCCTGGTCGTAAGCGGTAACCGCTTCGGCAAAACGCCCGAGGTTGGCATAGGACAAGTCCCTGCTGGAAGGCGGCAGAAGCGCACCCGGGATCAAGGATAAGGACCTGTTCGAACGACTCAATCGATTCCTTGAGCCGGCCCAGTTTTGCATGGGCAAGTCCCGTGTAATAGAACGATCCCGGCATGATCCTGCCGCATGGCGAGGCCCTTGCTGAACGCATCCAGCGCATCCTCGTACCTGCTCAGGTGGATGCAGGCAACACCTTTCTTGTACCAGGCATCGGGATTCCCTGGACGACAGGGAGAGCGACTGGTCAAAATCAGGAACTGCTTCACGGTATTTTTTCTGTCGCAGGTACGCAATTCCCCGGTGATAATACGCCGGGGCACTGGAGGGGTTGAGGTCAAGGTTTTTTGTGAATGCATCGACAGCATCCGGATACTCATCAAGACGGGTGTATGCCAGCCCCAGGTAAAACCAGGCATCGGCAATTTCGGGATTGAGGTCCAGGGCCTGCTTCAGGGACTCAACCGCTTCCCCTGCATGACCGGTCTTGTACTGGGAGATACCCTTGAGGGTCCAGATATCGGCATGGTCCGGTTCAGCGGCAAGAAAAATATCTGCCGATTTGACGGCTTCATCGTTTTTTTCCTGTTTGGCAAGGATGAAACTGCGATAATACCACACCCATATATCAGAGGGATCGATCTCATTCGCCCTTCTCAAAAGCCTGCAGTGCTTCGTCATACCTTCCCAGATCGTACAGGGAGATTCCCTTGTTATAGAATGCCTTTGCATAATTGGGCACGACTTCAATTGCCTTGTCATAGGAAGCGATGGCCTCCGCGTGTCGCCCGAGGTCTGCCAGCGCAATTCCCTTGTTGTAATAGACCTTGGCATGCCGCGGGTCCACCATGAGGGCATGGTCATAGGCGCTGATTGCCTCCTTGAACCGGCCCAGTTCATACAGGGCGATTCCCTTGAGGATCCAGCCTTCAGCATTGTCAACTTTCAGCGAGGAGGAGCCGGTCACAGGTTTCCAGGGCTTCTTCATTTCTCCCTATCTGGGCGAGCGTGGCCGCTTTATTGTATAAGGTATTGGGGTCAGCAGGTTCCAGTAAGGATGCCTCATCGTATGCCGCAATCGCTTCCTCGAATTTTCCCAGGTCATAGAGTGCGATACCTTTGAAATAATGTGCTTTTGCCAGGCGGGGGAACAGGGCAAGACCCCGGTCAAACATAACAATGGCTTCCTGGAACCTGCCAAGATCGTAGAGTTCGATGCCCTGCCGCAATAATGCTTCTGCATCATTTCTGGTATTCATGGAATTGGTTACCTCGTGGTGTTGTATCGGCTGTCGATGGCATCTGCCGCACGGATCATACTGGTATAAAGGTTGCAGCCCGGCGCCATATACCCTTTCCGGTATTAATAGATGTGAGTCCCTGATTTGTTAATAGTATTTTTTATACACCCGCGCTTTTTTCCTGTTTTTTTTAACGGGTATTTTTTTTATGTACGGCATATACGCCGGATGACCCGGGCAAGCCGGCCCATGCCGGTTATGATAGTGTCATCGGTGGCGTTGGAGAAATTCAGCCGCATCGTGTCGGTACCTCCTCCGTCAACATAAAAGGGTATACCGGGAAGGACCGCTACGTTCTCCTGTAAGGCCTGTTCGAACACTTCCATGGACGAACAACCCGCCGGGAAGAGTCACCCAGATGAACATACCGCCCTGAGGGGTGTGTATAGGAAACGGTTTCGGGAAATTCTTCCCTGAGCATCCGGATCATCACCGCACACTGGTGCTGGTATGCAGCCCGTATTTTCCGGATATGGCTGTCGATGTCATGGTGGAGCAGGTACTCATACGCGATCCGCTGCGAGAGGTAATTCGAATGGAGATCGGATGCCTGTTTGGCAACCACCAGCTGCTCCATGATTGCCGGGGGCGCGACGACCCAACCCAGCCGCATACCGGGAGCGAGGATCTTGGAAAAGGACCCGGTGATCAGGGTCTGCCCGGGCAGGAACCCGCGCATCGATGGCCAGGAACTCCCGGAAAAATTCAGTTCCCCATACGCGTCGTCCTCGACGAACAATACACCATGGTCGCGGAGGACCTCTGCCAGCTCTTTCCGCCGCTCTTCCGAATAGGTAATCCCGGACGGATTCTGCGAGTTCGGGACACCATAAAACAGCCGGACCGGGCAGGAACCGCAGGTCTTCTCAAGCGATACGATATCCGGTCCTTCCTTCATGAGAGGGACCGGGTGGAACTCCGGCTCGTACAGGGAGAATGCCTGGATCGCCCCGAGATATCCCGGGCGTTCGATCGCGATATGGTCGCCGGCACCTATCAGGACCTTGCCGACAAGGTCAAGGCATTGCTGTGACCCGTTGGTGATCAGGATCTCACCTGGAGAAACCGACAGGCCCAGCCTTTTTTTGTACCGGTCCGCGATGAACTGCCGGAGCGGGAGATATCCTTCCGTGGTGGAATACTGTAACGCACACCGGCCGTCCTGTTCCAGTACGGTATTGGATGCAGTGCGGATCCCATCGACATCAATCAGAGCGGGACTGGGAAGTCCCCCGGCAAACGATAGGATCTCCGGCCGCTCGGTCACTTTGAGGATCTCACGGATGAACGATTTGGGTGTTTTTGCCATACGGGGCGCAAAGGTATATCCCGTGCCGGCGGTCATACCCTTTCCCGATGGAGCGGATGACCTGACTCATGGTAAACCTGACAAACTCTTTATTAATTCGGTGGAAAACGGCATAAAGGGATCCGTCAATCCGGACAGGTACCCATCCACCGATTTTGTTCAAGGCAGATTTTCACGGCAGTGAAATGCCGATTCATTTTCCAGGAGTAAGGGCAAAAAATGAAAACAGGTTAAACCATATCATCACCGGCAGTGCAGCGGATTCCTGTGTATCCCGTGAGGGGGATATGAATGTCAACAGGCGGATCCTGTCCGGTGAAAACCGGATAAGCTGCAGGAGCAAAGGCCAAAAGATACAAATATGAGAATTAAACATAAATTCGAGCGGGAAGTCTTGCTAAAAGCATTTTACGAGAGGGTCCGGGAAAATCATGGCTGGTAAAAAAAAATGCACGAAATGCGGGCATACGTATCCGCAATTTTTCACTCGTTGCATTCACTGCGGTGCAAAACTGGAAACTGATATAAAAAAAGCGGGAAATATCAATAATTACCTGAAAACCGGATTGATTCTCGGCGTATGTCTTATCGTGATATTCTTTATCGTTCCCCCGTCTATCCAGTATTCCATGACCACTGGTCAGAATTTTTCAAATGTGGCTCCGGCACTATTCGGAACGGAAACACCAGTACCAGAATATTCCCTGGACCAGACTATTGCAACCAATGAACTCCAGATAAAGGTTAATTCAGCAAAGGATGGGAAGTCTACCTTTAATTCCTACAAGTTTTTCATTGTTTCATTGTACCTGAACAACACCAGGACCAGCGGGAACATCGGGATCACCTACAATGATTTCAAGGTGATCGATTCGAAGGGAGCATCCTATTTCCCGACCGGGATTCAAGAACAGGTTTTATTCAATTTAACCCCATCCCAGGCCACCAATGCTCAATTGAATTTTATCATCCCAGAGACAGCGGTGATAAAGAAGATCCAGTTCACGTTCCCCGGAACTACCCTGTTTCTCAGCGACCGTAAGGTCGTGATATTCGTTTTATAAAGGGTTAATCCGTTTTTCTTTCGGGGATTATAATCTTTGAGCGGATTTCGTATTTCAAAAACATAATGAGAGCGGACAAAAAATGTTCCCTTTAAAAAGATGCGTGTGAACGATTCAGGGCCGGATATCCCTCCGGTATGAGGAAGGAAAAGGGGTTAATTCTCCTGAATTCCGGAAGTCATCGTCTTCCCTACCAGCGTGCAGAGTTCTGTTAAAATCCTCTGTATTTTCAGATTCTTTTCAAATCCGCTCAGGGGTTTGGAAAAAAACTGGACATCTTCCCCGACCCTGGCAACCTTGATAAATCCTAACGGTACGCCTCCCTCCCTGACCAGCGTATTTAATTTGTTAAGCCGGTCGGATTCATCATAAAAAATCATCTTACATTCAAGATCAAAACCAATGACAAGAGCCGTTTGCGTACTGTTACCTGCGGCCTCCTGATCTGTTACGGCATTATCCAGTTCGTTTATGAGATCTTTGGTGGTTCGGATCATGGCGTATCCGGTTCTCCCTTCTTTTCATTTCGCTCATCTGCTATTAAAGTATGAGGATTCTCTTATTCCAACAGGAATCAAAAAAAATTGGAAATGCCATGAAAGAAACATCGGGATCTCTTCACAACCGGTTTTCTGTCGCTCACATCTTTTTTTATCGTGAATTATGGGAAGGTCGGGGATTTACTTTTCATGAATCCATTTTTTTTATCCTGATGATTCCATCCATTATGCCGGATGTGATGCCAAAGGGATCGCCCTGTTCGGCTCTTTTTTTTTGTGTTTAAATTCTCAAAAAAAAGCGGTAAATAATAGTCAGCGTTACTGTGGCCGGTGCAAAGATTGTGCTGGATCTGAAAAGTCCATGCCTCTCGCTCGGAGTACTGAAGCTGATACACTAGCCTATCTCAGAATATCCTGCTTCGTTGGCCGATTCACAAATCGGGTTTTCCCAAGAAGCATATTATGATACACTACGTTCTGAATACGGATTCGGATTTTTTTGACCCCGGGCTAGTACTGGCATTACTCATGCAATCAGGAGGATTAATGCAATTCCAACCGCTAAATTCCTCAAGTCCTTCACCTTCTTTAATGAGTCTGGTTGATAGTGCCTCTTCTCCAGCACTTCAAATGCCAGACAACCAATGATAATAATCCTGCCTATTAAATTTATGCGTCAACCGGGTGTCGGTATAAAACCGGCTTTTTTTTTAATATTGATAACGTGCACGATCACGAGGGCGATCCGCCGCGGTAACGCAAATATGACCGCTTTTTTCAGGCGTTCAGGTTTACACAGGTACACTTTTCTCATTGGCTTTGAGAACAGTAAACATTAATGTGAAGCACAATAATTGGAATGTTGCTGAGAAACTCAGCTGATGGAGAGAATTAAAATGAAAAAAATCTTGATTTTAGCTGTCCTGCTCATGATGTTGGCAGCACCGGTACTGGCTGCTGCGGGTGGATCTCCGAATGGGCACTCAAGGGATAGTACAGCATATTACGCTTATGAGGCGTGGTGGGGTTGTGCTTATCCTGACGTCGGATACTCTACTATAGGATGCATTGTCAGTTCTGGTGACTATCCTAAAAGCGGGGGAGTTGGGGGAGTCAGCTACTATGCACATGAGTATAAACCATAAGGAGAGATCCACTTACTTCCATTTTTTTTAATGAGAACAATCAACGCTTTCGGTATTAGAGCAAGGGTTATACCGGATTTGGACTCTGAAAATAACTTTATGTAGATGATGAAAAGAGGGTGTTTCGGTTTTGAAATCACCCAAAACGGCTCTTTTTTCCGTGTTTAAATTCTCAAAAAAAGCTGTAAATAATAGTTAGAGTTACTCTGGCCGGCGCAAAGTTTGTGCTGGATCTGAAAGTCCATGCATGCCGACGCGGTAAAACATACAATAGCCTATCTCAGAATATCCTGCTTCGTTGGCCGATTCACAAATCGGCTTTACCCGAGAAGCATAATTCGCTACACTACTTTCTGAATTCGGATTCGGATTTATCTGACCCCCGGCTAGAACTGGCATTACCAATGCAATCAGGAGGATTATGGCAATTCCAACCGCTAATTTCCTCAAGTCCTTCACCCTCTTTAATGAGTCTGGTTGATAGTTGCCTCTTCTTCAGCACTTCACAAATACCAGACAATTAATGATAAAAATCTTGCATATTCAATTTATGCGTCAGCTGGGTGTCGGTATAAAACCGGCTTTTTTTCAGATACTGATAACCTGCACGATCAATAGGGCGATCCGCCGCTTTAACGCGAATATCCCTCACGAGATCTGCCCAATAGAACAAAGATATAAGCCTCTCTTTTTATTTTATAAAATAAAAGAATTTATCCCTCCTCAATCAAAAGGAGGAAATATGCGGTATCTCCTTTTAATTTTTTTATTAGGAATTGTGATAATTACTGGCGGATGCATAGGTCATGGTCCGTGGGATGATGGTTGTGGGGCCGGTTGGTATGATGTTACATACCAAAAGTGTTGTGGAGATGTTATTTACACGAATGAAGAGATGAGAGGATTTGTTTGCTGCGGGGAAAAACGGTATGAACAGTCCCGTTCTGATGATATTTATTATGCTTGCTGCAATTTTTCAACAATTTATGACATGAATAGGCAAGTCTGCTGCGGGAACAGACTTTATGATGGGACTACCCAGGATTGTTGCGGTGGTACTGTTTTTAACATCAATAACCAAGGTTGCTGCAATTATCATATTGTTTATAACAAGACTACCCAGCATTGCTGTAATAACACAGTAGGGCCCGGAGGGGGGAGGAATTGGTATCCCTGTGGAGGTATATGTATCGATTACAATACAGATTCTTGCTGTAATCAAACACCATACAGTCTCAAGACGCAGAGTTGTTGTACCGGGTTAGATGGAAAAATTCACGAAGGTACGGATAGACTGTTGTATAGGTCGTACGAGCCCTATCGATGGAAAGTTTTGCCAACCCAATTCAGGTATTTATCAATCTCCCGGCAGTGGTTCCGGATGCACTTCTGGCTGGGGTCCGACAAGTTGTGCAGAGCAAAAATTTTGGCGTGATCGGCCAGACTTAAAATATTAATTTTTTTGCCCTGTAGAAATCATTGAGAGTTACACGCTCCAGGGGCTTCGCCCCGCCGCTTATGGCGCCCATTATGATAGCGCCGTATTACCCGTTTACAAAAAATGCAGAGTGTTTTTATCGAGGTAATACCGAAGCATCACATGCGCCCCCGCCCCCAGCGGGGGCAGGGCTGGAGCAAGGGGGATGATCCTCTATCATGAAACAGGTTTTCTACAGAGCACTTTTTTTATAACCGCTGCATCTTGTGATCCCGGTCCTTATGTTTGCAGAGCTTGTGCCTGATGTCCATGAAGATGTAAACAACTTTCAAAAGGATAAAATCAATCGGACAATGTAAAATGCATCAAATCAAGAAAAGAAGTCTGAAAATTTGAACGTTTCAATGTAAGCCTATGCCGAGATTTGAACTCGCGACTTCCTCCTTACCAAGGAGGCACACTGCCGGGCTGTGTCACATAGGCATGAAATTTTGCTATTTTTGCTGCGGCCTGGATAAGGAGAATGCTCTGCAGATCGCCTTTTACCGGTTGCTTAACAACGTTGTGAGTAATCCCTATAAAACATTGCGGAAGAATTGGATAAAACCCGGAGAAACGACAAAAAAAATTACGGAAAAATGAGGAATAACCGGTGGCCGGTACAGATTATAATCCGGTGCCGATGATAACAGGAAGAAGGGCAGTTTGAGAAAAAGATAACGGGAGACTTTATTTTTTCATCCGTATTTCCATCTGGGGGAAGGGTATCTCGATGCCCGCAGCTGCGAACCGTTCAGCGATCTGGGAATTGATCGAATCCCTGACTTCATCGGGAAGATTGTATTTTCTTGCCCAGACATACAGGATAAAATTGAGGCTCGAGGCTGCAAATTCGATGAAAAAAACTTTCGGCGGAGGATTGTCCAGCAGATAATCAGTCGTTGTTATGGTATTATTCGCGATATCGAGCAGTATTTCCCTGACTTTCTTCGGGTCTGTCCCGTACGCAACGGATACCGGGATCGTTATCCTGAGCTTCTGGTCAGGCTCTGCATAGTTTACAATGACATTGGAGGTGATTTTGTTGTTGGGGATGGTGACAATCTGGTAATCCAGCGTCTTGAGACGGGTACTCCGCGGGCCGACACTTAACACATCGCCGTAATAATTGTCCACTTTGATACGATCGCCAACCCTGAACGGCTTGTCAACCGTAATAAGGGCCCCGCCAAAAAAGTTGGAGATGAGATCCTGAGCCGCCAGTGCAACCGCGAGGCCTGCGATACCGGCACCGGCAAGGAAGGGGGTGATGTCAACTCTATACACCGAAAGGATGAGCATCAGTGCAATGAACCAGATTACATACCGGATTACCAGTTCGAGGAGCTCCACCAGGCGATCATCTGCATCGCCTTCGGATTTTTCTGCAAGCTCATGACCATATATCGTGATGATATCGTGGAGGAGGGTGGAGATGATCCATGCGCCGAAAAAGATATAAAACGCAGTAACATGCTGCGGGTCCAGGATCCATTGCAGGTTTGCCGGAAGAATGTCAAAATATTTACATGCACTATAAACACTGATCACAACAATTGCGACCTGCACCGGAGTCCCGATCGCAGCGATGATAATATCATCCCATTTCGTATCGGTCTCGCCGGCTTTGGATTCAAGCCAGCGGACAATGGTCCGTGCCACAAGAGCGAGGATGATGCCGGATATTATGGTTATTACCGCGTAGAAGGTGTTCATATCCGCAAATTCAAACGCCATATACGTACTCTTATGACCGTTGGCAGTAAATACTTTTGAGATTTGTATGGCGACGGGAAAGGAGATAGCACAGAAACTTCACGGCCTGGTGGACCGGGATATGACATTCATGCATATCTGCGGTACGCACGAGGCGGCCATTGCACGCTCGGGTCTCCGGAGCCTGCTCCCGGATCAGCTGAAGATCGTCATGGGCCCGGGCTGCCCGGTCTGCATCACGCCGCAGGGAGAGATCGATGCTGCGCTCGATCTGGCCAAAAAAGACTGTATCATAACAACCTACGGCGATCTCCTCCATGTTCCCGGATCCGGGGATCCCTCGAGTCCTGCGGCGGGGACGTCCGGATAGTGCAGGGGATCCACAAGGCCGTGGAGATTGCCGGTAAAACCGACCGGGAGGTAGTCTTCATCTCGGTCGGCTTCGAGACAACCGCCCCGACCGTTGCAGCCATGCTCAAAACAAAACCACCGGAGAACTTCTCGATCCTCTCCTGCCACCGCATTGTCCCGCCGGCCATGAAATGGCTGCTCGAACAGGGCGAGGCAAAACTCAACGGCTTTATGCTCCCGGGCCATGTCTGCACGGTCATGGGGTACGAGGAGTACGAACCCTTCCCGGTCCCGCAGGTTGTGGCCGGGTTCGAAGCCGAGGATATCCTGCTCGGCCTTCTTATGCTGGTGAACCAGGTAAAAGAGGGAACGCACCGCGTAGACAACGCCTACCCCCGTGCCGTCAGCCGCGAAGGGAACGTCAAGGCAAAGAAGATCATGTACGAGGTTTTCGAACCGTCCGATGTCGAGTGGCGGGGCTTTCCCGTTATCCCCGGCTCCGGCCTCCGGCTGAAGAAGGAGTTCGAGCAGTATGATGCCCAGAAGAAATTCGGGATCGAGTTCAAACATGTCACCAAGCATTCGGCCTGCATCTGCGACAGGGTGCTCCGGGGACTTGCCCAGCCGTCCGACTGTAATCTCTTCGGGAAGGTCTGCAGTCCGAGGACTCCTGTCGGGCCGTGCATGGTCAGCCATGAAGGCGCCT
>CAWFSA010000007.1:0-135281 GCA_963818425.1 uncultured Methanoregulaceae archaeon | reverse complement strand
GTCCTGCGGGATGCGACGTTTAAGGAGTCCCGCGATTATATAAAAAGTCATTTTAAGGAATTCATCGACGTAGAGCCCGGGTTCAAGGTCTTTGATGTCCATGTGATTGGCCTGCCCCCGATCGCGATCGGACTGGAAGGTGATTTCGTCGTCTTTCCCTTCACCAAACCCTGCCATGGGACCTTTCTTTTACGGATAGAGGACAAGGAAGAAGCAGCACGGCTGCGGGCCCGGAAAAAATAGCCCGCTTGTATTTTTTCATGGGGGAGGTAACGTTACCCCGCCGGGATAACCCGGGAATCCCTGCACAAACTCTCTACTATATATCCGCATGAGTCAGAATTTCACTGATATATTTGAGAGGAGTATGGCCGGGAAGGGAAAAGTTCTCCTGATGGATGACGAGCAGATCGTTCTCGATGTAATGCTTGAAATCATCAGGTTTCTCAAATATGATGGTATGGTTGCCCATGACGGGGCTGCAGCACTCGGGCTGTATAAACATGAAAAAGAGGCCGGTGTGCCTTTTGACCTCGTTATTCTCGACCTCTCGGTCCCGGGAGGTCTGGGAGGAAAGGACACCATCGCCCTGCTAAAAGCCTACGATCCTACGGTAAAAGCGATTATATCGAGCGGGTATGCCCATGACCCGGTGGTACAGGATTTTATGCAGTATGGTTTTTCCGGCAGGCTCCTGAAACCCTACAAAATCAGCGATTTGAAAGAGATTCTTGAACAGCTGATAAAAAAAACCTGAAATGGATCCGGTACATGCTGCCTGCCTGACCTGTTTTTTAGTTACCTCCGATCTTCCGGATTTCTCATTCTGCTGCCCGGTAAGCCACCTCACGCTCTGATCCGTCTTCTTAAAAGCCCGGACCAGGGATTTTATGGCCCGCTCACCGATATCTCCTGGGGTGAGCGCCGCTCTCCAGTGGATCCCGGGATTTTTATGATAGAGGGCCTTTATCAGGCCATCCCTATCCATCCCGTTTGTTGCAGGGGATCGATTATGCTTTTTTATCTGACCGCAGATCGTTCGTTTTCAGGTTTTCTTCTCCGGTTCTCCTGCAGGGGATATTCTCTTTCGTATTCCGGTACCCCAGTCTTCCCGTCATCGCACAACGTGGTGGTGCGGCCGGAAATGATGTCCGACACTCTGTAAAACGGGAGGATACTCCCTGTGCTCTCAGTATAACCTCTTACCTCTACCCGGCAGGGTGGGTTTTTCATTCCCTGTTTTGGGAATGTTCTGTCCGGGTCGGCACCATGCCAACGTATATACCCCACCCTGCAGCACCAGAACATACGGGGTTCTTTGTATGAACGAGGTCTCGGTACTGATTGGCGGAAAAGCAGGAGACGGTATCAACAGTGCGGGAGCCATGGTAGCCCAGCTGCTCAACCACTGTGGATACCGGATTTATCTGTATTTCGATTATCCCTCCCTCATCCGCGGTGGGCATAACTTCGCGATTGTCCGGGGCAGGGAAACTGCCACCGGCACCTGCGGAAAGCAGGTGGATTTTGTTCTGGCGCTGAACCAGGAGACTGTAGAGCGGCACAAGGAGACCTGGAAAACGGACACCGCAGTCATCTTCAACAAAGACCTGGTGAAAGCACCCGGACAGGGCATTCCGATCAGGGAGATCCTTGCTGCGGAACAGGCCCCGGAGATTATGGGAAATTCGGCAATTATCGGCGGGTTTGCAAAGGCGGCCGGGATCCCGTGGACGACCGTAGAGGCTGTGTTCACCTCCCATATCCCGAAAGGTACTGACCTGAACCTCCGGGTTGCCCGCCGGGCATATGACATGCTTGCGACCGTTCACCCGGTTTCACCCTGCGATAATCCCCCTCTCCCCCTCCTGACCGGGAATGAGGCCATCGGCCTGGGCATGGTCAATGGCGGGCTTGAGGCCTATGTCTCCTATCCCATGACCCCGTCGTCGAGCCTTCTCCATTTCCTGGCAGAAGAGCAGGAGAGACTGGGTATTACCGTTGTTCACCCGGAGAATGAGATTGCTGTTATCCTGATGGCACTGGGCTTTGCCAGCGCCGGAAAACGTGCAGCGGTCGGTACATCCGGCGGCGGGTTCTGTCTCATGACCGAGGGGCTCTCCCTTGCCGGTATGGCAGAACTCCCGATCGTACTCCTCGTCTCCCAGAGGACCGGCCCTTCCACCGGTCTCCCGACCTATACCGGCCAGGCTGATCTGCTGTTCGTGCAGCATGCCGGGCAGGGGGAGTTCCCCCGGCTTATTGTTGCACCGGGAACGACAGAGGAAGCCCTGTACTGGTCGGAGGTTGCGATGCATATTGCATGGGAATTCCAGGTCCCTGCATTCATCCTTTCTGATAAGACCCTGTCAGAAGGTACCTACAGTACCGATCTTTCCCGGGTTCCCGAAAATCCTGAAGGAGGATCCCCCCGCTTGGGATAAGACAACTCCCTACCGTCGTTATGCTGACACGCCATCCGGTATTTCCCCGCTTGCATTTCCCGGAACGGAGGGTGCTGTTGTCAAGGTGAACAGTTATTCGCATGACGAAACCGGGATCACAACCGAGGAAGCAGACCTGGTGGACCTGATGGCAGGGAAACGGATAGCGCAAGGAAGAACGGCTCACGCAGGCCATGGGCCTGTACCCGCAGGTGAACATTTCCGGAAATCCGGCAGGACTGGTGGCACTGCTCTGCTGGGGATCGACGGCAGGTGTATGCGATGAAGTGGCCGTTCAGCTGGGCCTGCGGGTCGTCCGTCCCGTTGTGGTCTCTCCGTTCCCGGCAGAACCCCTCAAAAAGGCGCTGGAGGGCGCCGGTATGGTGATAGCGGTCGAAGAGAACGCAACTGCCCAGCTCGCCACGCTTGCCGGACAGCATGGTATAACCTGCCAGAAAAAAATACTCCGGTATGACGGGCGTCCCTTCACGCCGGAACTTCTCAGGGAAAAGATCCGGGAGGTGCTTTCATGACCGGACGCCAGATCATAACGGATACCCAGAATACCTGGTGCCCGGGCTGCGGGAACTTCTCCATCCAGCACACGCTGAAGAACGTGCTGGCTGACATGGAGCAGGAAGGACAGTCCCTTGACAATGTCGTGCTGGTCTCCGGTATCGGCTGCCATGCAAAGATCGCCGATTACCTCAATATCAACTCGTTCTACTCCATCCACGGCAGGACACTACCGGTAGCAACCGGTATCAAGCTTGCCAACCCCGACCTGACCGTGATCTGCTGTGCCGGTGACGGCGATTGTTATGCCGAAGGGCTTGACCACCTTATCTTTGCTGCCAAACGGAATATCGATCTCACGGTCATTGTCCATAACAACCGGGTGTACGGGCTGACAACCGGGCAGTATACCCCGACCTCCCCCCGCGGTTTTAAGGGAAAGTCCACCCCGCTCGGGACCCGGGAGGATCCGCTTCAATCCCGTTGAACTGATGCTTGCGAGCGGTGCAACGTATGTTGCACGGGGCTATTCGAAAAAAATGGATCTCCTGCGGACGCTGATCCGGGAGGGTGTCGGCCACAAGGGATTTGCGTTTATCGACGTACTCCAGATCTGTGCAACCTTTTTCCCCGCTGCTGATTATTATACGCCGCGTGTCTACGATCTGGAAGGGCACGACCCTGCGAGTTTTGAGGCAGCCTGTGCAAAGGCACGGGAATGGGACTACAATGGCGATGCACCCATTGCGCTGGGGACGTTTTTTAAGAGAAACTCCCCGGTATTTGAGGGAAAAACAGCTGCACGGAAGCTGAGTGCCGAGGAGCGCGAACAGGCAGTCCGTGAGGTGCTGAAAAAAAGGACCTGAACATCTTCTTTTTTTTGAAATCCTGTTTTTATTCAACGTTGCGCAAAACTTTATGAATGTCTCAGGGGGAGACCCCCTCTCACGTACCGAAGAACATGGTGTTTTCTATCGGATATCTGCGGGTTTGTCGAAGAACTCTGATGAGTCCGGTCGAAGAGCCTGTTGGCTCTTCTCCTCTCTCAAGTCCGATGACTTTCGAGATCCTGCTATCCCGGGCCTGAAAGCCTTCAATACGAGGAAGTTTTCCGGACTTCCACTACCATATCTCCGGTAAGATGCGGCATTCGCGAAGCCTTCTCCTCCCGGTGGGAACGGGATACTTCAAAAATTAATGGCTGATGTTCCAAAAGGCCGGGCGGTATTTTTTACTTCTTAATCCGTTGAAAGCAAAAGAGATGTAAATATTTTAAAAATAAACTATTTTGAATTAAATTTATAAATGTTGCATGCGACTGATATATTGTTAACAAAGAAAATTGAGATGCATGAATTTGATTACATTAAAACGTTGTAAAAAATTGTTAGTTGTTTTACCCTTTGCTGTTTTGTCTCTTGTTATTTTATCTCTTATTCTTTTGTCTGATTTGTTTTTTAACTGATTTACCGACGGTAACATAATTCAAAATAAGTCGTCGATTTCCAAAAAAAGCCGACATACGGAAATTCACGTCAGTTTTCATGTCGTGAATCATGGTCGAGATTGATGCTCATATGATAATCAGGAACAGTTCAGATCGACTTCACATTCTTTCCAAAGAGGATATTCGTATCCCAGGTCCGCTCGAGAAGGTGGCTGCCCGGACACTCGTAAAAGTCTGAACATTACTGATTGTTTAAGAATCGGAGTGGGTGTAAAAGGCCTGGTCAGAGTGAATGATAAGCAGGCAACAATACCGGTATCCCGGTACCCGGGCAAAAATCTTATACATCACTTGAGTTAAGATAGGACTATGCCAGGAAATCCCCTGTTTTGTTTTTTTTTCTCCCTTTTTCTGGTCATCAGCGTGGTATTTGCCGGTTGTTCCAATGAATCCCTCCCGGACTGAAGGAGTAACCCCCTCACCCGTGCACCCGGATGCAAAATATAGTGCAGGGGACATTATCGCAACCGCTTCATCGTTCATCATCTTCCTCCCTGTACCTGATACTGAAATATGATGCAGTAACGGATCAGTACACGCGGGCGGTTATTGAGAAGAATGCCGATGGCACATGGGGGCACCGGTCCAGCGACTGGACGGAAAAGATACTTCGGACCTCTCTGGAAAAAATATATACGGTGAAGGTTGGTCATGTCGTGGTCTCGTTAGTTCCGGTTATCACCCCGGCTATGCTTTCGGAAACCACCCGGAACCCTTCCGGAAATGCCCCGTCTCTGACGAAAATCACCCCCGCCTTTGCTGCCCGGGATACGGTGGTGAGCGTTACCATCACCGGTTCAAACTTCCAGAACGGTGCAATGGTCAGAATGGTCAAGGCCGGTTTCACTCCGATAAACGCAACCGTGACCTTGGTCAGGGCTTTTGACATCTCGTGTTTCTTCAACCTCAACGGAAAGAGTGAGGGCCTTTACAACCTCATGGTAACCAATCCCGATGGGCAGTCTGATTCATTACCGGGGGCATTCACCATAGGAGAAATATCGCCGGTCATTGCCGGGATGTATCCCGTTACCGGAGCACTGAACGATACTGTTTTTTTAACAATCAGCGGTCAGAACTTCAGGAACGATGTGAAAGTCACCTTTTCCAGGAATTCAACCGAACTGGTCTGCGATAAACCGCTGTCTATGGAATCCTCAAAGATCTCCTGCACACTCGACCTGAAGACGAACAGGGGAACCTCTGCGGGGGAGTGGATCGTCACGGTCCTGAATATCAGAGACGGGCAGAAAGGTACCTGGGTAAAGAAATTCGTTGTCACGAATGCAACCCCAAAAGAGGATTGACCGTTCCGGCTTTAATCCGGCAGGATCCTGTCTCCCCCTTTTTTAAAAGCACTGGCCGAATGACCTGGTAACCGCAAACTATTAACCCCGGTGGCCGGTAAAAAATGATCACCATGGATCAATTCGTCATCACTCCGGAGCTCTTTGCATACGTGGTCCTGCCGATCATGATATTCTGTGCCCGTATCTGTGATGTGACGATGGGTACAATCCGTGTTATCTTCATCTCCAAAGGGATCCGCTACCTTGCTCCCGTTATCGGCTTTTTTGAGGTGATCATATGGCTGCTTGCCATCGGGCAGGTCATGAATAACCTGACAAATGTTGTTTCGTATATTGCCTATGGCGCCGGTTTTGCCGCAGGAACCTATATCGGGATGTACATCGAGGAGAAGATCTCCCTCGGGCTGACCAGTGTACGCATTATCACCAAGGAGGACCCGCATGGAGCTCATGCAGTACCTGCGATCCCATAACTACGGCGTAACAAGTGTAGACGGCGAAGGGGGAACCGGCAGGGTAAAAATGGTATTTACTATCATCCGGCGACAGGATCTCACCCATGTTGTCGGTATTATCAAGCAGTTTCATCCCACTGCCTTTTATTCGGTTGAAGAAGTGAAATCCGTGGCGGAAGGAGTATTTCCCGCCAAGCCTTCGCGGGGCGTTTTTTCGTGGATTGACTCGCTCCGGTTTTTACCGGAAAGGGAAATAATCTGTTTTTCCGCGTTTCGTGCATCTAACCTGCTGGTTCAACTAAATATATATCCTGTTGTACCACCATCCCTATCAGGGAACATATGACGATTACAAGTGTTGCAAAAACTTATCTGACACTGATAATTACACTGGGGGTAATCCTGCTCGCCGGTTATATCGGGGGGTATCCTGCCCTGTCGAGGATGCCGTTCGGCGTAGTTATCGATCTTCCTGTCGGGGATTATATCGGGGGGTTATCCTGAGGTGATCGGAGAGGGGATGCCCGTATGGTACGAGGGTCTCATTAAACCGATCTTTTCACCCCCGTCATGGGTGTTCTCACCGGTCTGGTTGTTTACCTTTGTCCTCATGGGACTGAGCCTCTTCTTTATCCTGCAGTCTGGTACCCGGCAGTATGAAGTCAGGTTCGGGCTGATCCTGTTTTTCTTCCAGTTACTGTTCATGCTTGTCTGGGCCTATGGTTTCTTTGGCACCCATGCGATCTTCCTTGCCTTCATGTGTATGATCGCCCTCTGGGCAACGCTCCTGTGCGCAATCATCCAGGTATTTGAATTCTCTGTTTATGGGGGGATGCTGCTGGTCCCCTGCTTCATCTGGGTCTGTTGGCTCGCGTATCTTAATTACGGAATTATGGTCCTCAATAACTTCACGTATGTGATCTGACCGGTTTTTTTCTTTTAACCAATACCTTCTTTTTGTCAAAAAGTAACGATGACTCTAAAGGAGCAGCTATGCCGATAAAACGGATCCATATCGAAAATTTCAAGAGTTTTTCAGCTATTGACGTGGAGTTGTCCCGGTTCAACGTCGTGATCGGTTCTAATGCGGCGGGAAAATCCAACTTCATCAGTGTGTTCAGGTTCCTGCGGGATATCGCCCGACACGGCGTCGTCAACGCCATTGCCATGCAGGGGGGAGCGGATTATATCCGGAATGCAAAGATAGGGAATGAACGCGATCTCGTGGTGCAGGTGACCTACGAACCGGACAACAAGGAGGAATCCATGGACAGGACCGGTAAGGGCGGGGCGATGCTTGAGGTACGTTCCTGTGAATCGTCCTATGAATTTGCGCTGCATTTCAATGCGACCGGTGACGGATTTTCCATTGTCCGCGACCGTCTTCTCATCGGTTGTGAGGTCTCATCCTGCGGGAACGGCCGCAACCGGAAGGAAAAAAACCAGGTCATCGGCAAGGGCTCAATCCTGGTATCCAGCGAGAAGGGTGAAGTACAGTACACCGTGGACATTCCCGCGGGGTGCCTCCTGACCGAGAACGACATAATTCCCCTCTTCTTCCGGGGAAAACGCATCCCGGAACGGACCCTCCTCCTCGAGACCTTCTACGGGTACCCGCTCCCCCATTTCGAGAAATTCTTCGATCGGATCGCGGTCTATGATATCGATCCGAAACTCCCCAAGAAAGGGACCGTCATTACCGCTAAACGCGAACTTGAAGAGAACGCAGGCAATCTAGCGCTTGTCGTAAAGAGCATTCTCGAGAACCCCGAAAAGAAGCGGAAATTCTCCAACCTGCTCCGTGATGTCCTGCCGTTTATCGAGGATTTCGCCGTCCAGAAGTTCATGGACGCTTCCCTGATCCTGACCATGCGGGAGCGGTACGCGAAGAGCCGGGACCTGCCCGGCTTCGTCGCTGTCTGACGGGACGATTGCGATCTTTGCCATGATCATCGCCCTTTATTTCGAGGAAAAACCGTTCATCATCATCGAGGAACCCGTCAGTCATATCCACCCGTTCCTGATCGCCCGCTTAATGAGGATGATGAAGGAAGCCTCGGAGAAAAAACAGGTGATGATCACCACCCACAGCACCGAGGTAGTCAAGTATTCGGTGCCTGACGATCTTCTGCTCATCTCGCGGGACAGCGAAGGTTTCTCCATCATTTCCCGTCCCGGTGACACGGAAGAGGTCAGGACGTTTCTTGCAAACGAGATCGGGATCGAAGAGCTCTATGTCCAGAACCTGCTGGGACACTAATCCATGAAGAAACGGCTCTATATCCTCGTTGAAGGAGAAGACGATGTCCGGTTCTTCGGCCGGATCATGAAACCTCTCTTCGTCCCCCGCTATGACTCTGTTGAGATCCTCCCGTATGCCAGCATCAAGCGTGCGAAAGTGAACAATTTCCTCAAAAGCATGGCACAGATGCACAATGATTACATCTTTGTCGCTGATATTGACACGGAACGGTCGGTGAAAGACAAGAAACAGCTCCTCCATTCCTGGTATCCCGATCTCAATGGTGCACAGATTGTGATCGTCATCATGGAGATCGAGAGCTGGTATTATGCCGGGCTCCCGGATGAAGTGCTGCAGAAGTTCGGCCTCCCGATCCTCCTCTCGACCGACGATCTGACCAAAGAGGGCTTCAATGCCCTCATCCCGCTCTCGTTCGATTCGCGGATCGACTTCATGTTCGAGATCCTCAAGTCCTTCTCTCCTGCGACTGCTGCCCGGCATAATCAGTCGTTCAAATTTTTCTTCGACCGGTATCATCTCGAAGATCCGGCAGTTCTCTCCACTTCTCCCCCGTGAGCGGCAGTACAGAGCGTACTCTATCGAAATCATTATTGCAATTCTCCGCATTACTCTTGTAACAACCAGCATTTTCGGAGTTTTATCTTATGACAAAATACATTTGCCTGATCTGCGGGCACGAGTATAATCCGGAAAAGGGTGAACCGACACAGAATATACCGCCACAAACACCATTTTCGGCACTGTCCGCTGACTGGACATGTCCTGTCTGTGGTGCGGAGAAAAAATTATTCAAAGAGGCGTGAGAGCTGATCTACCATGGTATCCCGTGAAATTATCCCGGGCGTCTTCTGGGTAGGGGCGCTTGATTTCGACCGTCGGATCTTCGATGAGCTGATCCCCCTCCCGAACGGCACCAGTTACAATGCCTACCTCGTCCGGGGCAGCGAGAAGACCGCCCTGATTGACACCGTCGATCCCTCCAAGGAGTTCGACCTGATCTCCAACCTCGTCAAGCTGGGAATTGAACGCATCGATTATATCATTATCAACCACGCAGAGCAGGACCATGCCAGGCTCCCTTCCGATGGTCCTTGAATTTTTCCCGGATGCACTGGTGGTGACGAACGAGAAGTGCCGGGACCTTCTCATCGCCCTTCTCCACCTCCCTGCGGATAAGTTCAGGGTCGTCAAGGACCGGGAAACCCTGTCGCTGGGTGACCGGACGCTCGAGTTCATCCTCACCCCGTGGACCCATTGGCCCGAGACTCAGGTCACCTACCTGCAGGAAGACCGGATTCTCTTCCCCTGCGACCTGTTCGGATACCATATGGCGACAAGCGACCTCTACGTGACTGACCGGGCGGACTTCTTTATCCCGGCAAAGCGGTACTATGCCGAGATTATGATGCCGTTCCGGGGCAGTATCAAAGGCCATCTCGAAAAGATCCAGGCCCTCAAAATCGACCTGATCGCCCCGAGCCATGGCCCGGTGCATAAAAACCCGCACCTGATCCTCGATGCCTATGCGGACTGGGTCTCTGACACGGTTAAAAACGAAGTGGTGATCCCGTACGTGTCCATGCACGGCAGCACCGAAAAGATGGTGGAGCACCTGACCGGGGCCCTGATAGCCCGCGGGGTTACGGTCAGACCGTTCAACCTGACCCGTACAGACATCGGGGAACTTGCCCTCTCGCTCGTGGATGCTGCAACCGTGGTGATCGCCACGCCGACCGTGCTCTTCGGCCCGCACCCCCAGATTGTGTATGCGACCTACCTTGCAAACATGCTCAAACCCAAGATGCGGTATGCATCGGTCATCGGGTCATACGGCTGGGGAGGTAAGGCACCCGAGACGATTGTCAAGATGCTCGATCATGTCAAGGTCGAGGTCCTCGAGCCGGTCATGGTGAAGGGACTCCCGGATGAAAAGACGCTTGCGGCCCTCGACCGGCTGGCGGATGACATCGCACGAAAACACAAGGAGAACAACCTCCTGTAACCCCCCTGGGGAATGCGAAAGTGACGGAATATGACGAAACTGTTTGAAGTGTATAAATGCGAAGTGTGTGGAAATATGACCAGGGTGGTCCACGCCTCCGGCGGGACCATGGTCTGCTGCGGAAAGCCAATGACGCTCCAGCAGGAAAAGACGAACGATCAGGGAAAGGAGAAGCACGTGCCTGTTGTTGAGAAATCTGCAAAGGGTATTATTGTTAAACTGGGGTCGGTACCCCACCCGATGGAGGAGAAACCCTCCATCGAATGGATCGATCCGGAGCGGGAATAACGTGTACGTCAGGGGATTGTTACCCGGGGAGAAGCCTGAAGCCGAGTTCGGCGTTACCGACACAGACGTGAAGGTCAGGGCTTACTGCAACGTGCACGGGCTCTGGACAAACCGCCCGTGACCACGGGTTCCTGTTGTCCATCTCACCTTTTTTGCACCAGTGGATCTGTTGGCAAACACTAATAGCGTCGTGGCGGCAACCCACTAGTGATGCGGCGGCTTAAGCACCTCTCCACCATAATTGCCGATTGCGGGGATATTTTCGTCTTTGTCTCCCCTGTTACCTGCGTCCCTCTTGCTATTGCCGTGCTCTTTGCTGAATGGAACATGCTCCTCCCTATGGCGGCGGTTCCGGTAATCTTTTTTCTTCTCGGGATTGCCTTACGGAGCATCCCCCGCAACGAGCGCGGGGTGCGTCTCTCCACCGCCCTCTGCTCGGTTGCCCTCTTCTGGTTTTTCTGTGCCATGATCAGCGGTGTCCCCTTCATGCTCGGTCTGCATATGAGCTTCACCGATGCACTCTTCGAAGGAATGGCAGGGTGGACCGGGACAGCATTTTCCCTGATGCCCGCTGTTGACTCTGCACCCCGCACGCTTCTTTTCTGGCGTTCCTACATGCAGTGGATCAGCGGGATTGGTATCATTGCGTTTGCCATAACCACGGCAAGCAGTACCGGGCTCTTCCCGTCAAAGATCTTCCGCACCGAGAGCCGGGATGAAGCGTTGATGCCCAGCGTGATCGCGACCGGGCGGTCGCTCTGGAAGATCTATGGTTTTTTAACCTTCATGGCAATCGGTCTTATCCTGTTCTCGGGACTTTCGCTCTGGGAATCGGTCAACCTTGCCCTTGCGGCCATCTCCAGCGGCGGGTTCTGTATCCACCAGCAGGGAATCCTCTATTACAACAGCCTCATTCTCGAGCTCCTGCTGATACCCGTGATGATTGCCGGCGCTCTCCCCTTCAAGCTCTATTACCTGGTCCTCGAGAACCGCCGCCTCAGCCTCTTTGGCGACGAACAGGTCAAACTCTTTTTGGGTCTTCTTAGGATCGCTGTTGTGGTCCTGACCTATGACCTGATGTTTTTTAATGACCTCGGGTTTTTACGGGCCCTTGAACAGGCGCTGTTCATGGCGGTCTCCGCGATCACGACAACCGGCTTCCAGATCGCAAACCTGCACACCTGGGCCAGCGTCACGCTCCTGTTCCTTGCCATGATCGCATTCATCGGTGGTTGCTCCGGCAGCACCGCAGGGGGGGTCAAACTCATCCGGATTGCGCTCGCCATCCGGGCGCTTGTCTGGTGGTTCCGCCGCCTCTTTGTGAGCGGCAAGGTACTTATCCCGTTCAAGATTGAAGGACGGATTATCCCGAAAGCAACAGCAAGAGCTGGAAGCAGCAAAGAATATGCTGGTCATTATCCTGTCGGTCGTCACCGTCTTTGTCGCAACGCTTGCCGTCCTCCAATACCACCTCACATCGTTCTCCTTCACGGAAGTGGTCTTTGAGGTGGTATCGGCATTCTCGACCAGCGGGATCTCGACCGGTTATGTCTCGCCGGATATGCCGGTGATCTCGAAATGGATTTTTATCGGGGTGATGTGGATCGGGCGCCTGGAAGTGATACCGGTCGTGATGCTCTTTATCGCCCTGTTCCAGGAACCAGAATGAGGACTTCCCAATATCAGGCTCGTAACGCGACGTTATTTTTGTTATAACGATATAAAAAGAGGGTTAAATTTTCTGCAATTACCGTAAGCGGGCAACGGACGAGGCCCTCTCTTTCCGGTTCCTTTTATATCACAACCCCTGTTTGCTTGATCTTCTCGTCTGTCTTCAGTTCGTCTGCCTGAAGTCTCTTTAGTCAGATCACGGACAGACATAAGACAAATTACAATACTCATCTGATATTGCTTTATCAAATGAAGCCCTGCTCGGGTATTGGCTTGTGATAGATACTCCATGATCCACTTTATGGGGGTAGGACTCTTCAAATAAGACAATATTTTCAATTTCTTCATTCGGGAATACTTGTGACCAGAGTGCATCGCCGTCATCTTTTGAGACATATTGATAATTATAAGACTGCGGGTTTACCCGGATGATGATCATACCTCTTGACCTGTGCAGACTCGGTGTCATAGTTGCTGCCATTCTTCCAGACGATATCCCCCACCGTATATTTTGCCGGAGGTATCGCAATTGTTGTCGGGGGGGAGGTTACGAGCACGGAACTAATAACGGTCTGCGGCGTGGGTGTTGCCACCGGTGTTGCGCTCGTGGATCCCGTGTTTGTGCACCCGCTCATCAGTAAAAATCCAAGTGTCAGAATTGCACAGAGTCCCGTAATCCTCCAGTCTTTCATATCCCCTCACTTTTAATTAATCGGTGATATACTTACGTATTTGTCCTCATTAAGGGTGAATACCCATCGCAGCGTTCTCGGCAGACTAGCCATTACATTTCTGCCGACGTTTATCCCCGTCAATGGCTTAATTATTACATTGCGGGTAAAAAGAGGTGTTTTATACCCCTGCAACTGCGGTAAGCGGGCCACGGACAAGGTCCTCCCTCTCCGGTTCCTCCAGGATCTCGATCAGCGCTTGCCGAAACTCATCTTCCCGCTTCTGCTGCCGGATCGGTGTCCACGGGTAACACACCAGCGAAATTATCCACTGCATCCCCCACCAGAACCAGAGCGGTAGGAATAACCTGAGAACGATACAACGGTATTTTGATTTGAATTAATCGCAAATGACTGTTGTTCTGGCTCCCGGGCACCGTTCTTGTCCGGCAGAAACCCAATATAATTACCGGGTGCGAGGCTCACAATCTGTGAGTCGCCAGCGGGAAAGATTTTCACCTGGAGATACCCTGCGGCCTGACTTTGTACAATACCTCCATATGCATCATACACATTCTTAATCGGTTGAACGCTCGTCCCTTCACGAGCGATAAACACGGTAGCTTCACCTCCCAGACCCCGGTGTGGATCAAAAGTGATCCGGGGGAATCCTCAAGGACTGAGGGTACAACCGTCCGGCTTGTCGTAACGGTAGGTTTTGTTGTGGGTTTCGTGTTCCGTATTCCCCGGGCAAATGTCTGGGAAGAACCCCGTATATTGATCTTATCCGAAAAGGGATTGTATATCCATTCTGTTGAGGTCACACTCCTTGGGTTATTTGTACCTGCAGACAGCACATCGGATATTACAAAATAGGAATTGTTCTCATTTGTGTTTACTTTCCAGGTTGTAGTCCCTTCACCGCCAACCGTACCATCTGCATTAAATACCATGCCATTAAGCCAGGAGCCGATTATTGGGTCCCGGGTTGTTTGTGTCTGATTCGTCAGAGGTACTGGTGCGGATATTGAAGTTGGCGATGTCACTGGTGTCTGGGTTGGTGTTACGAGTAATGTCTCATTAACGATCTGCGGAGTGGGTGTTGACTCAGGGGCCGTGATCGTGGATCCCGTGTCTGTGCATCCGCTCATGAATGCCATTCCGATAACCAGAACGGTTAAAATACAGATTGGATTCCATTTTTTCATTATGTATTCCCTAAATAATTAACCATACTCTGCAAAATACATTCCTATTACAACAAACGCTTAAAGAAACGTATGGCAGGAATCCGCCCTCAATACGGGATGGGCGATCACCATACCGGTTCATCACATTTTGGATAAATTTATCGCCAATCAAATGAAAGGGTGGAATATGAAATATCACATGGTTGTCATTTTATTGATGGCAATGCTCCTTGTTGCAGTAGTGGTGGGGGGTCTCATTATTGTAGGTTTCATTAATTTAAATCAGAATAACGAAGTGACTCCTCAGCAAACAGTAACGATAATGCCAACACCGAAGCTCACCCCCAGACCTGTGACCAATCAGACACAACTAACCAATAATTCATCAATAATCGGCTCCTGGCTTAACGGGATGGTTTTTTATCCTAATGGCACAGTTGGGAGTGATGGGACTACCTCCTGGGAAGCAAACACGAATGAAAACAATTCCTATTTCGTAATATCCGATGTGCTGTCTGCAGGGGCAAATAACCCAAGGACTGTAAGCTCAACAGAATGGATATACAATCCAACTATGGATAAGATCAACAAGCGGGGTTCTTCGGAATTCTTCGCCCGGGGAATACCGACAACGAAACCCACAACAAAACCAACAGTTACGACAATTCAGACACAACAGACCCAACAGGTAAATACAACAACCCCTTATCCGGGTAAATTCAGTTATTCAGCTTGCATGGATGCCTGCAAAATAAATTATGTGGCGGACCATAATATCGGGTTATACAATGATTGTATACAGACATGCAATATTGAGAATCTCAAAGCGTCAAATTGATTGACAGAGCAAAATAAAAATTTTATAGTCGTGGGGAATCATGGCAGGACAGGAGAATCCTAGCCGCGCAAAATTATCTTAAACAAATAAAGGAAAATTAATCGGTAAGTATACCGTTACTATTGAAATTCATTTTACTTGAGTTATCTTAAGTAAATCTCATATAAACAGCCGCCCCATGGTACGCTCATGAAGCAGATCGCCCTGTATGGCAAGGGAGGAATCGGGAAATCCACAACATCGGCCAACCTTTCTGCCGCACTATCCGGTATGGGGCTTGATATCCTGCAGATCGGGTGCGATCCCAAGCGGGACAGCACCCGCATGCTGATGCACGGGACGTTCATCCCGACCGTCATGGATCTTGTGCGGGAACGGGGCAATGCCGGACTCTCACTTGAGGATATCGAGTTCCGGGGTTACAACGGGGTCCGGTGTGTCGAAGCCGGCGGGCCGGAACCCGGTGTAGGGTGTGCCGGCCGGGGCATAATTGCCACCTTCCAGCTGCTGGAGAAATTCGGGGCACTCAAAGGGGATGTCATTCTCTACGATGTGCTGGGTGACGTGGTCTGCGGGGGCTTTGCGATGCCCATGCGGGAAGGGTACGCACAGGAGATTTACCTGGTGACCTCGGGTGAACTGATGTCGCTCTATGCTGCTAACAATATCTGCAAGGCGATAAAGCGGCTGGCGTCGCGTGTAAAGAGCAAATGCCGGCTCGCCGGTGTCATCTGCAATGCCAAGGGCCAGCCGAAGGAAGAGGAACTGGTAGCCGAGTTCGCCCGCCGGGTGAACAGCAGGCTTACCGGATTCATCCCCCGCGACCGGGTAGTGCAGCTCGCCGAACTGAACCGGAAGACCGTTATCGAGTTCGAGCCAGCCTCCCCACAGGCAGCCTGCTACCGCTCGCTTGCCACACGGGTTATGGAGAACACCAGCCTGACGATACCCACCCCTCTTGAGATCGATGAACTTGAAACCCTCGCCTATGCATATATCTAGGTCCGGGGGATGTACCCTCACGGGAGCACTCTCGGTAACGACCCAGGTCCGGGATGCTGCAAGTATCATCCATGGCCCCAGGGGATGCGCCCACCACAACTTTTCCCTCTTCCACGCGACGATGCTCGACAATGAGCAGGCAGCCCTCCCGGACTTTGTATCTTCCGCCCTTGATGAGACGATATTGTTTTTGGCGGCGAAGACGCCCTCGCACGAACCATTCAGTCCGTCTGCGAGAGGGATACTATGGCAGTCTTTGTCCTCTCTACCTGCATTGTCGCTGCCATAGGCGATGATGTGGAGGCAGTCTGCGGCCGGAACTGGCCGGTACCGGTTATTGCCGTCCCGACCGCAGGCTTTTTTGGGGGAACGTTCCAGGACGGCGTCAATAACGCCCTGATCGCGCTTGCGGATTTTTCTGAACCCTCGCTATCAGGCCCATGCGTGAATATCATCGGTGAAAAAAATCTTGAATACGAGGTGGATGAGAACTATGCCGAAGTGGTACGCATCCTCACCCTTCTCGGGCTTCCCGTGGGGATACGGTTCGTGCACAATCTCTCCCTTGACGATATTCCGGCGCTGGGCACTGCACAGCTCAACATCCTGCGTGATCCCTCGCTGGTGCCGGTCGGGGAGCACCTCCGACAGCGGTTCGGGACCCCGTATGTCCCGTCGTTCCCTGCCGGTCTCTCGGACACCCTTGCGTTCATCAGTTCCATTGCAGATACCTGCAGGATCGACGGGAGACGGGCACTCGGAATCGAGCAGGCTCTGCAGGCAGAGGTCCTTGCAGATTTTGCCGATATCGGTGATGCACAGGGAATTTTCTGCGGGCTGGTCACGGACCCCGAGAGTTCCCGGGCAGCAAGGGAAGCTGCCGATGCCCTGCATATCCGCGTCAGCGGGAACCCGGAAGCACGTCCGCTGCCGGTCCACCCTGTGGTAGGTACGAGCGGGGTACGGCGGATGCTCCACCGCTGGAGGCGGGCGATCCATGCCTGAATGCGATAACCCTCTCTGGCCCTGTGCCATGACCGGGGCTGCTGCCTGTCTTGCGGGGTTCGAGGGCATGAGCGTCGTAATCCACGGTTCCAGTGGCTGTTACTATTATCCCACGACACTCCTGCATGCACCCCTTCATGGCACCTTTATCCTGGAAAACGAGGTGATCTTCGGCTCGGAGGACCGGCTCCGCGAGGTAATCGGCGGGCTTGCCGGGACGGGAGACCGCATTGCGGTGATCACGACCTGCGTCCCTGCGATCCTTGGCGAGGACATTCAGTCCATGCTTGCGGAGTACGATGTCCTTCTCGTGGACAGCCCGGGATTCTCGGGAGACGTGGAGGCCGGTTACACAAAAGCCCTCTCGCTTCTTGCACCGCAGACCGATACGGCAACAGAGGGCGTAAATATCGACGGGGTCTGCCTGCTCGATCCTTTCTGTAAAGGAAACCTGCAGGAAATCCGGCGGCTGCTCAGCCTGGCATCTGTCCCGGTTGCCACCGTCTTCTGCAACGATGCGCTCAAAAAGATCCGCACAGCTGCGACCTGCACGATCGGTACGAACGGGGATTATGCAAGCGGCGTCGGGGAGTATCTTGGCGGGACCCTTGGGTTTGGTGAGCTGCGGACAACCTTTGAACGGCTTGGCACGATCTGTGAGGAATCGGATATCGCTCCTGTCCTGCGGGAACTATCGGCAGCAGGAGGAAGAGACTGTCCGCATCTGCGACAAGTTCCTGCGGAGGTTTGATCCGCCTTCGGTGGTGATCTTTACCGGGGCATCGTATGCAGAATATGCTGCACAGACTCTTGAACACTATCTGGATGCTGACATCCGCATCCTCGGGAAGCGGAACACGGGCGGTTCAACCCGCTTTCCCTCCTGTCTGGTGACCGGGCAAAAGGAGGCAAAAAAATTAATCGAGCTGCATAAGCCAGATCTTGTCCTCGGGTCTTCTTTTGAACGGTCCGTGAGCGGCAACCGGGCGTTTTATGGTATCACCCCCCCTATGAGGGGAGTAGTAAGGCTTGCACCCGTGCCCCTTGCGGGTATTAACGGCACGCTCTTCTTTATGGAACAGGTCCTGAATGCCTGCATGGATCACTCCCGTCTGATACCCTGATACCGGATGATCGATACGGTATAACCCGGTGTGGTTTTCACTTTCACCCTGCACACGCTGACCCGTTATATACTCCCTGGAACTGACGACAGTATACGACAGAAGGTGGTCGTGTATGATGGAAAAAGCAGGATATCTCCAGCGGACCGGGTGCCAGTGCGCTTGACAGTGACGGACACTCTCACGAAGTGCTCGAACTCCATATCTGCGGAGCCCGGTACGCTGTCCGCACGGTCGGACCTGGTAAAGGCAGTCTCCGGCCGCACCCTGATACAGGTCGAGGAACTCACCCGCAACTGGGAATATTACCTTGGGGTGACGAGCGGCCTTGCACAGGTCTCGGTCTCCGGCAAAGCCCTGAATATCGATCTGTTTGGTGCCGGCAGTTTTACCCTCTCCCTCAACACCCTCCGGGCCGTTCTCTACGGGAAGGAGCGGCTGGCAGTCATTGTCCGGATTCCCGAGTCACCTGCACAAAAACTGCGCCGGGTTGCTGTCGGGCAACAGACCATTGGTGCAGTTGTCTGATACTCCGGTTTTTCCTCGTTTTCGACTCAGAAGATGTAACCGCCACCGGGACCCGGATTGGACGTATCAGTTATCTGGATCCTTTTTCCTCACGGTGCGCTGCAATAACCCGGTGATGCCCCGTACCACAACCCGACTCGTGGATAAAGAACATCTTTGATCCTTCTTCCCCGATTAACACGGGATAAAAACCGTCCAGGTATGTATCTGTCATAATACGGAGATACATCCGCTTCCTTCATTGTCCGGACATCACCACCGGTTGCTTTGAGAAGGGCTTCCTTGAGGGCCCATACTTTGAAGAACCGCATGGAGCGCCGGCCAGGGATTGTTTGTGCTACCCACTTTCGCTCTCCCGGTGTGAAGAGGTAGTGTCCAATCGCAGAAAAAGAGTAATGGTTTTGAGGTCTTACGATATCCACACCAATTTCAGATTTCCGGGTTAATGCCAGGCAGACCATCTCATCCGTGCGGGAAAGGCTGAACCGGATATCAGGAAATTTGCCATCCGGATCCAGATCCGGTTTGCCGTTTATTCCCTGGACAAACCGTAGATCTCCTTCGGATCCTTGTGAATAGAGTGTCCCAGTACGGCTCGTCACCATCCCGTGCCTGAGAATATAGCGCCTTGAATCGCCGTGTTTTTTAAAACCGGTTGCTTTCGTGACTCCTCCGGGCTGAGCGAGGGCAGACAGGAATGGGTAGACCGGTCAAGAGTGGAATACCGTGCTGACCAGACATAGATCGTATCCTCTTTGATTGACGTATTTGTGGCCTGTTCCGGAACAGCAGTTTCCCCAAATCCCCACTCCCAGGACCTTCGGGAATCCCGGACGGTGACAGGTCTGTTCATCTGCCTGCACCGGGGGTATCCCTGATCTTCTCTTTCAGAAACACTGAGTTGTGGCTCATCGAAGAGGTTTGAGTGGTCGCCCGGGTACTGCGATCACTTCGCATTTACCGGTAATCAGGGATCCCCATCCGCGTGTCATGTCACCGGGAAACAGAATAGGATCCGGTCCCGTGGAATAAAGCACGATGTCCCCCGTAAATGTATGAGGGAGATACATACGGGAGGCATTCAACTGGACTCTCATATTCTGGCGATTCCCCTCGGGATATTTTTCAAGGGATTCCTCCTTGAAATGGACAGATTCATGAGCTTCGGATACGGATTCGGGCAGGGATTTTCCCCCGGATCTGAATAAAACCGTGTGGAAAACGGTACGTACGGATTTCAGAATGCCTGCATAGATCCTGCTGTCAGGATGGGATTTCAGGTGCCTCTCAAAGAAGGCAGGGATATTCCCCAGGATCCGACCGGGAAAGAGTGTTGCCGCCAGCGTCTTGATGTACCTGACCTCCGTAGCCGGGGCGGTTACATCGATAATACCCAGGAATGACACCTCTTCGCCCTGTTCCTCAGGCTGGCAGGCCAGTTCATAAGCAATGGTGCCGCCATTGGAAAAACCCAGCAGGTGGTAAGGACCCGTTTTCTGGACGGTCCTTAGTGCATCCACCTGTTCCCGTGCGGTATCCTCCACGGTTGTGGGAAGTACCTCTCCCGGTTCAAGCCCCCTGCCCCGGATCCCGAAGACCGGACGGGCACTATCGATGGCGGATAAGATCTTAAGGTAATGGTCCATCCACCCGCCGAGTGGATGGATGCAGAAAAGGGGTGGCAGAACTCCCTCTTCCCTCAGGGGGATATAAGGGGGTGGTATTCCTTTGCTGTTGCGCTCCGTTTTTGGAGTAGCGCGGCCTGCTGTCGTATGGTGGGATAGCGGTAGATGGTATCCGGAGGAAGGCTGATATGGAATTCCCTCTGGATCCTGATGAGCAGTTCGATTGCGGTCAGTGAATTTCCCCCGCAAAGGAAAAAGTCATCATCAGGTGAGAGGGAAGGGAGTTCGAGGATATCTATCCAGAGCGCGATCAATTTATCCTGTATTGTCATGAATTCTTTCAAAGCAGCTCCTCATCGTCTTCAATTTTATTCACCGGTACTGCCGGACCAATCCGTAATTGAACGGGCTCTGCGGCTCTCCAGGTCCGGTTTTACTTATACTGTTCATTTTCGTCATTAAAAAATAACCTTTCTTTCATGTGCGACAAAGTGCGGAAAATCTTGTTTATGTGCGGGCAGATCCTGCCACAGAAAATTCCGCTGCCTCTTACCGGCCATGTCCGAAATATCACCCGTTTCCAGAATACCGCTCTGTGCCAACGTACCGCAATGGTTTTCCCGCCGGGTTCCTTGGAATTTCCTTGACAAAATAGATCCTCCGGGTACCTTGAACGGGATCATGCGGTCGAGCAGATACCTGCGGAGTTCCGGTTCTGTTACCTTTTCATCGGCCGGTACAACCATTGCGGCGACATCCTCCCCGAGGACAGGATCTTTCACCAGAAATGTCATCGCGTCCCTTACACCGGTATGGGAACGAAGTAAAGAATCAATTTCATCCGGCGATATTTTCTCCCCGCCTTTATTGATAATCTCTTTTTTCCGCCGGTCAGGAAGAGATACCCGTTATCATCAAGATATCCTATATCGCCCGTCCTGAACCATCCGTCAATGAATGCAGCTTTGTTGTCATCCGGGGCATTTTCATACCCGTTAAAAACCGTTTCGCCTTTGACAACAATCTCCCCGGTTTCCCCGCAGTTGAGTATATTGCCGTTCTCATCTCTGATCGTAAGAGACTCAATGAGCGGAATACCCACAGACCCTTCCCTGGGGGGGATATTTACGGCGATCATCCCTGCTTCTGATGATGCATAACTTTCCATCACCGGAACTCCCAAGACCTCCCCCAGTTCCCGGTTGATGTTGTCGAAACGGGAAGCTGAACCTGTTCGTATTGCCCGCAACGACGTATTCTTCAGTTCATCCGGGGGAACTTTTTTAATTTCCCGCAGGATGGCCTGAAGCAGTGCAGGTCCGGCTGAATAGAGGGTTGGGCGAAATGTTTTGAGCAGCGGGAGAAAATCAGAAGAGATGAAGTCTTTTGTGCAGATTACGGTTCCACCAGCGAGCAGGTTGGCCATGAGAAATGAAAGACCCATTCCATGATAATAGGGTAAAATATGAAGGGCTCTGTCATCATTTGTAATTTTTAACGTATCTTTATTCCTCTGCTTGGATATCAGGAACTGTTTCTGCGTAACAGGCACAATTTTTTGTGTGCCCGTTGACCCTGAGGTAAGCAAAAGGACTGCAATTTCGGAAGGAACGGCGAATTCCGCCTCTTTTACATCTGGTCCTTTTCCTGGTTCCAGATCAAATATACCGGCAAAACCGGAATGAGGTATCAATTCGATAATGGGTATGACCTGCGACTCTGCCACCCCAGTCGCCGCAGTATCATACCCTTTTTGGACAATAATGGCCTTGATTGCCATCTGGGAAAAATAACTGGTGTACTCCTGTTCCCGGTTCTGTGGATTCAGGGGGACAACGGTAAAACCTGCCATTACGGAAATAATAATGACTGCGGTTTCCGGACCGGCGGGCATTATGATGGCGATTCTGTCATTCCGATGAAATCCCAGAGAATTGAGTGTTTTTACAACGTACATGATCTGCGACCGAAGACCACGGTACGTAAGTGGATGATGCCCCGGGCATTCAATTGCATTATGTTCCGGATCCTGATTGCAGTTATATATCAAGTCTCTGACGGTATACGGCCCAGATTCGTTCATGAATGTCTAAACCATAGAGGGTGAGGATGAATATTTAACCTGTTCTTTCCGCTTAATAAAACGGAGGCATGAAAGTATTCGTAACAGGGTTATCAGGGTTCCATCGATCGGTTCAGGTTCCTCAAACCTTTAGGGATTAAATAAAAAATTGTTTATCTTGAAAAAGCAAACACAGGAAAAGTCCTTATGTCATCAAAGTGCTGCCTCATGATCACAGGGCTGATTCTTCTTGCCATTGTAGCAGTTCCTGCATGTATTTCCCCGGCCCCGTCAGCTTCTCCCGTTCCGTCAACACCGGCCTTGACAACGGTCAGGGTTTCCTACCTGCCGACAGTCTCATATGGCCCGCTCTTCATAGCCAAGGAGGAAGGTTATTTTGCCCGGCAGGGGATTGAAGTGGAATTTGAGAAATTCCAGGGTTCATCCCTCGCCCTTCCCTCCCTTATCAATGGAGATATTGCAGTTTCCTCAGGTACGGTTAACCCCTCCATGATAAATGCCATCGCCAAAGGGGCGCATGTCCGTATTGTGGCTGACAAGGGCAGGAACGCCCCCGGGTATTCCTGTAATGCCTCTGGCCTTATGGTCCGCAGGGACCTCTATGAAAGCGGTGCCTTGACCAGGATATCTGACCTGAAGGGAAAGAAGATTGTGGTACCGAGTGGTGAGGATTATACTCTTGCCCGTATACTTCAAAGGGGAAATCTCACCGCTGATGATATTGAGCTAGTCGTTCTTGACTTCCCTTCAGACTGTTGTGGCACTCCAGAATGGTGCAATTGATGCCGCGGTTTTATCAGAACCTTACGTCACCAAAACCGTGGACAGCAAGACTGCAGTCATGCTCCTCCCCACTGAAGTGTATACTCCGGATTATCCCCACCCCATTTTATACGGTCCCGCTTTCCTTGATAAGGATCCGGAACTCGGGAGACGTTTCATGGTTGCCTACCTTGAAGGTTCTCGACAATACAATCTCGGGAAAACGGAACGGAATATCGGGATTCTTTCAAATTATACGAAGATAGACCGGGACATGCTGCAAAGGACCTGCTGGATGCCGATTGCCCCTGACGGTTACCAGCCTCGTCAACCATTCAGGGATCAAATTGACTGGGAGTATGCAAATGGGCAAATATCCATTAAGCCTGATGATGACCAGATCTTTGATACGAGACTTTATAGATTACGCGAATGGTGTACTGGCAAATACTTCCGATACCAGGTAAGGAGAATATCAGCCGCTGGATGCCGGATCCGATCTATTTTTTCCTGGAAAGGACACAGAATGTCCCCCCGAGGGTACCGGGAAAATCAATGGAGTATCTCTCCTTCCGATAATCAAAAAATTCATCAACTGCTGCTTTTACCCCGCGGAATAAAAAATCATAATCATCAACGATTATGAACCCGCCTGGCTGGAGAACCTCATCCAGGAAGCGCAATGCAGTCGATGTTGGTTCATAATAATTAACATCAACATATGCGAAACAGACCGTTTGGGGAAGCACCGGTCCATTGATGGTTTTCCCGATATATCCCGGAACGATTCTGATTCTGTCCTGAGGAAAGTTGAGGTCACCCAACCGGGTTCTGACCATTTTTTCCGGAAAAGAGATCTCACCTTTATAAACTTCAACCGAACCTGAATTACCAGGGTCACTGAGGGGAATATCCTTTTGCAATGGTTTTATAAAGCCCTCAAATATATCAAAAAGCCAAATCTTCTTATCTGTATTTTCTATCTCGTGTGCGAGCAGGGCTGATATCGCACCCTGGCCAACTCCGAATTCACAAACATCTCCATTCAGAGCAAGCGACTGACGAAGATAATCGACCAGCGATAACGCTGTGCCAAATTTGGTGTACATTGAGATCGAAAGAAGCTTCAGGCCTTCTTCATCAATCGCCAATTCCTTGTCAAACACATACTGATTGTAAACCCCGTTCAGCTCGGTTAATGCATTGAATAACTGCTTCTCGGTAAATGTTCTTTTGGATTTCGGATCAGCCGTGACAATTTTATAACCAAACTGAATCAGAAATGAATTGATTATCCTCCCGAGTTTCATTTGCATTGACATGGTTACTATAGGTATTCAGCAGATGTAAATAAAATCCCGCTATCTCCGGTGCGAACCCCCCCTCAAAGTACCCCCGCTTTTCTCCTCATTTCCCGATAAAATTGTTTCCCCGTTTATATGGATACCGGTGTGTTATCCAAGAGTGGTTCTGAGTCTGGCACGGGAAAGTATAAGGGTCAAGAAACGGTGAGCCCTGACCGGGGCAGATCTAACGTATCAATTGCCATATTCATTCAGGTTTCACTTTTTTACCGCACATGCCAAATATCCGACCTGTTCGGTCTGTTGAAGACGCAGGACAGAACAAGGACCGCAGAACAGAAAATTCAAATATCCTTGGGTATGGTAGTCAGAGAATGCCCGTCCCTTTTTTTAAGAATATTGCTCTGTACCTTTATATCGCTGGGGTTTTCCGGATGGCGTTTTAGGGATTTCACCCACAAAATAAATTCGCCGGGGGATCTTGAACTGGACAAGCCGGTCAAGAAGATACCGGCGCATTTCAGCTTCTGTTACCTGTCCACTTGCAGGCACAACCATCGCGGCGATATCCTCGCCAAGTACGGGATCAGCGACCCCGAAAGTCATCGCATCCCTGACTCCGGGATGCGATATCAGAACTGCATCAATCTCCGCAGGAGCGATCTTTCTCCCGCCCTTGTTGATCAGCTCCTTTTTCCGGCAGGTCAGAAAGAGATACCCCTCGTCATCGATATACCCCCGGTCCCCGGTCCGGAACCATCCGTCTTTGAATGCTGCTGCATTCTCCTCCGGAGCATTCAGGTATCCTTTAAAAACCAGTTCTCCCCGTACAACAATCTCCCCTGCCAAGCCTGCCGGGAGGACTTTATCCTGGTCATCCCAGATTTCCAGTTCGGGGATGAAGGGAATACCTACGGATCCGTGCTTGAAGGGATTATTCAGGGAAATGTATGCTTCCGACATTACATATACATCAATAACCTGAATTCCCAGTAATTGCTCGAGTTCATCGTGAATTGCGGGATTAATAGCGGCAGATCCTGAACAGATGAACCGGAGTGAATGGCGTGCCAGGCATTCCTGCGGGGCCTTTTTCAGCACCTGCAAAATTGCCTGGTGATGTGCCGGTCCGCACCAGTAATAGGTAGGCTTAAAAGTACCTGAGAAGACCGAGAAAATCCGATGGTATGAAATCACGGAGACAGACAAGGGTCCCCCCCGTGAGAAGAGAACCCCCCAGTGCGGTTTCAAAGCCAAAACCCGTGTCCAGCGGTAAAAAATGGAGATTTTTATCCCTGCTATTGAGGTCGAATGATGCATTCAGCCTATTTACACCAGAAAAAAAACGTTTCTGGGTTACCGGAACCATTTTTGGGGTAGCAGTGGTGCCTGTCGTTATCTTAATGGCTGCAATATCCTGTGGTATTGCGTACAATGCCTCTCTTCCCCCATAATCAACTTCGGGAATTAAGGCAAATAAACCGGCAGTTTCTTGAGAAGAACTGACTTCAATAACAGGGATTTGTTGTGCTCCTGCAACGGCAATCGCTGCTGTTTTCTCTCCCTTTTGCACAAGAACCGCTTTGATACCAAGAGTGGAAAAGAACGAGTCATATTCCGGTTTTTTATACTGGGAACTGAAGGGAACTACGGTAAATCCGGCCATAACCGCCAGAATCGTGACTGCTGCATCCGGACCGTTTTGCATGATAACAGCAACCCGGTCATTGGGCCGGAGTCCCCGTGCATTCAGGGATTTCACCACGTATGAAATCTGCTCTCTCAGGGCACGGTACGTGAACGGTTTGCAGCCCGGGGATTCTATTGCCGGAACGTCGGGGTCCTGGATGCCGTATACAATGAGATCTCTGACACAGAGGTGCTCTTCCTTATCCATAAACAGTTCCGTACAGGATAGTCGGTTGGAATTATTCAATATGCGCTTTTTTGTTTCATGCTTATCAGGAGAAAATGATAGTGCAGGTTGTGATATCCAAAATACCCTCAGGATATAGTACGTGGGGGATACGTGCAGGAGGCTTATCCTTTTGGAATAATTCACTGTCCCCCGACCCCGTAGGAGTTTTCCTGTTGGACTTTTCTCCGTAAAACCGGGGGAGTGACGGTCAGGTCTGCGAGATAAAACCATCATTTAAATGATGTATGGTAGATATCACTGGGTGTGAAGTCAATGAAGCTCGCGTTATTTTTAGCGATGATACTTATCTCCGGGGTAATAATCTGTGGGTGCTCGTCCCCGTCTCCAGCTATGAAAACGGTCAGGGTTGCCTACCTCCCTATCGCTGATTATGAGCCGCTCTATATCGCCCAGGAAGAAGGCTTCTTTGCCCGGCAGGGAATTAACGTGGAGCTGGTAAAAGTCCCGAGTACTGCAGCGGCTCTTCCCCTCGTTCTGAGCGGGGATATTGCAGTATACTCGGGACCGTTAAAAATCGGGCTGGTCAACGCAGTAGCTAAAGGCGAACACGTGAGAATTGTTGCCGATAAAGGAAGTGTTGTTCCGGGTTCCTGTACCGGATATGCCTTGATGGTGCGTAAGGATCTCTTCGATAAAGGTATCGTCACGAACGTATCTGATCTGAAAGGCCGGAAGATCGCTGTGCGTGATTCGGATTACGATCTTTATCGTGTCCTGGCCCTGGGTAATCTTTCAGGTAATGATGTTGAAACCGTTGAAATGGAATTCCCAACGGTTATTCCGGCCTTCAGGAATGGGGCAATCGATGCCGGCCTTGTTACTGAACCGTTTCTTACCCTGGCCCTTAACAATGGCTCAGCCATCATACTGGTACCGGCGCAGGACTTCGAACCTGAAAATCCATTTCCTCTCTATTACGGCCCGGCTTTCCTTGATAAGGATCCGGAGCTTGGCAGGCGTTTCATGGTTGCGTACCTTCAGGGTGTAAAACAATATAATGAAGGGAAAACGGAACGGAATCTCGAGATCCTCGAGAAGTATACTCATCTTGACCGGAACCTGCTGAACCAGACCTGCTGGTGGTCGATTGCAGCTGACGGAAATGTTTCTAAAAAACCCGTCAGAGAGTACATTGACTGGATGTATGCAAATAAAAAGATCTCCCGGAATATGAGCGAAGATCAACTGTTTGATATGAGTTATGTAACGTATGCCAACGGGGTATTGCAGAATACGACGAGCAGGGGATAACAGAGCTCATGAAATTGGAATGCCGGCATCTCTCTACAATTTTTAGCAAAGGAGAAAAAGATAACCGAAAGAGTAGCATTTCCGGTATTGAGATGCAAAACCCTAAAACTATTTATTAGAATATTCACAATATTCTCTTGGATCCCCTTATTTCTGACTATACAGTTGCGTGCCCATCCGACGTAACGGTTTTCCTGCAGAATTGCGGGGAATATTATCCACAAAAAAGATTCTTTTTGGAATCTTGTAATGAACAAGCCGTTCAAGAAGATACCGTCCTCAGGTCTGCTTCTGTTACGTTTTTATCGACCAGAACAACCATTGCGGCCACATCCTCGCCAAGAACAGGATCCGGCATACCGAAAACCATTGCGTCTTCGACACCCTGATGAGAGGCAAGAGCAGCATCGATCTCAGCAGGTGCGATCTTCCTTCCGCCCTTGTTGATCTGTTCCTTTCTCCGGCCTGTAAGGAAGAGATATCCGTCACTGTCGATATATCCGAGGTCCCCGGTCCTGAACCAGCCGTCAATAAAGGCCTTGCTATTTTCCAGAGGAGCATTTTCATATCCCTCGAAAATCGTCACCCCTTTGACCCGAATTTCTCCAGGAATGCATGACCCGAGTGCCCTTTCATTTTCATCGAAAATACCGAGATGGTCAACAACCGGTATACCAACCGATCCCTGTTTCGGAGGATAATTGATAGATATGCTGATCGTTTCAGACGAGGCAAAATTTTCAATCACCGGGACTCCCAGCAGGGTCTCCATCTCCCGGCATACAGCGGGAGGCAGTGATGCGGACGACGACAAAATATACCTCAGAGCGTTATTTTTTAATGTATCCGCGGGTAATTTTCTGATCTCACGGAGGATTCCCAGGTGGAGTGCAGGAGAAGCGATATAATACGTAGGCCGGTATTCTTTCAGAAGGGGGAAAAAATCCTGAGGAATAAAGTCTTTTGTGCATATTACCGTTCCTCCGGCAAGCAGGATACCGATAAGTGGCGTCCCCAGCCCCATACCGTGATAATACGGAACAATATGCAGGCACCTGTCCGTACACGTGATATTCAACCGTTGCATCTGCCGCTGTTTGGCTAAAAAATGTTGTTTTTGCAAAACAGGGACAATTTTTGGCGTGGCTGTTGTCCCAGAGGTTATCATTACCTGACAGGTATCCGATGAAACAGCAAATTCGGCATCATTATCCATCAGTATACCTGCAGGCCCCAGCTCGAATCTTCCGGCGTTCATTCTCTGGGGAATTAACTCGATGACGGGTATATGTGCCTCCGCCGCCGCCGCCCTGGCTTCGGTCTTATCGCCCCATTCTGTAATAATGGCCTTAATCTTCAGGAGGGACAAGTAATTTTGATATTCCTGTCTTCTTGATCTGTGGATCCAGCGCAACAACCGTGAAACCTGTCATTACGGTAATAATTGCAACCGCTGTCTCGGGACCGGCAGGGGTAATCACGGCGATTCGGTCATTCCGGTGAAATCCCAGTGCATTAAGTTTTTTTACGCCGTAGAGGACCTGAATTTGCAAGTCCTTGTACGTGAGGGGGTGAAGTCCCGGAGATTCTATTGCATGGGTGTTCAAATCCCGATCTTCATTGAAAACAATTTTCCTGACCGAACAATCTCCGAACTCACTCATCATTTCGCAAGTACCATTCTTTGTTATAAAAAGATTTAATCTATCCTTGCCAGAATGTGAACGGGTCAGCTTCAGCAGAGGTGTTGGTACCGGCGGCATGTTGACTTTCGTATGGATCCTAGGCAGAAACACATTATCTTGTTCCGCTGAAGAGGGTATAACCTCCCGGACACGGTTCATTGCATTATCGTCGTCACACTCTCCTGAGAAATCAGAAACCCTGATGAAAAAAATTGAAGACAGAGTCTGGAACGTGAGATAAGATAATAGGGATTTAAATGAGTTGCAGGAGTATTTTGACAAAAGTGATTTGAATGGACCTGTCAAAATATTCTGTATTCATTTTCATATTTATCGTAGTCCTCAGTTCGGCATGTCTGTCTCAGGTGCCCCAGGTTCCGCCGTCCCCCCCGGGAAATCCGTCGCCGTTACTGACAACGGTCAAGGTTGCATATCAGCCCACTTCTTCCAACGGGCCTCTCTATATTGCCGAGGAAGAAGGTTTCTTTGCACAGCAGGGGATTGACGTGGAGTTTGTAAAGATCGCAAATTCCGCAGCAGCCCTCCCCCTCCTTATCAGTGGTGATGTTGCTGTATCCACGGGACCGTTAAAAATCGGGCTGGTCAATGCAGTTGCTAAAGGTGAACATGTCAGAATCGTTGCCGATAAAGGAAGTGTTACTCCGGGGTCCTGTACCGGATATGCCCTGATGGTACGTAAGGATCTCTTCGATAAGGGCATCGTCACGAACGTATCTGATCTGAAGGGCCGGAAGATTGCGTCAGCATGATTCAGATTACGATCTTTATCGTGCCCTGGCTCTGGGTAACCTTACAACGAGATGATGTCGATATTGTGGATATGGAATTTCCGATCAGTAATCCCGGCATTCAGAAATGGTGCAATTGATGCCGGCCTTGTTACTGAACCCTATGTCACCCAGGCCCTTAACAGCGGTTCGGCAGTCGTGCTCGTACCGGCACAGGATTTCGTACCTGAATGGCCCATTCCCTCTCTATTACGGCCCTGCGTATCCTTGACAAGGATCCGGAACTTGGCAGGCGGTTCATGGTTGCATACCTTCAGGGTGTGAAACAATATAACGAAGGGAAAACGGAACGGAACCTTGTGATCATCGGGAATTATACTCACCTTGACCGGGACCTGCTGAACCAGACCTGCTGGTGGCCGATTGCAGGCTGACGGTGATCTGTCCCGGAAAACCTGTCAGGGATTACGTGGACTGGATGTATGCAAACAAAAAGATCACCCAGAATCCTGAATGACGATCAACTGTTTGATATGAGTTATGTGATTATGCCAATGGTGTTCTGCAGAATACGACAAGCAGCGGGTAACCAGCAAATGAAACTGGAATGCCGGCATATTACAAAAATTTTTGGCGAAGGATCCAAAGCAACCCGGGCTCTTGAAGATATCAGTTTTGAGACGCAGGAGGGTGAATTTCTCTGCATTCTCGGGCCCAGCGGCTGTGGCAAATCAACGCTCCTCAGGATAATTGCCGGGCTTCTGGAACCTACCGGAGGGGATGTGATCTATTCCGGGAACACTATGGCCGGGCCATTGAATTCCATGGTGTTCCAGGAACATGGGGTTTTTCCCTGGATGAATGTCATCGATAACGTGGCATTCGGTCTGGAAATGCAGGGGATCTCCCGGAAAGAACGGTATGAGCGGTCACTGGACTTTTTAAAACGGGTGGGCCTTTCACAAGTATGCACAGCGGAATCCGCATGAGTTATCCGTTGGAATGCGGCAGAGGATCGCGATTGCACGGGCATTTGTGAATAACCCGGAGATCCTCCTCATGGACGAACCGTTCGGATCGCTTGATGCCCAGACACGACTTATCCTGCAGGACGAGCTCCTGAAGATCTGGAGCGATCGCAAAAAAACCGTGATCTTTGTCACCCATGACATTGATGAAGCAATCCTGCTCGGAGACCGGGTGCTGGTGATGACCAGCACTCCCGGGAAGATACGGGAAGTGATGACCGTGGGGATCCGGAGGCCCCGCGATCTCCAGATCGAAAGTACGCAGGAGTTCCTCGATATCAGGATGAAAATCTGGAATAGTATCCGGAGTGAAGTCGAGCAGATCGATGACGGGGGATTACCTTGACGCTGAACACTGACCGGGTCTGTTATATCCTTCTCCCGCTGGTATCTCTTGTAGGGATTCTCCTTCTCTGGGAACTGTGCGGACGTATCGGGTTATTGAATCCTCTCTTCTTCCCGGTCCCGTCTCTTATCGCCGTCGCATTTTTTACCATGCTTGCGGATGGCGAGATCCAGGCCAATCTCTCGATAACCCTCTTCCGGGTGTTTGCGGGTTTCCTGATTGGCACGATCCCCGGAATAATCATCGGTCTCCTGATGGGGGCATCAGAAAAAATCCGGCTGCTGCTCGACCCGGTTGTTGCTGCAATCTACCCTATCCCCAAACTGGCAATATTCCCGCTCCTTCATGATAATATTCGGGATCGGGGAATTCTCCAAGATCATGGCCGTTGCTATCGGGTGCTTCTTCCTCGTCCTCATCAATGCCATGGCTGGCGTGAGAAACATCAACAGGGTATACTTTCGAAGTGGCGAAGAACTACGGGGCATCAAGAAGACAATTGTTCACCCGGGTCATGCTTCCCGCGAGCCTTCCCATGATCTTCACCGGTATCCGGCTTGCCCTCGGCACGTCACTGATTGTTGTCGTGGGTGTGGAGTTCGTATCGGCGAATTATGGGATCGGTGCCCTGATCTGGAACGCGTGGGAGACCTTCGAAATTGAAAAACTCTATGTCGGGATCTTCCTGTGTGCTCTCCTTGGGATCCTTTTTACCGTGGTTCTTCAGTAGGCAGAAAAGTGGATCACCCCCTGGTTCGGTCATATGGCTCATCGGGACCAGGAATGATCCCCCATTTATGGCTCTTTTTAGCATCCATGCGAAAATCGTGCAACATTAATAGTTCCACAGCAGATGACTAACGTGTGGAGAAATATCCTCCTCTTTTATCCGGAACATCTGGCGTGAACCGGTACAGGAATACGAGGTCATAACCATGGATACTTCGGATGCAGTCTACCGGGATCTTGTGGAACAGCAGCAGGATCTTATCGTGAAGATCAGTCTTGAAGGCCGGCTCCTTTTTGTCAATACGACCTATGCCGAATTGCTCGGCAAAACAAAAGATGATCTTACCGGCAGCGTGTTCATGCCGGTTTCTGGCGAGCGGTACTCTGATGTAATCGCGACCCAGATGACCAAGCTCTTCCGTCCTCCCTTTACCTGCATCGTGGAACAGTGGCTCCAGACCCAGAAAGGGATGCGGTGCATCAGCTGGTCGATAAAATCAGTTCTTGATGAGAAGGGAGCTCCGGTTGCCCTTGTTGCCACCGGTCGCGACGTGACCCCGGTCAAGAACGAGCAGAAGGCGCTCCGCAAAAGGGACGAGGAACTTATGCTCTTAATCGAGAGCGGGAATCAGATGTACTACACCCACACTCCCGATCACCGGACCATGTACATCAGCCCCCGGATCCGCTCCCTGCTGAAGTGTACGAACGGCTCAAAGAAGAAGGTGTGGACAGATTACCTTACCGATAACCCGGTCAATGCCGCCGGCCTTGAACGGACGCTGCGGGCTGTCTCGACCGGCAAACGCGAACCTCCCTACCGGCTGGAAATGGAGACCGGAAGACGGGAACAGGATCTGGATCGAGGTGAACGAAATCCCGGTGGTGAAGAACGGGAAGACCATTGCGTTAGCAGGCTCCCTTGTGGATGTCACGGAGAAGATGCACGTGGAGGAGGGAGTTGCCGAGGCCGAGATCCTGTTCAAGGGGGTCCGTCCGAAGGAGCCCCGTGCAGGAGGCCGATCGCCGCTGAAGGTTATCCGCTCGATCTTTTCCCGGGACGAAGGTGCGGAAGAAGAGTCGGTATAAGCTTAAAAAGAGCGGGTTTCTCATTTTGTGCTCTGTAGAAATCATTGAGAGTTACACGCTCCAGGGGCTTCGCCCCGCCGCTGGGGCGCCCCAATTATGATAGCGCCGTATTACCCGTTTACAAAAAATGCAGAGAGTTTTTGTAGAAGTAATACCGGGGCATCACATGCGCCCCCGCCCCAATGGGGGCAGGGCTGGCGCAAGGGGGGTTATCATAATTATGAAAAGAGGTTTTCTACAGAGCATCATTTTGAAAATAATTACTCTGGAGAAATCATTTGATATTAACTATGACGCTCTCGGGTGCTCCGCCCCCGCCGCTATGGCATCCCCTGATTGCGATGGTGCCGTATTACCTGTACACAATTGTGTAGAAATTTCTTGTACAGGTAATGCTGAAGTATCGCTATGCGCCATGAGCCCCGCAATGGGGGCAGGGCTGGCGCAAGGGGGGTTATCATAATTATGAAAAGAGGTTTTCTACAGAGCAAAAATAATTAAAAAGACTCCTTCCCCTTCTTCACGCACGCTGCGATGTATGAACCGGCCTTTGCCGTTGAAGCAGAACCGCCAAGGTCCTTTGTAACCACGCCGTCCCTGATGCTCTTCTCGACAGCCTTGACAACCGCAGCTGCAGCCTTGTGCTCGCCGATATGATCGAGCAGGAGCGAGCCGGCCCAGATAGTAGCGATCGGGTTGGCAACGCTCATGCCCTTGTACTTCGGGGCGGAGCCATGGATGGGCTCGAACATGGAGGTACCCTCCGGGTTGATGTTGCCGCCCGGGGCAAGGCCGAGGCCGCCCTGGATCATGGCGCCGAGATCGGTGATGATGTCGCCGAACATGTTGGGCGTGACCACGACATCGAACCACTCGGGATTCTTGACAAACCACATGGTGACGGCATCAACGAAGTTGAACTCGGTGGTGACATCAGGGTATTTCTTTGCCGTCTCGGTGAATACATCCCGCCAGAGTCCATATACATCCGAGAGGACATTGGCCTTGTCCACCGAGGTCAGTTTCTTCTTCCGCTGCATGGCAAGGTCAAAGGCATAGGTCTGGACCCTCCGTGAGCCCTCGCGGGTGATGACCCCGATCTGGTACGCAATCTCCTCGGCATCGCTGGTGACATCGAGGCCGAACTTCACGTTATAGATTTCGCGGATAACATCAAGTTCGATCTTCTGGTGCTTTTTGAACCGTGAGCCGATACCGACATAGAAGTCCTCGGTGTTCTCGCGGACTACCACGAAGTCGATGTCCTTTGGGCCTTTTCCTGCGAGGGGTGTCTCCACACCTTCGAGGAGCCTGATCGGCCGCAGGTTCACGTACATGTCGAAGTGGAAGCGGAGGGCAAGGAGGATACCCTTTTCCAGCACGCCGGGTTTTACCCGCTCGTCGCCAATGGCACCGAAGTAGATGGCCCTGAACTTTTTGAGTTCCTTTAAGTCGTCATCGGTGAGGAGTTTTTTTGTGGCAAGGTAGCGGTCTGCCCCGATATCGAAGTCCGTCCACTGGATGTCGAAGTTGTACTTCTCGCCTGCTGCCTCGAGCACCTTCTTTCCCTCGGCAACGATCTCCGGGCCGATCCCGTCCCCGCCGATTGCGGCTATCTTGTACATGCCGGCACCTCCTTCAGATTCTTCGCGTATTCCACGAGCCCGCCGGCATCGATGATACCCTGCATGAACGCCGGCACGGGCTCGATTGTATACTTTTTCCCGTCCGCTTCAAGGAATCCCTCTTTGATATTCAGGCTGATCTTCGCCCCGTCAGCGATCCTGTCCGCCTCCGGGCAGACCACGGGCAGGACACCGACATTGATCGAGTTCCGGAAGAAGATCCGGGCAAACGAACGGGCGATAACCACTTTCACGCCGGCACCCATCAGGGCAAGCGGGGCGTGTTCGCGGGAAGAGCCGCACCCGAAGTTCCGTCCCCCGACAATCACGTCGCCCTGCTGCACCTTTTTTGCAAACTCGTCCCGGGTTCCCTCGAATGCGTGCTTCGCGAGTTCGTCCGGGTTGTTGATGGTGAGGAACCGTCCCGGGATGATTGCATCGGTATCGATGTCATCGCCGAACTTCCAGACCCGGGCATTCTTCGCTACAGGCCCCTCCGCAATCTGGATTTTCCTCACCGGTACGGTCTTTTTCGCTGCCATGGTCATACCTCCCTCGGGTCGGTGATCTCGCCCGTGATTGCGCTTGCCGCCGCCGTTGCCGGGGAACAGAGGTAAACTTTCCCCTCGGTGCTTCCCTGGCGGCCCTTGAAGTTCCGGTTCGAGGTCGAGAGCGAGACCTCGCCCGGTGCAATCAGCCCGAACGCCCCGCCCATGCACGGCCCGCAGCAGGGTGCCTCGACCAGTGCCCCGGCCTTCACGAACTTCTCGATAAGCCCTGCTTTCAGGGTCTTGAGGTACTCGTCGCGGGAGGCCGGGATGATGATGACCCGGATCTTCGGGCTGAACTTCTTCTTGCCCAGCACCTCTGCCGCTTCCATCAGGTCCTCGAAACGCCCGTTCGTGCACGAGCCGATAAAGACCTGGTCGACAGGGGTCCCGGCAACCTTGCTGACCGAAACGCCGGTATCGACATTGTGCGGCACTGCAACCTGCGGTTCGAGGTCCGATACATTGTAGGACCGTTTCTCTGCAAAGGTTGCATCCTCGTCGCTGTCGAGTTCGAACGGTTTCATCTTCCGCCGGCCTTTCATGTACTCCCAGGTCACTTTATCCGGCGCAACAATGCCGGCCTTGCCGCCCATCTCGATGGCCATGTTGCAGAGCGTCATCCGGCCCGCCATGTCGAGTTTCCGCACGGTCTTCCCCGTGAACTCGATCGCCTTGTAGGTAGCCCCGTCGGCGCCGATGTCGGCGGCAATGGAGAGGATCAGGTCCTTTGCCCCGACTCTCTTCGGGAACTTTCCTGATACTTCGGCACGGATCGTCTCCGGCACCTTGAAGTAAAGGGCGCCGAACTTCAGGGCAAAACCCATGTCAGTCGAGCCGATCCCGGTGGCAAATGCCCCCGCTGCCCCGTACATGCAGGTGTGGGAGTCTGCCCCGACCACGATCTCGCCCGGTGCTGCCCGGCCCTTCTCGATCGTCACCTGGTGGCACACGCCCTCGTTGATATCATAGTTGTGGATGTCCTGCTCAGCGGCAAACTTCCGCATGTAAACATGGTTGCTCGCCGCCTCAATGGAGTCTGCCGGTATCTGGTGGTCAAAGAGCATGATGACGCGTTTTGGGTCAAAGACTTTCCTTCCGCCCATCTCGTAGAACTTCTGGATGGCAAGCGGGCCGGTGATATCGTGGATCATCGCCCCGTCAAGAGGGGCCATGACCATTTCGCCTGCCCTCACGTCGCTGCCACATTTCCGGGAGAATATCTTCTCTACGATTGTTGCTGTCATGCTCTGATCGTCTTAAGTATTGATTTTTCAGTATAATCTAGTTTGGCGTGAACCTGCAGTTCCCAAATCGAAGAAATCTGATGATTTCTTCTCATCTTCGAGGTTCTGATGAACCTCTCAGAAAGTGAAGTTGAGGGTGGAATATGTCGAAGGTCATCAGACCCGAGACAGGAGAAGAACGCAAATAGGGTTCTTCGACCGAAACCCCCTGGGTTTCTCCGACTTGGTTCACCCCGGTGAAAAACGGCGGGAAACTGCTCTGTAGAAAACCTGTTTCATGATATATGATTACCCCCTTTGTGCCAGCCCTGCCCCCGTTGGGGGCGGGGGCGCATGTGATGCCTCGGTCTTACCTATACAAAACTCTCTCGCATTTTTTGTAAACGGGTAATACGGCGCTATCATAATTGGGGCGCCATAAGCGGCGGGGCGAAGCCCCTGGAGCGTGTTACTCTAAATAATTTCTACAGAGCATGGGAAACCCCAGTTCCGGTGAGGGAGGGGGTTTTTTTTTGGATAACTGCGATTTTTTTTGTACTCAAGGCAATATTAATCACCGATTCAGGAGCAGACTATGCGAACACCATGACACAAACTATCCGACTCCTGACTTTGGGCTTTCTGATCATAGCCCTGGCTCTTGTTGGCTGTGCAACGGCAGCCACGGACACGGCGAATGAACACGTTATCCAGACAATCGGTACCGGTAACGTCATCGGGACGCCCGACCGGGCACAGGTCACCTTCTCGGTCCAGACCGAGAACATTGATGTAAAACGGGCACAGGCAGATAATGCCGAAAGGATGGCCATCGTGCAAAACGCCATCATTGCCGCCGGTATCCCCCGGGATGCGCTCAAGACCACCGGTTACAACATCTACCCGGTCTATGAGGATTCCACGGGCCTCCTGAAACCGAAAATCAGGACATACCAGGTTACCAACTCCCTGACCGTCACCCTCCATAATGTCAGCAGGACCGGCGAGATTATCGATATCGGCGTGGCAAACGGGATCAACCAGGCTTCTTCCATCCAGTTCATGCTCTCCGATGAACAGGCCCAGGTCCTCCGGACCGAAGCCCTGAAAGAGGCAGTCTCCCGTGCCCGGTCGGATGCCGACACGATATCTGCCGCCATGGGAACGACTATCTCCGGTGTCCAGAGAGCAGAGACCAGCAGCGGGTATACTCCGGTATACTTCCAGAATTATGCCATGAACGACGCAGCAACGAGGTCCGCTGCCGCGACACCCATCCAGTCGGGGGATATCACCGTCTCCGCAACGGTGACCATTACCTACCTTATCAGCTGATCTTCTGAATCTCTTTCACAACTTTTTTAAAATAGCAGCGTAATCATTTCATAAAATCAGTTGAACGCTGCCCGGTTTACCGGACATAATTCACCGATACCAAATTTCGAATATCTTTAAAAATGGCGGATACAATAGGATTGATTTTATCATGGAGCGCAATATCGGTTTTAAAGAACGAAGGTACATTGAGGAGCTGAGAATTCTTACCAAGGCCACCGCACTTGACTGTGTGATCGACGACCGCTTCGACCGGGTTATCTATGTCATCCGGCAGGGGGATATGGGCCTTGCGATTGGTAAGAAAGGTGACAACATCAGGCGTCTCCAGAATGTTCTCGGGAAACGGATAGAGATGGTGGAGCATGCCGAGAAACCCGAGGACTTTATCACCAATATCTTCAAGCCGGCTGAAGTGACCGGTATAGAACACGGGAGCGAAGCAGGGCCGGTGAACGTGTTTGTACGGCAGCGGAGCGACCTTGGAATAGCGATTGGCAAGGCCGGCTGCAACATCGAGAAAGCGCGCATACTCTGCCGTCGTTTCTGCGGGTTTGAGATCGGGGAAGTGCTCCTCCCGCCGGAGGGAGTATGAAAAGGCCTGTTGATCCCCGTATCCTTGCCGAGATCTGGGAAGTGGTCTGCACCCGTGCAGAAAACCCCACGCCCGATTCATATACCAGCCGGCTCCTGACCGACAAGAAAGGCATTGACAAGGTCCTAGAGAAAGTGGGCGAGGAATCGACCGAGTTTATCCTTGCGGTAAAAAATGGCATTCCTGAACGGACGGTCGAGGAGACCTCGGATCTGCTCTTCCATATTCTCGTTGCGCTCCGTGCTGCAGATGTCGATCTTGCCGACGTTATTGCCGAGCTGGAACGGCGACGTACCTGATCCCTTTCCCTTATTTCTGCAGGAATGTTGCAAGGTCTATAATATCCGGGAGATCGGCACTCTTCTGTCCGGAGGTGGCGAGTACACTCTCGTCGACATAAATGGGAATATCCGCCCTTAAGGCAAGGGCGATACCGTCGCTTGGCCGGCAGTCGAGGTACTCCTCGTGGTGATCTGAAACGAGGATCAGCTGAGCGTAATAGACCCCGTCATCGATGCTGTCGATCTGCAGGGATCGCAGGGTTATTTTAAATTTCGCACACAGGTCAACGAAGAGATCGTGGGTGAACGGCCGCGGGAGCACCTCTTTTATCTTTGCGCTGTTGATTGAGACTGCTTCCCAGATCCCGATGAATATCGGCAGGATGCGATCATCCCCGTCAGTAAGTATGACCAGCGGTACGGTGGTGGCATCGTTGATTGCGACGAATACTCCTTGTACTTCGCACTTCACCAATGTCATTCTGTGCACAATGATTGTTGTTCACCGTGATAAGGATTAAGGTCGGAAAGGGAGGGTTACTTCACCTTTGCCGCTTCCCTGCGGACGATGATGAGGCTTGAGAGGATCCCAAGGGCGATATTGAAGTAATAGAGGACTATCCGCCAGATAACAACGAAGATCCCGACGATAGAGGCCGGGATGAAAAGAGCATACATAGAGGTAGCACCGACTTCGGCAATCCCGGAACTGCCGGGGGTCAGTGGCATCATCATCAGGATGGCGAGGATGAGCTGGATAACAAAAGATTCGAGAATGAGGGGTGGCTGGCCGAGCCCGACAAGAATAAAGGATGCGGTCACGATCTCCGATACCCAGTAGAGCAGGGTGAAGAGCAGTCCCCAGAAGAGCCCCCCCTTGGCGGTGTGGACAAAACGAATGGTGGTGCTCTGGAAGTTGTCGATCTCCTTGTCGGCCCGGGCGATAAACTTCTCAACCCGTTTGTTCTCCCATTTCTTTGTCAGGCAGAGGGTGCACCGGTTGAAGATCCTTTTTACCGTATCGGGACGCTGGACAGCAAGATAGAATAAAAAGATGGACCCTGCGACGAATATCCAGATGACGAACACCATGACTTCCGATACGGCACCGAGACTCTTCCACTGGTCGGTCAGGACTACCATGGCAAAGGCAGCAAGGGCTGCAAGGATAATCCCGTCCAGTACCCGCTCCATGATAACAATGGCGGTGGCATCACCGAGGGGGACATCTGCCTTGTAGAGCTCGTGGATGCGGACCGGTTCACCGCCGGCCTGCGCCGGCGTTATTGCAGCGGCAAGCAGGTTGGCAAAGACGAGGTTAAGACTGTAAAAAAAACCGATCCGGTACCCGAGCGATCCCGTCATCTTCTGGACGCGCCAGGCCCAGAAACACATCGTAAGAAGGTGGGTCATGAAGGCCAGGAGCAAAAACAGGGGATTTATCTTTTTTAAATAGGTGAGGGTATTTTCATTGATGGTGAAGAAGAGGATGACCACGAGGACCAGCAGCGAGAAGCCGACCGATATAAACAACCATTTCTGCTGTGATCTATCCATGTCTCGTTCACCTTCTTTAAAAAACCCATCCGGGGTATCGTTTATTCTTAAGAAATTCTTGTGCATAGTATAAACGTTTTTATACCTTATACAGCCGGAGGAAACGAAAGATAGAAAATGACAGGCAGACCACCGGGAGAGCTGTAAGAACCGGCACGCCGTGCATGCTGGCGTTATACGGTAAACAGGTCATGGTGGTCAGTGATGATAAACAGGCCGGAAGTGACCCCGGCATCGAGCCAGCCATGCCCGTAACTGAAGCGGGCCAGGGCATCTTCGTATGATCCATCCCTGAGGAAACCGGCACCCTGTGCTGCATACAGGGCAGCGATGAAGAGGACTTTTTCTGAAAAATCAAAGTGTACCGTTGCCGGTTCACCTGCACATGCAACCGATGCCCGGGCAGTGTTGAGCAGCCTCTCGTAGCGACGGGTTTTCTCTTCAAGTTTTTCAGCAAAGGATGGCGGCAGGGGTTCGCACGGGGATAAAAACGGGCAACCGGTACGGACTGCACTTTCCAGGAGCCCGTAGCTGATACCGAAATGAAGCCAGCCAAACCCGTACCAGGCGCTGGCAAGTGCGTTCACCCGGTCATCCGATGCAAAGAATGTCCGCCCGTCGCTCTCATAGGCCCTTGCCATAACCAGTACGGATCCGGCACTCCCCGAAAGGCCGGTCTTTTCCGGGACTGCCACCGAGACAGCATCCAGCCCCGTGGCAAGGTAATCCAGGCAGTCTTCTGTTTTCATAAACCGGCAAACATCTCCAGGTAGTGCCGTTCCATATCGTGCAATTCCGCTGGTATTACGAGGATATGGAGTGGCGGGCCGAATTCTTCGGAACGGATTTTTTCTGCGGGCCCGGCCCGTACGATGACATTGTCCGATCCTGCCCGTGCAATGCCGACATAGAGCGGGATGGGGATGTGTTTTTCCTGTGCCATCTGTTCCAGCAGCGCCACCGCCTCGGGAATCGTCATGAAGCGATCTTTCTGGATATCGAGATATACGATGGTGTGCAGCCGGTGGTCGAGGTTCTGTGCGATCACGTCGAACGGCGTTGTGGGGAACCAGTTCTTCTGCGGATAGGGAAGGGAGCAGGATTTCCCGAAGCGATAGTTCTGGAGCCCGGTGAGGCCGCAGACCGCACTTGCAATGGAAGCAGCATGGATGATCGACGTCCTGATCCCCCGCTCCGCTGCCCGTATACGCAGGTCGGCATGCGTTGTGGAGACCATCGGGTCGCCGGCACAGAGGAACACCACCCGCTCTTTTCCGGCAAGCTCGAGGAGAGGTTCCGGGTGCTGCTCCACATCCTCGCGGAAGAGGCGGCGCACCGGTTTCCGGTAATACTCCTCCAGCTCCCCGATCGTCGATCCCATGAGGCAGGACGTGTAACTTTCGAGAAAGACATGATCCGCCTGCCGGATGCAGGCAAGGCCCTTCTCCGAGATATCTGTTTTATCGAACAGCCCGAGGCCGATAAAGGTCAGCATGGCAGTTTCCCGGGAGCATACCACCCGCTCCGGTTCATCCCCATCCCCCCGCCGTCAGCAGGAACCCTGCGTGATGTGGCCGGCCGGGGATTACGGCGTTCAGCGGGTATCTGCCTTTTTTCAGCGCAGAAATAAAGAAGAGCAGGGTATCGCCCGTGACCCCCGGCAAGGTCCCGGATCTCCTGTTTGCCTGCGGTGCCCGGTAGTTCGTGCCTGATAAGAATACATTGATCGTTTGATCATTTCATGAGAATGTTAATAATTGCTCCCATTGCCGGAACCCGGCATACGGCAGAGAATGGTATCTGCAGGCATTGACCGGGATACCCTCCCGGATGCGGCTTTTGTGCAGGCCGGGCCCTGCCGGCTCATGCAGGTCATGGAAGATTTAGGGCATCCGAAATATTCTTAATTTAGGGTCTCCTAAATATAATGCAATGGCGTCCGAGCAGCTGGAAGAGTACCTGGAGAGCATCCTGGATATTGAGGAGAAGGACGGGATCGCCAAAACTTCGGCGATTGCCCGGTGCATGAAAGTTGCACCGGCAAGTGTCACTGAGGCGCTCCAGACCCTTGCGGACAAGGGATTCGTGCACTACGAGCCGTACAAGGGTGCCTGCCTGACCGAACAGGGCAGGGAGATGGCACGGAAAGTGAAACGCCGGCACCGGCTCCTCGAGGTGTTCTTAAGCGACGTGCTCCACATCAACCGGGAGAACGTCCATGACGAGGCATGCAAAATGGAGCACACGTTATCCGATGAAACGGAATGTGCCCTCTGTAAGATGCTCAATGCTCCGGCCCGGTGTCCTCACGGGAGCCTGATCGAAGCCTGCGACCGGGACGTGGAGAGCTGTTCAGCCTGCCTTTTGGAAAACACGCCTCCCTCCACCTGCACCCGGGACGAGCCCCTGATACCGGTCACCGCCCTCCAGCCCGGACAGAAGGCCACCATCGCCTTCATCCGGGGCGACAGCAGCGTTGTACAGCGCCTCACCGATCTCGGGCTCACCCTCAAAACAGATATACGGCTGGTCCGCAAAGCCCCCCTCCTTGGCCCGGTCGAGATTGCCGTGCGGAAGACCCGTCTGGCCATCGATCATGCGATCGCTGACCACATCTTTGTCACCGCATACGGAGAGAAAGCCGGATGAGCGGGTGCAGGGAATGTGACGGGTGCTGCCCGTCGGCTTTCCTACCGGATACCAATCGCGAATACGTTGTTGCCCTTGCCGGAAATGCCAATGTCGGCAAGAGTGCGACCTTCAACCAGCTCACCGGTGTTGACCAGGAGATCGGCAACTGGCCGGGAAAGACCGTTGAGCGGGCCGAGGGGCTCCTCCAGCACCGGGGCCAGCGGATCCGGGTGATCGATCTCCCGGGCATTTATTCCATCACTGCCCTCTCGACCGAGGAACAGGTCTCCCGCGAGTTCATTGCCCACGACCACCCGGATGTGGTCGTGAATATTCTCGATGCGTCCGCCCTTGAGCGGAACCTCTTTTTCACGCTCCAGCTCGCGGAACTGGGAAGCCCGATGATCCTTGCCGTGAACCAGATGGACCTTGCGGTGCAGAAAGGGATCCGTATCGATACCGGGAAACTCTCGGCACTGCTGGGCGTCCCGGTCATCCCGACCATTGCAATCCAGGGCAAGGGGATCGCCGAGCTCTCGGACGCACTTGTCAGTGCTGTCCAGAACCGCCCGAAACCCCATATCATCCCGTACGGGAAGGAAGTGGAGGACCGGATCCAGAAGATCATGGTGCTGCTGCCGGCAGGCGCTGGCGGTTACCCCCCGCGATGGACGGCCATCAAGCTGCTGGAAGGTGATCCTGATACGGTCTGGGAGGCAAAGAAGCAGGCACCGGATGTTGTTACTGCTGCACAGGCATTTGCCCGGGAACTGGAGAAGATCCACGGGGAACCGGCGGGTACCGTGCTGAGCGGTGAGCGTTACCATGCAGCGGAGCGGATAGTGGCGGAGGTTATGGAGATCCAATCCCCCGGGGACCAGGAGATCACCCTTACCGAACGGATCGACCGGCTGGCCCTCCACCCGGTGCTCGGCTATCTCCTGCTCATCCTTACCCTCGGCGGCCTCCTGGTCTGGACGTTTATCATCGGTGCCTGGATGTCGGAGGCCATCACGACGATTCCTTGCCGGCATCGCTCCTGTCCAGCCGCTGGTCAAAGGTTCCGCACCGGAAATTCTCCTTGCGGGAGCATGGACCGGCTTTGTCGCAGCCCTGACGCTCATCATCCCGTACGTGATCCCCTTCTACCTCTTCCTTGCCCTGATCGAGGACTCCGGGTTCCTGACCCGCTTCTCCCTGATGCTGGACCGGGGCATGCACAAGATGGGGCTCCACGGGAAGGCGATCATCCCGCTCGTGCTCGGTTTCGGCTGTACGGTGCCGGCCTGCCTTTCGTGCCGGATCATTGAGTCGCCCAAGCAGAAGTTCCTCGCGGCATTCCTCGTCACCCTCGTCCCCTGCTCGGCACGGACGATCGTTATCCTCGGCGTGGTTGCAGCATTCGTGAATATCTGGTGGGCGCTGGCGCTCTACCTCTTCGATTTCATCCTGATTGTCATCCTCGGCCGGATCGCGTTCCGGGTCCTGCCCGGCGAATCAGTGGGCATGATCATGGAGATGCCCGATTATCACGTCCCGAACCTGCCCGGCGTCCTCGGGCAGACCTGGCAGCGGACAAAGTCGCTCATCTGGATCGTGCTCCCTGCCTATATTGTCGGCAGTATCGCCATCACCGCCGCGTATGCCATGGGGTTCCTCGAACCGATCAACACACTCCTCTCCCCCGTCACGGTGATCCTGCTGGGGCTCCCGCTCATGACCGGTGTCGTGTTCGTGTTCGGGATCATCAGGAAAGAGATGACCATCCTCGCCCTTGCTGCGCTTTTCGGGACCACGGTCTTCTCCACGATCATGACTCCGGCACAGCTGATCGTCTTTGCGCTGGTGACCATGCTCTATGTCCCGTGCATCTCCACCATCCTGGTGCTTGCACAGGAGTTCGGGTGGCGGCGGGCTCTGGGGATAACGGTCCTTGAAACCGCCCTTGCGATCGGAACCGGGGCGGTGGCAATCCGGCTTCTTGGTCTGTTCCTGTAACGTTTCTTTTTTCTGGCCCGCGCGGGCATGGCATGGTGTACCGGTTCCTGCGTGTCCTCAAGTCTCTTTAACTTAGAGCACCATACTTCAGGAAGAGATGATCTACTGGCTGTATGCCCACCTGCTCAAACGGCAGATCACCGAACTGCCCGGGCACGTGTGTTTCATGATCGATGCAAAGGACATGGCGGATGCCCCGGAGAACCTCTATCGCGTCACTTCCTGGTGCAATGACATGTCGGCGTATGTAGCAAAGCACCACCCCTCAGAATCTGCAGGAATCCGGGGACTCACCTTCCATATCTCGACGCCGTACCCGGCGAACCTGATGCTTTTTTACCGGCTATCAGGAAGATCGGCACCATCGCAAGGCTCAACCTCCATTACGGGGACCATAACGAGGTGAACGGGACCGGAATGGACGTGGTGGTGGCTGTCGGCAAGAGCGGGAGAGAGGAGATAACCGAGTGTATCCGGAGGATGGCACGGGATCATGTTCCGGCGGAGACGGTGGACGAACAGCTCCTTGACTCCTATCTTACTTTCCGGTATACGCCGGATGTCGTGATCAAGAGCGGGGGCGACCACCTAACGGATTTCCTTATCTGGCAGTCGGTCTATTCCGAGCTCTTCTTCTCCGATGTAAACTGGAAGTATTTCCGGTATGTGGACTTCCTGCGGATCCTGCGGGACTACCAGTCCCGTATCCGCCGTTTCGGGAAGTAACGGGAAAACGCGGGCTAGGGGAAAACGGATATAACCCACTATCTTCCTACAACGGATTGATGAAAATTGGTAAAATGATACTATATATGAGGGCTCCCCGTATCAGGGCCTCTCCGCGGCACGGCGGGGCTGGGAGTATTTCAGCAGTTTATCTTATTTGGTCACTGATCCGCCGCGGGGGCGCCCCGTCGGGGGCGGCGGAGTTCATCGTATGAGAAGTTATAAAGGTAAAATCCATACAGCAATAATTCACTTTGTACTTTTATTTTTCATAGTAAACTACGTATAAAACCAACGTCTTACATCTCTGTTGCAAGAACCGGAAAAAAATTATTTCAACCGGATGCCGGTCCAGGACGGTGTCCCGTCAATCATTTTTTCCGTGAGGGCGAACTGGTTTTTCAGCGCGACCGTGACCGTTTTCCGTTCCGGAACCGGTGTGATGCGGTGGTCGCGGCAGAAGCGGGTGAAAAGTTCGTAGAGATCGTCTTTGCCCACGTGGTCTTCCTCATTGTCGGAACGGGCAATCTTTGAGGAGAAAAATGTTTTCAGCGCATCTCCTTTGGCTCTCTTTTTCGGTGATGTGCTCTGGCCTTTTTTAGCCGCCGTCTTTTTCGTGGTTGCAGCAGGGAGCTGCGATTGGTTCTTTTGGAAGAACGGGCGCAGGAACCGGTACAGGTGCCGGGGGCTCTGCCGGGGCTTTTTTTAGCGGCCTGGTTTTTGCCTGCACGACTTTGGCCGGGGCGGCGGGGTCATCCGCGTTGATGACCGGGTGCAGCTTCTGTGACGGGGATTTCTCTCTCTCTTCGGGAGCGTACGGGGAGGAACCATCTTTTGCGATGATAACGGGTGGCGGGGCGGGGACTTCATCCATCTGCCTGCCGGGGTATTCACTTCCCATCAGGCCGGCAAGTGCCCGGTTGCAGGCATCGCTGATATCAATTCCCTGTTCGAGGGCCTGCCGGTGAAGGTCCGCCCGCAGGACCACCGTTGTATGGTGCCAGGCTGCATCGCTCTTCTTTTTCCCCGTCATTGCCGATCATCTCCTGATCTGTTACCCGGAGGAAATATAGTACGCGATCCGGTTCTTACCTGACCGGGTATTTCCGCCGTTTTTTACCGCGAGCCGCTGGTCGTAGATGCGCATGGCCCGCAGAAGGTCGATTTTCCGGAACAACGGCCAGTAGGGGGCGCAGAAATAGACTGCCGACTCGTGCCCGCTCGCAAGCCAGGGCAGGAAATTGGACGTGCGGTAATCATTGCCGGTCCTGATGATCAGGTCCACCGGAGGAATCCCTTTTCCCTCGTGCAGGTGCTGTTCCACCATCTGGACATCGATGCTGTCCGGGTCCAGTTCCTTTGCGGCAACTTCGGTGAGGATCTCGCGGGCAGCCAGCACGATCTCGTTTCTTCCCCCGTATGCGAGGGCAATATTCAGGCAGAACCCGTCATAGGTCCCGGGTGGCTGCTTCGACCGAATCGATCACGTCCCGCAGGTCGGCAGGAAGCCTTGATCGGTCGCCTACCATCTGGACCCGGATCCGGTATTTCTTCACCCGCTCGTCCTGCACGACCAGGGAAAATTTCTCCTTGAACAGTTCGAAGAGGTGTTTGACTTCATCCTGGTTGCGGGAAAAGTTCTCCGTGGAGAACGTATAGAGCGTGATGTGGCGGATACCCAGCTCGTGCGCCCAGTCGAGCATCTCCTCGGTCTTGTCTGCCCCGGCCCGGTGACCGCTTGCGGTGTCGATACCCAGCATCTTCGCATAGCGGCGGTTGCCGTCCTGGATGATGGCGATATGGTTGGGCACGTGCCGGCACTGCATGCGGAGGTACCGCTCGTAGAGCGGGTCGATCAGACGTCTTCCGATCACAGGGGGGTCATCTCCACGATCATACCCCCGTTGGGATACCGTTCGATAACGTATTTTTTCCCGTCCAGTATCGTCTGCATGTTTCTCAAGGAGCCACCACGCCATCTCGACCCGCTCCGGAAAGACGGAATAACTGTCCGGCTCGAACCGCTCCAGAAAGAACGATGCCACCGTACCGGTACTGCCCGACACGGGCTCGAAAACCCCGTATACGATCGTGCCGTCATCGGTGATCTCGTCGAATGGCCGGGCTGTGTTGTGTGCAACCCGTTTTAAGCGCTCCCGCAGCTGGACCGAGTCCTTGAATGCCGAGGAGCACCAGTGCACCTTCTCGTGCCGGCAGAGTTCCTCTGCCCAGCCTTTTGCCCCGTCAATGGCATTGTGCAGTTCGTCCGCGAGTTCGTAGCCCCGCTCCCGCATATGGTAGGCATTGCTCTCCCCCCATTCCAGCTCGTTGATGTTGAGGAAGTCAAGATACGGGAGAGCCGGGATGAGGCAGTTCGAGCCCGGGCAGGGCCGGCACCTCGATGCCGATATCGAATCCCATTGCTTTCGGCATGTCGTGCGGATGTGATGAACTCCGATTTGAGGATCTCCTTCCAGCATTCCTGCGGGGGGTGGAGACGGATCTCGTCCACGAGCCCCTGCATCTGTGCCAGTTCCTCATCGGTCGGGGCTTTTGCCGTATAGAGGTGGATCTGGTGTTCCGGGCCGAAATGCTCCTTTAAGAGCCGGCAGTATTCCGTCACCTTGTCGAGGCAGAGGAGCGGTTCGCCGCCGGTAATCCCGGTCCCGAGGGCGCTCATGTTCTCGGCCTCCTCGATAATCTGGGCAGGAATATCGACCGGGTGCTCGTTGGCAAAGACCGTGTCCGTCCCCTTCCGCTCGCGGGAGAGCGGGCAGTACCAGCAGGTACGGTGGCAGCGTCCCGTAACGAACAGCACCATCTTTGCGCCCTGGTGGCAGAGAACACAGCCTTTGGCAAGTGTCATAATGTTCCTTAAATGAATCCGGGACAGGCCCGGAACGTGGTATTGATTTTTGTTGCTGAACAGAAAACCCTTCTGACCAGCAGCGGGAGCGAATTAATCTCCCGCGAGGGGTCCGGGAATCCCTCAGGCATCCTTTTGGATCCATTGTGATGATGATCGGGCTTTTTTCTTCTGATTTTATCTCAGGAGCAGATAAGGAAAAAAGGGTTAATACCCTTTTCTCACGCTTATACCGGATGAATCACCGTGCTCCGGCTCACGAGCACGTTATACGCGTTATGCTTCGGGTTATGCCGGACGAGCACGCCCCGCAGTTCGAGGATTGCGCCATACGGCGCTGAGACGATACACTCGTTTTCGGGGGTGATATGGAACGCGGGGATCACGGCAAAGACCGGTGTATCCGCCGTACCGTCGCAGAGCCGGAACATCAGGTTCTTTGCATCCCCGAGGTTTTGCGACATCTTCGCGGCGATGAGATTGATCCTTTTATCCACGTGACTGTGGATCTGGGATAACCGCAGCACCCGTGATCCGGCGGCACCCGGTATTTGTCCCGGGTCAGGGTATCTTTCCTGAGGAGCACGTAACTGTACTTGATATCGGTGTTCACGTACCGGAACGGCTCGTCGCAGACGAGCAAGCGTCTCCATGATCCGTGTCGGCCTGATGCAGGGCGCTGTTACAAAACTCCAGCACCGGTCCGGCGTGCAGTTCGTGCCCCAGATATATGAGCAGGGACTGTGGATGGTCATCCCGCGCTTTTTTAAGGCAAGGGAGAGCACCCGCAGCTGGGTGGAGATCGCCTCCTCTGCAGGTTCGACGATGAGGACCGTACCGTCCGGCGCGAGCCGTTCGGCATAGTGCATCACGAGGTCGGCACGCTGCTCGGCACTTTTGTCGTTCAGTTCGTTCAGGACATTGGAGAAGACCAGAAGGTCGACCTGTTGCGGGATCTTTGCAGGGTCAGACGTGGTGATATCTGCCTTCACCGGCGGCTTGACCGAGACCTTCCCCCCCTTTGGCACGAACCGGTCCCGCAGGTACAGGAAGGCTTCGATATGTTCCTCCGACCGTTCGACTGAATATACATCGGCCTTTCCCTCGTCGAGCCGGGACCAGAAGTCCGCAATAGCGAGCGGAACCACGCCCGGGCCGGTGCCGATATCGAGGATGGTCATGCTCTTCTTCAGCAGGCCGTCCCGGGCAAGCATGGCGAGCAGGTGTTCTGTCTGCAGGAAGTACACCGGAAAATGGTACGCAAGGTACCCGAGCACGCTGTACGCCTTCGTGTACTGCAGGGACCGTTTCTGCACCGGTTTCCAGTAATCGTCCTTCTGGGCAACGATGGCCCTGCGGAGCCGGTCGAGTGTCACCGGGTCGTTCCAGTCCTTCCCGACTTTTTTTGCGATATACTGTTCGATTCCCTGTTCGAGCACCGGGGGGAGCGCCCGTGCTGCAAAAAAACTTAAAAGCCGCTTTTCTTCTTCCGGGCCGGGCAGGTATGCAGGGGGTGGTAATCCAGCAGGATGAGATTCTTTTGCCATTTCCTGCCGGTACTTTGCACCGGGGCGTATTACGTGTATGGGTCGGTAAAAGCATGTTCCGGAGAACTTCTGGTTTTCATGCTTTGGAGAAATCCTCTCTTCAAGTAATGATTGCCCCCCCTTGCGCCAACCCTGCCCCCGGGAGCGTCAGAGTTTTTTAAAGGATCTCTTCAGGGTAAAATCTTCATAGCCGTTACAGATATTACCAACTTGATGGAATGTTCCTGTCATCAGCAATCTCACCCCGCGTGCGGTATGCTCAAATACCTCCGCCCTCTACATCCGATCAGGAGGAATGGACCCATGTGCGGCAGGTACTCGCTCATCTGTATCGACGACCTCGGCAACCGCTTCCGGGTATTCAACCCGATGATGGGTGCCCGCTCGAAGTTCAATGTCAGCCCGGCGAGTGAAATGCCGGTCATTGTCCGGAAGGAGAAAGACGCGATCTCCCTGATGCGCTGGGGGCTTGTCCCGCACTGGACAAAGGATATCCGGGCCGCACTGAGACCCATCAATGTCCGGGCGGAGTCCCTGGTGGAGAACCCCCTGTTTCGGTCCCTCCTCAAGACCGGCCGCTGTCTTGTGCCGGCATCCGGTTTTTACGAATGGAAGAAGGAGGGAAAACAAAAGGTGCCGTTCTACGTTACCGTGCCGGAAAGCCCGATCTTCGCCTTCGCCGGGCTCTGTGATACCCGGGTGGGGCAGGACGGGACAATGCACGCCACGTACACCATAATTACCTGCGAGCCCAATGCCCTGCTCAAGGAGGTCCATAACCGGATGCCGGTGATCCTGAGCCGGGAGAACGAGGAGCGCTGGCTCTCCCGCACTCCGACCGCCCGTCAGGACCTGTCATCGATCCTTGCACCGTATCCCGCATCGGCGATGGCGATGGTACCCGTATCTGACCGTGTGAACAACCCCGCGGTGGATGACGAGCGGCTGGTACAACCGCTGGATTCTCATACCGGCACGCAGACAAATCTGGGGGAGTAATACCATGCTGGACCATTGCCCGGGAGCCGCAAACCTGCGGACCCCGACCCTCTCGATCAAGAAATGCCCCCGGTGCGGTGAGGAAGTCGAAGTCTTCTCAAATGATGTCTCGGTCACGTGCAGCACCTGCGGTTTTGTGGTGTACAACGATATCATGACCTGCGTCCAGTGGTGCACGTATGCAAAGGAGTGTGTAGGAGACGAGACCTACAAAAAGATCATGGCACAGATGAATGCACAGGCGCAGGAAAAGTAATGGTTACGGGAGCGCCAGCATCCGCTCGATCGCGCCCCGTGCCCGGTCCGCGATATCCTTCGGCACCGTGATGCGGGGCTTGAGTGTTTTTAATGAGTCCCGCACTTTTACAAGGTCGGTCTTCTTCATATTGCGGCAGACAGCTCCTTCTGAGAGGGGATAGCACCGCTTGGCCGGGCACTCCTTATTCAGACGGTGCAGGATCCCGACCTCCGTGCCGATAATGAACTCCTGTTTTTCTGAAGTACAAACCTCTTTGATGATCCCGGAGGTGCTGGCAACGTGATCCGCACAATCGATCACTGCCGGCCGGCACTCGGGATGCACCAGGACAACCGCACCCGGGTGAGCCTTCCGTGCCTCCGCAACCTGCGCCGGGGTGATCCGGTCGTGCACAATGCAGAACCCTTCCCACGGGAGGATTGTCTTCTTCGTGAACCGCTGGGCGTACCGGCCAAGGTTCCGATCGGGGACAAAGAGGATCTCGTCCTGCTCAACAGCATTGACCACCTTCACCGCATTTGAGGAGGTGCAGCAGATGTCGCTCTCCGCCTTGACCTCCGCGGTGGTATTGACATAGCAGACCACGGCAGCGTCCGGGTGCCGCTCCTTTGCGAGTTTCAGTTCGTCCGCGGTGATCATCTGCGCCATCGGGCAGCAGGCATCCTCCGCGGGGAGGAGCACGGTCTTTTCCGGCGAGAGGATGGCAGCGGTCTCTGCCATGAAGTCCACGCCGCAGAAGACGATGACGTCTCCGTCCATCGTAGCCGCTGCCCGCGAGAGCTCGAGCGAGTCGCCGGTGCAGGTCGGCGATGTCCTGGATCTCGGGCAGCTGGTAATTATGCACGAGGAGGATCGCGTTCCGTTCTTCCTTCAGCTGCCGGATTTCCTCCTGGAGTGATGGTATGTCCTGCACGGTTCAGCTCACTTTTGTGGTATTCTCTATGTTCACGTGATGTATCAAATAATGGGATGGTCCGGTGGAGTTGAGTTTGAAAAGTTCAGCAGAACTCCAGGTTTTCCTTAAAAGAGGGAATATCAGGTGACGGAGGGAACCGTGCCCGCGCATTGCACCCGTGCTGTATGACCTTCCGGGGACCTATCCCGAACAGGGCAATTGATATAAAGGACCATCAACCAGTCAGATATGAGGCAGACTATGAAGAAAGGTTTTGCAGCAAATCTCGAAGAAGAGACAAGGAAGAACACGGATTTCCGCAGGGTAATGTATACGGGAAAATTCAGCCAGCTCGTCCTGATGTGCCTGAAACCGGAAGAGGATATCGGTATGGAAGTCCACGACTACCGTTGACCAGTTCTTCCGTTTCGAAGAAGGGGAGGGGGTTGTTGTGATCGATGCTACCCGGCATACGGTGAAGGACGGGAGCGGTGTGATAGTACCTTCGGGTGCGAAACACAATGTCATCAACACCTCAAAAACCAAAAATCTCAAACTGTACACCATTTACTCCCCGCCCGAGCACCAGGACAAGGTTGTCCGGAAGACGAAGCAGGAAGCCGTTGCCCGGCCAGAGGAATACGACGGGAAGCCGACAGAAAAATAAATTCGGATCTCCCGCTATTTTTTTTATGAGGTAAATGGCTTGTTGCCCGAATTCAGCACGAGGGAGTTTTTTTTAAAACTCCCTCTGCTTCATCCATTCAGGATGAAGCAAGTCGAAGAACGCTCCCGCGTTCTTCTCCTGCTTCGGGTCTGACGACCCTCAGCATTAAGAAACCGCCCCGCGAAGTAGTACTCTGCGCATGAACCTGATCCTGCCGGACCGGAGCATCCGGGTTCATTGATCCCGCCCCGGCTACCGTTGAAGCAATCCTGCAGAGAGAGGGCATCAACCCCCTTGAGGTGATGGTCTGCACGGGACGGGAAGCTGATCACGGAAGATACCCTTGTCAGCGGGGATGACGTGATCCGGATCATCCGGATCTCCCACGGGGGCTGAACGTGAGCACGGAACCTCTTCGTACAGAAGCCCCGTCCTGCTCCCTTTGCGGGGAACCGGCCGTGATCCACCAGCGGCATGCCGGGCGGTATCTCTGCGGCACCCATCTGGTTGCCGATCTCGAACACCGGGTATCCGAAACGATCGCCTCGCAGCAGCAGGTCGTGCCCGGGCGACTGCGTGGCCGTTGCCCTGAGCGGCGGCAAGGACAGCACCGCCCTCCTCCTCCTCCTCCACCGCCTCTTCGGTTCCCGGAATGACATCCGGCTCGTGGCAGTCACCGATTGACGAGGGCATCAGCGGGTATCGCGAAGCAACCGTCCGCTCCGCTGAAGGGCTTGTCCGGAGACTCGGGGTTGAGCACATCACGGTCACCTTCGGGGAACTCTTCGGGGATTCCCTCGATACCCTCCTGAAAGGCCGGGAGGCGCAGGCCTGCAGCATCTGCGGGATCCTGCGGAAGAAGGCGCTGGTCGTGGGAGCGGAACGGGCCGGGGCGACAAAACTGGCAACCGGCCACAACCTCGATGACGAGGCCCAGTCGGTGCTCATGAACGTGCTCCGGGGCGACCTCATGCGGCTCGTGCGGAACTCCGGCGCAGACTCCGGCGGCCGGTTCATCCCGCGGATCAAACCTCTGATGTACGTGCAGGAGAAAGAGATCGCAACGTACCTCATGGTGCAGGGAATCTGGGAAGATCTCCCGGAATGCCCCTACGCGGTCCATGCCCTGCGACGAGAGGTGCGGTCGATGCTCTCGGGGATTGAATACCGGCACCCCGGCACCATGCTCCGGCTCCTGGAGAACAAGAAGACGGTCGAGACTGCGTTTCAGGGAAGAGCCGTCGGGGAACCGGTCGGCACCTGCCGGGAATGCGGGGACCCGTGCAGCGGGGAGACTCTGCCAGCTCTGCCAGCTCCGGCACTCACTCGGGCGCTGACGTACCTGCTGCGGTGCCTGCCCCTTCTATCCTCTGGGTATGGGTGTAGACTACCATCTTGCTGCTGCGGGCAAACCCGACCACGGTCAGCCCGGTCTTCTCTGCCGTCTCCACCGCAAGCGTGGTGGTTGCCCCGCGGGAGACGATGATGGGGATGCCCGCGATGAGGCACTTGCGCACCATCTCGGATGAGATCCGCCCGGAGACGATGACCCAGGTCTTCGAGAGATCGATCTTGTTGCGGAGCCCGAACCCGATGACGCGGTCGAGGGCATTGTGCCGCCCGATATCCTCGGAGACCGCGAGGATCTTTGCCCTGTCCAGCAGGGCAACGATATGGATCCCGCCGGTCTTCACGTGGAGTTCGGAGTTCAGGACGGCTTTTGCCGCGTTCCGGATATCGGTGGTGCTGATGGTATAACCGGACGTGATCTTCGGGAGTTTTTCGGTATCGATAAAGGACGTGCTCCCGCCACAGCCGGAGAGGATGGTCTTTTTCGGCCCCAGCACCTTGAAGAGGTTCTTGGTTATGACGCTCATCCGGTTCTTCTCGATCCGGATGGACTCGATCTCGTCAATGCTTTTGATGATCTGCTCCGTGTAGAGGTAACCGGTGACAAAGTCCTCGAGCTGCACCGGGCTCATCATCGCCGTCATCGCGTGCCGCCCGTTGACGAAGAGGGCCATGGGGACCTCCTCGATCACCTCGTGCATCTCCCTTTTCGCATTTTTCGCCGTCAACCCTGATACAGGGGATTTTTTTATACATTATTTCCATCCTTTCATTGCGTTCTCGGAGCACTTCGTCCATGCTGCCGCTGCGGTACCCTTCGAGGTCGAGCGTGACATAGGCAAAGCCGAGGGACCTGAATTTTTCCGTACATTGCCGGATTGCTGCTCCAGTATTTTCTTCCGGTCCTCTTTATGTACTTCGATGCGGGCAAGGTTCCCGTGCAGCCGCACCCGGAGCTGGCCGATCCCGAGCCCGGCAAGATATGCCTCGGCCTCCTCGATCATCCGGAGTTTTTCTGGCGTGATGCTGTCCCCGTACGGGATGCGGGACGAGAGGCAGGCGGCGGAGGGTTTCTGCCAGACCGGAAGGCTGAGCATCGCGGGCAATGTCCCGGATGTCCTGTTTGGTGATCCCCGCCTCGATGAACGGGTGGACGATCCCCTCTTCCGTGGATGCCCGGAGGCCCGGCCGGTGCTCGCCCGTATCCGAGACATTGATCCCGTCTGCAATGCAGGCAAGCCCGAGTTCTGCTGCCCGTTGTTTGAGGTAGCCTGCCGAGATCTTCCTGCAGTGATAGCAGCGGTCGGCGGGATTGTTACAGAACTGCTGCATGCTCCATGAGGGGGACTTCGATGATATCCAGTGCAAGACCGAGTCCGCCTGCAATCGTTCTGTGCCTCTGCAACTGCAGCCCGGGGCACGACCGGGCTGTCGAGGAGGACACAGCGGGTCTTCTCCCCCAGCACGTCCCGGGCAACCGCCGCAAGGAGCGTGCTGTCAACGCCGCCCGAGTAGGCGACCAGCATCGGGCCGTGGCCTGCGATGATCTTCTTGAGTTCCTCGTATTTTGTCCGGGCGGTCATGAGAGTTCAAAAAAAGTCTCGATGGGGAGGGTCCGGCACCGTTACGATCCGCAGCGCGGTCCGATGGCCCGGCACACCCGTCATCCCCGTCGCGCAGCTGCCGGCAGATGTCGCAGGTGCGCTTCACCAGGTTGACCTCTTTCTTGTCCTTGAGGTCCTGTGCAAGGAGCTCGATGGACTTTTTCACATCGTTCTCGAACTCGATCCGGTAGCCGCGTTTCCCGGAGAGGTACTGGGAGACCGCGGAGGGGGCGATCTCCAGCATCCGCGAGGCTTCAACCTGGGAGACGCCATGCTGCACCAGCTCGACTGCAATCGCAGCCCGGATGGCCGGCAGGACGTCCCAGACAATCTTCTGGCAGGGGGCTTCCATTATAACACAACCTTAACGTTATTATGAGTCCTGACATAATACATTGTATTCACAATTGTGATTTGTCCTGCCACCCCAAATATCTTGCGGAGGAAAGCCTGGGCACCGTGCACCTTCCGGATGGGAAAGAATAATCAGACGACAAGCGCAGATATCAGGATACACGGAATTTACGCTATGGGAGAAAACGCATCATCTACATGGACCATTCGGCAACCACGTACGTCCGGAAGGAGGTCGTGGAAGCAATGGTGCCCTACCACGCGGAACACTTCGGCAACCCGTCCTCGATCTACAGCATTGCCCGCGAATCGAAGAAGGCGATCGATGCTGCACGGGCGCAGGTTGCAAAGGCCCTGGGGGCAGAACCCGATGAGATCTACTTCACCTCCGGGGGAAGCGAGTCCGACAACTGGGCGATCAAGGGAATTGCGTTTGCGAACCGGAAGAAGGGCAACCATATCATCACCTCGAAGATCGAGCACCACGCGGTCCTCCATACCTGCGAGTACCTGGAGAAAGAGGGTTTCACCGTCACCTATCTCCCGGTCGATCAGTATGGTCTCGTCGACCCGGCCGAACTGGAGAAGGCGATCACCGACAAGACCATCCTCATCTCCATCATGTACGCCAACAACGAGATCGGCACCATCGAACCGATTGCGGAACTCGGGGCGATCGCCCGGAAGCACAAGATCCCGTTCCATACCGATGCCGTGCAGGCAATCGGGAACGTCCCGATCGATGTGAAGGCGCAGAACATCGACCTGCTCTCCCTCTCCGCCCACAAGTTCTACGGCCCCAAGGGTGTCGGGGTGCTCTACATCCGTAAAGGCATAAAGATCGACAACCTGATCCATGGCGGCGGGCAGGAGACACCGGCACCGGGCAGGCACGGAGAATATTGCCGGCATCGTGGGCCTCGGGAAAGCGATCGAGCTGGCAACCGCCGATATCGAAGGGCACAACCGGAAGATCCGGGCGCTGCGGGACCGGCTGATGAGCGGGATCCTCTCGAAAGATCCCCAATTCCCGCCTCAACGGGCACCCGGAGAAGCGCCTGCCGGGCAATATCAACATCAGCTTCGAGTTCATCGAGGGCGAGTCCATGCTCCTCTGGCTGGACGACGAGGGGATCTGCGCCTCGACCGGGAGCGCCTGCACCTCGGGGTCGCTCGAACCGTCCCATGTCCTGCTCGCAACCGGCCTCCCGGTGGAGATCTCCCATGGCTCCCTGCGGCTGACGCTTGGCAATGTGAACACGGATGCGGACGTGGACTTCGTGCTTGAAGTACTGCCGAAAGTCGTATCCCGCCTGCGGGAGATGTCGCCGTTCTACCAGAAGAGCGGGAAGGAAGGAGGCTGCAATGTACAGTGACAAGGTCATGGACCATTTCAAGAACCCGCGGAACGTGGGCGAGATCGAGAACGCCGGACGGTGTCGGAGAGGTCGGGAACCCGGTCTGCGGGGATATCATGAAGATCTTCCTGAAGATCGAGAACAACATCATCACCGACGCGAAGTTCAAGACCTTCGGCTGCGGGGCTGCGATCGCATCGAGCAGCATGGCGACCGAACTCGTGAGGGGCAAGACGCTCGAGGAGGCCTGGGAGGTCTCGAACAAGGCCGTGGCCGAAGCACTCGAAGGTCTCCCGCCGATCAAGATGCACTGCTCGGTGCTGGCCGAGGAAGGCATCCACAAGGCGATCAACGATTACCGGAAGAAGCAGGGCCTCGAGCCGTGGGTGGAGAAGAACCCGCACTCCCACGAGCACGAGGAAGGGACCTGCCAGCAGTAACGGCTGGCAGGGCGGATCAGGAAAAGACGGTAATACTTGCCGGAATATGATGCAATTAATACATCTCCGGGCAAAGATACGGTATATCAGATCCCGGTGGATCCGGAGGAACGTCCCTGAGCGGACGAAATCCGTTCCATCAGCACACCAGGTGAACCATGCTCTCAGAACGGGAACGCGAACGGTACAAACGGCAGATACTGCTCTTCGGTGACGAGGGGCAGGAGCGGCTGAAAAAGGCGCATATCTTTATTGCCGGTGCCGGCGGGCTTGGCTCACCGGTCTCCCTCTACCTTGCCGTTGCGGGGATCGGGACGATCACGATCGTTGACATGGACATCGTTGACCAGAGCAACCTGAACCGCCAGATCCTCCACACCGACCGCGATATCGGGAAGAAGAAGACCGTGTCCGCGGAAGAGAAACTGACGGCGATCAACCCGGACATCACGATCCATGCCATCGATACCCGGATCGATGAGAGCAATGCCGGACGGCTCGTCGGCAACGCGGACGGGATCGTGGATGCCATGGACAACTATCCCACCCGCTACCTGCTCAACGATGTTGCCATCCGGAAGAAGATCCCGCTCTTCCACGGTGCCATCCGCGGGTTCTACGGGCAGGCAACCACCATCATCCCGGGAAAGACCCCGTGCCTGAAGTGCATCTTCCCCAAAGCCCCGCCAAAGGAGGTCTTCCCGGTGGTCGGGGCAACCCCCGGGGTCATCGGGACGGTGCAGGCAACCGAGGTGATCAAGTTCCTCCTTGGATCGGGAGACCTGCTGACCAACCGCCTCTTTGTCTGGGACGGGCTTGCCGGGCGTGCCGATGAGATCTCATGCCGAGCGGATGCCCTGCTGCCCGGCCTGCGGTGGTTTAACCCCCGGGAAGGGAGGAAAGAAATAATGACCGTAAAAGTACGCTTTTTTGCCCGCTTCCGGGAACTGCTCGGGACGGATATCCCTGCGGAACCGGAGAACGGGGCGACCCTGCTCTCCCTTGTCCGTGACCTTGCCCGGAAGAAGAAGGAAGGCTACGATGCGATCTTTGACGAGCACGGCAATTTCCACGAGTTCGTCATCGTGATGCGGAACGGGAAACGTGTGGAGCACGAGGATGCCGGGGCAGTCCGGGTTGCGGACGGCGACGAGATCGCCGTCTTCCCGCCGGTAGCGGGAGGGTAAGACGATGATCCGGGTCCAGACTGAAGACGTGGATATCGGGGCGCTGATTAAGGCGGCAAAGGAGCCCGGGACGGGTGCGGTCGTTGTCTTCGACGGGATTGTTCGGGACGACGGGATCACCGAGATGGAACTGGAAGCCTACGCGGATGTTGCGGTTGCCGAGATGGAGAAGATCGCAAAGGAAGCAACCGAACAGTTCCGGCTCCTGCACGTGGATATCATCCACCGGATCGGGCGGCTTGCCGTTGGCGAGAACATCCTCATCATCGTCGTCAGCGCCGGCCACCGCCCGGAGGCCTATGCCGGCTCGCGCTACATCATCGAGGAGATCAAGAAGAGCGTCCCGATCTGGAAGAAGGAACTCACCCGGGACGGCGGGCGCTGGGTGGCCGGCGAGCACGGGCACGGGTCCGGAAAAAGCCGGTAACTGTCGGGGAATTGTTGCACAGGGTAATCCGGGTCCTCACCGCGTTGCCCTGATCATAAGTATTTTTATCGGCCACTGCAAACATGTCTCAAAGTTCACAATTGTGAAAAATTATGCCACCTCACCTACCAGGAGAAAAAACGATGATTGGATCGCCGACCAAATCCGGACTGAAGGGGCCGCGATACCTGCCGCTCCTCGGTGCACTCACCATCATAATCGTATCGGTCGCTTTTGCCGGCTGCACCTCGCAGACCCCGCCCGGTACGGACAGCCCGACATCTCAGACCCCGTTTGTAACGATCGCAGATATTCTCAAAAATACTGCAGCCTATAACGGAACAGCCGTGGCAGTGCAGGGAACGATCACCGCGGAATGCGGCTCCGGCTGCTGGTTCATTCTCGATGACGGGACGGGCACCCTCTATGTTGACCTTGCCCCGAACAACTTTGTCATTCCGCAGATCCCGGGATCCACGGTCGTTGTGCACGGTACCCTCGGGATGAAAAACGGCGATCCCGTCCTGTCTGCCACAAAGGTCGTCACGGACTCCCGGGCCTGGCCATGAACCTGCTCTCGCTTGCGGTTAAGAACCTCCAGCGCCGGCGGGGGCGGACGCTCCTCACCATCGCCGGTGTCGCGATAGCGGTTGCCATCCTCTTTGCCCTCCTCTCCTTCTCGGCCGGTTACGAACGGCAGCTCAACAGCGAGATGGAGAACCTTGGCTTTAACCTCCTTGCGGTACCGAAGGGCTGCCCGTACGAGGCAACGACCCTTATCCTCCACGGGGGGGTGATCCCGAAATACCTCACGAACGACGACCTTGCCCGCACCCGGGCTACCCCCGGTGTTGCGGTCGCGGCACCCATGCTGCTCCAGCAGGTGATCAAGGACGGGACCCCGCATATCGTATACGGGATCGATCCGGACGCGATGATCCCGCTCAAACCGGCGTGGAAGGTGAACGGCCGGTTCTTTACGGCAAACGAGACGCACGTGATGGTGATCGGCAGCACGCTTGCCGAGACGGAGAACCTGAAGCCGGGGAGCGTGCTCCCGTTCGGGACCGCTCAGGAACCGTATACCATCATCGGCGTGCTGGAACCGACGGCGAGCGAGGACGACAACTTCCACTTCCTCCCGCTTGCCGATGCCCAGCGGATTTTTAAGAAGGAGGGCCTCATCACCGCCATCGCGGTAAAGGCCGACGACGTTAAGGACATTCCGGTAATTGCAGAGGATCTCGAGAAGGTGCCCGATATCCAGGTAGTGACGATGGCGCAGGTGACCGGGACGATCATGAACCTCGTGGGTTCGGCCCGTTCGCTCCTCTTCTCCGTCATCCTGATCGCGATCGTTATTTCCGCTGCGGGCATCACCAACACGCTCCTGATGTCGGTGAACGAACGGACGCGGGAGATCGGGATGATGAAGGCGATTGGTGCCTCGGGCTCCCACATTGCACTCCTCCTCCTTGCCGAAACGATCATCATCACGGCGCTGGGGGGTATTCTCGGGATCGTTGCCGCTCTTGCCGGTTCCGGGCTTATCGAGGCTTTTGTCCGGGGGATAATCCCCTATGCCCCTTCCGGGAGTTTCGTCTCCTTCGATCCGTTCCTGGTTGCAGGCTGCCTTGCGTTCTCCGTGGGACTGGGTCTCCTCTGCGGGCTGTATCCTGCGCTGAAGTCCGCACGGCTCTCCCCCATGGAAGCGATACGGGGTGAGTGGGAATGAGCATTCTGGAAGCATCGGGAATCTGCAAGACCTACCGGCGGGGCAGCGAGGATGTCTGTGCCCTCCGGGGTGTGGACCTTGCCATTGAAACGGGCGAGTTTGTCTCGATCGTCGGCCCCTCCGGCGCCGGCAAGACCGCACTCATGAACATCCTCGGGTGCCTTGATACACCGACCAGCGGATCGCTCGCAATCGACGGCGTACCGGTGACCGGGAAGAAGGAGGCGGAACTGGTGAAGATCCGCCGGGAGCATATCGGTTTTGTCTTCCAGCAGTTCTTCCTCATCCCGACCCTGACCGTGGCGGAGAACATCGGCCTGCCGCTCATCTTCTCGGGAAAACCGTACGACACGGCAAGGATCGACGCGATCCTCAGCCAGGTCGGCCTCGCACACCGGGCAGGCCACCTGCCCTCCGAGCTCTCGGGCGGCGAGATGCAGCGGGTAGCCATCGGCCGGGCGCTGGTGAACAATCCCCGCATCATCCTTGCAGATGAGCCGACCGGGAACCTTGATTCGGTGACGGCAGACGCGATCTATGCAGTCTTTGAGGAACTGCACCGGCAGGGTCTCACCCTCATCGTTGTCACCCACAACACCGTGCTGGCTAAACGGGCCGGCCGGGTTATTACGATCCGGGATGGGTGCGTGGACAGGATGTGCGGGCAGTAGCGCCCGAAAAAAGGATTATACCAGCGGCTCCGGGCTGGCGGCCCTGTCCCGGAGCAGCATGATGGGAGGTACACCTGCTCTGCGGTTGTACCGGAAGTATCCCGGCAACTCTGGGAGCTGGATCTATCTCCGCCGGGAGGTGCCAAGGAATGCAACGAGCGCGAGCGCCCCGATCGCCGCAACCGGGAGCATGCCGGACTTCGTGGGCGTGGGCCGGGCCTCGGCCGGCATCGTCACCTGCGCCGGGGTGCCGGACACCGCGGCGGACATTGTCTGCGTCACCTGTCCTGCGGACCCTGTCGGCGGGACCACGTGGACAACGTAGACCGAGATCGCCTGCGGGCCGGTCATCATGATCTTCTCTTCCGAACAGGATAACGAGGAGGCCTGCCCCTTTACGAAGGCAACGGTGATACTCGAACCATCGTTCCTCTCGCTGTAGGTCGATGTGGCGTTGGGGGTGAGATCTCCCGAAGAGCGCAGGATCTTTCCGTCAAGGATACTGACGTTGGCTGTTGCCGCCGTGCAGGTTGTCCCGGAGCAGGCCTTGCAGTCGGGCTTTGTCGAGAGGACAAGGCTGTAGTTGCCGGCAAGCGGTAGGGTGACCGTCGTTGGATCGCCGACGATATCGGTCACGGTTTTGTCAGGAGCCGTGCCGGACAGTTTTGCGATCGTGATCCATGTCCCTCCCGCACCGCCGAGGCTCGTTGCCACGACCGGGTCGCCGGGATTAAAGACGGAGAAGGCACGGGCGTCAGGCACGGTCCCGGTCAGGCTGGTGATCTTCATGGGGGTGTACCAGCAGACCGGTGTCCCGCCTGCCGGGTACGAGCACCCGTACTGTGCCGGGTTCGCGATGGTGAGGGTATTGTTCGCGTAACTGTGTTCAGCTACCGTTCCGCTGACCGTGACTTCCAGTATCACTGCCGCAGCGGGCAGGACGCAGAGACACAGGACAAGGAGGGTGATGGGTATGATCTGTTTCATGGTTGTCAATTCCTTTTATTCCTGGTACGGGAATTGCCGGGAAAATATAAATAGGGCGCAGGAATGGTGCGGGGATAGTCTTGCGGCAGGGATCCCGGACCGGGTGGAACTGCATAAAAAAGGAATGGGGGGGGGCCCCGGCCCCTATAATGTCAGCTGGAGCCAGGATTCATCGCCGATCTCCGGTACCCGGATACCCGTTGTCTCCAGGAACCACTCCGCGACCAGCCCGCGGTGGCAGTGGGACCGATCCTTCTCAAAGCAGAGCAGGACGATATCATGGTCCGCTTTATCCACGTTGAGATCCCGGATGCACTTGATCCGGATCGAGGGTGGAGAGGATCCCGCCCTTGTAGCGCCTTTTGTATTCGTCCCAGTCCCCGATCTTAAGCATCTCCGGCTCCGGTGCGAGCGGGAGGAAGCGGGCGCCGGTGTACCCCTTCGGCGGGAAGCGGGCGATGGAGACTGCGCCGGGGTGCTTTGCACTCTTTGCGAAGTAACTGGTTTTCAGCATCTGTACGGGAAGTGTGGGTGGGCCTGGAGGATAAGATCGTGGATCGCTCAATCCGGGAAATAAAATGTGTATGATCCCTGTTCGTCAAGGACAAAGAACCAGATCCAGCAGCCCATCGACCCGGGTGAAAACTTCCTTTGAGAATAAAGAATACGACGAAAAATACGAGAAATGAGAATGGGATTATTTCCTCTTTCCGCTGGATTTCTTGGCACCGGTCTTCGCTGCTACGGGAGCGGTCTTTGATGCGGGGGTAACTTTCTTCTTTGCCATATTTGACGTGGTTATCACTTCCTTTTCAGTGTTTTTCGTTCATGGTGGTTTTTGCCACTTATTCATGTTCTCTTGGTACCGGGATATACGCTTTGTCCCTGTGCCGGAATTTAAACGATTTAAAAAGGGGTATTTTTTTATGGAAGGGGGGCGGGAAACGCGCCGGGGTGTTTTGCACTCTTTGCAAAGTAACTGGTCCTGAGCATTGGGTACCGGAAGTGTTGGCGAGCCGGGTATTAAGGGGGGTGGTGGTACGCTTCCAGGTCACTCCGCCACCGGGGTTTTCCCTAGGTTGTACCTGTCCGCTCCTTTATAATCCGGGAGCATTAATTACGATGCTTGTAAGGAGGTTATCTCGTGCCAGGAAAACTGATGGATTACTTCAACAAATCGCCACGGATCGGGACCCTGGGTACCGCATCCAAAAAAGGGGATGTCGATGCAGCGGTGTTCGGTTCACCCAGTATGGTGGATGAAAAGACCGTGGTCATGGGACTGGGCAAGGACCGGTCCCTGCACTATCTCCAGGAGAACCCCCACGCGGTCTACCTGATCATGGAACCGGGAAAGTCGCTGATGGAATGGAAAGGGATCCGGGTCTACTTGAAAATGAAAACAGCGGCAACCAGCGGCCCGAAGCTGGAGGATTACAAGAACGAGATGATGAAGGCTTTCGGGCCGGACGCGGCCAAGATGCTCCATGCCGCCGTGACCTTTGAGGTGACGGAAGTGCGGCCCCTTGTCGATATGGGCCAGGGATGGGAGAAGTCCATCTGACCGGACGAAGCAGCGGGCGGATCGTTGCGTGAACGCGTTGCTTTTCCACAGGAAGCGGTAGCTGTGTACATGCGAGCAGAGCAGGGTCCTGCCCAATTTTCAATCAGAGTCTGATTGATCCGGATCTGGTTTTTGATCGTGATCATGATCGCGATGAAAATTTTTCAAGCAAGGTCTGCTTAAAAAATTTCAATCAAAGTCTGCCTGAAAAATTTCAAGCAGGGTCTGGTTGCTAAAAGTTAAACACATGTACCTGAACCTCCGGAACCGCTTCACGACGGAAGATGGCACCGGTGCACCAGTTTTCAATCAGGGTCTGCCTGGAAATCTTTAATCAAGGTCTGCTTAAAAAATTTTAAGCAGGGTCCGGTTGAAAATTTTCAATCAAGGTTTGATTGATCTGTGAACGGTTTTCAAGCAGGGTCGTGATCGCGGTTGATAATTTTCGGGCAGGGTCTGGTTTGAAAATCCTGAATTGAAATGATATGATTTATACTCAAAGTACATTATGCGATTTATAATGCAGATATACATAGAAAGGTATTAGCAGGTTGTCACAGAAAATAAGAACCACCGAATGGATGCACTGGAAAAGAAGAAACTCAGTGAACGGGACATCTGCACCAAATTCATCACTCCCGCAATAACTGTCTCAGGGCTGGGACCATCATCACCAGATCCGGGAAGAAGTGAATGTTACCAATGGCCGGGTGCTCGTCAAGGGCAACTCCGTGAGCCGGGCCAAACCGCGACGGGCTGACTATATCCTCTACTATAAACCCAATCTTCCGATTGCTGTCATCGAGGCAAAGGACAATAATCACAGCGTAGGTGCCGGGATGCAGCAGGCACTTGCCTATGCGGAAATGATGGATATCCCGTTTGTGTTCAGTTCCAATGGTGACGGGTTCCTGCTGCATGACCGTTCCGGCAATTATGAGCCCGATGGAGCGTGAGTTGTCGCTCACGGAATTTCCCCGTCCCGCTGGATCTCTGGACCCGGTACCGGAAATGGAAAGGTCTGGATGAGAGAAAAGAGCAGATCGTCACGCAGAATTACTATATCGATGATGTCGGGAAGGCTCCCCGGTATTACCAGCTGAACGCGATCAACCGGACCATCGAGGCGATCGCGAACGGGCAGAACCGGGTCCTGCTCGTGATGGCGACCGGGACCGGCAAGACCTATACCGCATTCCAGATCATCTGGCGGCTCTGGAAGGCCGGGGTCAAGAAGCGGATCCTGTTCCTTGCCGACCGGAATATCCTTGTCGACCAGACCATGACGAACGATTTCAAGCCGTTCGGGTCGGCGATGACGAAGATCACGAACCGGCAGGTGGACAAGAGTTACGAGATCTATCTCTCGCTCTACCAGGCGGTCTCCGGGAACGAGGAGGAGCGCAATATCTACAAGCAGTTCTCTCCCGACTTCTTCGACCTGATCGTTGTCGACGAGTGCCACCGGGGGAGTGCTGCGGACGATGCGATGTGGCGGGAGATCCTGGATTATTTCAAGTCTGCAACCCACATCGGGCTGACGGCGACCCCGAAGGAGACGAAGTACGTCTCCAATGTCCACTATTTCGGCGAGCCGGTGTACGTCTATTCGCTGAAGCAGGGGATCGAGGACGGGTTCCTTGCCCCGTACCGGGTGTACCGGATCGATCTGGACAAGGACCTGCAGGGCTGGCGGCCGACCCGGGGACAGATGGACAAGTACGGCAACGAGATCGAGGACCGGATCTATAACCAGAAGGATTTCGACCGGAGCCTTGTCCTGGAGCGCCGGACGGAACTGGTTGCCCGGAAGGTCTCGGATTTCCTGAAGAATACCGGCCGGTTTGACAAGACGATCGTCTTCTGCGAGAATATCGATCATGCGGAGCGGATGCGGCAGTATCTCGTGAACGAGAACGCGGATCTGGTGAAGGAGAACAGCCGGTACATTGTCCGGATCACCGGTGACAGCCCGGAAGGGAAGGCGGAGCTGGACAATTTCATCATGCCGGATTCGAAGTATCCGGTGATTGCGACCACCTCGAAACTGATGGGGACCGGGGTGGATGCCCAGACCTGCAAGCTGATCGTGATCGACAAACGGATCGAGTCGATGTCCGAGTTCAAGCAGATCATCGGGCGCGGGACCCGGATCAACGAGGACTACAACAAGTACTTCTTCACGATCATGGACTTCCGGAAGGTGAGCGAGCTCTTCGCCGACCCGGACTTTGACGGGGAGCCGCTGGACGGGAGCCAGTATGACCCGACCGATCCCATTGCTCCGCCCGAGCCCACAGGACCGGGAGCCTTCGGGTGCCATGCGGTACGTGGTGAACGATGTGCCGGTGACCGTGGTTGCCGAGCGTGTCCAGTACTATGGCTGCTGACGGGAAGCTGATCACCGAGTCGCTGGAAGATTACACGAAGAAGAACGTGACCCGGCAGTATGCGACGCTGAATGCATTCCTGAACTCGTGGACGAAGGCGGAGCAGAAGACGGTGATCCTGGAGGAACTGGAGGAGCAGGGCGTGCTCTTCGATGCGCTTGCAGGAGCAGGTGGGGAAGGACTACGATCCCTTCGACCTGATCTGCCACGTGGTCTTCGGCCAGCCGCCCGTGTCCCGGAAGGAGCGGGCTGCAAAGGTGCGGAAGGCGAACTACTTCACGAAGTACGGCGAGCAGGCGCGGAAGGTGCTGGATGCCCTCCTGTCGAAATATTCCGATGGCGGGATTGCCGATATCGAGAGCATGGAAGTGCTGCGGGTGGACCCGTTCACCACGTTCGGTACACCGCTGGAGATTGTGAACACTATTTTTGGCGGGAGCGCCAACTATATGGCAGCAATACGCGCGGCTTGAGCAGTGTCTCTACACGGCCGAGTGCTGAAGGGCACGAATAAGGAGCTGGTTTTTTTATGGCAGTCGGAACGACGATCAAGACGATCCAGGACATCATGCGGAAGGATGCGGGTGTCGATGGCGATGCCCAGCGGATCAGCCAGCTCGAGCTGGATGCTCTTCCTGAAGATCTTCGATGACAAGGAGAAGGAGTACGAGCTGCTGCGGAAGGGGTACCGGTCCCCGATGCCGGACCGGCTCCGGTGGCGGAACTGGGCAGCGCAGGACCGAGGGGATCACGGGCGACGCGCTCCTGAAGTTCATCGATGCCGACCTGTTCCCGACCTTGAAGGAACTGCCAGCGGAAGCGGGATCGAACGGTTCCGGGATCCTGCTGCGCCGGGTCTTCGAGGACTCGTACAACTACATGAAGAACGGGACGCTGATCCGGCAGGTGGCAAACAAGATCAATGAGATCGATTTCAACCGGACCGAGGACCGGCACCTGTTCGGGGAGATCTACGAGAAGATCCTAAAAGACCTCCAGAGTGCGGGCAATGCCGGGGAGTATTACACGCCCCGGGCCGTGACGCAGTTCATGGTGGACCAGGTGGACCCGAAGCTCGGCGAGTCGATCCTTGACCCGGCCTGCGGTACCGGCGGGTTCCTTGCCTGTGCGATCGAGAATATCCGGAAGACCGTGAAGACGCTCGAAGGACGAGGAACTGCTCCAGAGCTCGATCCACGGGGTCGAGAAGAAACCGATGCCGCACCTGCTCTGCGTCACGAACATGATGCTGCACGGCATCGATGTCCCGATCCAGATCCGGCACGACAACACCCTCGCCCGCCCGCTGAAGGACTACTCGGCCCGGGACCGGGTGGACGTGATCGTGACGAACCCGCCGTTCGGCGGCATGGAGGAGGACGGGATCGAGACGAACTTCCCCGTCAATGTACCAGACCCGGGAGACCGCCGATCTCTTCCTCGTCCTGATCATGCACATCCTCAAGGACGGCGGCAGGGCAGCGATCGTGCTGCCGGACGGCACGCTCTTTGGCGAGGGCGTGAAGAGCCGGATCAAGGAGAAACTCCTGACCGAGTGCAACCTCCACACCATCGTCCGGCTCCCGAACGGCGTCTTCGCCCCCTACACCGGGATCAAGACGAACCTGCTCTTCTTCGAGAAAGGCAAGCCGACGAAAGAGATCTGGTACTACGAGCACACCTATCCCGAGGGCGTCAAGTCGTACAACAAGACGAAGCCGATCCGGATCGAGGAGTTCGAGCCCGAGAAGGCATGGTGGACGAACCGCACCGAGAACGAGCATGCGTGGCGGGTGCCGGTGGAGCAGGTGATCGCGAACGGGTTCAACCTCGACATCAAGAACCCGAACGTGGTGCCGGATGAACTCGGCGATCCTGTGGAACTGCTCCGCGAGTACGAGCGGATCCGGGCGGAGGCGGCGGCAACCCGCGAGGCGCTGAAGCGGGAACTGATGGCATCGCTTGGGACACCTTCTCAGGGAAAAAGAAATGAGTACCGATCTCCTTTTCGAGCACTTCGCCACGCTCGCCACTGCACCGGATGGCATCGCCCGGCTGCGGGAACTGATTCTGCAGCTGGCGGTGCAGGGGAAACTCGGGACGCAGGATGCGGGGGATGAGCCGGCGAATGTGCTGCTGGAAAAAATTAAGAAAGAGAAAGAAGCAGCTGGTAAAAGAAGGCAAAATTAAGACGAGAGAACATAATCCCAACAACTCAAGAGAGTGAATCCCGTATCCCTTGCCAAAAGGGTGGAAATTGGTATACTCTCAATGATGTTTGTCTTGATATCAGAAGTGGTGGGACGCCCAGCAAAAATAATCCACAATTCTGGAATGGCGAGATTTACTGGGCGAGTGTCAAGGATTTGAAATGATAGAAAATATCTGGAATCTACGCAGGACAAAATCACCCAAAAGGGATTGGACGAATGTCGATCCAAATTGATTCCACTGGGCAATCTTATTATCTGTGTCCGTATGGGTACTTGGAAAGATTGCTATCTAATAAAGTCCATATCGCAATAAATCAGGACTTGAAAGTCGCATGATTTGATCAAAAAATATTGATATCAATTATTTTTACATATTTCTATCGAGCACAGACCGTTAAGGGAATCGGGAATGACTGGTCGATGGAATCCGCCAAGAAAAATTATTGCAGATGCCATTCCCCCTTCCCCCTCTCGCCGAACAGCACCGCATCGTCGCCAAAGTCGACCGGCTCATGGCGCTCTGCGATGAGCTCGAAGCCCGACAGCAGCAGGAGCGGGCGGGCTGCCTCAAACTCGGCACCGCGAGCCTTGCGGGGTTGCAGAACGCGGAGAGCCCGGAGGAGTTCGAGCGGCAGTGGGCGCAGGTGTGCGATGCGTTCGATCTGATCCTGGATTGCCCGGAGAATGTAGAGAGACTTCGGGATACAATTGTTACATTAGGATGTTCTGGAAAATTAACAGAAACTTGGAGAACTGAAAATCAGAATATTGAATCAGCTTCTCACTCATTGAGTAAATTAATCAAAGCACGGAAACAGAAAAAATTTCTCAAGTCGAATTTGAAACAGCACGATTTTTCGAACTTTCCGCAAATTCCAGATACCTGGATGTGGTCCACAATTGAGGAAGTTTCTGAGCGCGTCACGGTTGGGCATGTCGGCCCAATGATGAATGAATATAGATCGACCGGCGTTCCTTTCTTGCGATCACAAAATGTGAGAAAAAATTACTTCGATGAAAAAGGTCTTGTTCACATATCCCAAGAATTTCATGATGTTCTGAGTAAATCGAAAATCGAACCTGGTGATCTCGTCGTAGTCCGCTCAGGCAACGTCGGTGTATGTTGTGTCATTCCTGACACACTTACGGATGCAAACTGTTCAGATCTCGTCATTGTGAAACAACCATTCGGCTTTCTTCCACGGTTCGGAGCCTATTACGTGAATTCGATTGCTCAAACGTGGGTAAATTCCGGAAAAGTGGGGATGGCACTCACTCATTTCAACACAAAATCAGTTGCAAACCTTCCTATCCCCCTCCCTCCGCTCGCCGAGCAGCACCGCATCGTTGCGAAGGTCGATGTGCTAATGCAGCACTCTGCGATGCCCTTGAATTGCGGCTGAAGGAGAGGGCGGGAGTGCAAGGGCGGCTGGCGGGGGCGGTGGTGAGGCAGGTGGCGGGATGAGAGGGAGACTTTTTCAAAAGTCCCAAAAAAGTGCTGTAAAAATGAGACCCGATATCAGATCATTTTGTTGACACCAACAAAACGATCCCACAGGCATTTTCACCCCACGGTGACACACTATAAAAGGTCAAACATCCGGTTATCACTAAGTAAGCAATGTCGCGATGGGGATGAATGATTGAGCAATAACCCAGTTCCGGAACCGGTAACCTGTTCTCAGATCCTTTTTTACCAGTCCGAAGACGGGACAAGCCGCATTGAGGTGCGGCTCGAAGAAGGAACCGTGTGGCTCACACAGGCACTCATCGCAGACCTCTACCAGATAACCAAACAGAATGTCAGCCTCCATATAAGGAATATTCTCGCTGAAGGAGAACATTCACTGACTGCAACTGTCAAGGATTACTTGACAGTTCAAACAGAAGGGACCCGAACAGTTCAACGCACCATAGAATATTACAATCTCGACATGATCCTCGCCATCGGCTACCGCGTCCGCTCCCACCGGGGCACGCAGTTCCGCAGGTGGGCAACCAGGCGGCTGAGTGAATACCTCATTAAAGGATTCGTACTCGATGATGAGCGGCTCAGGGAAGGAAAGAACTTCGGTGCCGATTACTTCGATGAACTGCTCGAACGCATCCGGGATATCCGGGCATCCGAGAAGCGGTTCTACCAGAAGATCAAGGATATCTACACGCTCGCAATCGATTATGATCCGCACGCAGAGACAACGCTCGATTTTTTCAGGATCGTGCAGAACAAACTGCATTGGGCAATCACCGGTCACACTGCTGCGGAGATCATTGCAGAACGGGCTGATGCATCCCTGCCGAATATGGGGCTCACGAGCCTGGAAAGGTGTCCGGGTGAGAAAAGGGGATGTCACCGTTGCCAAAAATTACCTTGATGAAATGGAGATCTCGCAACTCAATCGCATCATCACTATGTATCTCGATTATGCAGAAATGCAGGCTGAACGAAAACGGCCCGTCTACATGATCGAATGGAAAGAGAAACTGGATAATTTCCTCAAATTCAATGAGCGGGAAATTCTTGAAGATGCCGGGAAGATATCCATGGAAGTTGCACAGCATCTCGCATTAGAGGAATATGAAAAATTTTCCCAGCGAAGGATTACAGAAGATACTGCTGTTTCAGATAGGGAATTCGAGAACATTTCGAAAAAGATTGAGTATAAGAAACGCGGTACGGGAAAAACCCGCGATTGATCTGATATTTTTGTCATTTTGCTGACACCATCAAAAATGGTCTTTCCCGTCATTCGGTCCGCACATACTTCGTCGCCTTTGTTACTTGCAACCTGGCGTTGTGCGATGCCCTTGAATCGCGGCTGAAGGAGCGGGCGGGAGTGCAGGGACGGCTGGCGGGGGCGTTTGCCGGGGAACTCGGGACACTGAACACCTGAGAAGAACTATATATTATTGCGCAGGGAATACCAATTATTAAGAGAACATTAAGGGACCTGCATGACCACTTCAGAATCCGTGCACCGGATGATTGACGATCTCCCCGCTGACCTCCGGCAGGAAGCGATTCACTATATCGAAGAGCTTGCCCGCAGGAAGAAAAAACCAGCGGCAAGGAAGTTCAGCCTGGCATGGGCCGGGGGGCTCTCCCATCTTAAATCCGGCACAACATCCGTTGAGCTCCAGCATAAGGCTCGTGAGTGGCGGGACTGACCTTGTATCTTCTGGATACCAATATATTTCTCGAACTGCTGCTTGACCAGGAAGAAGCGGCTTCTGTCCAGGCACTGCTCACGAGCCGGGCTCCTGCGGATCTGCACATCAGCGATCTCGCTTTCCATTCAATCGGGATCATTCTCTACCAGAAAAATGCGGCACATCTTTTCTCAGATTTTGTCCGCGATATCTTTGGCGAAGGAGGGATCATCATCCTCTCGTTAGGCAGTGAGGATATCGTGCGGGTTGAACAGGTGGCGGCGGCGTTCGGGCTCGATTTCGATGATGCCTACCAGTATGTTGTCGCGGAAAAATTTGATCTGGTGCTCGTCAGCTTTGATACGGATCTTGACCGCACCGATAAAAAACGGATAATCCCGGCCGGAATTTCCTGATAATCTCCTGCGGGATCTTCTTGATCGCTTCCCCAATTACCACAAAATTGAGAATGATTGCCTCGCGGGTTTTCCGGTCGGCGAGCAGCTGCTCATACGTCATGTCCCTGGTATAGGACTGGATCGCAGAGACTGCGTCGTCAATATCCGTGAGGTAGAGTTTCACTTCCCGCTTAGACATAGATGACCTCGGCGAGCACGTCCTGCCGGATCACCGGTTTTAAGGAATCGGATGTCACCAGATCCACCTGTTTCCCGAGACGCTCGGAAAGGAAATTTTCAAGCCGCATGAAGGTGACAAAACCCACCGGCTTTGAGAATTCCACCAGCAGATCGATATCGCTTGTGCCCGTCTGCTCGTCCCGGGCAACTGAGCCAAACACCCCGATTGTCTTGACCGAATACTCTCTCGCTACATCCCCTTTGAGTTTTTTTAAGGAGGAGAGGATATCCTGCCGGGTGGATCGCATGGTAGTACCTATGTAACAGTGGGTGATGAACTATTAATAAATATTTTAAGGCCGGGGCTGTCAACCCGAAGATCGAGAAGCTGGAGAACGAGATCCAGAAAGGCCTTCTGGATTTGAAGAAGCTCCTGAAAAATAAGTAACCGTATCACAACCGCACCCGGCGCGCTTCCGGCCCATCATATCAAAAAAATCAGGAAAACGAGTCCATTCAACTACAAAGTTTATATTCTCAATTATCTTTCTGGATCTAATCACAATGCAAATATAATAACTGCACACTGGCATCCTCACGGGGGATGTGGAAGGGGCAATCCCGCCTCATTCCTGTGACCGGCTGACCTGTGCGGCAGTGCTCCCGGCACATCTGTGCCCATGAAGGCATTGTGGGAAAGCAAACTACATCGTGCCGCGATCGGGGCCGGATGCCTTCGGGTCGTGGCCCTGCGTCAGCGAACGCCGGTCCATCAGCCGGAAAACGGCTATAGCCGGACCATTACTGCAGATTTCCTGAAATAGGGGACCTGCCGCCAGCGTTCCTGATGGCGGGGCCGGGAGTGTGGACCCGGTACCGGGAATCGCAGGAGAACACAAAAGAAAGGAAGGAGTGAGGTAACCTATGAGGAACAGGAATTCATCAGCCAGGGAATCCGGCAGGGTCTCCCGCAAGGGAACCGGAGGCGAGGCCTCCGCTATGTCAGATAAGGAGGAGGACAATAGTCTGGCCCGTGCCGCCAGGATCGCGCTCAGCGGATCCGGCACCAGCGTAGCCCGGAAGACCGCTGCCAGTGAAATGCCGGCACCGGCCAGGACCCAGATAACCGTTATCATCCACGAGGAGAAGAAAGGAGGGATCTCAGTGAAGGACATGTACGTGAAGACCCGGGGAATAGTGCAGCGGGCAATGGACCTGCTTGAATCATGGAAGTACCAGCCGGCAAGCATCCGCGGCTCGAAACTGCCCGTGGATATCGTTGCCCTTCGTGACGACATGGATATGCTGGTCCAGGTGATCTCGTCGAAGCACCCGATCCCGGATGCCAGGACCCTCATCCAGCGGTATGCAAAGAAGATCGATGCCCTGCGGCTGATGGGAACCGCGAAACGGTTCCGGAAGATCCTGATGGCGCATTCCCTGCCCTGTGGGTGGAGACACTACGATGTCCTGCCCGGTGGCCTGATCCCCGCCTGGGACCTCCACAAGCTGCCCACAGCATAATACCAATATCCCTTTTTTTCTGCACCGGGACCAGATCCGCTGCAATTCCGGTCAGATATTTCAGATCCGGCCGTATCCTGCCAGCCGTTTTCCTTAAAGAAATTACCCGTTATATCTCCACAGCCTATGCTGTATGTCCAACGGGCGCCCCGCGGGCAAACGAAGAGGTTCGGAGAATCTCTTTGAGGAAAACTAAGAAAACGAAAGGAGAAAAAACATGGCAGACTTTACGACAAGCAACACCACGAAGAGCGCGGTCCGCAAGCTCGCAGACCCGCTCGCAGATGTGACTGCCTTTGACAACATTGTCCAGGGCGTCATCACGAACAACCCCTTCCAGTGCGTTGCCTACAATGCACAGGGAGTGAACCACCCGCCGGTAGAACAGAGCAAGGCGGGATATACCGCACGGGTCGTGTACCAGGATGCACTTGCAAAAACCGTTGCCCTGATCACCATCAGGGCGCCGACCATCGCATCCTTCACGAGCGTTGCCAACCACATCGTTGCCGACACCACGATCGCGACCGCCCTTGGCGGGACACCGGTCCGGGACCTGGCGAACGAGAAGTACGCGTCGTCGGTCAAGTGCCACGATGCCAATGGCGAGATCTACTTCGTGAACTTCAGCCGGGAACAGGTGACCCTCACCTCGTACTCGGACGAAGCAATCCGGAGCCGGGTCGAGACGTGGGCGGATACCGTAGCGGCGTTAGCCTGAAGGGACAATCCGGGGGGGAGGTACTCACTCCTCCTTTTCCCGGTATTTCCCCACGGGAGGTGGATTCTATGAAACCAACTACAACAGGAGGCTGTCATGCCTGACACCCTGCTCCGTGCCTTCTGGTGGGGCGTGCTCCACGCGGTCGGCATGTTCGGCGTGGAAACCCTCACGGATGAGGAGAAAATTGAAGGGGCAGAGAAACGGGCCTGGTTCAGCGTCGGGGAGGTGACCATGGCGAGCATCCTTGCGGGTTCCCTCGCGGTCCCCGCCGGGTTCTGGTTTGCCACAATCACGGTGCTCCCGCTCGCGGTCATCGGCGGGGCGGTCCTGTTCCTGCCGCTCTTCGTCTTCCTGCCCCGGCTCGATCCGGTCCGCCATGAAGGCGGACACGGACGCCGTGCTGGACGCATTCGGGAAGAACGAGCAGGTAAAGAAGGTCTTCTGGACCTTCTTCATCGCCACCGCCGGCCTCGTGCTGGCGCAGGTCGTCGATCCGGTAACGGCCGAAAGCATCGTCAGGACGATCGCTGGGATCGTCCCGTGAGTAAAAAGGGGGGATGTGAGACCTGCACCAGGAGAAAGCCGATGGTTTTGGATTCTTCCCCCCGCCACATTTTTTTAACGACCGGCAGGCTGTCGCACCGGACACCGGTCTTTCCGGCCAGGATCCCTAATCATCATCTGCCTCCCCGTCCTCCCCCGCTTCCGTCCACCCCTCGTACCCTTCGCGGAACAGGAACAGGACGATAACAAACCCCGCGAGCGGATCGGCCTGCCAGAAGCCGAACAGGTAATTTGCGCCAAGGCCGATGAGGAGAGCAACCGACAGGAAGGCACAGGTCAGGGTCTCCTTCGAATCGGCGACCAGGGCCCTGCTCCCGATCGCGTTCCCCACGGCCTGCTTCTTCCACGCCAGGGCGGGCATGATCAGGATCGAAGCGAGGGCGATGAGGATTCCCGCGGGTGACGGCTGGACGATCTCGTGGCCGAGCAGCTTGTCAGCCGATTCCCAGAGCACATACAGCCCGAGGATGAAGAAGGTGACCGCTACGAACCGCTGCGCCGTCCTCTCTGTTTTTTCCTCCTCCTCCCGGGTGCCGGTATCGTGCTGCCGCAGACGCCAGATCAGGATAACGGCCGAGAGCGACTCCACGATGCTGTCCAGCCCGAAACCGATCAGGGCGATACTGCCGGCAAGCATCCCGAAAAGGATTGACAGAACTGCTTCCGCAATGTTGTAGGCAACGGTAAAATATTCGAGGAGGAGAGCGGTATGCCAGAGGTTTTCGGTTTCGGATCTCATCTGTCTCACATCTCTCTTAGGGATGATATGGTTTTTCAGTCCCGCAGTTCCCGGACGATCCGGCAGTCCCCGCACTCGCAGCACTCGAACTCCAGTGTCGAGTGCCGGATGCGGTACTTTTCCAGCCGGTGCTTGATCTCCTGCTTGATCGCTTCGAGCTTACGGGCAGGTCCGTCTCGCAGGAATAGACATGGGCATCCAGCACGTTGATGTTCGAGCAGAGGCTCCAGAGGTGGACGTTGTGGACCCCGTCAACACCGGCAACCGATTCGATATCCCGGATCACCGCTTCCGTATCGACATCGCGGGGCGCGAACTGGAGGAGGATCCGGAGTGCCTCCCGCAGGAGCGAGAATGACGAGACCAGGATCAGGACGGCTATCGCGATACTGAGGAGGGGATCGACAAAGGTCTGGCCGGTGAACGCGATCCAGATCGCTGCGGCGATAACCGCGACCGACGAGAGGGTATCGCCGAGCACGTGCAGGAACGCGCTCCTGATGTTCAGGTCATGGCTGCCGTGGAGGACGTACATCGCGGCAAGGTTGGCAGCAAGGCCGATCACCGCAACGCCGAACATCACGGTGCTGTCGATCGGGCGGGGATGGGAGAACCGTGCCAGCGCTTCGAAAACAATCATGACGCTGACCCCGATGAGGAGGAAGCCGTTTGCGACCGCCGCCCCGATCTCCACGCGGTGGTAGCCGAAGGTCCGCGAAGGTGACGGCAGCCGCCCGGCAATGATGATCGCCCCGAGGGAGAGGAGGAGTGCGACAACGTCCTGCAGCATATGCGCTGCATCGCCGAGCAGCGCGAGGGACCCCGACATGAGCCCCCCGACAACCTCGGCAAGAAGATGACCGCAGTAAGCACTATGGCAATCTTCAGCGATCGCATTGGCAGGTGTCCCCCTCCTGCCTCATCATCGGCCGGCGTATGGTTGTGCATTGGCAGGTAGTATTTTTTTAATAGGTAAAGAACCGAAACGTTCCGTACAGAGATAGGTAGTATCCATGAGGAAACCGCCGGCCGATCATACCGATATCTGTTTCTGCCCCTTGTCCGGTATCCTCGATGTCGTGGCAAAGAAGTGGGCGCTCCTGATCATCGCGATCCTCGGGAACGAGGGCGAGAAGGGGTTCAATGAACTGAAAAAGGAGCTCGGCACCATCAGCCCGAAACCCCTCTCGGATACCCTGAAGAACCTGGAACGGATCGGGCTCGTGCACAAGAGGATCCTGGAGACCTCGCCGCCGACCGTAAAATACTCGCTCACGCCGGATGGCTGGGAATTCCGGGAGCACCTGATCCCGATGCTGGTCTGGGTGTCTGGAAAGGGCGGGCAGGAGATGCCGGGGTGCCCGATAAAGATGGGGAAGCACAGCGGGAAAAAGAAGTAAAGCAGTTCTGTTCCGGCACTCTTGCCAATTGTCAGCACATCCCGTCTGGTAAATGGGATGTGATGAAAATTACCGGGTAGGATTTCACTGCCGGATGAATCAAGAGAGAGGATCATACCGGAACTTCCCCGTGTTTCTGCAGGTTCAGCGCGTAGAGGCTCTGCCGGGCGTCCACAAAATACATCCGTTCGATGAGGAACTGCTCTTTTTTCAGCCGCCCCAGTGCATAGCGCACGGTGCGGGACGGCAGTAATGTCTCGCGGATCAGGTCCTTCTGTGTCAGCTGACCGCCGGATTCAAGGACTTTGTACACGAGTTTTGCCGATGGCGGCAGGTGCCCGATCCGTGCGATTGTGGTGTTAGTTCCGTTTGCATTTACAACAAAAACGATCCCTCATAGTGGATCACCATTAGCTGATCGGTCTTCACAATTGTTAAGTGTTACGATCCGTGAAGTCCACTCCTTTAAAAAAATCATAATTCAGCGATTGCGGCAAGATTCGCCAGTAAATCAGCCTCTAAATAAACGCCCGCCCTACAATGGTATGGCGATAACTCAATCGCACCGAGGAACTGCCTGTGTGGCGGAGAGGTTACGCAGCTGACTGCAGATCAGCGTATCCCGGTTCGATTCCGGGCACTGGCTCTCTTTTTTTATCCGTTTTACTGGCTGCAGAATTATCTGCTGCACGATACTTCCTGTTTGTTCAGTGCGTTTGCCGGCAATCCGGGAATTCAGGCCGGTGACTCTTTTCACGTGGGGGTAATCTCCGGAACCTGTGACGTGAAATCCGGTACAGGAAAATCCTGCCGATGTCCAAATCTATAAATATTCACAATTGTTACTATTATGGTAAGTTCACAATCGTGAACACAACTGATGCCAGGTGGCGGAGTGGCTACGCGGTTGACTGCAGATCAACTACATCCCGGTTCGATTCCGGGCCCTGGCTTAGAGAAAGAAGGTGAAAGACCATGAGTATCAGGATCCAGAAAACATTCGAAGCACTCTTCGCGCTCGAAGAGGTCCGGGGGCTCTTCCGCGAGTCGCTCCCGACCGGCTTCGATCCGGAGGAGGAGGCCGCATTCCGGCAGAAGATTGCCGATGTGAAGGCAATCCTTGCGGATCTCGAGGCGGGTACCGGCACACCGAAGGTGACGAAGATTGCCGGCTCCATCGATCTGCGGACGCGGGAAGAGGAGGCCATCAATATCCAGCCGATCCAGGCAGCAGGACGGCTGACAACGGAGGCGAGGAAGGCCCTCATCTCCTATGGTGACGGGTACTCAACGTGTGACGCCTGCCGCAAACCGTTCCGGCTCGACAAGATCTCGAAGCCCGGCATCGCGGAGTTCCATGCAGAACTCGCAAAGTTCGTGAACATGGACCATGCCCGGGTCGTCCCCGGGGCACGCCGCGGGTTCCAGGCAGTGACCGGAACGCTCGTCAACAAGGGCGACAGCGTGATCGTCTCCGCCCTTGCCCACTACACCGAGTTCCTCGCCGTGGAGAATGCCGGAGGGGTTGTCAGGGAAGTGCCGCTGAACGAGAAGAATATCGTCACCGGTGAAGCAACGGCACAGAAGATCGAAGAGGTCAAAGCAGAGACCGGAAAACTCCCCGTGCTCGTCATGATCGACCACTTCGACTACCAGTTCGCAAACGAGCACGAGATACAGGAGATCGGGAAGGTCGCCCACCAGTACGATATCCCGTTCCTCTACAACGGGGCCTACACGGTCGGCGTGATGCCGGTCGATGGCAAGACAATCGGGGCTGACTTTGTTGTCGGCTCCGGACACAAGAGTATGGCATCGGTCGCGCCGTCCGGAGTACTGGCGATGACCGATGAATGGGTACCCAAAGCCCTCCGCACCACCGCGATGGTCGGAGACCTGACCAAACGCAAATTCGGGATCAAGGAAGTCGAGATGCTCGGCTGCACGCTGATGGGCGGGACGCTGCTGTCCATGATGGCATCGTTCCCCACGGTAAAAGCCCGGACGCTGAAATGGGAGGAGGAAGTGAAACGCTCCAACTACTTCATCGGCCGGCTGCTGAAGATCGCCGGCAGCAGGGTGCTCTCCGAGTACCCGAGAAAACACACGCTCACCAAAGTCGATACCACGGGAAGCTTCGACACGGTCGCCCAGACCCACAAGCGCCGCGGGTTCTACCTCAGTGACGAACTCTCGTCCCGTGGGATTGTCGGCGAATTTGCCGGTGCAACCCGGACCTGGAAACTGAACACCTACGGCCTCTCGGACAAGAAGATCCACTACCTTGCGGATGCGTTTGCCGAAGTTGCAGAAAAACACGGCCTTGCCGTTGAGAAATAATTCAGAAAATACCAGAAAAAACCTGATACAAACCAGACGAGGAACCACCAATGACAAAAAAGAAATTCCACCTTGGAACAACCGCCCTCCATGCAGGGCAGGTGCCCGATCCGACCACCGGGTCCCGGGCAGTACCGCTCTACCAGACATCATCGTACGTGTTCAAAAACACGGAACATGCAGCAAACCTGTTCGGCCTCCGGAACTGGGAAATATCTACACCCGGCTCATGAACCCGACCACGGATGTCTTCGAGAAGCGGATGGCAGCAATCGAAGGTGGGACCGGTGCCATTGCCACCGCATCGGGAGCGGCAGCCATCACGTACGCGATCCTGAACATCACCCGGCCCGGTGACGAGATTGTCTCGGCCGACAACCTGTACGGGGGCACGTACGAGTTCTTCCACTACACCCTCCCGAAGTTCGGGCGGCATGTCGTCTTCGTGGACTCGACAAAACCGGAAGCGTTCAAGAAAGCGATCACCCGAAAGACAAAGGCGATCTATGCCGAGACCATCGGCAACCCGAAACTGGATGTCCCGGACTTCGAAACGATCGCAAAGATCGCCCATGATGCCGGTATCCCGCTCATCGTTGACAACACGACCGGTGTCGGGCTCGTCCGCCCGATCGATCATGGTGCGGATATCGTTGTCCACTCGGCAACCAAGTACATCGGCGGCCACGGGAACTCGCTCGGCGGTGTCATCGTTGATTCCGGTAAATTTGCCTGGAACAACGGCAAGTTCCCCGAGTTCACCGAACCCGACCCGAGCTATCACGGCCTGAAATACTGGGACACGTTCGGGAACTTCCCGGGCCTTGGGAATGTTGCCTTTGTCTTCAAGATCCGGGTCTCGCTCATGAGAGATACCGGTGCCGTGCTCAGCCCGTTCAATGCCTGGCTCTTCCTCATCGGCCTTGAGACCCTCCACCTGCGGGTCCCCCGCCACTCGGAGAATGCCCTTGCGGTTGCGCAGTTCCTCAAAGGACACCCGAAGGTTGCCTGGGTGAACTACCCGGGACTCCCCGATAACCCGAACCATGAGCTCACGAAGAAATACCTCACCGGTGGATATCGGTCCCCTTGTCGGTGTCGGGATAAAAGGTGGAGAGAACGGCATCGCAGGAAGTTCATCGACAGCCTCAAGCTCTTCAGCAACCTCGCCAATATCGGGGACTCAAAGAGCCTTGTCATCCACCCGGCCTCCACCACCCACCAGCAGCTCACCGCCGGAGGAACAGAAAAAGACCGGTGTCACGCCCGATGCGGTCCGGCTCTCGATCGGGACCGAGGATATCGAAGATATCATCGCCGACCTGAAACAGGCGCTGGAAGCAGTATAATCGAGGAGTAAAACATGATCCGTTCATCCTGATATCGTTGCAGCATCTGAGGATATCCGGGACCGCATCGCAGAACTCAGCCGGATTCGGGAAGGTGCTTGTCGATGATCAAAGGATCCGTTGGAATGGTAACAACCCAGTACTATCACCATCCCTCCCCGCTCCTCCTGGAGAGCGGGGAGACTCTTCCCTCCCTGACCCTTGCGTATGAGACATACGGCAGGCTCAACCGGGAGAAGAGCAATGCCATTCTTGTCTGCCATGCCCTCTCCGGCGATGCCCATGTTGCCGGGTTTCATGAAGGCGATGAAAAGCCCGGCTGGTGGGATGCCGTCGTCGGTCCCGGGCAAGGCATTTGATACCGACCGGTACTTCGTGATCTGCTCGAACGTGATCGGCGGGTGCAAGGGCTCGACCGGCCCGTCGTCCGTCAACCCGGCAACCGGAAAGCCCTAGGGCGCAAAGTTCCCGGTCATCACGATCCGGGACATGGTGAATGCCCAGAAACTCCTGGTCGATCACCTCGGCATCAGCCAGCTCTACGCGGTCGTGGGCGGATCCATGGGCGGCATGCAGGTGCTCCAGTGGACGGTCATTGTACCCGGACCTGATGAAAAAGGCGGTCGTGATTGCAGCAACCGGCTACTCGACACCCCAGCAGATCGCGTTCAACGAAGTGGGCAGGAAAGCGATCATCTCCGATCCCCACTGGAACAATGGCGACTACTACGGGAAAGCTGCTCCCGGGCCACGGTCTCGCGCTGGCCCGGATGGTCGGTCATATCACCTACCTCTCGAACGAGTCCATGCACGAGAAGTTCGGCAGGGCACTGCAGGGCAAGGACCGGATCGGTTTTGACTTCTCCACCGATTTCGCGGTCGAGAGTTACCTCCACCACCAGGGCGATACATTCACCAAGCGGTTCGATGCCAACTCGTACCTCTACATCACCAAAGCCATCGACTACTTCGACCTGACAAAGGACGGCTCGCTCACCAAAGGGCTTGCCGGCGTGAAAGCAGCATTCCTTGTCATCTCGGTCTCGTCCGACTGGCTCTACCCGCCCTACCAGTCGCAGGAGATCGTCTCGGCCCTGACGGCAAACGAGGCGGAGGTCCATTACAGTGAGATCCGGTCGAACTACGGCCATGATGCCTTCCTGCTCGAGTCCGGCCAGATCAACTACATCGTGGGCAGGTTCCTCTCCCACACGGTGGTCCGGGATGTCATGATCACGGACGTCCAGACCATTGAGGAAGGGACGACGATTGCCGTCACGGCACGCCGGATGATCAGCCGGGGCCTGAACCACCTGCCGGTCCTCTCCAGCGGAGGCCAGCTCGTGGGGATCGTCACGTCATGGGATATCGCAAAAGCGGTTGCCTCCAATTTCCTCTGGCTGGACGAGATCATGTCCCGGAATGTGGTGACAACCACGCCGGATGAACCGATCGAGGATGCGGCAAAGAAGATGGAAGAACATGCCATCTCGGCACTCCCGGTTATTGACGAGGACCAGCACGTCATCGGGCTCATCACGGCGGATGCGATCAGCGTGCTCGTCGGGAGGGGGAACCCGTGAGGATCCTCTCCATCCATGCCAGCCGCATGTGGTATCATGCCACCAAAAAGACGAAGATGGCAGAACCGGTGGATATCCGCGAGGACCGGATGGAGGAATGCGTTGTCCTCTTCTGCTGTGTCGAGAAACTCGATGAGAAAAATCCCGACCATGTCATCGCGAGCGCAAAGAAGAACGTGCTCGCCCGTCTGGCCCAGCTGAAAGTGAACAGGGTGATGATCTACCCGTACGCCCACCTGACCAGCACGCTCGGTTCCCCGGACTGCGCTCTCTGTATCCTCAAAGGGCTGGAAGAGGCGCTCCTCTCGGAGGAGATTGACGTGAAACGGGCACCGTTCGGGTGGTACAAGGAGTTTGAGATCCGGGGCAAAGGCCACCCGCTTGCCGATCTCTCCATGACCATCTGCCCGTACGAAGGGACCGAATGCGATTTCACCTGCCCGTACTGCCATCACCCGTTCAGGGAGGCGGATGCGGTGCATGTATGCCAGCAGTCCGCTGAATGCACAGGTACCTGTCCTGGTAAACCAGGAATAATGAAAGAGAGATGATGACCGATATACCAGCAACATTCCAGACAAAGCGCTGATCGCTCTCGGGTGCCCGGAAGCACCGGCACAGCAGGCACTCGCATTTCACGTAGCGCACAACCTGAGAAAGCGAGGTACCGATGTTCTTATCGCGGGTAATCCCTCCGTCCTCAACCTCCTGAAAGTTTCGGACCCGGAGAAACACTACATCGCGGATACGATGGTCCTTGAAAAATGTATCGCCGAAATCGTCGAGAAAAAACGAGACTGCGACCTCTGCATGGTCTTTGCGCACAACGACGCAGCGATTGCGTATGCAGCAACGATGCGTCACCTGCTACCGCAGCGGAGGCTGGTCGTGATCATCTTTGGAAAGGATCCCGGGCCGCTTGCAGCAGAGATCAATTTCCCGTGCGAGAAGATCGTGGAAAAAGCGGTGCATAACCCGATGCAGTTGCGAGCGAAGATAAACGAGGTGTTCGGATGGGCTGCATCGAGAACCTGAAGTACGAGATGATCCTCCCGCTCGGGGCTTCGTTTAAGGAATGCCGGGAGTATGTGGAGAAGAATTTCAAGGAGGTCTGGTATGTCGATCCCGGCGTACAAGCTCTTCGATGAATACATCATCGGCCTTCCGCCAATCGCCCTTGGTATTGACGGGGCGAAAGATCGTCTTTCCCTATACCAAACCCTGCCACGGCACCTACCTGCTTGCAGTAGAGGATGCAGATGAAGCAGAACGCGTCCGGAAAACCGCGCGAAAGAAAAAGTAAATTCTGGTGAACCATGCTATGAAAAAACAATGGCTTGTCCGCTACTCTGAAATATTTCTTAAAATCCGATCCCGTGCGCCGGCAGTGGGAGAATACCCTGATCAAAAATATCCGCGAAGTGATGCCCGGCATCCATGTCCGGAACGAACGGGGCAGGATCTGGCTTGACGGCGACGTGAAACCCGATCTCCTGAAAAACATCTTCGGGATCGTCTCGTTCTCGGAAGTCGAGCACATACGGCTTGACGAGATCGAATCCAGTCCTTCCCGGATTACTGCCGCCGCCACGGGATTGAGAAGGCGAAGACCTTTGCCCTGAAGATGAAACGGGTAGGCACCCATGACATTCTCCTCGAACGACAAGGCGATCGAGTACGGGAACCTTCTCCGGAAGGAGTTCCCGCACCTTAAGGTGAATCTTGCCCACCCGGACAAGGAGATCCATATCGAGATCCGGGCAAATGAGGCGTATCTGTACGACAATGTGACAAAAGCGGTCGGCGGTCTTCCGCTCGGGGTCGAAGGAACGCTCGTTGCCCTCGTCTCCGGTGGTATCGACTCGCCGGTTGCCGCGTGGATGATGATGAAGCGGGGGTGCCGGATCCTCCCGCTCTTTGTTGCGCTGGATACCTTCCTTGACGAGACGACCCTCGCCCGGGCAGAACGGGTCGTGGAGATCCTGGCCCGGTACCAGCCTGGCATCAAACTCACCGTAATCCATGACTCGCTACCTGGCAGCGGCAAAACAGGAACTGGTCAGCCAGGCATCTGGAGAAGTATACCTGCATCTTCTGCAAGCGCCGGATGTACCGGGTCGCAACCGCATTTGCGCACCGAGAGCGGAGCAAAGGGGATCGTGACCGGGGAATCCATCGGGCAGGTGGCGAGCCAGACGCTCGACAACCTCGTTGTCCTGACCGATGCGGCTTCCGATGTCCCGGTCTACCGCCCGCTGATCGGGTTTGACAAGGAGGATACGATCCGGATCGCCCGTGAGATCGGGACATTTACAGAATCGATCTCCCCGCATCCGGATGCAAGGCGGTACCTGCCGGGCCGTCGACCAAAGCAAAACCGGGAATCGATCCGGGAGATCGAGGGAAAACTGGAGGCGACCGGTATGCCCCTCCCGGCATGAATGACGAAGTTCTTTCCGAACCGGGGCGTCATTTTAATGAGGAAAAATCCAAAAACGGGGATCAATGCAATGCCTCATTACCTTACAACTGCAAAATTACTGGGACTGATGCTCTATGACAGAAATTATCGATGAACATATCCTGGAAGCGATCGGCAGGTGCCGCGTTGTTATCCGGAACGGGGAAGTAATTGAAGTCGGGGAAGCACGGATCACGTCCTGCCCGCTCACGAAAAAATTTGCTCACCCGATCTCAACGTCCTTGACAAGGAATCGGTGAAAGCAAATATCGAACACCGGATAAAGGCGTGGGGCATGTGTACCCCGCGACGCGAGGTCTCCGATACCCGAAGCCGTTTGTCGGGTTCGGGGCGTCCGAACTCCTCAGTTTCGGCTTATCGGCCGGGCCTGCTCGATGCCGTTGTCCTTGCCTGTGATGGTGCGGGGACCGTCATCGTCACAAAGCCCGCGCTGGTGCAGGGCATCGGCGGCAGGATGTCCGGCCTCGTCAAAACGGTTCCCTACGCTGACGTCATCCGCCGGATTGAAGAGAACGGCGGGATTGTCATCGACAAGGTCCATGCGGGACTTGACCAGACCGCCGGTGTTGCGAAGGCTTCCGAGATGGGATACAAAAACATCGCAGTCACCGTTGCAATCCCGGAGGAAGCAAAAAAATCCGGGCCCTCTACCCTGATGCAATGATATTCGGCGTGCATGTAACCGGCCTTGACCGCGAGGAAGCGGAGATGTTTGCTGCTTCCGCTGACCTTCTCACTTCATGCGCTTCGGGAACCATGCGTGAGATCGCCGGCAAAAAAGCCCTGCTGCAGGCAGGAGTTGCAGTGCCGATCTTTGCGATCACAAAGAAAGGCAAAAGACCTGATCATCGAGAAGATCCGGCAGAGCAGCGAACAGGTGCTGTTCAAGACCACCCGGCTGCCGGTGCTTTCTGAGCAGCAGCCGGAACCGCTTGTCTGAAAAAATAAAGAGTATTTTTTCAGATATCCGTTGAAAAAAAGGATCCTCCTGTCTGCGTTCAGGCAGTCTGGCGATCCTCGTCATGCTTGGCGACCGGATGACCATAGCCGAAGGGATCCCGTACCTGCTGCTCTACAACCTGATCTTCGTGCTTCCCCTTGTCCTGATCCTCCTCGTCATGTACTGGGGCGGTACTCCGGAGCGGCTGGAGGTATTCCGGTCAGGGAGCAAGCGCTGGGTGCGTCTTGTCATGGGGATTGTCATGGGGATTGTCATGGTTGCACTCGGGGCAGCGATGCTTCTTGGGGTAATATAAAAGAGGGAAACCGGGAAAATAGCGGGGAAAAACCTGGTATGCAGGATCCGTATCGGGAAACGAATCACCCGAACCTGTAACGATAATTCAGGAAAGAAAATGCTCTGAAAACATTTGTAATTTGGAGTAATGGCAGGGCTTATGTGCTGACGTAAAAAGGTGCAGGCAGGAGTCCTTCTGGTATATACCCGGTAACAGCAGTCCCGGGATCGCGAGCGGGGGAGAATATACTGATTTCAAATCCGAGGGGTGGTGCCCTCTATTCCGGTCCGGAAGGGACGAAGCAGGATCTCCCGTCATCATATTTTTTTGAGCCGGAATCCACGTTCACCCGGGCTGCATCTGGATTCATCAGCATGGATAACGAATGGATTTACGGTGACCTATGCAGCAGAACCCCATGGAAGTATTCCAGAGAGAAGCGCCGGAAGTGGCCGGTGCCTTCAACGGCCTGATCATGTCGCTCGTGGCCTCAAAAGGAATTGACCCGAAGACCAAGCAGCTGATCTACATCGCCATGAAGGCATCGATGGGTGACGAGATGGCGGTAAAGGCACACGTGCCGATGGCAAAGGCCGCAGGAGCGACAAAAGAGGAAGTGGTGGATGCGATCCTCATGACCCTGACCGTTTCCGGTATCCGGGGAGTCGTGACGTGCCTGCCGGAAGCCGTGAGGCAGTTTGAGAAATAAGGAAATTTTCTTACGGTCTGAGCTGAGGCCCGCCATCTCCAGCCGCCGGCAGGCCTCGACCAGCGTCTCGTCCTTCTTGGAGAACGTGAACCGGAGTTTCGTCTCCCCTCCCTCGTGGTAGAACGAGGACCCCGGCACCGCTGCTACCCCGGCCGTTTCCACCAGCCGGCGGGCAAACGTGACATCGTCCATCCCGAACTCTGCAATATCGGTGAAGATGTAGTATGCCCCTTCCGGAAGCGAGCAGGAGAACCCGGCCTTCCGCAGACCGTTGTACAGGATCTTCCGCTTGCGGTCATAGTCCTGTGCCAGCTCCCGGTAATAGGACTCCGGCAGGTGCAGCGCCGCTACGCAGGCCTGCTGGAGCGGGGCCGGGGCCCCGACCGTGAGGAAGTCATGGATCTTGCGGAGCCGTGTCGTGATCTCCCGGCCCGCCAGCGCATATCCGACCCGCCACCCGGTGACGCTGTAGGTCTTGGAGAAACTCCCGATGGTGATGGTACGGTCCCGCATGCCGGGAAGGGCCCCGATCGACAGGTGCTTCTTTCCGTCGTAGAGGATGTGCTCGTAGATCTCGTCGGTGATCGCCACCATGTTGTGATCGATGCAGAGGTCGGCGATGAACCGGAGTTCCTTCATCGTGAAGACCTTGCCGGTCGGGTTATTGGGGGTATTGATGATGATCGCCCGGCTCTTCTTTGAGATGGCGGCTTTCCATGCTTCTTCATCGATAGAGAAGTTGTCCTCAAGGTGGACATACCGGGGTACGGCCCCCGAGATCCGGGTATCGGGGCCGTAGTTCTCGTAGAAGGGTTCGGGTACAATCACCTCGTCGCCCGGCCGGGTTGTGGCAAGCATCGACGCCATCATCGCCTCGGTCGAACCGCAGGTGACCGTGATCTCCGCTTCCGGATCAAAGGTCATACCATTGTACTGGTTCACCCGTGCCGCAAGGTCTGTCCGGAGGTCTTTTGCGCCCCACGTGATAGCATACTGGTTATAGTCCTCGTTGACCGCAATGCACGCCGCGGCCTTCAGCTCGTTCGGGCAGGGGAAGTCCGGGAACCCCTGCGCAAGGTTGATCGCGTTGTGCTGCAGGGAGAGCCGGGTCATCTCCCGGATAACCGATTCAGTAAAGGTATCTGCCCGTGAGGGGCGGGTGGGAAAGAACGGTTTTCCGACAGCATTCCGTGCGGGTGAGCGGGTGCCGGGTGCGGCAGGTTTCATATCCTGTATTGGAATGTGGGGGACAATAAGGTGTCGGGTTTGCGGAACAGAATGACGGCACGCAGGGAGGGAGGAGCACCAGGTTCCCCGGTTCCTGCGGGTGGACCCGGGTATCGGGGTAATTTAGGAAAAACAGGCACCCTCACGCCGGACCAACCCGGTAGTGCCTGTCTGTATACCCGCATTCGGGCAGGTGAGGGAGTTTAACCGGCTGTCATGGCGGTGATACTATACTTTTCCTGCGGTGCTGAGCTGCCCTCTGCCATCGATCCATCCCTTCGTACTGCCAGCGATCTCAACAAAGACAGAGTCCGAATAGGTGTTACTCTGCCAACCCCCCCTCCAGATCGAGTTCGACCCCTCAACCGTAACGCGGACCGATACCCTTGCGGGCTGTTCCGAAGTATAGCTGACAAATACCGGGACCTGGTGGTTGTACATGGTCGCATCACCTGATGGGGTGACAGCTGATCCGGGAGTAAAGTTCCCCCCCGGGAAGAAGGTGGGTTCATGGCCGACCGGAGTGCGGGTGTTGATTGCCAACGCCCCCGTCTCCATCACGGCAAGGGTAACGGGCATCAGGACCGGGGTATCGCTGGTGTACTCGTGGCCGGGGACCAGCGTTGTCGGGAGGACACTTACCCCGGGCTCGATCGCGATGGGGAGGCCCTGGTATACGGGGACCATCCGGGCGGCCCGGATGACAAGCATCGGGGACCCGTTCCCGTTCACCAGAGAAAGGTCCCAGTCCGGGGAGACCCCATAGGCCGTCCTGTTCAGCAGGGATTCAGTGAAGAACGGGGTATCGTTCAGTTCCGGGACGGGGAGGATAAATGTCACGTTATCGATCGTTGTATTGTACAAAGCTCGATGGTATAGAAATAATTATGGCGCTCGCTCTGGCGGGCGATCTGGTCGAACTGCCATGCCATGAACGCAAAGAATACGACTGCCAGCAGGAAGAAAACGAGGATGGCGAGTTTCCAGGGTTTAATGGGAATGGACAGCGTCATGGTTTACGGGGAGGTTCCGGCTCCTGCGTCATATTGCGTATTCAGGGTGAAAGGGTTTGCGGGCCAAAAATTCCGACACAGGAGATCCCGCTCCTGTTCTCACTGCTCCTCCTGGTGATAATCCCGATCACCTGGTGAGATGGTACGGTGTGATACAACAACCCTGCACCAACCGGAAACGAGGAGTTCCTTTGCTTATTCCAGCGGCTTCCAGATGCCAATGCCGTTTCCTTCAGTGTCCTTTATCATGGCGACCAGCCCGACCCCCGGGATCATCTGCCGGGGCATCACAATCGTCCCGCCGAGTTTCTCCACCTTCGCGAGCACTGCGTCGATATCGTCGACCTCCACGTAGTTTTTGATGCTCTCGTTCCCCTGCCTCCTGTACAGCCCGCCCATGTTCATCGTTCCCACCCGGGCCTCTCCGGTGAGCACAGCATGGTACTGCATGGCTGCAATTGCTGCCTGCTCCGGCGTGGTCCGGCCAAGGTTGATCTTCCAGCCGAACAGGGAGGTGTAGAACTGCTTTGCACGCTCGATGTTGTCGGCCGGTATATCGAAGAACGCAATGTTTGCCATGGATAAAAGATAGGTGAGGAACGCTATGGATTTTTCGGGAGGGTCCGCAGGTATTGTTGCGGTGCAGGAGGGGGTTGCGGGTTACGCCTCCTGCCCGATGACCACGGATGCGGATGCATCGAACGGGTTTTTCCGCATGGCAAGGTGGAACAGGAACGGGTAATCTGCCTGGAGGTATTCCATGTACCGCAGCCACCCGGGAATGAGCCGGGAATAGACGCGCCGGAAATCGATGGCAAGGTGGCCCATATCATCCTGCGGGAGCCCGGACAGGCTGTCGCGGGCTTTTAACTCCTCGGTCAGGTGGCTGATAGCGAGGATGAGGTCGGTAAACGACTCGTGCTCGAAGACCATCGGGTTCTCGACCAGCCTGAGCAGGAACTCCTCGTTTTTCAGGAAGAATTCCCGTGCGGCCACGAGATCGATCTTCCCGATATCAACAGTGCAGGAATACTCCTGCATCACCTTCTTCATCTCCAGAAAGTCGTTCTTCTTCCAGCTGTTCCGGACAACGAGGCGCTGGCGCAGGGTGTCGATGGTGGTATCTGCCCGGACCAGCGTATCGAGCAGGGGGGTTCCCAGGGTAGAGAAGAAGGTGCCGATGACCATGTTCAGTTTCTCCATCCGCTGCCGCCGCTCCCGCGACTCCAGCATCTGCTCGATGATGAGGGTGACCACGAGCACTTCGAGGGGAATAAATGCAAGTTCTCCGAAGCCAAAGACCATGATGTGGTGGAGGTCGTTGAAGAGCAGGTAGTGGGTGGCATACAGGGCAAAGGAGAGCACGACAAGCCCGGCCCCCATGGTGAGTTTCCACCGGGTTTCCTCTTTCATACGATCATTCTGGGGTCCGGTGGGAAATAATAGATCCGGTCAGGAGGGCTTCAGCACCGAGTACTTCGAAGAACTCTGACGAGTCCTGTCGAAGACCTGATGGTCTTCTCCTGCTTCGGGTCAGACGACCCTTTAGCATTCTCACTCCCCGCGGTCGGAGATGCTGAATGACTCGACGATGAGAAGGGAAGCATACGCCGGCCTTCAGAGTTCTGATGAACTACGCGGAAATCGAAGAACGCTGATGTATACTTCTCATCCTCGCGGTTCTGATGAATCAGGAGGATCCCGCACGAGCCTGATGAGGTTCTCCCGCCCTTTCCTGACTTTGACGATGACGCCCTTTGATTGAAGGTTGTTGAGGGCGGAGCTGACCGTTGATTTGGGCACCCCGAGGGCTTTTACGATCTCCGCCTGGTGCTGTTCGCCCCCCCAGGTTCTGAGCAGGTGGGTAATCCGCTCTTCCAAGCCTGCCTGCTCCGCTTCAGAAACGGGAGCTGCCGTTTCCTCCGGATCTTCATGGTCTTCCGGTACCTCCCGGCCCTTCTTTTTCTGGTAGAGCATAAAGCCCGCTAGGGCCAGCGAGATGAGAAGGAGAAGAACGATCACCGGCACGAGCGGGAACGAGGACTTTTCCAGCGTGACCCGTGGTTCCCCGGGGCCGAACGTCCGCAGGCCGTACCAGACCAGCCCGTCCCGCTGGTCATCAGGAGCCGGTTCTGCCAGCGTCACAGACCAGCCGTACGGGTACCGGAGGATGAGGGTGTTGTCCTTTGCAAGGTAGAGCCCGCCGGCAAATGCATCACCGATTGCAAGGCTGCCGTCAGGCCGGGCAAATCCCGACCAGCTGAAGGAATAGATCACGACCCCGTACCTGCCCGTTGGGGAGGTCTGGACTACGGTGTTGCCGGTCACGTTGCTGATGGCCATGGGCCGGGAGGAGGCTGCCGATGCCTGGGCTGCAGACCGCTGCATGAGGTCCTGCACCTCCGGCAGGTATACAGACGTGATGTCACGGGTATAGTTATTAAAAGCCGCAAGGTCGCTGTCCGTTGCGAGGAGGGTGCGGTACTCCAGCTGCCAGATGGCGGAGCCGTCTTCCTGCACGGTGATCGTGTAGGTGGTAGTTGCTGCCGGCATTGCCGCGGCGGCCGGCAGGCAGACAAGAAGTACCTGCTAGGTACAAGGAACAGGTACCTGATTGTCGGTCTCATGCGGCTACCTCTTTGTGAATACTATCATACCCGGGTATTAAAAAAATTGCATCTGTCCGGCTGGTTCGCAGACACGAGAAGAAGACCCCCTCAGGAGTCCTCAACTTCTGGCAGGTTCATCAGGAAGGAGGAGAACTCAACTGAGTTCTTCGACATCCCTTTGACCCTGCGGAATTTTCGGCTTATCAGAAGCTGATGGTCGGCAATTGCCTCTTTTCATTCCTCAAGGTTATCGAACCGACCCGGATCATGTACCCCGGCCGGGTTATTTATTTTTGGGAATTACCTTTTCCCTTGTCACCGGCGTTGCCGTTGTTCTGACCCTGACCCGGCTGCTGGTTTATGGCCTGCGTGGTGTCGGTTGTTACCGTGTTACCGTTCCCTGCATTTTTGCCCTTGTCCGCTCCTTTCTGGTTGTCGTCCGTCTGCGCTGTATTCACGGTGGCATTCGCATCCGGCCAGCCCTTGCGGTTATTCTCCTTCTGTTCGAGCCTGATTGCATGGAGGATGGTCTTGTTGTCCTTCCCGAGGGTGCGCTGGAACATTACCGCGGTCTTCTCCGCAAATTTATTTTCCAGTGCAAGGCTGTTGTTGTACGCCCGCTGGAGGCCGGTGTTGTTCGGGTGGTTTGCCAGCAGGTGTTCGAGCACGAACTGGTGCTTCACGATCATTTCCTCTGCATGGAGGAGCCCGGTGGCATTGGATCCCCACCGGGTGAGGGTGGCGTTGGTGAGGTTCATCTTCATCCCGTAGTTGTTGAGCGCCTGCTCTGCTGAATCACTCTGGTTCAGTTCGAGCGACCGGCGCACTTCCGAGAGGCGGAGCCGTGCGTGGCCCATCTGCTTGTTGACCCGCTCGGTCTCGTTGGCCGTGAAGGACTCGTCCATATCTTCCAGTGCGAGTTTCAGCCCGTACAGGGGGCTGTCGGCACCGATGGGGCCGTTGTATGGCTGGATATCATCGGTCAGTACCGTATCCGTGGTGTTGTCGTCCTGCTGTGCTGCTGCAATGCCGCTGAGACAGAGCAGCCCGAGCACGAGCAGGGCCGTGTATATTCCTGTGATGGTTTTCATGGTATTTCTCCCAATCCGGCTCATGCCGTTTGCATGCATGTTGTTGAGCGGACCGTATAAGGGCCGCGAAAATCCGAGAGTATATGGTTTGTTCCGGGTAGTCTGGTTTATGCCGGGATCGTTCCGGGCGGTTTTGTTTTTTGATCCGGGGCAGATTTTCCCCTGAATTATTCCGGGCAGTTTTTGGGGGGTTTACGGGTGCTGCCCGGTCCCGGGTGGGGGTCCGGGCAGGGATTTGCAGGATCCGTTCTATGGGTGCCGCACATGACCAAACCAATCTGTTCCCTTCCCCTTATCAACCGTGCCTAAAGGGTGCAGTGGTGCGGCCATCAGAACGTTTATCATTTCAAAGAGGCTGATGGTGGAGTATGGAACTCAGGGAGAAGATCCTGGATGTCATCGGAGGCCTCCACACGGCTGCGGTCGCCACGCTGGACGGGAAGCAGCCTGCGGTACGGTTCATGCTCCTTTTCGGCTTTCCGGACATGACGCTTGTCGGGGGGACGATGAAGAAGCTCCCGGAAGGTCGTGCAACTGGAGAAGAACGCTGATGTGGCCATTGCGGTATGGTCGGGAAAAAATATCACCGACCCGTATGTAGAGATCCGGGCACAGGTGAAGATCCATGAGGATATCGCGACCAAAAAGAAGTACTGGAACCCGATGTTCGTACCGTACTTCCGATCGGTCGATAACCCTGATTTCGTTGTCCTGCACTTCACGGCAAGCGAGATCACGTACTATATCCCGTCCATGAGAAGTAAGGAAGTCTGGAAGCGTTGAGACGGGAAGGTCGGGTCCGTGGCTGTCTCCTTTGCGGTTCCCGTGAAGTAACGGGTTTTAAGCCGTGAGTACAGGAAGTGCGGGTGGGGAACTGATGAGCAGGACCGTTCCCACGCATAATTCATTACCACTGGTTTCACCATCGCGGTCCGAACCGATAATCGTTGCTCTCAGATAACCGTACCGGGGATCACCGGTTTCGGCGTGCCGGATGACCGTTACCCGGGAAAACGATACGGTATAAAAGACAGGTTCATAAGATCCCGGCCGATTATGCAGTACCTATGGAAAAGAAGCTCGCCTTTGCATTCCTTTATATCCTGCTCTTTCCGGTCCTCCTTTTCCTCCTTGCCGGGGACTGGGACTGGCGTGAAGGGTGGGTCTTCTCTGTCTGGTTCCTCGTTCTCTGCTCTACGGTTATCATGTACCTCTACCGGAAGGACCCGGGGCTGCTCGCCGAACGGTACCAGATGCCCGGCACCGGCAACCAGGAGCCCTGGGACATTGCGGTGGTGATCGGGATCATGGCCGGCTTCATGGCCTGGATCGCCATCATGCCGCTGGATGCACGACGGTTCCACTGGTCGCCGGCCTTCCCCCTCTCTCTCCAGTTTGTCGGGGTGGCTATGCTCGCGTTGTCATTCTTCTTCTTCTTCCGGTCCTATAGTGACAACACCTTTCTCTCCCCTCTCGTGCGGATCCAGAAGGAGCGCCGGCAGACGGTCGTCTCGGGAGGCGTGTACTCCCTGGTGCGGCACCCCATGTATCTCGGGGGGATTCTGATGTTTCTGGGAACCCCCCTGCTGCTCGGTTCGGTGTATGGCATCATCGCAGGTTTTTTCCTCACCCTGCTCCTGATGGTGCGGATCCTGGGCGAAGAGGCGATGCTCCTGCGGGACCTGGACGGGTACGGGGACTATTGCACCAGCGTGCGGTTCAGGCTCGTCCCTTTCATCTGGTGAGGGCCCTGGCCGAAAAACAGGGTATACGGATTTTATATCCCCTGTTCTGATCAATGCCCGGGGACAACCATGCTGACCAGCCATAAACTCCTGCAGCAGTACTGGCACGATGACCGCTATGCCCAAAAAAAAGTCCAGGTATGGTATAGCGACCGGGGTGCACCCAATGACCGGTCTACGGCAAGCGGCACCGGAATCAGCCTGGAACCGTATTACATGACAATACGAACCGTCAAAGGGGAGAAACCCGTACCCTATCACCGGATCCTGCTCATCACGTATAACGGGGTTGTTACCTTCGAGAACCAGAAGATCCAGGGACTTGCCGACCGGATCCAGGAAGGGACAACAGGATTGTAGCACGGGATCATACCACCTTTCCTCGACATATCCCCTCGGGATGTTTCCCGGTCTGGGACAGAACCCCGGCTCTCTTTGGATTTTACGGCCCGGCTGGTGCGGGGATTGCAGGGAGTTATGATGCCGGGTGCGGCCGATCTCGTGCCGGCGCATGTAGCCGGCCATGTAAAAAAAAGTTATGGTGTTGTCATGGTGATATGCCATGGGGCGTCTGCCGCTATATCAAAATAATAGTCCCCTGCCTTCAGCCAGATTGATTTCGTCCCGGAGGTGGGCAGCACCTCGATTTCGTTACCCTGTGCGTCTTTTAAGCTCACAAGAAAATAGCCTTGCCCCGGATCCATACGAAATACCCATGTCGCGTCGTTGTCAGTCGTGAATGTGAAATCCTGATAGTCACCACTGCCGGAGAAGCTGAACGTTTTTGAGTAGGGATGACCCGTTGCAGGTGTTTCTGTTGTCCATGCAGGATACGTCACGGCCGGAGTAGCTATCCCGGCGGGTGCCGGGTACCCGGCACCGTTGTCGCTACCGGCGCGGGGGTTGGTGTTGCCATCTGGGAACCCGTGCATCCGGCCATGCTCATCGCGCCGATGAGCAGGATCGTTATAACAACAGCACATTTCCATTTCATAATTCCACGATCCGTGTCTGAAGTAATAACTATTACCCTTTAAAGAGATGCCCGGGAATCATATCCGACCGTACTTTCTCCCCGCACAAGATGACCGTACCGGCAATCCTTTCCCCGGGCGGGCTTATGTAGTACCCGTGACAAAGGCCAGGCTTTTTCCGGGATTTTTCTCCGGTTCGTCCGGTGAAATCCCCGCGGAACGACCGGAGATTCACCATCCCGGCGCTTATCTCGCGTTCTTCACCTCCATCACCACGCGGGCCTTGCACCGCGGGCACTGGACCTTGACCGCTCTTGCCGACCGGTTCAGGCTGGCCAGCCGGATCCCCATATATGTCCATGCGTGACTGCACCGGTGGCAGGTGAGGCGGCAGCTTGTGTACTGGCTTTGCATGAGCTACCAGTCGCAAGTAAATGGTATCAGGACTTTGCGGGCGGCAGGTGAAAGTGAAGATCTATTCCAGTGCCCCGTACGCAGGAATGGGGGCGGAACGCCAAAGCGATCCTTTTTAAAAAACTTCTGGCCGGAACAACCGGCAAAGAAACATCTTCCCGCAGACTTCTTTACATCCCTTTCATCAGGTTCCGCTTCTGGATGACACGGGCGAGCACGAGGAACCCGGCAATTGTCAGGACGAGGACCCCGCAGTCAGCCGCCGGGGAAATAACCGAGACCCCGGACATGGCAGCGTTGAACAGGTCAACAAGGTACGTAAGCGGCGAACAGTACGCGAGAGTAAGGCCAAAGCCCTGCATCTGCCCGAGCGGGACAAAGATACCGGAGATGAAGATAAGCGGGAACCGTATCAGGTTCGAAAAGATCATGACGTTGGGCGGGCTGTCGGATGCCGGCGATGCAAGGAACACTCCCAGCGCGGCACAGGACAGCGTGCCGAGGAGGAACGCGAGGGCAAACAATACCGGGTTCGTGATGCTGAACGGGATGAACATGGCGCTCGCCATCCAGACAAGCAGGGAGATCACGATCCCGAAGACCGCACCGGCTGCAACATCGCCGAGGATAATGCTGTCCTGCGTCACCGGGTACGAGAGGAGCCGCTCGTAGGTTTTCTCCCGTTTCTCCCACGGTGTAATCAGCGGGCCTACGGATGACGAGGTAAAAAACAGCATCATGGCGAGGAACGCCGGGAAGAAGGTGGCGAGGTCGAGGTGGCGGCCGACAAAGAATGCAAAGAACATGAAGAGCGGAAATAAGAGCCCGAACATCAGGACCGGTGGCTTTGTGTAATACAGCCGCATATTTTTCCCCGCAATAACGAGGATGCCGCGGATGAAGAGCGGGACCGCCATCAGGCACATCCCGTCAGCCTGCACAAACGCCTCTTCAAGGCTTGGGCCGGAGGTTGAAAGTGACGTAATGCCAAGAGACTCCTGCCCGGCGCGCCCGACAATATATTTCAGGACCCGGTCAGGGTTGTCCGTGTACAACCGCCACTTGTCTCCGCAGGGCTCTGCCCGCAGGATCCCTTCAGCTGCAAACAGGTCACGGGTCACCGCCCGGTCAAAGGAGACCTCAACCGACTGCGTGGTATCGAACATCTTCCTGAGTCGTTCGGGGCTGTCCTGTGCCACGATCTGCCCCTTGTTGATGATGCAGACCATCTGGCAGAGCAGGTTAGCCTCCTCGATGTTGTGGGTAGTGAGGAAGATCGTACTGCCCTGTTCGTTCATGTCGCGGATGGTATCAACGACAAGCCTGCGGCTCTGCACGTCCAGTCCGCTGGTCGGTTCATCGAGAAAGAGGACGCGGGGCCGATGGATGATGGCGCACGCAATGCTCACCCGCTGCTTCATCCCTTTTGAGAAGGTCCGGACCGGGACATCCCGTTTTTCAGAAAAGCCCAGGCGGGAAAGGAGCTCATCTATCCGCTCTTCCCGGAGCGCCCGGCTCATACCGTACATCTTCCCGCTCAGGTGCAGGTTCTGCACCGGGGAAAGGTCGCCATAGACCGTGCTGCTCTCCGGAATGACGCCCATCTGCATCTTCGCCTCGAGCGGGTGGCGGTGGATATCGATATCATTGATATGGACGGTTCCTTTATCCGGCGTGAGAACCCCGGTAAGGATGCGGATTGTCGTGGTCTTCCCGGCCCCGTTGGGACCAAGGAACCCGAAGATCTCCCCTTCTTGTACGGCAAGACTGACATCGTTCACGGCGGTGACGGCACCGAACTGTTTGACAAGATGCCCGGCTTCTATGGTGTTCATAGTCCCTTCGGGGTTTTCAGAGCAGCTTCGTCTCTTCCGTGGGTTTTGGCACCTTCACCACGAGCACCCGGAATACGGATTTGGATTCATTGGACCATGTATGAGGAATCCGTGCCGGGCTCTCCACCAGCATGTCCTTTCCCACGGTCTGCTTCTCGTTGCCAATCTCCACAATACCTGTCCCTTCCAGCACGTAGAAGAAGACATCGACAGGCGTGATGTGTTTTTTGAGCGCCTCGCCGGGCTGGAGCGTGATCACGACTGCCATTGCGTGCTGCGTGTCGTAGACCTTCCGGGCATCGACATGGTGCGGGTTGGGGCCGGAGACAACGTGTGAAACGTCTGTTATTTTCATGCTACCTCCCACTACCACGGATATTGCACCATGCAGGGATAAATATCTGCATCCCTGCCGTCCGGTCCGGAGACAGATGCCGGTAATCAAAGAGCGCTCCTGCCGGTGGTGCTTCCAGCGGAATATTCAATAATTGCCGGGGCAACCGGTAGTGATGAACCTGAAAACGACCTTTATTTTCATCCTCATCCTTGCCGGGCTGATGGCATTCGCAGGCTGTACCACAACAACCGGCCCCTCCCCACCGAATCTGTCCTGACCCCGGATACCATAACCCCGGTCAAGACCACGACCCTTGTAACCCCGCTTCCGGTCAATGAGATCGCACGGATTAAGGTCGGCCATTTCGGGATGAACCCCTCCACTGAATCCATCTACGAGTTTGTAGGAACGGTTCAGGTCAATGACGGCCTGTACCAGTCGGTGCAGGTTATCCTCCGCTACCCTGACACCCAGGAGTATACCTATGATGCCGGCGGTATGGGCGGGTCGAACGTGACCATAAAACCGTTCTTCCTCTACCCGTCCGACCATTATAAGGGGACGAACCCCGAGAAGATCATAGCGCTTGACGGGAAACGGTATGCAACGCTCTACCGGTACGAGAACGGTGTCCTTGCATGGATCGCAACGTCCGATAACCAAATCGTCCCGTAACACTATGCACGATATCCCCTGAGGTCTGCGGGCCTCTCCCCGCCTCTTGTTTTTGAATAAAATCATAACCGTATTCGCCAATTTTTCGATGTGTCTTCAGGGCTGGTTTATTGCCCCGGCGAGGATACGGTCTCTTTTTACCAATTTTCGAATCTAACGACCGGGCATCTCCCGTATTCTCACCACTTTCAGATCAATACGTGCGAGCAATGCCGGAATGTTTCTTACCGGCTCCCGGTCAAATTCCTTCATGTCTTCCGGTAGCTGGGAATAGGGAATAAGCCAGGGAGTTGTCTTCAGTTCTTTATTTTTACTACCGGATTTCCACCCCATGGCAATACGCTCTTCAATCCACCGGATATGCTCGAGCTCTGCGAGTTTTTCAACTTCATCCGGCGTAAATTCAAAGAGAGGCTCATCCCAGAGAATGAGGGGTTCGAGCCCGCAATTGACTTCCTGTAATTTGGTAAATATATGATACGCCTGCATTCGGTTTGATTGTTTAAAATCTTCATCCAGTTCATGCCAGGGTTTCATTGATGGATCATCAGCCGGATATGAATTTTGTGTGGTGCGGAGTGCCCGGTAATGGTCATGAATGGCAGCGGCGAGAATCTCTCTCATTCCCCCCATGATCAGCGGTTTGCTGCAGTCATTTGAAACCAGCGGGAAGGTCCTGATATGGGATAACTCCGGGTTATTTTGCGCAAGGAAGGTAAATATCCGGGTTAATCCATCAGCATGGATCGAGCGGACAACGACAGGAATGCCTTTTAATAAAGGCATCCTGGCAAGGGTAATTGCTGCATGGATACTGATTTCTGCATTGTCGATGCACAGGTAGATCATTCCAACGGGCGGATCAGCGGGAATCTTTTCGAGAAAGGATCCGGTAAGAAAATCCTTTGAAGTAAGATCTGTCTGAATCATGGTGAGCGTACAATGGTCCGATAATGCAGGATAATGGCCCTTGAAGTACTGCTCTTTATCGCGGGCAATCTTGTCGATACCGGTAATGGTTATGGGGGTGCCGGTTTTTTTGGTAATCCACCGCTTTATCGTCCGGGTGATTAACTCCTCTCCCATCTTCCCTGTGCCGAGAATAAGCACATGTGCTTTGCCATTCGTTACATCGCGTTCAGTAAACGGGGGATATAATTTCTGGATACAGTAGCCGGAGATCAGGTACAGGTTAAAAAATTCCATCCGGCAGCGGCTTTTTATTTTTGAAAAGAATGCAAGGGGGAAAAAAGCCCGGGAAAGGTCTGGATTCAGGAAATGAATATGGCACTGAACTTCATTCCCTTCTGTTTCATCCAGTATTTTTTTACACATCGATGCAATCTTTGCATTGGTTGTATCATTCCCGGCGACGATAAAAATATCCTGTGCTTTCTGAACAGCGGCCTTTCTGAGGACATTTTCGTTCGTTGCATCGCCGATGATAACAATTGCTCCGTAATCTTTACAGGTCTCGATCTCCTTGTTGAGGGGATCACTCTCAATAACGATAACCCGCATCGTGTCCTGGTAATACCGGACAATTTCAGGGCCCAGGTAGCCAAGCCCGCAGACAACGACATGACGGGATGGTATGAGGTTGAAGACAAAAAGACGGAACTGTTGAATCAGGATAAAAATTACCGAGACAATAACATAAAACGAGATCAGGGGAGCAAGAAAACGGGCAATTTCAAGAAAAATCGAATTGACCGGTACCTGGGCTCCCGACTGGAGGGCAAAAAGCTGGAGTGTAAAATAGAACAAATCGGGAAGAGAAGGGGATTCTGCCCGCGCCTGATATGCCAGCCAGAATCCAACCATTCCAAAGAGAATAACAAGAAGAAATCCACTTGAAATGAGAAACCACTGGTACTCTGCGAGCGTGCGGATTCCATGACGGACCGTAACGAATGCAGTTTTGATCCCTGATGGTGAATCACTCATGATGCCTTCATAATGCCTTTTATGAATGAATTTATTTGATTGTTTTTAAAAAAAATTGCTCTGGAGAAAACCTGTTTCATGATATATGATCGCCCCCCTTGCGCCAGCCCTACCCCCGTTGGGGGCTCATGGCGCATGTGATGCCTCGGGCATTACTTATTTACTTATACAAAAACTCTCTCGCATTTTTTGTAAACGGGTAATACGGCGCTATCATAATTGGGGCGCCCCAGCGGCGGGGCGAAGCCCCTGGAGCGTGTAACTCTCAATGATTTCTCCAGAGCAAAAAAAATTAATCCCGTTCTTTTCCTGCTGAATGAGGTGTCCCTTTTCTCCCGAACGGGCAGACATACAGGCACAGGCCGCAGACCCCGGGACCGCTGCCCGTCTCGATCTCTTTAAAATACCGGTCGCAAAGAGCGGCATCGAACCGGGCTTTCCGGGGTTCATCTGCATGGAACGGGCGGCCGGTGAACGCATGGACCGGACAGATGTCCACGCACTCCGTGCACTTCCCGCACCGGGGCTCCATGGGCTTACCGGTCGGGACGAGCGGTGCATCGGTCAGCACGGCGATCCACCTTACCCGCGGGCCATGATCGGGGGTGACAAGCAGGCAGTTCTTTCCAATCCAGCCGAGGCCGGCCAGGTGCGCTGCCAGTTTCTGCGAGAAGACCCCCGCGATCGAGCTCCGTCGCTTGCCCGTTTCGAGGCCGGGATTGGCAGGGCACGGTACCCTTTCTGCTGAATGGTGTTTGCTACCTGCAGGGCTATCGCGTCCATTGCAGCATTGACCACATCATAGCCGAAATGGCGGTACAGGGAGGCACCTGTACGGTCGTTACGGTCCTCCACCCTGTCGACAAGCGTATCCAGCAGCCGGATCCCCACCACAACCGCACGGGGATACCGGGCAACACGGTCGCCCCCCTGCATACGGATAAACTCCTGTGCGCTGCCCAAGTCTGCAACACCATAATAGTCCGCTCCGAGCGAACGGGCCCGTGGTGGCAGGTCCGAGTCAAGATCCATCGTAATCCTGTACCCGGTATGCTTTCATGGATAGTCAGTCTGCTGGATGACTGCCTGTTGTCGGGAGAATCCGGTACAATCCAAAGAATTGCGGGAAAAAAGTTATGATTCCGGCGCGGCAGGAGCAGCGCTGTCGTACACGCGGGTCATGGAGCGTGCCTGGAACACCCCGAAGAGGGGGGAAAGGAGGATGATGAAAAGGACCATCAGGACGAGTATACCGATAAATACGAAAATTCCTGCATCTTTCAGCAGGAAGAGTGATGCACCGCCAACAAGGATGAACCCGAAGATCAGAATAAAGACCGGGATGCCGATAATGAGGGATACAAGGACGAGCGCCACGATATAATTAAGCCAGCCAATCTTCCCGATTGTGTCAGCAATCGCGCTGAAGTTGAAGGCCTCGGCAAAGATGCCGGTACGTGCAAAGCGTATGGAGGCGACCGGCATTATGACGACCATGGCGATCTCCATGATGTAAAAAAGAAGCATCAGGAGAAAGTTCGGTGAAAAGGTCGCCATCGCATTCGTATCCATCCTGCCGCTGAAGAGGGTAAGGAACAGGGTCCCGTAGATGAGCACCCAGAGGATCAGGAGGGGAATCGCATAGACAATTCCCACGACCAGCAGTTTCAGCCCGTCGACAAAGAGCGTTCCCCACTGGTCCACGTCAGGTGCCGGTGTCGTCCCCCGGTACACCCGCATGATATACCCGTTGAACGGGAGACCGAGGCAGAGAACTGCCAGGATCAGTTTCAGCCACCGGTTCATGTTTCCCCAGACGCCCTCCCTGGTATACGTAAAGGCATCGCCGAATATTTCTGCAAAATCCATCTGTTCACCAGATCCTGTTTACGGGCAGTCCTGTGGGACTATCTGCCCTTTTAGTAATGGTATTAGGGAATATCGGCTCATAAGGATATTCCTGCCTTCCGGACCTTTATCTGGGTTTATTTTGGGAAAAACAGTCGCTCATGGCCATGGATTGAGCGATAATTTAATCCGCAGGCCGGAATAATACGGTGTATACCTGCCCGGGGTGTGGCAGGAGGCTGGTACGATGCTGGAATTCCTGACAATAGCACGATGGTCGCCCTATATCGCTGGCGCCGGTATTGGAATCGTGAGCTGCCTTGCGTTTGTCTTTGCGGACCGGCCCCTCGGGTGCTCAACGGCGTTTGTCAAGGCACGGGGGCTGATCGGGAAGATAATCAACGCGGAAAAGACCATGGCAATGGAATACTACCAGGAAATCGTGCCGAAGGTGGACTGGCCGTTTATGATCATCCCGGGGATCATCATCGGGGCGTTCCTCTCGTCTTTCCTCTCCGGCACGTTCCATTTCCTCTGGGTACCGGCCCTGTGGGCATCAGCCTTTGGAAATAATGCGGTCCTGAGGGTTGTCGTTGCCCTTGCCGGTGGGATCCTGCTCGGCTTCGGGGCACGCTGGGCCGGCGGATGCACGAGCGGACACGGGATCAGCGGTTCGATCCAGCTCTCGCTCGCCAGCATTATCACGGCGGCCTGCTTCTTTATCGGTGGAATTACCGTTGCCCTGTTCCTGTACCGGGTCATCGGGGTGGCCCTGCCATGACGTTGCTTGCCGCGATCCGTACGGGCAGCCGGTTGCAGGTCGTACTTGGCCTTGTCACCGGTATCCTGTTTGGTTTTCTGCTCCAGAAAGGAGGAGTCACTGATTACGGGGTGATCGAAGGTCAGCTTCTGCTCACCGATTTTACGGTCCTTAAACTGATGCTCTCGGCAGTCATCGTGGGCATGATCGCTTTCCATCTCCTGAAGCACTTCGGCTTCGCAAACCTCCATGCTGCGGACGGCACGCTGGGCTCCAATGTTATCGGCGGCCTGATCTTCGGGGCAGGCTTTGCCCTGCTCGGGTATTGCCCGGGGACGGTTGCCGGCGCGGTGGGAACCGGGGCGCTGGATGCGCTCTTCGGCGGGATGATTGGCATGCTGCTCGGGGCCGGGTTTTTCGCACGACTTTACCCGGACCTGAAGCGCTTTCTCGTGCGGGGACCGCTTCCCGCGGTGACAGTACCGGAATTCCTCCACCTGAATCTCTGGATTGTCATTGTCCTCATGGAAGTGTTCATGATAGGATTCCTGGTCTTTCTCGAACAGTATGGGCTCTGATGGTACCAGGACTATTGTGCCCTTTTAAAAAAAAGGAATGCGGTGCAGGAATTCACATTGTGAACGTCAGGAACCGTTTTTCCTGATTCACTACCTTTAAGTAATCCGCGCCACATGGTGTATCTGTAGCGTCCCGATACAGAGGGACACGTGAGGTCGTATCCCATGACATCCACGATGAAAATACCCGTCAATTACCCTGAAGCCGCAGAGACCCTGAAAAAATACCTGAAACTCTCCGGTTCGCCGGTCGCGTTCCGGTTCGCGACAAAAAAAGAAGAGATCCCGGCCGGCATGGAGAAGCTCGATAAAACGATCCGCCACTGCGCGATGATCGGTCTGGCACGCAAAGAAGGCAGGATCTTCTATTCCACGGCAGAAAACCACGAGTGCAACGGCGGTGCGTGGTCGCTCGGCCTCCGGGAGATCACCGAGACCTTAAAAAACGGTGATTTCTATTACAAACTCGGAAAATTCGAGAGTTCCGCTGCGTGCAAGCGGACCATCGACCGGGTCGCTCATCTCGGCACCGGTGAAACCTATGCAACGCTCTATGCCCCGCTCGAGAAGACACCGTTCGACCCGCAGGTGGTGCTCATCGTGGCAAACCCGTGGGCCATGCTCAAGCTTGCCCAGAGCACCCTGTTCCGGGTAGGGGGGAGGATCGAAGCAGAGTTTGCCGGCATCCAGTCAGTCTGTGCCGACACCTGCGCCCAGACCTACCTCAACGGGAAGGTGAACTTCTCCCTGGGTTGTGACGGGTCACGGAAATTCTCCGGTATCGAAGACGGCGAGATGGTTATCGGCATCCCGGCCGAGATCCTGCCGGAGATCACCGAAGCGCTCAAGGTCGTTGCTGCGGCCCCGGGGTCAAAGCCCGGTGCGAAATAAGCCATTAAGCTGTCGTGATCCACGTACAGCAGACCATTTTTTTATAAAAAAAAGGTTTTGAATAGTTTTGAGCCTGAGAGAAACTCTATGAGAGTTTCGAGCCGGCCGTCGGTCCGGGCTTGCACTCGAAAACTTCCGTGATCTTCACGATCACGAGCGAACGGGCAGGGAGTGCGGGGTTCTTGATGTTGAGTTTTGCCTTCATGGCATCGTATTCCGCCCCGCTGGTCTTGATTGATACCACGCCCTTGCACTGGAAGCAGCCCTTGATCTCCGGGCCCCAGACATAGAAAGCGACCCTGGGGTTCGTGCGGAAGTTGGAGATCGTCTTGTTCATGAAATTGTCCACGAACCAGACCGTTTCGTCATCAACAAGTTCGGCAATTCCCACCGGGATTACATTCGGTATCCCATCCCTGGATGCTGTTGCCAGCGGGAAGACCTTCATCTTTGCAAACGCTTCTTTCATGTCTGCGGTTAATTTCACCATGGTCTTTTCACCTATGTGACCAATGGAATTGCATAATAATATACTTTGGTGTGCTAAAGGGTCGTCAGACCCGAAGCAGGAGAAGAACCGTAAGGTTCTTCGACCTGATAGCCCGGGAAGATCCTGCCTCCCTTCCCGTTGTCGCGATTCTGATGAATCTTGAAGGTCATCAGACCTGAGAGAGGAGAAAATCAAGGGTCATCAGACCCGAGATTGAAGAAGACCATAGGTCTTCGACCGAACGCATAAGCGTTCTTCACCAATACCGCCAATCCCGAAGCAGGAGAAGAATGGTAAGGTTTTTCGAGCCTGATAATCCGCAACAATCCCTGCCTGCCCGGCCGGAACCACAAGGGAAGCTTAGGGAACCCCCCGGCAGAACCGGCACGGAATGCAGCGGGGATTTGGAAAAGCCCGAACCGGCCCGGCAGGTGCCCGAACATGACAGAGACATACCTGTATGTTTGCCATCAGCCTTCCCCCTGCTTCCCCCGCGATCTTATCGAAGAATCCTCCGTATTCTTCTCGTCATCACCCCAGTCCTCCGGATCGGTGTGCTGCTCCCCGATCGTTTCTCTTATCATGCCGGCCGCATAATCATAAAGCGTGATGCTTGAACCGCCGGTAAAAAAGGTCCTCTACTGGTGTGAAGAGTGCAACGTGCCGCTGGTCGGAAAGACGTGTGCCTGCAAAAAGGAGGGTAAACGGATCGAGCTCCTCCAGCCCTATGATGTCCGCCCTGCCCTTGCAGCAGATACCGCCCTCATTAAGAGGCTCATAACCGGGCGGTTCGGCACTATCCCGCTCCAGAAGATCCTTCTCCTGAACAAGACCGGCGGGGCAGACCGGGCGGACCTCGTTATCATGAACGGCGAACGGCTTGGGTGGCTGACATTCGACCCGGTGACCCGTTCGTTCAGTCTCGATATTGCACCCGAGGCCCTCCCGTTCTTCATCGGCCATGCAACGAAAGGTATCGTGGACCTGGACCGCGAGACCGGTATCCGTAACGAGGGGGGCCGGGTTGGCGGCAAGCGTCTCAGGCTCAGGACGCCGGTGCCTGACGGAACCGTGATCGTGAAATACAAAAACCGGTACGGTACCGGTATGGTCAGGGACGGGTCGGTGAAGGTCAGAGAGCTGATCCCGGTCCTTCCCTGCACCCTGCCGGACCCCGGCTGGGATGTCGCGGTCGGGAAGAACAGATACCACTTAAAAAACCTTGAGCGGAACGCGATACGGGCAATAAAGCAGCACCTGTCCGACCGCCCGACTGCCAACGTCTCGTTCTCCGGGGGAAAGGACAGCACGGCGGTCCTCCACATTGCCCGGAAGGCCGGTGTGACAAAGGCCTTCTTTATCGATACGGGCATCGAGTTTCCCGAGACCATCGCGTTCGTCCGCTCGCAGGGGGTGGACGTCGTGCAGAAGGCCATAGACTTCTGGCAGGCGGCAGAAAAGGCAGGGCCGCCGGGGAAGGACCACCGCTGGTGCTGCAAGCTCTTAAAACTGCACCCGCTCAAGTTGTATCTTTCGGATATAGGTCCCTGCGTTACGGTACAGGGCAACCGCTGGTATGAATCATGGAACCGCGCCGGGCTCGATGAGACCAGCCAGAACCCGGCCAACCCCCTCCAGCTCAATATCTCGCCGATCCGGAACTGGCGGGCGCTCGAGGTATTCCTTTACCTCTGGTGGCAGGGTCTTGCCATAAACCCGCTCTACGAAAAAGGGCTCGAGCGGATCGGCTGTTACCTCTGCCCGGCGATGCTCGAGAGCGAGTACGAGGAACTCAAAACGATCCAGCCGGCCGCTGCGGAGCGGTGGACGGCATTCCTTGAGTCCTGGGCTGCAAAGAAAGGTTACCCGGATGCGTTCTTTACCTGGGGGCTCTGGCGGTGGAAGGCCCTTCCGCCCAAGATGCGGGAGCTCTGCCGGCAGAACGGGATACCGTTCAACGATGATTTTACCCTGAAGACCGGGCCGGCACGCGCTGCCCGGGCAACGGCTGATATGAAAGTGGATACTACCATGAAACCGGCAATGGAGAAGCAGGACGCCAGCGGACTGAACGTGCAGGAACTACGAAAAGACTTCCCGATCCTCGGCGACATCATCTATCTCGACAACGCGGCAACGAGTTTCTCGCCGGAACCGGTCCTTGCGGCCATGACCGAGTTCGAGCACACGTACCGCGCCAATGTGGGGAGGGGTGTTCACCGTCTCACCCGTATCGCGAGCCAGCGCTACTGGCATGCTCACGAGAAGGTGGCGGGGTTCATCGGGGCAAAAGATGGTACCACCGTTTTTACCAAGAACACGACCGAGGCGATCAACATGGTTGCATACGGGCTCCCGTGGAAAGCCGGCGACCGCGTGGTCACGACCATCCTCGAACACCATTCCAACATCCTGCCGTGGCGGAATCTGAAGAAACAGGGGGTGACGCTCGACGTGATCGGAATTCATGCGGATTACTCGCTCGATCTTGCCGCGCTCGAAAAAGCAATCACCCCATCCACCCGGCTCGTTGCGGTGACCCACGCATCGAACGTCCTCGGGGGGGTCACGCCCGTAGAGGAGATCGCCCGGATCTGCCACGACCATGACGTCCTGCTCCTTGTTGACGGAGCACAGTCGGTCCCCCACATGCCGGTCGATATCTCCCGAATCGGATGCGACTTTTTTGCATTTTCCGGCCACAAGATGCTCGGTCCCACCGGCACCGGCGTCCTCTGGATGAAAACTGCGGATCTCGAACCTTTCATCCTTGGCGGGGGGATGGTGGAGGCAGTTACGGAGAGCGGGTTTACCGCTGCGGAAGGCTACCAGAAGTTTGAAGCCGGGACCCCCAACATTGCCGGGGGAATCGGACTTGGTGCAGCCGTGGACTACCTCACCAGAATCGGCATGGGAAAGATCCGGAACCATGAGGAAGAGCTGACTACCCGGCTCATCAACGGCTTACGACAGGTAAAAGGAGTGCATGTGCATGCGCCGGAAAAATCCTCTGACCGTATCGGGGTGGTATCGTTCACGGTCGACAATTTCCACCCGCACGAGATAGCCCAGCAGCTGGATGAGTCCGCCGATATCCTTGTCCGGTCCGGCCACCACTGCTGCCAGCCGCTCATGGACCGGCTCGGGCTTCCCGAAGGCACGGTCCGGGCAAGCCTCGGCCTCTACAACACCGAAGAAGAGGTCGATATGCTGGTGGCGACGCTCGAAGAACTGACGCGGTAGGGCGGAGAAGGTTCCGTCATCCCGCCAAAAATCCCTGCCCGAAGATTTTTCTCTGAATTTCCATTATTTCAGGGAACAGGTTCCCCCCCTGTTGCGTTACCAGTCAGTCGAAGAACCTGATGGCTCTTCTTCGGTCTCATCTCTACTGAGATTCGACAAGAGGGAGGTTGTCAAAACTCCCTTTTGCTTCATCTGTTTGGGATGAGGCACCCCCAGGAGCGTCAGAAATGTTTTAAGATTTCCTCTGAAGTATCTCTCTAAAATAAATGGCGGCGGTTTAATGATTCTGCCGCACCCATCGTACTGCTGTAATCTTATCCCCGTCATGGAACCGGAGTACTGCCATGAAGACCAATCCTTATGCTGACCTCTTTGCACGCGTGCGGGAGAAACGACCGCTCGTCCATCACATAACGAACTACGTCACGGTCAATGACTGCGCGAACATCACGCTCTGTGCCGGGGGTGCTCCCGTAATGGCCGATGCCCCGGAAGAGGCGGCGGAGATGGCCGCGATAGCGAGCTCGCTTGTCCTCAATATCGGGACGCTTAACACCGTCCAAATCGAGTCCATGATCCTTGCCGGCAGGATGGCGAACGAGCGTAAAATACCGGTCATCCTCGACCCGGTCGGGACAGGTGCCACCCGTTACCGGACAGAGACGGTAAAACGGCTGCTCGATGAGCTGGAGATCACCGTCCTCAAGGGCAATACCGGCGAGATTGGGGTCATTGCGGGTGTCGAGGCAACGGTGCGGGGCGTGGACTCGGCAGGCATGAGCGGCGACCCGCTCATGATATCCCGCGGGCTTGCAAAGACCCTTGGCTGTACCGTAGCCATCAGCGGGCCTGTGGATATTGTCACTGACGGAAAGCAGATGCTTTTCGTGGAGAACGGTCACCCCATGATGGGCAGTATCTCCGGTACCGGGTGCATGGCGGCATCCGTGATCGGTGCTTTCTGCGCAGAATCGAAAGAGCCCGTGACGGCTGCAGCAGCCGGGCTTGCGGCATTCGGGCTTGCCGGCGAGAAGGCAGCGGCTGTGGCGTGCGGGCCGTTCTCTTTTAAGATGGCACTGTTCGATGAGCTCGCGAACCTGACCCCGCAGAACCTTGCCGCGGGTGCACGGATCCGTACAGCCTGATCCCCGGGAATGAATTTCGATCTCTACGTCATCACCGATGAAATGATCGGCGGCGGGCGGTCCCATGCGGAGATGGCGCAACGTGCAGTTGACGGAGGGGCCGATGTCATCCAGCTCCGGGACAAGACCTGCAGCCCCTTGGAACTCCTCCGGACTGCACGGGATCTTCGTACGATCACCGGAAAAACGGGACGCTTTTCATCGTCAACGACCGTCTGGACGTGGCAATGGCCTCCGGTGCGGACGGCGTTCATTTTGGCCAGGATGACATGCGGGTCAGCACGGCCCGGCAGACTGGCTCCGCCCGGCTTCATCATCGGGGTCTCGGTCGGTACTACCGGAGAAGCCGTGGAAGCTGAACGGGACGGTGCGGATTACCTGGCCATCAGCCCCACGTTCTCCACGGCATCCAAGGACGATGCGGGGCCGGGCCGCGGTCTTGACCGGCTCAGGGAGATCCGGGGGGCGGTCTCCATTCCCGTGATCGCCATCGGCGGCATCAACCGCGGGAATGTAAGGGACGTGATCGCTGCCGGAGCGGATGGCGTTGCCGTGATATCGGCGGTGGTCGCCAGTCCGGACATCACCGTCGCGGCACGGGAACTTAAGGATCTTGTAAAGGAATGTAAAAGGAGCGTTAAACGGTGAGTGCGGACCAGGAACACCGGTTCGTTCTCCACGAGCATTTCGTGAAAGCACCACCATTTCGACCTCCGGCTCGAACATGATGGCGTGCTGAAAAGCTGGGCCGTCCCAAAAGGCCTGCCGGAAATGAGCGGGGAACGGAGGTTGGCGATCGCGGTGGAGGATCATGCCATGGAGTATATCGGGTTTGAGGGGACCATCCCGGAAGGAGAGTATGGTGCCGGTACGGTGACGGTCCGGGACACCGGGACATTTGTCCCGCTTGTCTGGGGCAAAGACCGGATTGAGGTTTTCCTCCACGGCAGGGTGTTGAGCGGGAAGTTCAATCTCATCCGTTTCAACAAAGGCGGCGAGAATGCGTGGCTCATCGTGAAGAGCCGGGCTGCTTGAACACGCCCTTTTTTGAGGAAAGGTTATCCTGTCTGCTCTTTTTTTTATACCTTTTCCTGCAGGTACCAGCCGGATTGGCCGGTTACTGCACTCCAAGATCCGTTCTGCTGCCCTGCTTCCTCTCGTATCTCTGGTGCCGGGTTTTTGTCCATGAGGTCATACGGGATAATCCAGAGAGCGGCCCGGGCAACAGGTTTGCCGTGCAGTCCGATGTAAGCCGGCGGTGCTTTCAGTACGGGTAAAAAACGTAGGGTAATATGCTATTTTAATACCTAAATCGAAAACAGATTTACGGAGTGAAAAATGGCGAAAATTGCATGTCCAAAATGGAATGCAAAAAAGTGAATTCGTTTGGGACTGGAATAGACTGACGCTCCAGGGGCTTCGCCCCGCCGCTTTTGAAGCCCCGGTTGCGATAGTGCTGTATTACCTGTATCGGGATTTTGGGTAATTCAGAGGTATCGCATGCGCCCCCGCCCTCAATGGGGGGCAGGGCTGGCGCAAGGGGGATGGATGATTCTTACAGATTGTTAGGTGCTAAACTGGTAGTTTACCCAAAACGTATAATGCATAAGAATCAGACGCCGGGTATCGGATTTATTTTTTTATCATCAGAACTAAAAAAAGAGAAAGGAGTATTTAGTAACCGCCCATGCCACCGGGCGGCATTCCGCCTGCCGGTCCGGCTGCTTTTGATGACGCAATGATATCATCGATGCGGAGGATCATGACTGATGCCTCCGCTGCGCTGGAGATTGCCTGTGTTTTCACCCGGAGCGGCTCGACAACGCCGGCCTTCAGCATGTCCGTGGGTTTTCCGGTATCTGCATTAACGCCGAAGGACTTCTTTCCGGCTTCGTGATGGGCACGCATATCCACGAGCACGTTAATTGCATCGAGCCCGGCATTCTCAGCGAGTGTGCGCGGGATGATCTCCATCGATGCGGCGAACGCTTCGATGGCGAGCTGGGCCCGGCCGCCGACCGTGGCAGCATATTCGCGGAGGCGGAGCGAGAGCTCGGTCTCGGGAGCGCCGCCACCGGCTACGATCTTCTTTCCTTCGATAACTACCGAAACGACCATCAGGGCGTCGTGGATGGCACGTTCAAGTTCGTCAACTACGTGTTCCGTCCCGCCCCGGACAATGATAGAGACAGCTTTCGGGTTCCTGCATTTCGAAACATAGATCATCTCGTCTCCCGAAACCTTGCGCTCCTCGACAAGCCCGGCAGTGCCGAGATCCTTTGATGTGATTGCATCGACACTGTTGACAATGGTTGCCCCGGTTGCCCGGGCAAGGTTCTCGCAGTCGCTCTTCTTGATTCGGCGGACCGCAAGAATACCGGCCTTGGCAAGGTAATGCAGCGCAACATCATCGATCCCTTTCTGGCAGAAGAGGACCGTTGCCCCGCTCCGGGTAACCTTGTCTACCATCGCATGGACCATGCGTTCCTCTTCATCAAGGAACGCCTGTGCCTGCCCGGGTGCAGAGATATTGATCTTCGCATTGACATCGGTCTTTTTGAATTCGAGTGCCGCATTGAGGAGCAGGATCTTAGCCTCTTTTACAGATTTGGGCATATTCGGATGCCCTCGTTCCTTGTCGATGACCATGCCTTCGATGAGGGCTGAGTCATCCACCGAGCCGCCGACTTTCTTCTCCACGTTGATATGGGCGAGATCCGCCTTCCCGTCCGGGTCGGTTACCGATACGACCGCCCTGACGATAATATCGCAGAGCCACTCCTTCTGGACTTCAGCGTTCTTCCCGGTCAGCGCTGTTGCGGCGATTTTCTTTAATATCGCTGTATCGGTCGGTTTTACCGTGATGGCGAACCCGTCAAGGATCACCAGCGACTTCGCCGCTGCCATCCGGTATCCTTCGGCAATGACGGTCGGGTGAACGCCCTGAGCCAGCAGCCCCTCGGCATTCTTCAAAAGCTCGGCAGCGATGACAACTGACGTGGTAGTACCGTCGCCCACTTCATCATCCTGCGTCTTTGCAACCTCGACCATCATTTTTGCCGCAGGGTGTTCGATGTCCATTTCCTTGAGTATGGTAACTCCGTCGTTGGTAATGGTGATATCTCCCATTCCGTCGATGAGCATTTTGTCCATACCTTTGGGGCCGAGGGTTGACCGGACTGCTGCCGCCACAGCCCTTGCTGCGGCAAAGTTGTTGTTCCGGGCCTCGTCTTCCCGGCTCCTCGTTGTTCCTTCCCTGAGAATAATGATGGGTTGTCCCCCGAGTTGTTGTGACATGGTATTCCTCATTAAAGAGCCGCCGGGGGGACTTGAACCCCCGACCTGCTGATTACGAATCAGCCGCTATACCGCTAAGCCACGGCGGCGCGATACCTCACAATATCGTCCTGTGCTCTAATAAACCTAATGAAAGACTGAACCGGTCCCTCAATTGCAGAGAATGGATGTCCGGCGATTTTTTTTTGTAATAACCGGCAGATCATTGAGGTTTCTGGTACGTTCACTGCAACGGGCAGCTGCAAAAAAATCTATTTTAAATCAGGAATACCCGGATAACGCTGTCACGTTCTCTTTGCCTGAATTCTCTTTCGACGCGATCGTCCCGAACTTGGACTCATAATCCGTCACGGTTTTGGTCAGCACGCCGAGCAGGTTCTTGGCATGCGATGGGGTGATGGAAACGATGGCTTTTGCCCGCGCCTGGTTCACCTGCGGGAGCTGGTGGAGGAACATGAACGTGAACTCGTCGTCCTTGTAAGCAATCTGGATCATATTGCTGTACACGGGGTCGAGCGTTGGGGGGATATTGACCGATATTTCCTGTGCAGTCATGATGATCTGTTGGTTGCAAAGATATGAAAAGATAGGGATGGTGTTGACCGGTCAGGAAAAGAACGGTCCTCCCCGTTAAGTATAATCATGACACCTTCCTACCTTAAATCAGGAAATATCCATGATGGTCCCTGCAAAACATTTCACCATCTCGGACCTTGTCCGGGTCCATACCTGCCCGGTCCGGTATTATTATGAACGGGACGACCCGGTCGAGGAATCCGACCGGTACGCGGTCTGCAAGCAGCTTTCCTACCATCTTGGTGACCCGCTTGACGCGGAGCTTATCTGGGCAGAGGTCCTTGTTGTCCGTCCGAAGATCGCCCCCTCCCTCCGGGACTTTCTTGACCTCTGCATCACTTCCTGCAATAAAAGTACGTGGCAGCCCGCGAGTGAGAACGATATTTCTGTACATTCGAAGAAGCAGGGTATTCCCGGCATGATTGACCGTATCCTCCCTGACGGCACCTTCTCCATTGTCAGGGCTGCAGGTGCGATGCCGTTCGGCACCTATGCGGCCGATCGGCTGCGGATCGCGGCAATCGTTCTCTGCCTCGAGGAGATGACCGGTGAGGTGGTGAAAGGCGGGCACGTGGAGTATATCCCTGACGGGGTCTCGCGGTACCATACGGTCCAGCCCCGGGACCTCCGGCAGCTCATTACAACCCTCCACAAGATACGCTTGATCCGTGACGGGGAAACCCCCAAACACCCCCTCAATGCTCCCTGCGTCCGCTGCAAATACCGGGAGAAATGCGACAGTACCCGCGGGCACCGGCTCTCGGATCTGCTCTGACATTGGTCCGGATAAGCAGGGGATGCATGAGGGATAACCTCCCCCTCTTTCTGGATGAGGCAGAATAAACTGTTTTTTTAAAAAAGCAATGGGGGGCCGACATCCGGCCCCTGCAATATCTCTTATCAGGGCCGGTGAAAACAGGATGTATTTCCTGTTTATTACGGATCCTTCCCGCATGCCGAGCAGCGGTAGTGGTGGACATCGATTGTCCCCCCGCAGGCTTTGCAGGTCCAGCGTTCCCGCTCGCTCTTTACAAATGCACGGATACCCATCTGCTGGATCATCGCAAGGTTTTCGATCATGCTCATATGATATTTTGTGCGGTAGCGTTTGTCCAGCTGCTTCAGCCGCCGGCAGGGGAAACCCCCGCAGTCGTGGCAAAACCTGTCCTTTACGTTCCCGCAGGCAGAAATGGTGCAGTTAATGGTGCATAATCTGTCCGGTGCATTGCAGCCCCCGCAATGGTTTTTCTCCCGGAGATAGGCCATGCAGATTGCGCAGTCCATACCACAAGGAGCGATGAGGGTTGTTCGGAAGGGGTTTTTCCCTGCCATGGGTAGGTGTAGGTTCCTGTCCTGTTAATACCTGCCGGGTCGGGGACGAAAACCCGTCCGGCAATCGCAGTGCCCGGCAGTGGGATGGTTTGTACCCCTCAGACCCCTCCATCCTTCATACACAAAAAAATCAATTTGTCTCCGGTGTAAAAATACCTGTTTTTTGGCCTGGAGTCCGTACGGGCAAGGGGGGGTCGGGCAGTGTTACTTTGTAAAACCGGGGTTATTTCGGCACCTGGAAATCCCGGATATTTCTGACGATATCTTCCTGTTTGTACTGTTCCGGAGCGGAGGCAAAAGACACCATCCGACCCATCCTTTTCCCGACAGCAGACGGCCGAAAGAACACTTTCACCACGCCCCCTGCCCCCGCTTAAATGCCCGCTGCAGCAACGATCATGATCGCCACAAGGCAGAAGTGACACAGATGACTGCACAACGCATTGAGACCGGAACACCCGAAGGTGATGCGCTGGGATTTACCGGAGACCTTTTCTCCGGCTGGCTGCAACTGAACGGCAACCGTCTCTACCTCCACTATATTATCTCCCGGCACCGGAGCGAGGGCAATGTCCAGGCCCTGATCCGCAGCTGGCTGGACCGGGGGTATGATGTCCGGGTAGTAATGCCCCGCTCGATCATGCAGCATATCCTCCAGAAATCCGGTTTTATTCCGTCGATCGAATGTATACCGGGCCAGTATGAGGACAACGTGGAAGTGTGGTACCGGCCGATGGATTCAGATGGTTCCGGTATGATATCAGGAATATCCGCTACGGCCGGAATATCCTGAAATCTCTTTTTATCATAGTGGAAGAGGGAATTATTGCTCAAGCAGTGTCTTCGACACGATATATTCACCCCGGGCCTCCCGGGTGGTGCCGATGATCAGCCAGCGCTCGCTTCCGTGCTGCTCCAGGACACCGCAGGCCTCGATGGTCTCGCCCGCGAGCGCCTGCCCGCTGTAGGTATGGGTAAACGAGAGGACGCGTGATACGGATTCGTGCCTGACCTCATATATCGCGGGATTGTCGAACGCGAGCGAGCTGTCCTCCACCGTTGCTTCGATGGTCATCTTCCCAAGAACGGTTCCTTTCCCGGACGGGGCGCTTTTAATCTCATCGTAGGCGCGGGTATAAAGGATGTCGAAATACGTTCCCTCGATCTGCCCCCGGTTGTATTTCCGCTGTTCGTGAAGCACGAACTGGTCATAAGGAATCTCGGGTTTGCGTTTGTCGTAGACTTTGCGCCACATGTCCGGTGACAGGTCTTCGATTTTCCCGTCCTGAATACCCTGTTCTACGAGTTTCTGGGCAGTAAACCAGTGCTTTCCGTACACAACCATATCGATATCCGAGCTTTCGTTTGCAAGGCCGATGAGAAGGGAGCCGGTGCAGCCGACCGTCCCTGCCGGAAGGTGGAAAAGGTCGAGTAGTTTCTGCACGCGGGGGTGGTCTTTTGCAACACGGCCGATCTCGCGGTCGGGTCTGAGCACCTGTTTCACATCCTTATAGGGGACGCGGTGGAGAAGGCCGGCGTACTGTGGTTTCTTCTCCGCAATGAGATCATAGGCCTCGTCGAAATCATACTTGGTGTATCGGCGGCCTGATGTATGGATCCGTTCCCCGTGCTCATCCGGCACGTATCGGAGCACGCAGCCGATCGAATTCACATTGTCATAGGTGGATACCGCGTACAGCCATCCATCCTTGTCCTCGATAAAATCACGCAGTCGCACCGGCAGCATACAGGAACCTCACAGGGTCAGAAGAAACTTCGCTATACGGTCAATATCCGCACCGGCGCGTAGGATCCGCTTCTCGGTAAGGTCGACAACGGTACTCGGGGTTCCCGTCAGCCGGCCTCCGTCGATAAGAAACTCGTACGGTACCGTGCATTCGGCCGGTGTGACCGGGTCCTTTGCCCCGTGGAGGTTGGCGCTCGTAGCAGTGATCGGCGAATCGAACTTCGCAATCAGCTGCAGGGCGAGATCGTGGGCCGGCATCCGGATCCCTATAAGGCCGGTACCCCCGCTCAGGATCGCTGGTACGGTTTTCCGTGCGGGAAGCACGACCGTGACCGGTCCCGGCAGGAATGTCCTCAGGAAAGTCTCCATCTCCGGCTCGACACGGGCAACGGCAAAGAGCATATCGAAGTCCGAGACCGCGATCGATATCGGCATGGCAAGCGGGCGTTTCTTTGCCTCGTAGACCTTGAGGATCGCTTCGTCAGAAAACGCATCAGCGCCCAGCCCGTACACGGTCTCCGTGGGATAGACAATGATCCCGTCATGCATCAGGATGGAAACGGCCTTTTCGAGAACGTCCATTTTTAAAACTCACGCCCACGGACACGGTTAATGTCAAAGACCGCCTTGCTGCTGATATGCATCACGGCAAACACCCCGGCCTGGATCGGATCGGTTACCACAAGGTCTGCATGCTGGGGGACGGTCCCTGCCATCTTCAGTGCAATGACCGGGATCCCCGCTTCCCGTACGCGGTCAACGGCTTTCGAGATATTCCCGCCCATGATCGAACCTGCGAGCACGAGGATGGATGCACGGGGGAGGCGTGCCACCGCGTCCACGGCCAGGGCAAGATTCTCGCTCGCCCACGAGCGGGATGGTGTCTACCGAGATCCGTTCCCCCCGGATGTTATGCCGGTCCGCCTCGTTGACCGCACCAACCGCCACCTGCGCTACCTGCGCTCCGCCTCCAATGATAATCACCCGGGACCCGAAGATATGGCCGAAGGGCCGGTATGCTTTTACATCTTTGACCGAAGGAATATTATTGAGATCTTCGAGCAGACGGTCATGGTCCTCGGAAGGTCCGCAATCGTATTCAAAATAGAGTTCTGCCATTCCTGAAAACGGGCCGGAATCGAACAGTTCCTGGTTGATCATCACGATGTTGCCCTCGTGGTCGGCAACAATCGTTGCAATGTCCCGCAGGACCCCCCGGCGGTTCTCCGCGATGATCCGAATTGCCGAGCGTTCAGGTTCCTCTTCCATAGGTCACGATGCGATAACCGGGGATCGAACCCGGGTTAGAAGCTTGGGAAGCTCCTGTCCTACCGCTAGACTATTATCGCGTGAGAGTTTTCTTGTGTTCTCTTATATTGAGTGATTTTTACATAAATATAGTGCCTTCCTTCCCACGGGTCCCGTGAAAGTACCGTGGCAGTGTATCCGGTTTTTCCTGCCGCAGTTCCCCTCTTTTAACCAGATCAGGGCCTGGACACAGATCATAGCGTGGTATCCTCCGCATACCGGTCTGCGTCCTCTCTCTCCCCGTGAAGCCGGGCATCTCCCGGACCAGAGAGGATTTTAACGTGTAAAACCGGATAATTAATCCATGTCGCTGCGAACCCTGTGGTTCAGTCTCCTTGTTGTCGCATGCATGGTTTTTGTGGTAATCCCTGTGCAGGCAGAGAGTGATGGGAGCACGTCTCCAAAAGTGATCTACCAGACCACCTTCTCGTCGGACCCCCGCTGGACGACCAACAGCCCGTCGTCCGATTACTGGGACCCGTCCACAGGACGGTACCACTTTTCCATCGAGCCAAGTACAGGTAATTATGCCTATACGACGATAAATAACATGGAAGGGGACTTCACTTTCGAGTATGATCTCGTCCTTGACCGTGTCAATGACGGTGCCGCGTTCCGTTTTGGCGTGACAGGTGCGGAGATGGACTTCAACAAGGGCCCGAATGTCATAACCATGTTCTCGAACGGGAAGCATGAGAATATCATGTCACTGCACGTTGTCACGACCGGCAGCAAGCAGATGGAAGTGAACAGCCAGTCGGATGACGAGCTGACCAGCGGTACCATCGCCTATAAAGGTCCCACCGTCCGCTACGAACTGAATAAGACCTATCACGTGACCGTGAACTATGATGAAGCGTCAACGACGATAACTATGCGGGTCAGTGATAAAGCGACCGGGAAGGAGATCTGGGCCTATTTCATAAAAACGGTTGAGAGGATCCGCGGCATGAACCACCTCTATCTCGGCTCCCGCGGGGACTACGGGAATATGAACATCTATGCCCGCGGGTATATCGATAATGTCCGGCTCACGCAACCCGGCCCCGCCATAACCGCAGGACAGACCCTTGTTTCTCCGACGGTTGAAACCTCGACACCGCTCGTCACGACAAAGAAAACCCTCGTCATACCAACCCACATGCCTACTACGGACACGCCCCAGTCTCCCTCAGGTGCTCTCGTGGCAATCCTTGCCCTTGGTATAATCGGGATATCTGGTGCCCTCCGCGGCATGAAAAAATACTGATGCTTTTTTGCTTTTTGGAAAAACCTTCATTTTCTGAAGGGTCATCAGACCCCGAAGATAAGAAGAGTATATCAGAACTCTTCAGTTTCACTAAATAATTTCCTGGTTGTGGAAGAGACCGTTCCTGAGCGAAGAGCCTGATGATTCTGCTTATGGTGCATCTGCGATGAGGTGCGGCATTCTCCGGCGGCCCTTCCTTTCGGGAACCGCAGTTTATTCAAAGGATAATCAATACCGATCTTCTGATAATCTCTTTTAAGAACCATGTAACCGGGCTATCAATTACCGTATCGTCGCTTTCCGGACTTAAAAAAAGTATAAGCTTGTATGTATGATTACAGGGGGGATTGCTGCCTCCCTGTACTCTGGAGTGAGAGTTGGTCCGGTACGGTTCCGGTGCAGGGCTGCACCGGAGCCGGGCCATTGTTGTTGTTCACATTCCTGTGTGAGGAAATATCCGGGATGTGCATGAAGTGGTCATCGTTCATACGGGTGCGTGGCTCTTTCCCAAAGGGTGTGCCGGCGGCAGGGACGGGGGGTGTTGTCATGGTGTGCTCCCATGACTGGTATTCCCGCAAACCTGTGTCAGGTGCCCTGCGGGGTTTTCCCGCTCCAGTGGTGAGTATGGGATCACCGTGGCATTTGCGGGGGGAAAGGTGCTCCCGCATCCAACTTTGCAGGAGCGATCGCACACGGTTGCACCGGAAGGCGAGACGAGCAGGCTTATCGAGAGCATAACCAGTGCGATCCCAATCATGATTTTTCCCCAATCCATCTGACGGCACTCCTTTTTTTAGGAAATTCGCGTGGGTCGGTGACACGCCGAAATGGTATCGTGTATCACCTGCTCCTGAACTCTTAAAAGAAAAGCAGATAAATTCGCCAAATCATCCGGGTTGTACGGTATAACTCCCGTGGTTACAGGGTGGAACCCTCTGGATGCATACGGGAAGAGAATTTAAACCGTCACGACATTATCTTCAGGTGCCTAAACAATCATAGTATGCCTCCTGCATATCCCGGTGGTGCGCAATGGACTCTGCTGATAAATCCCCGACAATAATTATCCACGAAGAGTCAGACTCGCTTGAGGAACTCTCGGAATATCTCGATGTTCTCTCAAGCAGCGCGCGGCTCAGGATCTTAAAATTCCTTGAGAAGAAGCCCCGCGATGCCCGGTCAATCTCACGTGAGATCGAGACCAGCTATGAAAATACCAAGAAGCATCTCGATAAGCTCCTCAGTATCGGCGTTATCAAAAAAGAGGCCGGCCTTGGCGCTCCCACGTCGAAAGGGATCCACCCGGTCTGGGAATATTCTCTTGTGCCCGGGGGACTTGAGGCCATCATCCGCAACCTCGGCCTCTTCTCAAATACAAAGGTCCAGATCACGGGTAGCGAGATCTCGCGGCGGCTTGATGATGTTAAAAGCACGCTGAATCACGAAGTCCTTGGGGATATTCCGGCAGTCATCATCCTTGGCGGATCGGATGATGGCAAGGTGTTCCTCTTAAAAAAAGATTCCGTCAGTATCGGGAGGATCGACCCGGCGAGCCGAACCGCATCCCGCCCGGGTGAGGATATCGTCCTTTCTGAAAATTACTCGGCAGTTACCCGTGTGTCCAGGCCGCACGGCCGGATTCTCCGGGACAATGGCGGATGGTATATAGAGGACTGCGGGAGCACCGGTGGAACGCAGCTGAACAACAAACACCTTGAAAAGAACGTGCGGACCCCCCTCCATGACGGGGATCTTATCGAGCTGGCAAAAGGTGTCTCCGGTGGACGGTTCCTTGTTATCCTTCCCAAGGATCACTGAGATATATTATATTCCCTGTAAAGCGAATCTTAGTTTTTAATAAATAATGGGATCTGTACGGTCCATCAAAGAATCATCTCATGACACCGCAACCCCGTGTTATCACCACACTGACCCTCGCTGTTCTGTTCCTGATGAGCGCATGCATCCTCCCGGTAGCAGCAGCTGAGCATACCGTTGCCCTCTCGGGAGCAGAATTTCTCTCTGTCCAGGATGCTGTCGACTGGTCATCGTCCGGGGACACCATCTTTGTCGAGAGCGGAACCTATTTTGAGACGGTTACTCCTGAACAAAAAAATTATCCTTAAAGGAGTTGACAGTGGCAGCGGGCTCCCGGTCATTGACGCGGGCCAGACAGGTGACGGGGTGGATATCCGCATAGATGGCTGCACCGTCGAGCACTTTATCATCCGGAACGGGTCGCTCTTCACCGGTATCCGCGTTGCATCCAGTGACAATACCCTGCGGGAGAATACCGTCAGCGGCTTTAGCCAGGGCATCTCCCTCATCTCTTCCCAGCGGAGCACGATCGCAGGAAACAATATTACGGAAAACGGCCGGGCAGGCATCGTGCTCGGGGCATCGAATTCCAATGATATCGAATACAACAGTGTCACACAAAACACGGTCGGGATCACCCTTGACGAGTATTCGCTCTCGAACAGGATAGATCGCAACAATTTTATCAACAACCAGAACGTGATCTCCAAGAGCGCCACGTCGCAGTGGAGTTCTCCGGATAGCTACACGTATACCTATCTCGGGCAGAAGGAACAGAGCCGGATGGGTAATTACTGGAGCGATTACCAGGGAAAGGACCGCAACGGGGACGGGATCGGGGACTCTTCCTATATGATCATCATCGGCGGTAACCCCAAGGCCATCCTTGAATCCAACCAGAACATCATCGATGCGTTCCCCCTGATGGACCCGACGGAGTATTATACCGGTATTTCCGTTCTACCCGTCTCTGCAGCTTCGATATCTCCATTAAAAACGCGGACGAGCGGCGCCACAGCCACGACCCGGACCCTGGCCATAACCTCCTCGCTCTCCCCTCAGGGGACGGCAGCCCCGTTTTCCTGGCCCGGCCTCTCCCTTCCCGATTCCCTGGTGCTGTGGGTTGTCGGCATCCTTGTCATCGTGCTTGGAGCAGCCCTCTTTTACCTGATCCGTTGGAGGAAGCCGGACACCTCCCCTCCGAAAGGAGGAACTGTTTTCCTGGTTCAGCGTGGGCTGGAGAACTATGGTAAAAGTATCCTGTCAGTTATAAAAAAAATGGGACCTTCAGCAGACGGGATGCCTTCTCCGCTACCGCTTGCCCTGCGACTCAAAGAACGGCTGAAGACTGCGATTACCGGGTTGACCTCTACTACGACGCAGGTGGCCCGGGCAGGTGCTGCGGCAACCCAGCCGTTCACCACGAAAGCGGTAGCCGCCATAAAAACCGTAGTGGCCGACCGTTCACGTTCCCCGGCATCGTCAACAAAACCGGTCCCCCTTACAGCCCGCCCCGAGAACCTGGAACCCCCTCCGATTACCCCCGCACCCGAACAGAAGAACTACTTCCCCCGCGAACTGGAGAGTAAGTATACCGAGATCACCTACGTTGGCCGGGGAGGTATTGCATGGGTCTTTTCCGCCCGCCGCAAGACTGACGGCGTTAAGATAGCAGTCAAGATCCCGATCAGTTTTGATGAGACAACCGGGAAGTGTTTCCTCAACGAGATCGCAGCATGGGAGACCCTGCGGCACGAGAATATCGTGGAGGTCACTGCGGTCAATATCCTCCCGGTTCCCTACGTGGAGATGGAGTTTGTGCCCGGTTCTCTGGAAGCGCTGGAGAAGCCACTCCCCGTCTGGAAGGCGGTCCATATTATCAACGGGGTCACGGCCGGCCTCCAGTATGCCCACGAACACGGGTTCATCCACCGCGATATAAAACCCCACAATATCCTCCTGACGGATGAAGTAGTGCCCAAGATCACGGACTGGGGCATGAGCAAGGTGCTGGCAGCAGACATAAAAAAATCCAGTATTGCCGGGTTCTCGCTCTCGTACGCTGCCCCCGAACAGGTTTCGCCATCGGAGTTCGGCAGGACCGGAGAACGGACGGACATCTACCAGCTGGGCGTTGTGTTCTATGAACTGGTGACCGGTTCGATCCCGTTCGGCGGCGAGAGTATTGTTGAGGTGGGAAATGCAATCCTGCGGGAGAACCCGATTCCCCCCTCCGAATATAATCCCGATGCCGAGGCGGTCCAGAAGATTATCCTGAAATGTCTTGAGAAAGACCCGGCCCGACGCTACCAGTCTGCTGCTGATCTGCTGGATGCCCTCGCCGGTTATCTCGACGAGGACGACGGATGAGTGTCGTCCGGGCCGTGGAGTTTTCCAAAAAACAGCGGAGTTAGAGTCATGGCAGAACAAAAGAGAGAATACGAGCCGGTAACCTGCAGCCATTGCGAAGGTGCCGGGTGCATTTATTGTAATAAAACCGGGTGTGTACTGGTTTTGGCACCAAAACGAAAATGCCCGGAATGCGAAGGGGACGGGTGCTTCTATTGCGGTTTTACCGGCTGGTACCGCCCGAAAGGGAAGTATGACTGATCGTACCCGAAAATGCGTTATCCAAACCGCTGATCCACCCGGCGCGGGATAACGCAATCCTCAAACCACCTGGCAAAGTAACGGTCGGTCATTCCGGCAATATAGTCCCGGACAACTTCTGCCGGGGTTGCTGAGTTGAGGTAACTCCTGCTGATCCAGCTGGTATTAATGAAATCAGTGTAGATATTCGCCGAGAGGTCATCCGTTTCCAGGGCATCGAGGCAGGTAGCAAAGAGGGTGGCGTACATCCGCTCGATCTTGTGCCGCTCGGTTGTGAGTTTTTCATTGTTATAGATATGCGTTCGGGAGAACATGCCGCAGCGCAATGAGGGCGTTCTCGGTCTCTTTGCTGTAGGAGATAAAGTTGTCATCTTCGGTGTCGCTGTTCTCGAGAAGGTCGTAAATGAGCGTGTTGATGATCTCGCTGTTCGTGGCGCCAAGAACGCTGGTCGCTGCTTCCGGCAGCGGGGTGTCGTCATCGATCAGACCAACTTCCCGGGCGTCCTGCAGGTCGCGCCCGATATAGGCAATGGTATCGGCAAACTTGATGACGCACCCTTCGGGAGTTGCGGGTTTCAGGGAACCGGTACCGTCGGTTGCGTCCTGGACTTTCTTGTCAAATGCCGTCCAGCCCGGACAGGGCGACGGGCTGATCCTGACATCGTCGGCCTCGCCGTTATGAGCAGAGGATGCCGTCCAGCACCTGCAGGGTGAGGTCGCAGTCCTCGATCCGGTCAAGGAACTGTACGCTCTGGACATTATGGAAAAATTTTCCGATACCGTACTGTTCGCAGAGCCTTGATAAACAACTCTCCCCGAAATGCCCGTAGGGGATATGGCCGATATCGTGGCCGAGCGCGATTGCCTCGATGAGATCCTCGTTGAGCCGGAGGGACCGCCCGATCGTGCGGGCAATCCTCGAAACCAGCTGGACGTGGATGACCCGGTGGGTGATATGGTCGTTCTCGATTAAGTAGAAGACCTGGGTCTTGTCGATATACCGGGAATAGGCACGGGTATGGATGATCCGATCGGCATCCCGCGAATAGGGCGTGCGGATATCCTCCTTGACCCTGTTGTGCCGGCGTACGGCATCGGCACTGATTGTGGCGTGGGGGGATAACAGTGCTTCCTGTCTGCCGATCAGGGACCGGATGGCCGAGAACCTGCCAGGCTCGAGTACCCGCTGGTGATCCTGCACCGGGTTCATACAAAAAGACGTCTCCTCTCTGATCCTATAAGCCTGCCGTACCCGGTTCCTGAGGGGGCAGCCGGGGAGCACTTCTGTTCCTGCATTGTCTTCTGCCAGAACCGGAAGGGGGCGATATCCGCGATGCAACGGCCTCCGTCTCCCCGTACGGGAGGATATGCCCGTGCATGGCGGAAAGGAGTGTACTTTTTGTCGAACCTCCCGGGGATCTGGAGGGAATCGTTGAAACGGCAGACCTGGAAGAGGTAACGGTACATCCCGGCGGCCTTCAGGCCGGGCCCGGTATATCCAGCGATGCTGACATCGTTGGCTCAATGCACTGCGGAGATAGGGTTAGTAATCTTCCTGCCGGAAGGAAACCCTGCGGTGTTCGTCTTACGGGGTGGCATACCCCGGATCAGCCAGGCCCCCTAAGAGAGAACTTCCCGTACGGATGGGTTGAAGACCATAACGGCAACGGAACCAGGATCGGGTCCTTCGCTGCTCATCGCGGGTGAGATATTCCCCCTCTCGTACGTATGTACCAGGGAAACTCCAGAAAATCTATGCTGGCCTTCTGTCGGTCCATAAAGATCTTTTGTAGCGGAGAGGTAATGTGCCGGGCTCTTAAAAAAATATCATGGACAGCAGGAGTTCAACAGACTTTACCGCGAACAGAGGGCAACAGTATGACCGAACTGGACCACATGCCCTTTCATCGCGGCAATCAGGGCGTGCTTGTCCGAACCTGCCGGCAGGTCGAGCATGGTGTCAAGACCGTACACCCTGAACAGGTACCGGATCATGCTGCCCGGCGGAGGACAGGGGCCGGTATACCCGATCGTCCCGTAATCAGTGATTCCCTGAACAGCGGCAACAGGCATGGTGGTGATACCCTCGCGGGGGATCCCGGCCGGAATGACTGCTCGTGGCGGGAGGTTCCAGCAGATCCATGGCGTGAACGAACAGCAGGACTTCTCGAACGGGTTAAATACCATGATGGCAACTGATGCAGCGGAGAGTCCCTTCAGCCGGATGGCAGGGGAGAGGTTTCCCCCGTCGCAGGTATATGACGGAGGGAACTCAAGAAAATCCAGCGAGACGATGAGCGGTTCCATAGTTCCATCCAAGGAACCGCAGGGTAATAAGAGAATGCCTCAGTTGAAGGTCCGTATCCCTTCCTTATCCGCCCGGTTAAGGAGCAACGGGTCTGTCCCGCACAGGACCCTTCGCCATGGGTGCCGATCCCCGCATCTTTATTGTCTTGCGGGCATAACTTATGGGAGTACAAACCGGAATTTTTATCCTGAGGTATCCCATGGCAAAGAAAGACAAAAAAAAGGAACAGACAGAAGAGGAATGCAAGCAGGAGTGCTCCAGCTGCGCGACTGCATCCACCTGTTCATCGGCAAAGAAGCAACCGGCCGGCCTGCCGCCGAAAGCAGATATCGATGTAAAGCATGTCATCATGGTCCTCTCCGGGAAAGGCGGGGTAGGGAAATCTACGGTCTCCGTCAACCTTGCCTATGCCCTGTCGGCACACGGGAAGAAGGTGGGGCTCCTTGACCTCGACATGCACGGCCCCAATATCCCCAAGATGCTCGGGCTCGAGGAGCACAAGCTGCAGGTGATGGGCGACCGGATTGAGCCCGTCCATGTCACCGGGATGCTCTCGGTCATCTCGATGGCCTTCCTGCTCCCCGACACCAGCACGCCGATCATCTGGCGCGGGCCGATGAAGATGGCAGCCATCCAGCAGTTCCTTGCCGAGGTCAACTGGGGATCGCTCGATTACCTTGTCGTCGATCTCCCGCCCGGTACCGGTGACGAGGCGCTCACGATCGCCCAGCTCGCCCCCAATGTCCGCGGTGCGGTCATCGTGACTACCCCGCAGGATGTTGCAACGCTCGATGCACGGAAATCGGCGAAGTTCATCGAGAAGCTCGGCCTGCCGGTCATCGGGGTCATCGAGAACATGAGCGGGATGCTCTGCCCCCACTGCGGCGGGGAGATCGACCTCTTCGGCAAGGGTGGCGGGAAAAAGATTGCCGAGGAACTTAATGTCCCGTTCCTCGGTTCTATCCCTCTCGATATCGAGATGCGCAAGGCCGGCGACGAGGGACGCCCGTTCATCATCCGCCGTGGCGACAGCCCGACGTGGAAGAGCGTGGACAAGGTGATGGAAGAGCTCATCAGGGTCACCGAGGCATAACCATGGACTACGACCGGATTCTCACCGGGAGGGAAAAGTCCCTTCCTGTTTACAAGGAGGTCGTTGTCGCACTGGAGAACCCGCTTGACTTTCCCGACCTTCTGGAACCGATCTACCGGGAGGCCATGAAACTCGACGACGAAACACTCGACCGTTTCCGTTTCTCCTTAATGCGCCTCCAGCTCTGGGCAGACATTCACCGGAACGAGGATCTCGAGAAGGCGATGCATATCAAGTACGTGGCGCAGGTGCTTGAGAAAGTGATATTCGGGTCGCTCATCATGGAACCGACCGAACCGGCCGGTGACTGATTTTTCCTCATTTCACAACCCTTTCATCGGGGAAGATTGCGGGAAATGATACGCTTATCAGCCCTCCCGATCAATACTAGAACAACCCACGACACGATACCACAAACCGTTTTACCCATCGCGGATTGAATACCCATAATACAACAATACGGAGTAATAATGACATCACGCATGCAGTCCCCGCACACGACCTGTCCGGGGTGCCAGGAAGAGGTTTTTCTCGACGAGCTTGTCGGGGGCAAATGCCCGCTCTGCGGCTGCTCGCTCGAGGAGTTCGACGAGACGTTCGGGGAGTATGAAGGCATCCTCGACCGCTCGGACCTCTCGTGGCTGATCTTCAACTACTTCGTGTTCAAGAAATTTGTTGACCTCGGGGTCCCGCCGCACCAGATCATGGAGTTCGTGGCCGCTTACGAGCAGAACGCGGAGAAGCCCCCTGAGGAATGGACGAAAACAGCGTTTGCCCTCGAGATCCCGATGCAGTGGCATGACCACCTCCGGCCCAAACGCTGTGCGCAATGCGGGAAGTGGTTTTTTGCCGGAGGGAAAAAGCAGATCTCCGGCGACATGCGCCGGACGGCACTCGCAGTTCAGTATGTATGCGACCGGTGCTGAAAAGCCCTTTTTTAGATTTTTATAAAAAAGCAGTACCGGTCAGTGCCGGTACGTGATCTCAAGCAGTTCACCGGTCTGGGCGTCCACCCAGCCTATGGCCGGAGTGGGATCTGCTTTTGCCCGGATTATGTCGTCATCGAATACTATCTTCCAGGCAAGCGGGATACTGGACAGACGCGGGACCGTTGCAGAGTCATGGCGGTCTTTCCAGCGTATGTCGACGGAAAGGAGGTGGCGAAGACCGGAGATAGAGGACGGGTACATGGACTCCGCTTTGGCCTGGACCGTATAGACAGCCTCGTTTCTGGGTACTACTGCGTCTTCTGCCAGCATGAAGGAGTTTTCGGGAGTCTGCCAGCGCTGCACATACTCCGTTATCGCACCATTGATCGCATCAACGGATACGATGAAGCCGTCAGCATCACAGGGATAGTCCTGCACGATGCGGTTGTAGATGAACCGGTAACTCCCGGCAACGTTCCCGCCCGGGGTGACCAGCGGGACATAGCGGGAATCACTCATATTTATCGAGAGAATGCCGTTGTTCCGGCTGTTGACCGTACTGTCAGCGATCTTGCGGGCATCCCCCATGGTCAGTACCGGGTTCTGCGACCGTGCGCCGGGATGGATCGTACGGTTGAACGTGACGATCGTGCCGGTCTCTGCGTCGATGAGGCCGGAAGCTTCGGTATGTTGTGTCGACACGCAGCGTGTACTTCCAGACCTTCCCGAAATCAGCACTGGTTGCCAACTCTACCGTCATATCACCGGAGGGAAGGTCGGGGAATGCCGCAAGAGCAAGGATCTTCGCCTGCTTCTCGGTGATCTCCGGAGCGGTATCTCCTTTCGGTGTAACATAGGTATTAGCACTGGCAGTCTGGATCGGTTCCGGGGTGGTATCCGATATGGTTCCCGTGGTAGGAACAGAATTCCTGGCCGGTGTGGCGGTTGGTATGATGGGGGCAACGGTCGTAGCGGGAACCGTAATCTGCAGGGTCGTTACCGGTAGGGTGAGATTCGGTTTGGATGAAGACGCCGGCTGCGGGGATCCTGCAATAATCCCGTTCAGGATAATGTACACCACCACAATAGCAATGACTGCCACCGCGATCATTCCAATCTTTTTCAAGAGACGGCGCTGTTTCTTTTTCCGCACAATCTCCTTGTACCGTGCCGGAAGATAGGGTTCATTAAACTCGTCAGAATCGTTCTTCACAAACGCAGCCTCATAACTCACGTAACTATCTCTTTCCCGTGTTAATAAAAATGATCGGGGTTTCTTTACCGGCAGGTCTCCGTTTACTGGTCCGTCCCTGCAGGAGGGAGACGGGGAGATCTCTTATTGTTGTCAGAAAAACAGCGTTCTATTAAAAAACCTGATCTTGACTCGCTTTTCGCTCCCCCGCGAAAAATTTTGAGGGGAACACCCGCTCTCATGCCCAATAACACTCATGCGATCTTCTCCTGTCTCATCTCAGATGAGATTCGACAAGAGGGAGTTTTTACACCTTCTGCATCATCTGATCAAAATGAAGCATCCCCAAGAGCATCAGGATTATTAAAAAAATCTCCACAATCTGAAAAACCGGATAAAAAAATAAGTCGCAGAAAACTGCAGGGCCCTGTCAGTACGTCCGCCCGACAAGTGTTGCTTTTCCCGGCTTCCCACAGACAATACAGGGACCATCGGTGGAAGAAACATAAGGAGAGCGGACATCTGTACCGAGGATGCTCGAATTTGCCTTCTCCTCGATCGTATCCCCGCACCCCCGCTCTTGGCACCAGTGGACGACCGCAACCTTTCCGTCGTTGAGGGCAGCGTTCAGTTCATCCATCGATCCGACCGAACAGAGGTGCGATCGTGTATGTTCCTCGGCCCTGGTAAGGAGAGCGTCCGTGATCTCGGCAAGCACCCTGGTCACGCCTTCACCTGCGGTCGCAAGCTCGATCGGGCTCTTCCCGCCTGTCCGCTTCACGGCCATGACTTTCCCGCCGTCAAGGTCCCGCGGACCCAGCTCAAGCCTGAGCGGTACGCCCCGGAGCTCCCACCAGTAGTACTTTGCCCCGGGTCGCATGTCGCGGATATCTATCTTCACCCGGAACCCTGCCGCTTTGAGATCTGCCTCCAGTTTTTGTGCAGCCGCGATTACGTCCTCATGCCTTTTCCCGATCGTGATCGGGACGATGACCGCCTGGACCGGTGCTACGGCCGGAGGGAGGATAAGCCCCTTGTCGTCGCCGTGTATGCTGATGAGGGCGGCAATGCACCGTTCTGAGATCCCGTAACAGGTCTGGTTTGCCAGTCTGCTGGTTCCCATCCTTGTCCTCATACGTGATGGAGAATGTCTTGGAGAAGTGCGTGCCGAGGTGGTGGACTGTGCCGCACTGGAGGGTCTTCCCGCCCGGCATGATCGCATCGACCGCGATCGTGTAATCGGCTCCCGGGAACTTGTCCCAGTCCGGGCGCTTCGAGATGGTGATCGGGATACAGAGCCCGTCATAAAACTCTTTTGTAAGCCCGAGTTCGTATTCGACCTGAGCCTTTGCCTCGTCCCACGTGGCATGGACCGTGTGGGACTCCATGAATGAGGTGATCTCGCGGAGCCGGATCAGCGGGCGGGTCTGCTTGGTCTCGTACCGGAACGTGTTGACAATCTGGTAATACTTCATCGGCAGGTCGGCATGCGAGCGGAGCCAGAGCGCATACATCGGGTAGATGGCCGTCTCGCTCGTGGGACGGAGGGCGAGTTTCACATCAAGCGGAGTTGTGCCACCATGGGTCACCCAGTAGACTTCGTCCTCGAAACCCTTGATGTGCTCGGCCTCCTTCATGAACTCCTGCTCGGGGATCAGGAGGGGAAAGAGCGTCTCCTCATGGTCGCGGTCGAGGAGTTCACGGAGCCGGTTGTACACGAACTTGCGGATTGCAAACCCGTACGGGTACCAGACATAGAGCCCCTTGACCGGGTAGCGGACATCCATAATCTCGGCCCGCCAGAGAATATCGTTATACCATCCGGAAAAATCCTGCTTTGGCGGCAGGGTGCCTGTGTCGTCGTCCATGGGTGTCCTCTTAAGCTACTAAATGTATGACAACCGGCGTAATAAAAGCCTCGACACATGCGGCGATGGCGACGAGCGGCAGGACGTACAGGACGAACAACCTGCCGAACCGGCGGGCATCTGCTGCCGTGTCCCTTTCGCCATACCACTCCGCAATCAGCGACTGGGCTATGAGGATCCCGAGGGCGCCGGAAAGGATGAAGGCCGGGATCTCGAAGATGCCGTGCGGGAGGATGGCGGCAGCAACGAAAAGAGGCGTATGGTCCTGGTGGACGATCTCCATGATGGCACCTATCACTATCCCGTTGAGGCTCATGATGAAGATGGTGAGTATTCCAAACGAAGCACCACCTAAAAAGAGCAGGATGCATGCCTGGAGGTTGTTGGCAAAGAGTTTGACGCACATGTCAACAGGATTCTCTCCATCCATCTGGCCGGCAACCTCTTTCTCGAAGAGGTTGATGAGTTCCTGGCCAAAGGAAGGGTTCTGCGCCGACCCGACCCAGCCTATCGTCAGTGCGGTAAAAAAGAGGAGGAACGTGATGATGATGGCATTCGCAAGCGGGGAATCAGACATAGAGTACCATCCGGACCATGTCCCGGACCCCTGGTGCAAACCCGACAACAATCATCGCGAGCAGCACGAGATGCCAGAACGCGGGGTTCGCCTCTTTCCGGTACATCTGCATCACATAAACCGCAGGGAACAGCACGAGAAGTTTTAAGGGGAACATGACAAAAGCCGTGCCGGTCATCCCGATGAGAGCGGAACCGACCACGTGTTGTTCGACATACTGGACATGGGGGTGGAAGTCGATGCCATAGCTGGTCGCACTGGCGTCCAGCAGCTGGCCGAAAAGGAGGGTAAGGTAAAGCGGGTCGTTCACGTATGTCCACGAGAGAACGTACCGCATGACCGCCCAGACGATTGCCGTAGCGGCGACTGCCATGAGCGGGATTATTGCCAGTATGAACAGGTCGACACCGTTGTGCGTCTGGCTCCAGGCAAACAGGATGAGGGAGGCGACGACCACGGCGAGGATGCCGGCGGATGCATAAAACGTGATGAAATTCTTCGTGATACCCTGCAGGGTCAGGTACCGCGAGAGGAACATCATGCCGAGGGTAAATGCGAAGATCACGAAGTAGATCAGCGGGGTGATGAGTAAAAATCTCCAGTCACTGGTGATCATACCGGTATCCTCGATGACCCGGACGAGCCCGCCAAGGATGATGTACGGGACCGTTGCAAGGATAAATCTCTGGTCGAACGCAAAGTCGATGCCGGCCAGAGAGGCAGGAGATGATAACCAGCGGTAGAGGAGGTAAACGCCGATTACGAGAATGATGGCATAGGTCAGGGTGTCGACAACATTATAGGCCTGGCCGAATTTGATGGGATCGATGTAATATTTGTATATGAAATCACTAATCATCCATGATCAGAATGAGCGCAGATGCAATAAAATTACTGAAGCCCCGGGTTTTTGACAAGTCCAAGTGGATGCAGCTCCCCCGCGATGTTGTGATTGGGCATGACGTGCTCGGACAGCTGCCGGCGGTATGCGAAGACCTCAAGCTCGGATCGTCTGCGTTCCTCGTCTCCGGCAGGGGGACCATGAAACTGGCCGGTAACACCGTAAAAAAGATCCTGTCGGACGATTACCACGTCACACCGTTCCTTGCCGATGAGATCACCGCGCCGGTCATCAAGAAGCTGAGAAGGCAGCCCGTGGCGCGGACTTCCTGATCGGTGTTGGGGGCGGGCGGGTGATCGATACCGCAAAGATCGTCTCGTTTAACCTCGACCTCCCGTTCATCTCGGTCCCCACAGCCGCGTCGCACGATGGGATCGCCTCGGCTCGTGCCTCGGTCTCGCTCGAGACCGGCCATGCCTCGCTCGAAGCCCAGCCCCCGGTTGCCATTGTTGCCGATACCGGGATCATCGCTTCTGCCCCGCACCGTCTCCTCGCGGCCGGCTGTGCGGACGTGATCTCGAATTACACGGCAATCCTTGACTGGGAGCTCGCCCACCGGGTGAAAGGAGAACCGATAAGCGAGTATGCCATCACCCTCTCGAAGATGACCGCCGAGATCCTGGTGAAGGACGCCCACCTGATCAAGCCGCACCATGAGGAATCGGCATGGCTCGTCGTTAAAGCGCTGGTATCGAGTGGGGTTGCGATGAGCATCGCCGGTTCGTCCCGGCCGGCAAGCGGGGGGGAGCACAAGTTCTCCCATGCGCTGGACCGGCTCGCGCCCGGCAAGGCACTCCATGGCGAGAGCTGCGGGATAGGGACGATCATCTCGATGTACCTCCATGGCGGCGACTGGCGGGGCATCCGCTCGTCCCTCAGGACCATCGGGGCACCGGTGACGCCCGCGGATGTCGGGATTGAGGACGATGTTGCGGTAGAAGCCCTCCTGATGGCAAAGACTATCCGTCCCGAACGCTTTACCATATTCGATATGGGGCTGACAAAAGAATCGGCAGAAAAACTCGTGCATATGCTGTACACGGAGTGAGGTTCTTTATGGCTGACGCGAAGACAAAAGTGACGCTGGTCGGAACGGTACTTGCAAAGCAGGGCGTGGAATTCATCTACGAGGGAGAGATTGCCGCATGCGACTCCTGCAAGGTGAAGAAGGTCTGCAACAACCTCCAGAAAGGGAGGAAGTACCGCATCGTCTCGGTGCGGTCAACGCACCACGAATGTGCAGTGCACCTCAACGGAGCGACCGCGGTCGAGGTGACGGATTCCCCGATTACCATGCTTATCAGCCCCGAGATGGCAATCGTCAACTCCAAGATCAAGCCCGAGCTTTCCTGCAATAAAAGCGACTGCCGGAGTTTTTCCCTCTGCCGGCCGGACGGGGTGGTTGAGGGTGAGAAGTACACGGTCACTGATGTTATCGGGAATGCCTCGGACATCTGCGATAAGGGCCGGTCGCTGAAGCTGGTTGAGATACGACCGGCGTAATTTCCTTTATCCGGTACACTCTCTCTTTAATTTATTTTCCGGATCGTCAGCAAATCGATCCACCCGCGTCTCCCACACGCGCTTCGCCAGCTGCACCAGATCATCATACCGCTCGAGCCCGCTCCTCCACCGCCCCGGGAGGGAATCGAGCCCCCAGTACGCACCTGCCAGTGCACCGGTACATGCACCGACCGTATCCGCATCCCCGCCAAGATTTACCGCGGAAAGGATGGCAATCTCCGGTGATTTTGCATGCATAAAAGAATGAAGGGCCGCGTGCGAGCAGAGTACACTGTCTAAGGAAGGGTCCGGATTGTACCTGATCGTAACTG
>CAWFSA010000006.1:0-181581 GCA_963818425.1 uncultured Methanoregulaceae archaeon | reverse complement strand
AGCACCGGCTTCTTCTTCAGTGCAGCAACGAGCAGTTTTACACCGGCTTCAACGTCCTGCATGTCCAGCACTTCAACCGGCGAATGGATATAACGGGTCGGCGGGCTGATGGTCGTACTCGGGATGCCGCCCCGGGTCAGTTGGATCGCGGTCGCATCGGTGGTCCCGCCGGTCCCCACTTCCACCTGTACCGCGATGCTGTTTGCGTCCGCTGCATCCTTTAACCATTTCACGACCCGCCGGTCGGCGATGAGCCCGCGGCCACTGCCGTCAATAATGGTGATGACCGGGCCCTTGCCCATCTCCACGGCGGCATCCTTCATCTCGATACCCGGGTGGTCGCCGGGAATGGTCACATCCGTTGCGATGGCAATATCCGGTTCGATCGTGAATGCGCTCGTCCGGGCTCCCTTGAGACCTACCTCCTCCTGCGTGGTAAAGACCCCGAAGAGGGTGAGGGGGGATTTTACGGTCTGGAGGGTCTTGATCAGCATCGCGATGCCTGCCCGGTTGTCGAAGGCTTTTCCGGTCACGCGGCTGTTTGCCAGTTCCCGGAACTCGCGGTCGATCGTGACAGGCGTACCCACGTCGATGCCGAGGTGCTCGATCTCTTCCCGGTTCGTGGCCCCGACATCGATGAACATGTCTTCAATCTTCACGCCCTTCTTTCGTTCTTCCTCATCCATCATGTGCGGAGGCTTGCCGCCGATGACACCGTATACCGGGCCGTCAGCAGCATGCAGGACCACCCGCTGGCTGTAGAGCGTGGGCCCGTACCAGCCGCCGAGGGCAGCGAAGCGGATGAAACCCTTCTCATCAATGTACTTGACCATCAGCCCGATCTCGTCCATGTGGGCGGCAAGCATGACCTTGAAGCGGTTGCCTTTTTTGACCGCGATAAGGTTTCCCATCGTGTCCTCGCGGATCTCGTCCACGTGCCCTTTGAGTTCTTTTTTTATAACCGAATAGACGCTGCCTTCGCTGCCCGACACACCGTGGGCATTGGATAATTTGCGTAAAAGTTCCTTGACCATGGTATCACTTCACGAGTTTTTCAATGCGTTCAAGTGCTGTCATAATATTCTGCCGTGATGTAGCATAACTGAACCGGGTGTACTCCGGTGCATTGACCCCAAATGCCGGGCCGGGCACCGCGATCACGCCGCTTTCAATGATCTTCTGCGTCAGCGCCGGTTTCATGGGCACAAAGGTGTAAAACGCACCCTCGGGCCGGGGGAACTCAAAACCCAGATTTTTCAGTCCGCTCCAGATCAGATCGCGCCGGGCCTCGTATTCGTCCCGCATCACGGCAACCGCGCTCTGGTCGCCTTCGTACGCGGCAACGGCAGCATACTGGGAGATGGACGTGGCGCAGGCCTGGCAGTACTGGTGGACTTTCAGGCACTGCCCGATAATCTCCGGGGATGCTGCAAGGTACCCGAGCCGCCAGCCGGTCATTGCATAAGTCTTGCTCGTGGCATTGATGGTGATCACGTTGTCGCCGAAGAGAGCAGCGCTGTAATGTTTCTTACCGTAGATGAAGTGCTCGTACACCTCGTCGGAAACGACCGTGACGCCCTTGTCCGCTGCATATTCCACCATTGCTTTGACCGACTCCCTGCTCTCGACTGCACCGGTCGGGTTGCCGGGCGAGTTCATGACAAAGATCTTCGCTTTGTCCATCAGCTTCTTGGCCTGCTCCACATCGATGTGGAGCGTCTTTGTCAGCGGCACGCTGACCGGTGTTCCCCCGGCAATAATTGCGAGCGACGCATACGAGACAAAACCCGGGTCGGGGCAGAGGACGCGATCGCCCGGGTTGATGAGCGCCTGCATCACAATATGGAGCGCTTCGCTTGCACCGGCCGTGACGATCAGCTGGTCCGGGTGGTACTTGACGCCGTTCTCAGTCCTGAATTTTTTACTGATGGCAGCACGCAGTTCCGGAATGCCGTTGTTGGTGGTGTACCCGGTCTTACCGTCCTGTATCGCCTTAATCGCTGCGTCCTTGATGTGCTGCGGTGTATCAAAGTCCGGCTGCCCGAGGCCGAGGTTAATGGAACCCGGGCCGGCAGCTTCGAATATTTTCCTGATACCGGAGATCTCGATACCCGCTACCCGTTCTGAAAATTTCACGACCATACTACCAGTTCCTCCTACTCGATATTCGTGTGCCGGTTCTTTAAGGCACTCTCATCCACCTTTGTTATCTCCATCATCCGCGAGATGACAGCATCGGAAAAGACCATCGAAGTGGTCTCAAACAGGGTCCCCAGCGGAGCAAACGATTTGTGCTCCCCCATCATCTGGCGGATCTCGAACTCTTCGGCATCGTTCGTCACCGCATCCCGGTGGTGTTCGATAATGACCGTGCAGTCGGCAATCTTTCCGATCCGGGAGTCCGCATTGGAGGTGATCAGGCAGATCCTCCCCCCGATGTCCCGGGCCGTTTCTGCCAGGTCGGCCACGGTTTTTGTGCGCCCGGAACCGGAAAAGATTACCATGACATCCCCTTTGTTCAGTGCAGGGGTGATCGTCTCGCCGACGACATACGCATGGAGACCCAGGTGCATGAGCCGCATCGCAAACGCCTTTGCAACGAGGCCGGACGCCGGCCCCGATAACGTATATCCTTTTCGCGTTCAGCAACTCCTGAATGAACTTCTCTGACTCCTCATCGGAGATGGTATTGGCGATCTCCCTGATCTTCGATGCCATCAGCCGCATCATTTCCTGTACCCGGTGGTTCCCCATGCTTCTCTCCAGAAGAGATGCATTCACAAAGTAGATGAGAATTTCGAAAGGAGAAGACGTTGCGGGACTCCGGTCAGGCATACGCAGGAACCGGGAGATCCGATCAGGATACCCCGACCGGGATTCAAAACGGCTAACCCGATCCCGGAATTCAGCAACCTGACGCCGTCACGGTCCCGACAATAGATCTTTATGGATGGTACCGCAAATGATACGTGTGATATCGCCGCTGCTCAAATGGGCCGGGGGAAAACGCCAGTTATTAGCCGCACTGAACAGCCGGTTACCTCATGACTGGAACGATTTCTACGAACCGTTTTTCGGCGGCGGGGCATTTTTCATCAGCCTCGAAAACCAGGGACGGATATCGCGTGCAGTAATCTCCGATCTCAACAGCGAACTGGTCAATTTTTACCGGGTGGTAAAGACCAGCCCGGAAAAACTGGCAGACGCGCTATCGGATGATTATTTTGAAAATTCAGATTGCAGCCTACACGAGGCTGAGAGACGAATTCAACGATACGGTTCCCGATAAGAACAACGCAGTCCGCCGGGCCGCCCTGTTCGTATTCCTCAATAAACATGGCTATAACGGGTTATGGCGGGTCAACAGCAGGGGGAAATTCAACGTGCCATTCGGCAGGTATGCAAAACGAAACCTCCCGTCCGCGTCTGCACTCCATCTCTTCAGCACCATGCTCCGTCCGGTAACCATACTGAATGCAGATTTTGAAAAAGCAGTAAGAACCGCAAAAAAAGGGGACTTCATCTACTTCGATCCCCCGTACCATCCCCTGTCAAAAACAGCACATTTCACCGGATATACCGGTGCGGGCTTTTCTTTTGAGAACCAGGTCCGGCTGGCCGGCGTGTTTGATACCCTCACGAAAAAAGGGGTGCAGGTCATGCTGAGCAACTCGAAAGTGCAGGACATTGAAGACCTGTATGAAGGGTATAAAATCGAGACCGTTGCTGCAACGCGGTGTATCAACTGCAAGGGGAGAAAGCGGTCGGGGATGTCGGAAATCATTGTAACGAATTACGATTTTAAATAAACCTCACGGCATGTACCGCTCAATCGTCCCGGCCGCCGCAAGCCTGCCATTCTCCAGAACGGAAACCGCCCCGTGCCCCCCGCAGACAAGGCAGCGTTTCCCGGTATTCTTCAGGTCTTCATCAGTCTTTTTGGCGAGCTCGAGAAGCGCTTTGCGTTCCTGGGTTGCACGCTCGCTGTCAACGTTTACGGACGTGACGAGAAACGCGGCAAGCGAACTGTAATCGGCCCGCTCTTTTGAAAGGCTGGCAAAATTGATCACGCTGTCTGCGGCAAACAAAAGGCCCTGTTCCGGTGAATAGAGAAATACCTGCCCGAACGTATGCCCGCCAAGGCTCTCGAGCACCTCAAGGGTAATGTCGCCAATCCCAACCGTCCCGAGAACCGGGAAAATGCCCCGTTTTGCCTCCGCCGGCTTCGGAAAGCACCGGATGTCCGTGGGCGTAGCGAACTTTGAGAAGAGGTTGATCATCTTGGTATAGAACGCTTCAAGGACAGAATCTTCATTCCGCGACCCATAGGCACGATTGTTGGTGCGGATGATCTCCCGGGTCCCCGTATGCATGAATGCCGGGACGGCAAAAAAACCGGCAGCGCCGCAGTGGTCCGCATCGGCATGCGTGACAATGATACGGGAGATGCGGGAGACGTCGGCAAGGCCGTACCGGGAAAACATCGTCATGATATCCTGGTGGTAGATACCGTATCCCGTATCAATCATGAGCAGGTCATCACCGGCCCGGATGAGGAAGACGCTCCCCCCGCAGGGGAGCTGGAAACAGAACAGCGTTGTTGTTGTGGTGAGAGGAAATTTCTGGACATCTGCGTAAAATGCTTTGCCGCTTGTTGCGTTCATGGTCCTGCCGGTCTCAAGCACGCTCTCGAACACCTTCCGGGGATCGCAGCCCCGGTCCATCAGTTCCTGGGCGATATGGTTGGAGTCGGCAAGGAACGAGAGGATGAAACTGTCTTCCGACTCCCCGATCAGCTCGCGGACGGCCTGGCCGTACCGGACATAGAACACGGTGTCATCAAGGTGTTTTCCGGTGGTATCATATTCCAGGATCTCCAGCCGGTACCGGGACTTCAGCTGGTCCAGGAGACGGTCAACCTCAAGGTTCTGCTCAAGGTTCAGGCTGACCGTAAGCCGGTCCGGGTGCCGGCCTTTGTCATCGAAGTCAATGTACGCGATATTGGCACCGGCTGAGGTGGTATACCCGAGGAATTCAAACAGGGCGCCCGGGCGGTGGGGGAGAAACACGGCGAATTTCAGGAAGTTCAGCGGTTTTAATGAGGTCTGGAGGAACCCGATCGTTCCCAGATCACCGGTCATCTTCCGGTAGGATTCGTCTGCGGCGGTCACTTCATAAAAGACCGTCCCGGGATCGATGCGGCGGTCGAACTGGATACGGTTGATGTTGCCGTCATATTTCTGTATGATCTCTGCTGCCCGGTGGAGCGAGCCGGGTGTATCGGGCATATGGGCAATAAAAAAGAATTTTTTTACGGGTATTTTCACGGGTATTCTCCGGGTTTGCGTATACCCGTGTTCTCGTAATCACCGATATAGGTTATGGTACAAAAAGTCCGGACGATTGAGGCCCCGCTCCCCAAAAAAAAGTTTTCTTATGAATGCCGGAAGATTCCGGCTCCAACAATACCGGCCATGAGTGCAGAAAGGATAGTGAGCGGTGCAACCGGTGATCGTGCCGGGCTTGTTTCAGATACCGGTGCCGGGGTTACCTCCGTCACCGTACCGGTCGGAAGGGTAGATACCTTTTTCGTTGTCACCATGGGTATAACCGGCGTTGTTCCTTCTGGCGATACAACCGACATAACCGTCCGGTAGGGTGTTTTCAGGGAGGGGTTGCTGACCGTAACCGTATAGTGTCCCGGTTCCATGTCGCCATGGAAATTATAGCTCAAATCACCGGAAGAACCAACCGGGGACGTGAACGAGTGCAGGACAGTGCCGGATGCATCACTTATCTCGATCTTTACAGAGGTGATAGCATAATCGGCAGTCCCCTTCAGTTCGATATAATCGCCCGGGTTCGAGGGGTTTGGAGAGACCGTGATAGAAAACTCAGGTTTTTTGAGGAAAAGCGATGTCTTCGAGGACTCGTTGGAATTTACAGAATCCGTGGCAATGAAGGTGTACCGGGCAGTCTGCATTTTTTCCAGGCCGGGTGTATTTGACGCATACCAGATAAATTTCCACATGCCATCCGAGTCTGTTCCAATAGATGTTGCTGTCCCGGAGGGGCCGTTGAGGTTGTTCATCGGTACACCATCTGACGGGAGACCCGGGCCGGTGATTTTCAACAGGGTCGTATTCCCGAACGTATTTTTGCCGTCAAAAATGATCGTATCCCCGATATAGGTACCACCGGACCCGCGGTAGGCGATCGTGATGGTCCCCGCCGCTGCCAGTACGGGCTGCAGGACGCACGCTGCTGCACAGATAAGCAGGAAACACCAAAAAAACTTGTTGAAGGGTTTTAATCTCATTATCCGACCTCTTGATGATCAGAATCTGAATTTCAACGGGAAATACATTTTCGTCAGCAGGCACAGAGATTATGAATTCCGGATCCTTTGCCCCCGCTACCGTATAACGAAACTATATCTATCTTACCGGCTCACCCATGATGCGAGGGATGATACGAATGACCGACGTAAATCTCGCAAAAAAACGAGGCGAAGAGCACTTAAAAGATACCATTCCGGCAATCAGGAAAACATTTGCCTACGAGGACACGGCATATCACCTGCCCATTTCATTTGCACTGACCGGCACCGCAGTGCACGACCTGAATACGGCCCGGGATGTTTTTTCAAAGACCGGCAACAACCCGATCGTTGCCTCGGAATGTCTCCTTGCGGAAAAGACCGCAACATCGGGAAAGGAAAATGCCCCGTACACGGGATTTATTGGCGACACGGTCATCCGCAAGCTCGGGTATTCCCTTGTCGACGGGAGCATCCTTGGTCTTGCCCTGGTGATCGGAACGCCCGACAGTCCCGGCGCTGCAGCCGCCATCTGCCGGGAACTGCAGGAAAAATACATGCTCACGTTCCTTGCCGGCCCGGTCATTTCCTCCCTGTCAGACAACGGCGTGAAGCTGGGTCTTGAATACCGCCTTGTCCCTCTTGGTTCCACACCGGCCTATGGCATTCATTTCGTAGACATCATCGCCCGCGTTGCCATGATGTTTGGCGGAGTGACTCCCGGTGATGCCGGCACGACTCCTGGCCTATGCCGCTGAACGGGCAAAAGCAATTGTCATCGTATTCCCCGGTCTTTCCGATGACGAGATCGCCCTGGTGGACGGCATGCGGGTCCTGGGATTCCCGATCCTCTCCCTTGGGGACTACAGCGGCGGGGCATGGATCCCGGCGGATGCAGACACGATCGTCCGGAAAGGAATGGAGGAGAAAGGCATCCGGGTCAATATCACTGCCATCCCCATCCCGATGGGATGTTCCCCGGCCTTTGAAGGGAAGAGTATCCGGAAAGAGGAGATGTATGTTGAGTTCGGCGGCGGCAGGTCCACCGCGTTCGAGCTGCTCCGGATGCTTCCTCCGGAGAAAGTGAAGGACGGCCAGGTCACCGTCATCGGGCCGGAGATCGATTCGATGAAGGAGGGGTCGGCAAACCCCCTGGGCATCATCATCGAGGTTGCCGGAAAAACAATGAAGAAGGACTACGAGCCGGTCCTGGAGCGGAGGATCCATAATTTTGTGAACTACGGTGAAGGCTCGTGGCACGTTGCCCAGCGGGACCTCATCTGGGTCCGGCTCTCAAAAGAGGCCGTGGCAAAAGGGGTGAAGATCGAGCACCTGGGCAAACTGCTGGCGAGCAAGTTCCGCATGGACTTCCCCCAGCTCCTTGACGCGGTTTCAGTCACGCTGATCACCGACCCGGCAAAAGTTGCCGGGGCAAGAAAAGAGGCTGAGCGTGTCTACGATGAACGCGATGCACGCATCAAGGGCATGCGGGACAATGACGTGAACACCTATTATTCGTGCACGCTCTGCCAGACCTTTGCCCCCAACCATGTCTGCGTTATCACGCCGGAGCGGCCGGCCCTGTGCGGTGCCATCAGCTGGCTTGACGGAAAGATTGCGTACGAGATATCCCCCTCCGGTGCAAACCAGCCGGTCGAGAAAGGTGCGGTGCTCAATGCCCAGAACGGGGAGTTCGAGGGCGTGAACCGGTTCGTCCGGAAGGCAAGCCACGGCGAGATCGACCGGTGCTCGCTCTATTCCGTCATGGAATACCCCATGACCTGCTGCGGCTGTTTCGAGGCGATAGCGCTCATGCTCCCGGAAGTCAACGGCATCATGGTCGTGAACCGCGAGTTCAAGGGCGTGACCCCCTCGGGAATGTCCTTCTCGACACTGGCCGGCACGATTGGCGGGGGCGCACAGACGCCCGGGTTCGCCGGCATATCGAAAAATTATATCCTCTCCGACCGGTTCCTTCAGGGTGAGGGGGGCATTGAACGTCTTGTCTGGATGCCGTCCCAGCTAAAAGACGAGCTGAAAGACCGTCTTGTAAAGAAACTTACAGAAACGGGTCTCAGTGACTTCTTTGACAAGATTGCGGACGAGACAAAAGCCACAACCCTTGAAGAACTGACCGTCTTCCTCGAAAAAGCCGGTCATCCGGCGCTTGCCATGAAACCCCTGGTGTGATGGAGCCATGCCCGCTGACGCACAATTCGGCTGGTCCGGCACGATTGGGGAAGTCACGCTCGGGGCAACGAAAGCCGAGGGGGGAACGCGCCGCGTCTCCTACCGGATCGGTGGCGGCACGACCCTGCCCTTCCTCGAAAAAGAGACATCATCCCCTTCCCCGCTCATCGCGTTTGAACTCTGTGATTATCCCCCGTTCTGGTCACCGATTGTCCGGAATTATTGCGGGGATCTCGTGAACAACCTTGCTGAATGGACAAAAACCGCCGACACCACGTACAGGGCGGACCTCATCCGGCTTCACCTGAACAGTACCCGGCAGAGAGATTTTGCCGACATTCCAGCTGTGGGAAAGACCGTCGAGACGGTCCTGTCGGCAAGCAGCCTGCCCCTGATCATTGAAGGGAGCAACGAACCGAAGATCGACAGCGAGGTGTTCCAGCGGTGCGGGGAGAGCGGCCAGGGGGAACGGCTGCTCCTCGGCACTGCCGAGGCCAGCCACTACCGGAGCATCGCTGCCGCAGCGCTTGCCTATAACCACTCGCTCATTGCCCAGTCTCCCATCGATGTCAACCTTGCAAAACAGCTCAATATTCTCTTAAAGGAGATCGGGGTCCCGCGGGATCATATCGTCATCGATCCCTATACCGGGGCCCTCGGGTACGGGTTCGAGTATTCCTATTCCGCCATGGAACGGATACGGTTTGCTGCCCTCAAGGGAGATTCTGACCTTGCGATGCCCGTCATCTGTTCGGCAGCCGATACCCTGAACATCAAGGAAGTCCGGGAAGCCGATCCGGCAGTGCAGGACGCAACAGCCGTCAGCTGGGAGTTTTACACCGGCATTGCCGCAGCAGTGGCAGGTGCCGAAATTATCTGTGTCCGGCACCCGAAAACCATCGGCATGCTGCGGGACGCATTTGCCAGTATGAAGGTCCGGGCGGATCCAACGGAGGTGCAGTAAGATGGCCCTCAAGGCGCTCGATATCTACAAGCTGCTCCCGAAAAAGAACTGCAAGGAGTGCGGGGACCCTACCTGTCTTACCTTCGCCATGAAACTGGCCGGGGGAAAAGCCGATGTGGACCTGTGCCCGTATCTCGACGAGCAGGCAAAGTTAGTCCTGGGCGCCACCACCCGGCCGCCTATCCGGCTTATGAAGGTGGGGGTTGGCGAACGCTCCTTCAAAATCGGGGAAGAGACCGTCCTGTACCGGCACGAGAAGACGTTCTACCACCCGCCCGGCCTAATCTTTCAGGTAAGCGATACAGAGACGACCGATGAAATCGCAGCAGTCACCCGACGGGTCCGGGATGAGATATTCACCCGTGTCGGTACCGATCTCCGCTTCAGCGGTATTGCCATCAGGAATACCAGCGGGTCGGCGGATACCTTTGCCCGTGCGGTTGCAACGGTCGAGCAGCAACAGGCACACCTGCCTCCGATCCTTATTGCCAGGGACCCGGCTGCGTTCTCCGCTGCTCTTGTCCACTGCGGATCCTACCGGCCGCTCCTCCATGCAGCCACCGAAGAAAATAGTACGGAGATGTGTGCACTGGCGAGAAAGCACGGGTGCCCGCTGGTCGTCAGGGCACCAACCCTTGACGGGCTTGTCCGGCTGGTGAAAGACTGCACGGCCAAAGGAGTTCAGGATCTTATGCTTGACCCTGCACCGGAGCATCTTGGTGCGTTCATTACCCGGTCCACACAGATACGGCAGCTCGCAATTACCCGGTCAGTCCCGGATCTCGGGTATCCGGTCTATCTTGATGCTTCCTCAACCGGGCTGCAGGATGCTGCCCTGGTGCTGGGTATCGTGAAATACGCTTCGGTTATGGTCACCTCCCCGCTCGCACCGGGGCCTGCGAAAGCTTCCCTGACGCTCCGCCAGAATATCTATACCGACCCCCAGAAACCGATCCAGATGAACCCCGGTCTCTACCGTGTCGGCAATCCCGGCAGCGATGCTCCTGTACTGATGACCGTCAATTTCTCGCTCACGTTCTTCACGCTCCAGGGCTACCTTGAATCGAGCAGGGTCCCCTGCTTCATGCTGATCGTCGACACCGAAGGGCTGTCGGTACTGACGGCAGTTGCGGCAGGAAAACTCAGCGAAACCCTTGTCCGTGACTCCCTCAAAAAATTTGGCGTGGAAAATGAAGTGAAGCACCGGAACCTGATCATCCCGGGCTATGCATCGCCGCTCTCCGGGAGGATTGAAGAAGCCACCGGCTGGAAAGTCCTCGTCGGGCCCCGGGACGCAGCCGAGATTGGTGAATTCCTGCATGAAGAATGGGTGAAAAAAACACCCCCTGCCTGAACTTTTTTCCCTTATTACAAAAACCCCGGTATTCTTCGTCCGGTTTGATTTACCACGTTCAAGAGAGTATACGATTTCATGAAGTCAGAATCCGGCAATGCCCTCACGGCCGGCCATGGAGCCATGAAGTACCGGCACAGCAGGATTACAAAAGAGAAAGGGGATCCTGGAGTGCGGTCCCCAGGCCGTACTGCCCGGATGCTTTCATGACTCTGGCTGACTGATTTTGTACAAGGATAATTACCGGAGAAAAGCCCCGGACTGAATGCTGTCTTACGGTTCTGCTGATATTCTTTTTCACGGGTGGTTCCGGTACCCCCTGAGGAAAAACAGGTACCGGTTTTTCGGCCGTTCCCGGGATGTATCCGATGCACGGGAGAAACCCGTGAAGGATAATGTATCCTGTATCCGGCTCGCTATGCCCATGTACCGCCCGGAAGAGGAACACGAAGATAACCTCCTCCCGAAAAAATCTGGCAGAAAATAAGGGAATATCATAATAATAAGCAAAAATTAAGAAAAAGATTTCCATAAAATATTAATAATGACCAACAGTACATATCACATTCTCTTTAACTTATATTTAAATTGATTTAACCATTGATATCGCGCATATATTTATATGATCTTAAATTAACAGTATTCTAACCATCAAAAAACTTTGATGGACTCAGTTGTGGAATATGTGTTCCGGATAAAAAAATCTGATCGAACGCAGAGTATTCCGACTGTTTCATACAAACATTGGAAGGTAGATGATAACCATGAAGAAACTGTTTATTATTGGAATTTTAGCGGCATTTCTGCTGATCGCGATGCCCGCGATGGCAACAGACTTTCCGCTTTTCGCGGGTCAGACCGAACAAATCGGTGTTGTCACGGTAACGAATGACACAACAACCCTTTACGTTACCTACGATCTCGATGAGGGCTGGTTCATGAACGAGTCGCACGTTGCTGTTGCATCAACGGTTGGATGGCATTCCCCAGACAAAGAAAGGCAATGCAATTCCCGGTAAGTTCGCTAATTTCGCGGAGTACGAGACTCCGGTATCTGAGTATACCTACGAAATTCCCTGGACAAGCCTCCCGGTCGTTATTGCAGCTCAGGCGGACGCAGTCCATGCGACGGATGACGTGTACGATGTGGCAGAGGGTGCCTGGGCTGGCATTGACGAGGTCTTCGCCGGCAAGGACTGGGATCTCTACTTCACGTATACGTATCTCCCACCCGTTTAAACAACGGAACATACTCCTTTTTTTTGAAAAATTGCATTCAAAAACAGCAGCACCCCTGCTATCGGGACGGATCCTGGAGACCGGAACTGGTAATCACCTCTGTCTGAACCGTTCAGGAGCTCCACCCCTGGTCATCCCTTCCCGAGAGGATGCTCAATGGTATCGCCCCATTTTTCCAATTCCCCACGGTGTATCTTTACCGGGGATCAGCAGAAGCGGTTATCCCTTCCCTAAATTACAGGACCTGTTTTCCGTTGCACAGCAAGGGGTTCCATGATACCCCGCTCCATTTTCGGAATTACGAGCGCTCCGGTTCAGAGGACTGCATCACCATGAATGGTGGTGCAGATAGCAGTCCATCCGAAGAGCTTTTTGGAGGTATTGACCGGGGACCAGCTAACCCGGGAGTTACACAATTTAACCCAGACGATTTTACGAATTTATCTCCTTTTCCTGAAAGGGTATTAGCTGGTGGTACATCAGTACATCCCAGCGTATCACCCAGTTTTAAAAACCATCCCAGTTCCTTGAGAAGAAGCACCGATACATGGCCATTGGGGTGCTTCTTCTTGAGGAATATTGGATACGGGAATTGAGAAAAAACGGATTTATATTTCCGGCAGATCAGGTCCAGTGACCCGGGACGGTCGATATCCTGTCTCTATGGATTCTCCACTCTTCTCGATCAAGACGCCAATCCTGATCTTTTTCTCCCGGGTAATCTGCATTTGACAGCGCGTCACAACCGCAGGATATTTCATTCTTATATCCCTATCATAGGTGTACGATACTATGGCTATGCGCACCGTTACATTCCTTCCCAGTTACCGTAAGATCGACGTGGAGCGGGGCACGACCGTCCTCGATGCAGCCCAGCGGGCCGGGCTGAACATCAATGTGGTCTGCGGGGGACTGGGAAAATGCGGCAAATGTGTCGTGTTCATCCAGTCCGGCAGGACCGAGTTCGACATCCAGAAATACGGGAGGTTTTTTTCTCAGGAGGAACTGGCAAAAGGGGCCTGCCTTGCCTGCGAGACCTTCGTGCAGGGCGATCTCCACGTGGTCATACCCGAGAGCACGCTTATCCAGGAGCAGAAGATCCTTGTGGACGGGCAGGACAACCCCATTGAACTCCGCCCTTCAGTGAAAAAATATTACGTGGAACTGCTTCCCCCGAGCCTGTCGGATCCCTCCCCTGACCTCTCAAGACTGTTATGGGGCATCCAGAAAAGCGGCGGGCCGGTAGCGGAGAAGATGTACGCTCCCCTTGAGGTTCTTCGTGAAATTCCTGCAATCCTGCGCCACAGCGAATGGAAGGTCACCGGCACCATTGCGCTCGTTCCCGGCGGGTACCGTCTCATCGATCTCCAGGAAAACGATACATCGAAACGGGTCTACGGTGCAGCAGTCGACCTCGGCTCAACAACGATCGTCGTTTACCTCTGGGACCTCTTATCCGGAAAAATTGTCGGTGTTGCCTCGAACTACAACAAGCAGATCAGCTGCGGTGAGGACATCCTTTCCCGCGTGAACTATGCCCGGAAAAACGGACTGGGACGTCTGCAGGCCCTCGCAACAGAGAGCATCAACCAGGCGCTGACCTCCGCTTCCAACACGGCCGGCATTGACCGGGAAGATATCTACGAAGTCGTGGTTGCCGGTAATACGGTGATGACCCATATGCTGCTCGGTATCGACCCGGCGTACATGATCGCCGAACCCTATGTACCGGTCGTGCGCAGGGCGCTCTCGGTTGCAGCAGGGAGGATCGGGATCACCTGCAACCCGAACGGGGGGCTCTTTGTGTTTCCGGCCGTCAGCGACTTCATTGGCGGCGATATCATAGCAGATATCCTTGCCTGCCGCATGGCCGAACGCGAAGAAATCTCGCTTCTGATCGATATCGGTACGAATTTCGAGGTCGTGCTGGGCAATAAGGAATGGATGTTCTCCTGCGCAGGTGCAGCCGGGCCAGCTCTTGAAGGCGGGGAGGTACTCTTCGGCATGCGGGCAAACCCCGGGGCCATCGAGAAGATCACCATAGACCCGGTGACCCTGAATCCCCGCTATTCCACCATAAACAGCATTAAACCCCGGGGGATCTGCGGTTCCGGCCTGATAGACCTGCTGGCCGAACTGCTCAGCGCCTGTGTCATTGACCGGACCGGGCGCATCAATACCGGTATTAATAACCCCCGGATCCGCACAACCGCCCACTTTCCGGAATTTGTTATTGTGTGGGCTCAGGAAACCGAAATCGGGAAGGACATCGTGATTACGGAAAACGATATCAAGAACCTGATCATGAGCAAGGCATCCATCCATGCTGCCTGCGTCACCCTCATGAAACAGGCGGGGGTCACGAGGAAGGAGATCGCCACCATCTACTTTGCCGGGGCATTCGGAAACTATCTTGACAAGAAAAATGCCACCACGATCGGGCTGATACCGGAGATCGGTTTTGACCAGATCAGGAATATCGGCAATGGGGCCGTTGTCGGCGCCAATATTGCGCTGGTCAACCGGAGGGCACGGAAGTCTCTCGATGAGATTGCCTATAAAATCGCTTATATCGAGCTGAACGCCGAGTCCTCATTCATGGACGAATATACCTCGAGCACGTTCCTGCCGCACACCGACCTGACCCTTTTCCCGATGGTACAGAAGATGCTTGAGACCTGTCGCATCAGGAAAGGGTGACCATTGTGGCCACGAAAATCCCGCCTTCCCGATCACGTGCCACCGGTGTTGGTGCGCTGCCCCATACCGATCCAAAACAGGCATGCGACGATGTTCTTGCCCTGTTCCCTGATTTTCCCTACATCCCGACACTGCCGGACCGGAGCCAGCTTGAAAGCATTGTTTTCAACGACTCCGAGCAGCTCCCGGGCCGCATGATCCGTGACGACCGGCTCCTCTTCGACAGTAAAAAAGACCAGACCGGTGCCATGGAAAAGGTGTATATGGATTATGTTGAGGGCAATTACCCGGACTATGGCCTCCACAAGGAATATGCTTCGGCCTTTATCGAGATGATGTCCCGGAAACTTCCGGGAGTAACGGTCCTGAAATGCCAGGTGACCGGGCCGGTGACGTTCGGCATGCAGGTGGTGGATGCCGACAAGCGGCCGATTTATTACGATTCCCAGATGGCTGATGTGCTCTCAAAGATGATCGCCCTCAAAGCCCGCTGGTGCGAGCAGGAGATGAAAAAGAATACCGGTGTAGCCGAAACGCTGGTCGTGCTCAATGAACCGTACCTTGCCTCGCTCGGATCCTCGGTTGTTCCGGTCGATAAGGAGACGGTCCGGGCCGGGTGGGAAGACATTGCAGCGCTCGTTGAAGGCGGGCTCGGCATCCACTGCTGTTCGAACACAGACTGGGAATTCGTCCTTGACCTGGAGCCTTCGGTTGTCTCGATTGATGCCTACGCGACAGCAAAGGAGTTCCTGTTGTATTCCGATGCAATTCTCTCCTATATGGAGCGGGGAGGGGTTGTGGCATGGGGCATTGTCCCTTCAGAAACCAAACTCTTCGCTGCCGAGAATACGGATTCCCTTTACGAAAAATATCTCGCGATCCGCACCCAGCTCTGTTCCCGCATGCCGGAAAAACTCTTCGATGCCCAGTCCCTGATCACCCCGAGCTGCGGAATCAGGTTTGCCAACCGGGAGGGTTCGCTTGCGATCATGGGCGCTGCTGCAGAAATTTCGCACCGCATCCGGAAAACCGCGGGCCTTGAGTGACCATGCCGGAAAAGCCGTTTACGATCGCCCTTTCCGGGAAAGGTGGTACCGGTAAGACAACCATCAGTTCGCTCCTCATTCGCTCGTTTATCGATCTGGGGGAAACACCGGTCCTCGCGGTCGATGCCGACCCGAACGCGAACCTGCACGAAGCCCTCGGAGTGAGCGTTCGCGAGACCCTGGGAAGCATGCGGGAGGAAGCGTTCACCCGCACCATTCCGCCGGGGATGAACCGGCACGACTACGTACGGTACCGTTTCCGGCAGGCCCTCGTAGAATCGGAAGGGTTTGACCTGATCGCGATGGGCCGGCCGGAGGGGAGCGGCTGTTACTGTTTTGCCAACGACCTCCTTTCCGAGTGCATGGGTGAACTCGGACGCGAATACCCGTTTATCGTCATGGACACCGAGGCGGGTATGGAACACATTGCCCGGGGGACCATCGGCAGACCGGACCTGCTCCTCATTGTCAGTGATCCCGGTGCACGGGGGCTCCGCACCATTGCCCGCATCCGGGATATTGCCACCCAGCTCGGTCTTGAGAATGAGAAGATCCATGTCGTGTTCAACCGTTCCGGGGCGGTACAGCACCGATTGATACCGGTATCGGGCGGCCAATAGCGGTTATCCCCGAGGATAAAGCAATTGAGCAGGCAGACCTGACGGCAATGCCGGTCTCGCGGGTTTCATCTGACAGTCTGGCGAAAACTGCAGTACGGGAACTGGCTGAGAAGATACGGGCGATGGCAAAAGACAGGAAATAAAAAGGGGAGTCTCCCGCGTGTCCCATAAGAAATAAAAAAATTGATTTCTCCATCATAAAAAATAAGGGTAACGTGTTATTTTAACCCCTGAGTTCAAGAAGGATTTACGATAGAAAAACAAGAAAAATTGCCAACCCAAAATGGAAGGCGAAAAAGTGCACCTCCGATGATTGAAAAATGCCGACGCTCTCGGGGGCTTCGCCCCGCCGCTATGGCACCCCGGTTGCGACAGTGCTGTATTACCTAAACCGTGATTTTGGGTAATACAGAGGAATCGCATGCGCCATGAGCCCCCAACGGGGGCAGGGCTGGCGCAAGGGAGGGCTACTGTTAGATCTAGAAGTCAGGGGCTAAGTTGATACTTTACCCAAAAATAATTTGAGGGAACTGCGCCCCAAACCCCGTCAGGATTGTTCCGCCATCCCTGCGGCGGTTTAAAAGGTTGTTATAAAATACATACAGGTAATCAGCCACGTTGTTCCTCGAAGAACCTGATGATTTTTCTCATATCTCATTCCCGGGGAATCGGAGATGTTTCGCAGGAACCTCGACGATGAGAAGGGAGGAAGAGCAGACCTTGGGAATTCAATACCTCGAAGTTTGTGATGAACTTCTCGATTTCGTGGTTCTTATGAACCACTCAATCCTCACAGAAGCCGTGATGCTAAGGAACCCTCGTAAATCCAGACAATATCGTAAAAAATATCGTAAAAAAAAGATTACAGAAAAACCGCTACCGCGATCGTCGTTGTCCAGAGGCCGTTCTTGTCGCCCTCGGCAGACTGGCAGGTGTTGGTTGTCTTGATGATCTTTCCGCTGGCCTTATAGGTCTGCTCGCGCTCAGACCATGCAGCATTCACATCGAATTCGATCCCGAGCGTTGTCGCCAGCATGGTTGCTGCCAGGTCTTCGGCATATTCCCCGGTCTTCTTCTCGGTCTCGCCATATGCGTGGTGTTCCGAGAGATACCCGTATTCTTCGGTAACGCTGGGCATGGCAAGGCCGATTGCAGCTGATACCAGCCGGTTCGGCTCATTGGTCTCGTTGCGGGCCATGACGCAATAGGTGATTCCACCGGCTTTGAGACATTTCAGTCCTTCGGACTTTGATATCTGTTTGCAGTTGGGGGGAAAAATGCTGGAAACATACACCAGGTTGCATTTCTCTACCCCGGCCTTGCGGAGCGCAAGTTCAAAGGATGCCAGACGGTCTTTATGAATGCCAACGCCTTTGGTGAAAAAGATCCTTTGCGGAACCCTTTGCGGAACAAACATACTCATATTATTTTATTTCTGCCCTTTTAAGTTGTGGTCAGCCACAAGATCGGGAGCTGGCCGACAGGTACCGCCGTTGATTCCGCTGAATGGAACCTTAATACCCGCAATTCCGCATCGATACCGCGCACAGTGGCGCATTCATTAGAGAAGGGTGGAGAGAATTTCCGGTAATTCTGCCATGGTATCGATGACATAGTCAGCCTGCACCGATGAGCGATCATCGGAAAAACGGTCCCCGTACCGGGCATACACCGTCCGGATACCAAGGATTTTTGAGGGTTCAATATCGCGTCGCGGGCTGTCCCCCACCAGCAGGACATCGTCAGCAGTGGACCTGAGCATATCAAGAGCAACGATAAAGGGCTCATGTGCGGGTTTTTTTACCCGGACCATGTCGTACGTGACCATGCAGGAAAAAAAGGTAAGCAGGCCGGCTTTTTCAAGGCGCATGACCGCATCGCGTGAATGCGCATCGGTGATGATCCCCATGGGAAGTCCCTGCTCCTGAATATAGGTGAGGGTGTCAACAACACCCGGGTAAGGGATGATGGCGCGGATTTTTTCCTGTTCATAAATGCGCCGTGCCCGATCGTAAGAACCGGATACGGGTATCCCGCGATCCTGCATGAAATCACGGATATTCTCATGGGATTCAAAACCATGCACCGGCCGGAGAAAATACGGGAAGAGCTCTTTATCGTCCATCGCTCCCAGTGACCGCGTGACCGCCTGGCAGGCAGCCACCTGTGCCCCGACAAGGTCGAATAACGTGTTATCCATGTCGAACAATACCGCAGAAACGGGTTTTTGGGAACACCGGTAATCTCCCGAATGACGGGGAGTAAGAGAATCATTCGGGGTGCTGGATTTATTCACAGGTACCTGTATGGAAAGGAACCCCCATGAGAATATCGGTTATGACACGGGGTTTCCAATCCTGACTGAAAAATGAGCACCGGATCCTGCATGAAGCGGTGGGTTACCGGCAATGATCGCAGGGTCATATTTTCTATAAAAACCGGTATGCCATCCCCATCCCCGGCACGATTTTTATACAGTCATTCCCCGACAGACCCGGACCCGTCTCCGGTGCCTGGCGGGTTCCCCCTATGGATTTAACCTTGCAGCACCAACAGGAAATGAAAATATCCGTTTCTACCCATGGACACCACGTACCTTGTTGAGATCCGCCTCTCCCGGACAAAATGGCGTATCAGGAAAATTATCCGGAAAATTGCGGATAATTACGGGATAGGGGATTTTATTGAGTTGCACCCCCACGTGACCCTGTTCGGTCCCCTGACCCTGAAGGAAGGTGTCAGCAGCCGGCAGGTACTGGAAGCTATCGGGAATGTTGCCATGCGCTTTGATCCGGTCCCGTTCCTGATTGACGGCTGGGAAAAACGGGACGGTATTCATGGCAGTGTCATCGCGTTTCCGGTACGGCCTTCAGAACCGCTCCGGCAGATCACCCGCGACATCGCGCAGGTCCTACTTCCCCTCACCACAAGCCAGAATGCTTATGACGGGGAGCCGGACCAGAAATGGTTCCATGTCACGATAGCAAACCGCCTGGGCCCTGACCAGGCTTCGGCAGTCTATGCTCAGCTCACAGACCAGGCACAAAAAAATCCGGAACTGGATGAGGTACCGGAGAGAAAACCCGGGCTGCTCCAGAGATTTCTCCCGGGAGCGTTCCGTAAAAAACCGGTCCTCACCATCCATTCGGTCCTTCTCGATGAATCGGGGATCCGTATTACCGTCATGGAGGAGATGGCAATCCTTGCGGAATATGATCTTATCGAAAAACAGTGGCTCTACGGGGACCACCGTCACAGCACAGCGCGGTGGCAGAAGACCCTGGGGCAGTTCCGTTACCATGCCGGGTTCGAGCACCGCGACCCCGAACATGCACATCCCGACGACGTTTTCCTGATCGCAGACCTGCACCTGGGCCACGCCACTATCATCCGCTCCTGCTCCCGCCCGTTTTTGTATTCTGACAGCCGGGAAATGGACCACGTGCTGATAAAAAACTGGAATTATACCATCGGGCCGAAAACCCGGATTTATTGCCTGGGGGACCTGCAGTACGGTCCGGCGGCAGAACCGGCCCTGCAGTACCGGAAACGGCTCCGCGGGGATATCGTCCTTATCCGCGGGGACCATGATGACCCGGAGACCGGATCCGTTTCTTTTGTGGAAACCGTGTATGAGAACAAAAAATTCCTCTTCATCCACGACCCGGCCGATGCACCCCCGTCCTATGACGGCTGGGTCATCCACGGGCATCACCATAACAACGACCTCCGGCACTACCCGTTCATGAACTTTATCAACCGCCGTGTCAATGTCAGTGCAGAGCTGATCGGGTATAAACCGGTGAGCCTGCGCGAGATCGTGGAGCGGATCAAGGAACGGGATCGTTCGGGCGATACCACACCGATCCTGCTCCGGTACGCCGGGGAATAGGCATCGTTGTACGCGGGTGAGGTACCCCAACCTTTTTACGACACGGGGGTGTATTCCCCTCTGGGATGAGATCACATGCTGTTTGAACGGGTAGTTTCCGAAGGTCTTGCTCACCATTCGTACATTATCGGTGATGGAGGAAAGGCGGCAGTCATCGATCCCCGGCGGGATTGCGATATCTATTGCGAAATTGCGGCACGGAATTCCTGCACGATCACCCATATCTTTGAGACCCACCGGAACGAGGACTATTGTATCGGGTCCCTTCCGCTGGCGCAGCGGTGCGGTGCAGGGATTTTCCATGGGGCTGCCATGGATTTTGCGTACGGGAATGCGGTCCACGAGGGCGATATGTTCACGTTCGGGTCCCTGTCCCTCCAGGTCCTCGAAACGCCCGGGCATACCGAAGAGAGCATCTCCCTGGTTGTCCGTGACCGGATAAGCGGGGAGGCGCCGTATCTGCTCTTCTGCGGGGACACGCTCTTTGCCGGGGACATTGCGCGGACAGATTTTTTTGGCAATGCGAGAAAAGAGGAGATGGCCGAAAAGATCTATGACAGTATCACGCAGAAGATCCTCCCGCTCGGGGACGGGGTGATCCTCTGTCCTGCCCACGGTGCAGGGTCCGTATGCGGTGGCGAGATTGCAGACCATCCGTTCACGACCACGGGGTATGAAAAAACCACCAACCCCTTCATCCGGGGGGGAAAGGATGCGTTCGTTGCCGCACGGAAAACAGAATCCCCCTACCAGCCCCCCTACTTCCGCACCATGGAACGCTTAAACCGTGACGGTGCGCCTTCAAAACTGCTCCCGCTCCTTCGCCCGCTCACGGTTCCTGAACTGGACCACCTGAAAAAAGACGGGTGCCAGATCCTTGATATCCGTGCTCCTTCAGGTTTTGCCGGCGGTCACATCCCCGGCAGCTTCTCTCTCTGGCGCGGCGGTATCTCATCCTATGCCGGCTGGTTCCTCAACTACGACGACCCGATCGTCATCATCGATGATTATAACCAGAACCTTGAGCAGGTAACCCGCCAGCTGTTCCGGATGGGATATGATAATATCACCGGGTTTCTTGACGGGGGGATCGGGGCCTGGTATAAGAGTGCCCGGGAGATCGGGAGCACCGGGGTCTGTTCCGTCCATGAACTCAGCGAGCAGCTCGCCGGCAGCACCCCGTTCCTTCTCGATGTGCGGGATATCCGTAAAAGGCGCGCTTCCGGCTTCATCCGCAATTCACACCATATCTATGTCGGCGAACTTCCGGATAATCTCCGGGAAATCCCGGCAAATGGACCCGTATTCGTCTACTGCGATGCCGGCTACAAGGGAAGCCTTGCGGCAAGTATCCTCGCCAGAAACCATTACCACCGGGTTACGAATGTCCTCGGGGGCATGACGGCCTGGGAACGGGCCGGTTTCCGGGTCGAGCACTGACCTTTTTTTTTTATATTCCCTTCAATTGAAAAGATTTATAGTGCAAGGGTGGGAACGGTGTGTGTGAGTCTATGGATATTATCAAAATACCACGGGCGGACAAGGTAGAATATGACAAGCTGATCGAGCGCGGGTACGTCTGCAGGATCGCATTCCAGGGGGAGAAATATCCCTACATCGCGCCGTTCCTCTATGTCTTCGACGGGTCATTCCTGTATTTCCTCTCAACCAAATACGGGAAGAAGATCGAGCATTTCCGCAAGAGTCCTTATGCTTCGGTAGAGATCGAGAAATACACAAAAGATCTCTCGACCTACACATTTGTAACCCTCCAGGGATACCTCGAAGAAGTAACTGACTCTATCGAGAAGAAGATCATCCGCGATAAATTCGTGGACCTGATCGTGGAGCGGAACCTGTCCTGCAACATCCTTGCCGCCCTCGGCCACTCCCCCCTGGACGCGCCCGTCGCCATTGCCGAGGAAGAGCGGTCCCTGGTCTGGAAACTCGCCGGGGTCAGGGATATCGTCGCGCTCAAGAACCTCTGATGTATCTTTCACTTTTTTTCGCCGAGTAATTCCCGCAGTGCTTCGACCGTTGTTACAGGAACTGAACAGGTGTGTCCGGTGCAGACATATGCCGTTGTTTTCCCGCCCTGCATGGCCATTGTCCGGGTGAAAGGTGCAACCGCATCAAGGACCGGAGATGCCTGCGAGGGCCGGAAATGGACGGTAACAGACGGGAGGTATGTACCGCGGATAACTTGGACGAACTCCCCGGCTCCCGGATTATATCTTTCTCCCGCTATGACCACATCCGTAGCCGGTCCCAGAAGGTGATCGAGGCCGCACAGGTATGCGCTGTATGCGGAGGGAGAGGTCAGGACAATACCGGCAAAACCGTCGGCAAGACGGGAGGCACGTTCATCATGGACCGGGTCCCCGGTCAGGTGGCCCAGCAGGACAAGGTTACCGAGCATGATGGAGTTGCAGGAGGGAAGTGCCCCGTCATAGACCTCTTTTTTACGGGTTATAAGAGCCTCCCCTTCGTCGGATGTGGTGAAAAACCCGGTACCGCCGGTATCGGAGAAATGCCGGCGCAGGTATTGGTCCAGGTTCAGCGCTTTCTCAAGCCATGCAGGATCGAAGCTGGTCTCGTAGAGTTCGATGAGCGCCCGGATAACAAACGCGTAATCATCGGCAAATGCCGGAATTGCTGCCTCTCCATCGCAATAACGGTGCAGGAGTCCACCCCCGGAGGCCTGCAGCCGGTCGAGGATAACGTGCATGGCGGTATCTGCTGCACGATAATATTCAGGGTTTTCAAAGGCACGGGAGGATTGTGCAAGTGCTGCGATCATCAGGCCATTCCAGTCGGTGAGAATCTTCCCGTCCCGCTGTGGCCGCGGGCGCTTTTGCCGTCCTGCAAGGAGCCGGTCCCGTATATCGGTAATCCTGGTATCATCCTCTGGATGCAGCCCGTTCCCCGGCTGGAGGTACAGGATATTTTTCCCGGGGCCCGTTTCAGCCGAGAAGAAATTCCCCTCGTTTCTGTACATGAAAATGAGCGGCGGCATACGGACCATCGCGAGGACCGAGGATAACATCCAGTTCTTTTTTTGTCCAGAGATAAAATGCCCCTTCCCCGCCGGGACTGTCTGCATCCTCCGCTGATATGAATGCGCCTTCCGGTGAAGAGAGGTCACGGGTTACATACCGGACGATCCCTTCAGCTGTCTTCCGGTACGTCGGATTTTTTGTCGCCAGCCATGCTTCTGTGAAGGCCATGAGAAGGAGCGCCTGGTCATACAGCATCTTCTCGAAATGCGGTATACGCCACGCTGTATCTGTGGAATACCGGTGAAATCCGCCGCCCAGATGGTCATGGATCCCCCCGCAGCGCATGGCATCGAGGGTCTGTTCAGCCATGCGGAGGGCCGGATCAGAACCGGTACGTTTCCAGTACCGCAACAGGAAGAGGATCTTCGTGGGCGTGGGAAACTTCGGGGCCCTGCCAAATCCGCCGTTCACGGGATCGAACGAAGCAGCAATCTCTTCATATCCACTCCTGATAAGGGATAGGCCGGCAGTTTCTTTTCGGGATTGGCCGGGGGGCTCTTCAAGGAGGAATGTGAGTTGTTCTGCTGCCGCCACAAGGGTGTCCCGCTGCTCCTGCCAGAGCCGGGCAACCTTCCTGAGGAGTTCTTCCAGTCCGGTCATCCCGGTCCGGCTTTTGCGGGGAAAATAGGTACCGGCAAAGAACGGTTTTTTGTCGGGGGTCATGATGATCGTCAGGGGCCACCCGCCCTGCCCGGTCATGTGCTGGCAGGCGGTCATGTAGATACTGTCGATATCCGGCCGCTCCTCCCGGTCGACCTTGACCGCGATAAAATGCGTGTTCAGGAGTGCGGCAACTTCGTGATCCTCAAATGATTCATGGGCCATCACGTGACACCAGTGGCAGGTTGCATACCCGATGGAGAGGAAGACCGGTTTCTGCTCCTTTGTTGCGCGCCGGAAGGCTTCATCCCCCCACGGGTACCAGTCCACGGGGTTATTTACATGCTGCTGCAGGTACGGGCTCTTCTCGCGGATGAGATGGTTGGGCGGGTTTTGTCCTGCCGCGGGTTTTGATGACATGGCAGCGCTCCGGTATCCGCAGATATGCTTGAATCCCTGATGAACTTTTCAGCAGTACCAGATCCGGCTGCTTTGTAGAAATCCTCTTTTCAAGTAATAATTGCCCCCCCTTGCGCCAATCCTGCCTCCATTGGGGGCAGGAGCGCATTATGATGCCTCGGTATTACCTGAACTGAAAATATTCTCTGCGATTGCGTAGAGGTAATACTGCACAATCGAATCGGATGATGCTAAAGCGGCGGGGTCCGAATGGTTCATCAGAACGGTGAGGAGAAGAAGAACATCTTGGTTTTCTTCGACTGCAGAACCCAAAAGAGCGTCATAATTACTATCAATTGATTTCTCCAGAGCAGATCCGGCACGAAACATATGAAGGAGCACAGGGCATCTTCATTGAGACAAAAACCATGGATTTCAGCGGGTTCCTTCTGATAATCATAACCGGGATCATTGTTATCGCACTCTCGTATTCGCTGGACCACCTGTGGGCTGCTGCAATGCCGGTTCGGGCGATCTATCTCTTCGTCCGTCTTCCCGGCGTCGTGCTGCATGAATGTTCCCATATCATCGGCTGCCTGGTGACCGGAGCCCGGATCCGCAAGGTCGTTCTCTTCTCAAAAGACGGGGGATCGGTAACGTACACCCGCCCGCTCCTGCCGTATATCGGGGATGTAATCATCAGTACGGCCCCGCTCTTTTTACTCCCGCTCGCTCTTTCGTTTATCACGGGGGTCTTCGGCATGTTCCCTGGCTGTGTCTTCCCTGCATTTCCCGCCACAATCGGATCACCGGAAGTCCTGGTGGATCTGGTAAAAGTGATCTTCAATACGTTCTCAGACAATCTGCTCATCCGGTTCAATGGCTGGTTCTTCCTCTACCTGTACCTGACCACGAGTCTTGTTCTCTCTGTTGCCCCGAGCACGCAGGACATGAAAAACGCTGCTGTGGGAAGTATCCTCCTGATACTTGCCGGAATGCTTGTTATGTGGAGCGGCATACCGTGGGCAGTATCCGTTCTTACTGAACTGGTGCGCCTTCTCGGGTACGGGTTCATGCTGGGACTGATCTTTGGACTTGTTGCATTTACCGCATCGCTGCCGCTCCTTTTCTGGTACGTGTACAAGCATCGTTCATAAGGCAGGCAGGATCGATCAGATGGGTATTATCTGATCAAAGGCTACATTTTTTACACCATGGCACGCGAGACCGGATCCGACCAGCAGAACGGGAGTGACCCCGGTCTGCGTCTCACTCCGATCATGCGACTGTACCAGGACCTGAAGGCAAAGCACCCGGACACCATCCTCTTCATCAGGATCGGGGATTTTTACGAGACCTTCAATGCCGATGCCGAGCTCGTTGCACGGGAACTGGATATCGTGCTCACCTCGCGCTCGAAGAGCGGGGACACGCGGATCCCCCTTGCCGGTGTCCCGTACCATGCCGTTGACGGCTATATTGCAAAGCTGATCGGAAAAGGGTACAAGGTTGCGGTCTGCGACCAGGTAGAAGATCCGAAGACCGCGAAGGGTATCGTGAAACGGGAGATCACCCGGATCATCACCCCGGGAACGGTGATCGATTCCACCATGCTGCCCTCCGCGGCCGCAACCTATCTCATGGCACTCTGCCCGGAGGCAAAAGGGCATGCCTGGGGAATTGCTCTCCTGGATATCACCACCGGAGAATTTTTCGTTTCTGTTGTTGAACACGACCAGAACCTCTTAAACCTGCTCTCAGAAATAGCGCGCTACCGGCCTGCGGAATGCATCATCCCTTCCACTATTCCGGAAGCCTTAACACAGAAATTTTCCGAGCGGGGGGTCGTGGTCTCCCGGTTCCGCGACGAGGCATTTTCCCCCGTGCATGCAAAAAAGGTGCTCACTTCCCATTTCCATGTCGCTACGCTTGCCGGGTTCGGTTGCGAAGATGAGCCGGCGGCCATCGGTGCAGCGGGTGCTGCGCTCCTCTATGCGCAGGAGACTCAGGGCTCATCCCTTGCCCATATCCGCAGCCTTGCGACCCGTGCATCCTCCCAGTCGATGATGCTCGATGCAGTTACCCTGCGGAACCTTGAAGTAAAGGAGAGCATCCGCGGGGGAGTGAAAGGAGCAACCCTCTTCTCCACCCTTGACCGGACCAGGACCCCGATGGGCAGCAGGCTCCTTTCCCGGCACCTGACCCGCCCGCTTCTCGATATCGGCCAGATCAATGCAAGGCTGGATGCGGTCGAATTTTTTACCACAAGAACGGCAGTCCGGCTCTCGGTGCGATCAGACTTATCGAAGTTTGCCGATATCGAGCGGATTGCTGCACGGGTCTCGTACGGGAACGCCGGGCCGCGGGACCTGCTTGCGCTTGCAGACTCCCTTGCAGCCCTGCCGGCACTCAAGGGTTCCTTCAGTCCCGGACAGGGAGAAAAACTCCCAGCCACCCTGATTGATGCAATCAGGGATATGCGGGACCTTCCGGACACCATATCCCTTATCCGCAGGGCAATTGTTGAAGAGCCGCCGGCGATCGCCCGCAATGGCGGGGTTATCCGGCGGGGTTTTTCTGAGGAACTCGATGCCATCCACACCGTCCTCCATTCCGGCAAGGACTGGATCGTGAAACTCCAGGAACAGGAGCGGGAGAAGACCGGTATCAGGTCCCTCAAGATCGGGTACAACCGTATCTTCGGGTATTACATCGATGTTACCAGACCCAACCTTGCGCTCGTCCCGCCCCATTACGAGCGGAAACAGACTACCGCAACGGGTGAGCGGTATACGCTGCCGGAACTCCGCGAGAAGGAAGCGCTCATCACAAATGCCGACGAGAAAGTCCTGGCACTCGAACGGGAGTTGTATGCCGGCGTCATCGAGACCCTGCGGAAAGTTGTGCCGGATGTGCAGACAATCGCCACGGGCATTGCCGCCGTTGATGTTGCCGCAGCCCTCGCAGAAGTTGCCTGCAGCCGGAATTATGTGCGCCCGCAGATGAATACCGGCGACGCACTGGTCATCCGCGATGGCCGTCATCCCGTGGTTGAGCAGGGAGTGGCCGGGGGTTTTGTCCCCAATGACGTTGACCTCTCGGGAAGTGCAAACCAGATCCTGATCATCACCGGTGCAAACATGGCCGGAAAGTCCACGTACATGCGGGCCGCGGCGCTCATCTGCATCATGGCACAGGCCGGCAGTTTTGTCCCGGCCCGGCACGCAAGCATCGGGATCATCGACCGCATTTTCACCCGCGTTGGCGCATTTGATGACCTTGCGAGCGGCCAGAGCACCTTCTTTGTCGAGATGCTCGAACTCTCAAACATCCTCAATAACATAACCCCAAAAAGCCTGGTCATTCTCGACGAGATCGGGCGGGGGACAAGCACCGCGGACGGGTGCTCCATTGCACGGGCCGTCCTCGAGTATCTCCACGGAAAAGGAGCGGCCGGGCCAAAAACGCTTTTTGCCACCCACTTCCACGAGCTGATCACCGCAGAAGAGACCTTGAAAAGGGTGAAAAACTATCACTTCGCGGTGAAAGAGACCAACAATGAGGTCATATTTTTGCGGAAACTGATCCCCGGGGCAACCGACAAGAGCTATGGTATCCATGTTGCCCGGCTTGCGGGTATCCCGAAGAAAGTGACCGAGCGTGCCGATGCACTCCTGTCGGAAGATATTCACCGGGGTATTTCCGGGAGCACGAAACCGCAGCGTTATACCCAGATCCTGCTGGTCGATGATCAGGGACCCGGTGCTCCGGCTGACCACGCCGCCCTCCGGGCCCTTGCCCGGCTGAACCCGGACGAGATGACACCCCTTGAGGCGCTTGCAAAGATTGCAGAACTGAAAAAGACTCTTGAGCGGGGTGAGTGACATGCCTCAGGAATCGGATACTCCACGGATCCACATACTCGATCCTGCAACGATCAACCAGATAGCTGCCGGCGAGGTGGTCGAGCGCCCTGCATCGGTGGTCAAGGAACTTTTAGAGAACGCCATCGATGCCGGGGCAGGGTCGATCACAATCGATCTGACCGTATCGAAAGAGAGCATCACTGCCATCCGCGTGACTGATGACGGGAGCGGCATGTCCCCTGCTGATGCAGGTCTCGCATTTGTCCCCCATGCTACGAGCAAGATTGTATCTCTTGACGATCTCCACTCCATCCGTACGCTCGGGTTCCGGGGCGAGGCGCTGGCAACGATCGCTGCCGTGTCCCGGGTAACCCTTGTTACAAAAATCAGGGGCAGCGGGGCAGTTTGCGGGACACGCGTTGTTGTGGAAGGTGGCAAAGTCATCGAAACAACCGGGACCGGTGCACCGGACGGGACAAGCGTCCTTGTCGAAGACCTCTTCTTCAATACCCCGGCTCGCAGGAAGTTTCAGAAGAGCAGGAATTCCGAGCTTGCCCATATCCACGATATCTGTGAAGGCATCTGCCTCTCCCACTCGGCTGTCGCATTTCACCTCTCCTATAACGGGACAGAACAGCTGGTGACCGACCGGACCACCCGTCCACTGGACACCATCGCCCGGCTCTTTGGCAGCGAGGTTATCCGCGACCTGGTACCGGTGGAGGCATCCCTGCCGTTCCTTTCCCTGAACGGATTTGTCTCCCGCCCGTCCCTTGCCCGGAAAGACCGGGCGAGGATGATCGTTTCTGTCAACCAGCGGTTCATTACCTCCCCGGCAATCAGCAACGCCATAAAAGAAGGATATGGCACGCTGCTCCCCAAGGACCGGTTCCCGGTGGCATTCCTGAACCTTAAAATCGACACCACGCTCGTGGATGTGAATGTCCACCCTACCAAGAAACAGATCCGGCTCTCGCGGGAGAAGGAGATCATGGAAGTTATCAGGAAATCCGTGCGGGACGCCCTGCTCGCTCACGATCTCATTCCCGCGGCAGGACACCCGGCAGCGATGATACCGCTTGTCGCGGAACTCCTGACCGCACCGGTGAAATCCTACGACATTTCCACCACCCCCGTACCGGCCGCTGTCTTTGAGTGCACCCATGCCGGAACCGCAGCAACGGACCAGCGGCTCCGGCAGACCGAGTTATCGGTCGATACCGAACCAACGTACCTGGTCTCCTCCCTGCTGCCGGAGATAGAGGTTATCGGAGAATTTTCGGGCATCTACATCCTTGCCCGCACAAAGGACGACGAGCTGCTCCTTATCGACCAGCATGCTGCCCATGAACGTATCCTGTACGAGCAGGTGACCGGGCAGGCACAGGAAGCCAGCAGGCCCTCGCAGGAACTGATCAGCCCGGTGGTCCTGCACCGCACCCCCGGAGAAGCTGCGATCCTCAACGACCTCCTGCCGGCGCTTGCCCGCGAGGGCTTCGTTCTGGAAGGGTTTGGCGGCGACGCGTTTCTTGTCCGGGCAGTCCCGGTCGTGCTTGGCCGAATCGAGGAAGCCACGATCATCGACGAGATCATCAGCGATCTCGTCAGCGAAGACGCCGCGCAGACCGTCACCAACCGGGAACGTATCACCCGGATCGTTGCCTGCCGGGGGGCAATAAAGGCGGGTACGGTCTGCACGCGGGAACAATGCCAGAGAATCGTGGACCAGCTCCGCCGGATGAAAAACCCCTTCACCTGCCCCCATGGCAGGCCGACCATGATCCGGTTCACCCGCAAAGAGCTCGACGCCATGTTCAAGCGGATATAATCCGCATAATCTCTCCTGCCGGTTTCTGTGTCCTTTGCCGGCACCTGAACGATTATTACCCTTTGAATCCGAACCTGTCCCAGACAAGAAAAAATCCCCATGAAACACTCCCGTCCGCAAGAAAAGAATTTGTCAGTACCGGCTCTCCCGCACCTCAGTCACCCTCCTTCAATCCGGGAATTCCAAAAGATTGTCCTTGATTATTACCGGAAGAACGGGAGGGACCTTTCATGGCGGGGGACAACGGATCCCTACCGTATCCTCGTGTCCGAGATCATGCTCCAGCAGACGCAGGTAGAGCGGGTGACCATCAAATACCCGCTCTTCATCGCTGCATTTCAGGACTTCCCCTCGCTTGCCGGCTCATCACTCCCGGACGTCCTTGCTGTCTGGCAGGGTATGGGATATAACCGGCGGGCAATCTCCCTGCAGAAATGCGCCAGCCGGGTTGTTGAGGAGTATTACGGGGTTCTGCCGCAGGACCCTGAGGTCCTTGCAACCTTTCCCGGCATCGGCAGGGCTACCGCTTCATCGATCTGCGCCTTTGCCTTCAATAGGCCGGTGGTGTTCATCGAGACGAACATCCGCCGGGTCTTCATCCATTTCTTCTTTGGCGATCACGACACGGTGGACGATTGCGAGATCCTGCCACTCGCCCGGCAGGCACTTCCGGTGCAGGATCCCCGGACCTGGTACAATGCGCTCATGGACCTCGGCACAGCGCTCAAGAAGACTGAAGAAAATCCGAACCGCCGCAGCCGGCACTACACCAAACAGGCAGCCTTTGAAGGGTCCGACCGGAAGATCCGGGGCTCCCTTCTCCGGCTGCTGCTTGCTGAAAAAAACCTGACGCAGGAACTCATAGTCGAAAAAATAGCGGAAGACCCGGACCGGATTATCCGCATCCTTGACGATCTGGAAGCAGAGGGATTCATTACCCGTACTGGATCCCTGTTCACGATAACCTCCCGCTGATACGGTCGCCCGGTTTCTGCCGAACCGCTTTAGCCGGAGAGCAGCATCACAGGGTTGATAAGCGGCCGGTACGCATACCGGTACAGGACGGGAGTTGGCAGATATGGCCGGCCTTGATTCAATACCTGCTGAGGTGAAGTGGCGGATCGCTGCAGAGTTTTCCGCACAATTACCCGCACGCTATGACCGTGCATTCCGGAATATTGTCGGGGAAAGATACAACGAGATCGAACAGGAAATCTGGATGGAGGTATCAGGGACTGCACTGGCGATTGCAAAAAACCTCTCCCTGCCGGTCGGCACGGCGCAGGAACTTGCCGAGACGATGCGCACCGTCATGGTTATCCTCTTTGGCCCGGAATTCAAGAGCGAGGCACTTGAGATCTCGAAGGAGGGATCGGTCATCATTGTGAAGTACTGCCCCCTCCTTGCTGCGGGCTATGATTCCGGTTCCGGGGGCGAATGCACGTTTGGCAGGTGCATGGCCTTTACCTTAAGCAGCATACCGCGGCTCAACCAGGATTTTTCGGGACGGTTTGTCCGGACCATGTGCTCGGGTGACCGCCAGTGCGAGGTTAAGGTAGCAAAGAACGAACCTCCGGCGCCTGGCAAAAAAACAAAAAAGTGACCGGGATCCTGCCATCAGGTCATTTCAGGTAGTACCCGGCAATAACCAGCAGCAATCCCAGGTAGAACATAAGACTGAAATACTGAGTAATCCCCGGAAAAACGGAATCAAAGTTTTTCAGATACGGGATAAACAGCATGATCAGGCCAACAATAAATGAGACGATACTTATCTGCGTTTTTGTCGTTTTATCCATAGGACATCTCCTTAAGGATTATTCTTGAATCCCTGATAAAAAAAGGTTTGTCGCTTCCCGTTGCCTCCTTACTGGGTGAGGATATGCCCCTTTGATACCACAGGGGGTTTCATTTTCAGCAACTACGGCAAGTGGGCAACAGACGGGCACCTCACGCCCCGGTTCCTTCAGGAGATTGTGCCTTGCCTGCCAAAACGTCATCTTCCTGTTTTTGCTGCCACAGTGGCGAATACCCTCATGACCGGCAGGATCACCCTCCGCAGCCACCGCCCGAAGAAGCGCGGTAGGATAACGCCATAAACGAGATGGTGGTTATATTGTCTTTATAAATCGTAAATGACTGTTGTTCGGGTACACCTCCGTACTTGTCCGGCAGATACGCGATATAGTTCCCGGCCGGGAGACTCACCCGCTCTGAGCACCCATCGGGTAAGATTTTCACCTGGACATATCCGGAGATCTGACTTTCTACAACCATCCCGAAAGGATCAAAAACATTGTTAACCGGAAGGACATTCGTCCCTTCACGAACGATAAACACATAAACGTCATTGCCTACCCCGCCCGTGCGAATGAAAAGTGAGCCGGTACCATCCTCAACGGATAAGAGTACATCTGTTATCGTTGCCACCGGAACCTTAGTCGTGGGTACAGCAGTTGTTGTTGTCGCCGGAACCTTGCTCGGGGGTACAACCATTATCGTTGCCTCTGGAGCCTTAGTCGTGGGTACAGTAGATATTGTTGTCACCGGTGTTTTAGTCGTGGGTACAGCTGTTGTTGTTGTTACCGTAACTTCGGTCGTCGGTACAGCTGTTGCTGGTGTCTGAATTCTCGTACCGGCAGGAATGGATGTGGTTTCCGGTACCGGTAATTCTCGGGAGAAGGTTATCGAAGAACCCCGCTTGTGAATCTTATCCGAAAAAGGATTGTATATCCATTCTGCTGAGGTTACATCCCTCTGGTTATGCTCACCCTGATTTGGCATATCGGTTATGACGAAATAGGAATGATTCCCGTTCCCGTTTACCTTCCAGGTGGTATACTCCTCGCTGCCAACCGTACCATCAGCATGAAACACCATCCCGTTTTGCCATGCGCCGATGATGGGATCCTGATTTGATGGTGTCGGGACGGGGGTAAGTTCAGGTATGGGTGTCGGTACTACCGTTATCGCTGGTGTCAGGGCTGGCATTACCGGTGCCGTCTCATTAACCGGCTGCGGTGTGGGAGTTGCGTTCACGGTCGTGCCCGTGGAACCCGTGCCGGTGCACCCGCTCATAAAAACTATACCGATAACCAGGACGGTTACCATACCGATTGCATTCCCTTTTTTCATTGTCTGTTCTCCAGATCATAGTCCTTATTCTCGGAAATACACTCCGGTCACAACAAATGCCTGAAGAATGCTGATATCCCCTGAGGGTCCGGTTTCTTTTTTTACTGTCGCCGGAATACAGGATCATCGATTCCTGCGAGAAAAGAGCGCAGGGATAAAGACCTCCGTACTTCAGGAAATACCCGCTGCCGGGGGACCCGAGCACTAACCAAGGGTCACGGTGAAAACAGCACCGGGAAATGGATGTCATGACCGTAAAACGGTATTTTTCAGAACCTTTTTTAGGTGATAACCCTGCAGGGATACTTCCAGACCCCGCACCAAAATAGGTTTGTCATCTTTCCGAAAAAAAACGTGAGAACCACCATTCAAAAATCCCCGATGACCAGGGAATACAGGTCGGCTTCCGGTTGCGGGGGTGAGGCAATATCCCCCACGGCAACCCGTTCGCTGGGATAAGCAAGGTTTTCCAGGACCGCGACCTGCAGGGGGATGGAGAGCGCAGCAAGACGGCGGTAAAGATCAGATACCGTGAATTTCGGGTCGGCAAGGAGGAAAACGATCTTTCCCCTTTTCACCTCGTCAACCGTGTCCTGCATTCCCTGCTCATGGCCGTGGCCGTGGGCGACCACGACTACCACCCGGGACAGGGGAATATGGAGCCGGGCAGCAGCGACCTGGAGCGAGGATATCCCCGGCACCACCTCGCCTCGGAGATAGCCGAGGCCCGCGAGCATGGGATCGCCGGTCGAGAGGATGACGGCGTCGTCCGGCAGCGCTGCAAGTTTCTTGTAATCGTCGATCGACCTCACCGTACAGTCCTTCGGCAGACAGGCACGTGCAAGCCCGATTGCCCGCTCCGATCCATAGGCAAACCGGGCTTTTTTCAGTTCCTCCCGTGCCTGTTCTGTCAGAAGGCCCGGGCCGCACCCGACACCAATGATCTTCATGGGCTCTCACCTATGATTCTGCCTTCGCGGTTAATGAGGACAACGGTTACCCGGGGCCGGGTTTTCCTGAAACTTCCGGAGCATTGAAGCAAGAATCCGCGGAAACTGCGGGGACCCTGCAAGGTCTTCAACCGTCGGGTAACCGGTCCCGTCAAGGATGTGCGGGTCGATATGCCGGAGGATCAGTGCGGGGAGCCCGCAGAGAATGACATCCCCCCGGGCAGCGTCAAGGGCATTGTTCGAGTTTCCCGCCGATGAGAATGACCTCCCGGTCCGGGAAGAGGAGCCGGGAGAACCGGAGGCCGACCCTGCCGGTGGTGAGGACCGGCCGGTCTGCGGCCGCAACCCGTTCCATGGTGGATTCGGTCAGGTGATCGTCCCAGGGCTCGACAAGACCGGTTGTGCCCAGAACTGAGATGCCGCCGTCAACACCCATGCGGGGATTGAGGGTCTTTTCCGCGATTATTGTCCCGAGCGGGGCAGAGATCCGGACGGAAATGCCGGATTCTCCGATGGCATCCAGAGCTTCCTGCACGGACCGGACAATGCAGGAAAGTGCCGTGGGGCTGACGGCCGATGTCCCCTTCCGGTACCGTGGCGTGTCCCGGGAGAACCTGCCGATTCCCTCGCCAAAGGTGACCGTGATATCTCCAGCATGGCGGCAGGCCTCTGCCCGGAACTCGAGACCTGCTGTCACATCCGAGGAATAATCACCGGCATATTTTACCGATACCCCGGTGCCGGCATGTCCGGACGCAGGGACGTCAACGACAATACCGCAGGGCAGGGTGATGGATACGGTACCGGTATCTGACTTCAGGGAGAGGACCGCTGCCTTTGCGGCTGCAGCGGCAGTGGTACCCGTGGTAAACCCGCGGCGGAGGACAAGGCCGGACGACGTGAGCACGGCAAGGCCCTGCCCGGCCAGCCGGAGGTTCTCCGGTGACGTGCACTTTGCCACCCAGTCGTCCGGGTACTCAAAGCCGGTGAGCGGGTCCTTCATTTCCGGCGCCTTCGATAAAGAGGGTGATAATTTCGTTGATGGCCGCGACGGCCACCGGTGTTCCCCCGCGGGTCCCCTCCGTTGAGATGGAAGGAATACCGGTGGAACGGAGGAGTTCCTTGGACTCCGCTGCATTGACAAAACCCACCGGTGTACCGATCACGACCGCTGGTCGGATCCCGTCTTCGAATCATGCTGCAGAGGGAGATGAGGGCCGATGGCGCATTGCCGATAACCACGATTGCGCCCGGCAGTTTTTCTTTGAGGGCAAGGAACCCGGCGGAACTCCGCGTGATATCGCGTTCCTTTGCGATCTCTGCACCGGAATCGAGGGCACAGAGCACAACACTTGCATGCCCTTTTTTCTGGATGCCGACCTGCACCATCCGGATATCGGTGATGATCGGGGCATGGGCGTCCAGTGCTGCAAGGGCTGCCACTACCGGGTCGTCATTAAAGCGGAGGAGATGTGCCATAGCGAAATCGCCGACGGCAACCGAGCACCGCTGCCGTACCCGGTCCTCAACCGATGCGTTCCCGACCACGCTCCGGGCGAGGGTGCGGGATCGCTTCGAGATCGCGTAGCCTTCCTTTGTATCCGCGCCGGGGTCAGTATACGTACTTGCGGTGGTATCCCCGCGGCGTGATGATTCCTTTGACATCGTTTCCCATCCTCCAGATCCTGCTTTCGCTGCCGCCAATGATCACGGTTGTGTGCATATCGACTTTCGCTTCTGACGCCTCAATCTCCGCGAGCGTGGTGATGATCGTCTCCTCATCATCCCGCAGGGCGTTTTTCACAATCGCGACCGGCGTTGAGCCGGCACAGATATTTCCGGGCATGATCAATTGCAAGGGCAAAGTTGTGCGGCCGGCCCGGCTCCGGGGGTTATAGAGGACAACCGGAATGCCAACCGAGAAGAACGCGTCCAGCCGTTTCTCGATCACCTCAAGCGGCGTGAGGAGATCCGAGAGGCTGATCACGGCAAAGTCCCCGGAGAGCGGGGAGCCGGCCCGGGATGCTGCTGCATTGGCGGCAGTGATGCCGGGGATCACCTCCACCTCGATTATCTCACCTGAATGTTCGAGCACCTCGAGGACGATGCTCGCCATGCCGTAGACCCCTGCATCGCCCCCCGAAACAATGGCAACCGCATGGCTGCGGGCAAGCTCGATCGCCTGCCTTGCCCGGTCCACCTCTTTTCCCATGGAACTGGAAATCACGTTCTTATTGGCAAGAAGCGGTTCCAGCGGTTCGAGATAGCTGGAATGGCCAAGGACATAGTCCGCGTGAGCAACCGCCCTGAGCGCCCGGGCGGTCATGTATTCCCTCCTCCCCGGGCCAAGCCCGACAATCGCAAGGCTCCCCCGCTTATTTTCAGCGTGCAATGGCAACCGTGACTCTCCCGAATACTTTCTTTTTCATGATGAACTCTCTCTGTTTTGCCGTTGCAAGGGCACAGGGCCCGGCCACGCCCAGGAGGCCGATCTTTGATGCCCGCGAGGGGCCGGTCCCTTGCTGTGCGTTTATGGTATCATCGTCAAGGAATATTAAATTGCCAGAGAGGGCACCGACCGCAGCAACAAGGCCGTCCTCCTGTATTTTTTTGACCGTGGTTGCATAGATGAACACATCGGATTCGTGAATGCTGTTCTCTGCAAGGGCAGCGCGGACAGCCGTGGTGACCTCGTCTTTACCAACCCCTTTCCTGCACCCGATCCCGACGGAATACTCCCCTTTTCTCACCAGCAGGGAGACGTCAGGACCGGCAAGTACGATTGCCGGGCCCGCTATCGCATGCACCGGCAGGTCTTTCTCCAGCAGCGCAGCATTCACCGCACGGGTGGAATCCCGGTTGACAACAGCTGTACCGGTCCGTTCTGCAACGGACTCAACCGCGTCCCTGCCCCGCGATTCCGTGGCGGTGGTGATGACCGGCACAAGACCGAGGCCGGCAAGTTCCTTTGCCAGTTCGTTGGCGCCATGGTGGCCGCCCAGCAGCGGGATCGCATACCGGAAGTCAGGGCTTATGACAACAACCGCAGGGTCCGTCCACTTGTCATCCAGAAGCGGGGCGATCTTCCGGACAACAATCCCCATCGACATCAGGGCCACGATCCTCCTGCGGCTGCTGAAGGCCCGGGTAAAGATTTCCGGCGTATACAGGGCAACATCGGCACCGAGAAATGCAGCTATCCGTCCGGCATCGTTCTGGAAATACGGGAGGGCGATAACCACGGTGTCGGTCATGAGTAGAGGTGCGATCGCTGGTAACCGGAATCAGATACCCAGGACAGCCCTGCCAACGATAAGGAGGGCAGACCGGGTGATGCCAGCGTCCTTTGCCTTCTCTGCAATATCGGCAACCGTGCCGGTGATGACCAGCTCGTCGGGCCAGGACGCATGGAAGACCACGGCAGCCGGGGTGTCCTGAGGGCACGCAAGCTTTTGGGTGATATCGGCAAAATGTTCGCTCCCTAAAAAGAAGGCCATGGTTGCAGGGTACTGCGAGAGCTCAGCGATATAATCCTTCTCAAGGGTCTTTCCGGCCGGGCGGGTGATGATCAGGGTCTCGGAAACGCCCCGGGGGGTAAACTCCGTCCCGAGAGCGGCGGCAGCGGCAAACACCGACGAGACGCCCGGGACGATACGGACGGAGATATTGCGTTTCTTCAGTCCGTCAATCTGTTCAACGATCGATCCGAAAAGCGCCGGGTCGCCGGAGTGGAGACGGACCACGGTCTTTCCTTCATTTACGTGGGCAGCCATGAGGTTGACCATGTCGTCGAGGTGCATACCCCAGCTGTCTACTTTCTCCGGGGCCGGGCTTGAGGCAACGAGAGCAGGGTTGACGAGCGATCCCGCGTAGAGCAGGACATCCGCCCGGTCGAGGAGCGCCCTGCCTTTGACCGTGATCAGCTCGGGATCCCCGGGACCCGCCCCGACAAACCAGACAACCTTTTTGTCATCATTTCCGGGCATACATCACGCTCATGTAATCGCTTTTTTCCGGGAGATCGTTGTTCCGGTACACCTTCATATCCAAAAAGAACATCCGTTCGACCAGCACGAATTCCCGGTAGCCTTCGGCCCGGAGCTGGCCGGCCCGCTCCCGTGGCTTTCTGACTTTCAGGAGGATTTTCGTGTCGGACAGGGTGCCATCCGAGACCGTGAAACCTTCATTGACCGGGACCCCTGCAGCTGCGGCAAACGCGGTTATGGAACTGATCCCGGGTTCTGTCCGGCATTCTATCCCGGGATGGGTCATCCCGATGACTGCGCAGAGCCGGGAGAAGGTCGAGAAGAAGTTCGGGTCGCCAAGGATACCGAAAACGGCAAGGCCGTGCTCTGCAACCGGCGCGATCTTTTGTGCGTTCATTTCTAGGCACTGCTGTATCCGCACCTCATCGTCCGTCATCGGGAAATCGAGCATGACCGGCTCCCGGTACGGGGCGACAAGGTCATGGGCGATCCGGCCCGGGACAAAGACGGCGTCCGCTTCTTTAAGGAGCCGGACGGCGCGGAGCGTAAGGAGTTCCGGGTTGCCCGGCCCAAGTCCGAGGCCTACGAGCATGCTGCACCCCTCGCAACGATGATATACACGGGATCGATGGGCCTGAACATGATGCTGCCGGCAATGTCGTGCGACCGGGATACCTGCACCAGGACGACTTCGGTGAAGATCCCAAGATCTTTTGTGGTCGCCACCGCACGTTCAAGCGTACTCACCATCACGGCATTGATGACAATCGTCCGCCGTACCTTCTTTGCCAGCACCGGAAGGATTGCTGCAAGGTTTTTCGTGCCGCCGAGAAATGCACAGTCATACACCTGATCTTTTTTTAAGAAATCCGCTGCCTCGGTGCAGGAAAAAACGATCGTGGAAACGCCGGCCTGGCGGGCGGTCTCTTTCGCAACAACAATCGCCTCCGGTCGCCGGTCCAGTGCGTACACTTTCTTTACCAGTTTCGATAAGGCAACCGAGACCGTGCCCGTGCCGCAGCCGATCTCAAGAACGGTATCGGCAGGGCAAAGGCCGAGTTTGGCGAGCGAGACTGCCAGGATCTCGTCCTGGGTCGGCCCACCGGGAAGCTTCGGTTCCGGCATCTTCTCAACTTTTGTTGCGCTAAAGTATTAAGGCTTGTATAATGAAGGCGGAACAGGGGCCGGGACCTGCTCCCGTGAAGATCAGGATCTTTTTTCATGGACGAAGAGGGTAACATGGCTCAATTATCTCGAAAAACGTGGACAATGCTCCCTCACTAAGAACTGGAAAAGGGATGTGGGTACCATAGTCACTATTTTTGCTGCAAAATTTTTTTGCATGTCTCGCCGGATGTGCGACGAGGCATTTCGGTAAGTATATACATAGGTGATTCATCATTTGGAGCCACTAAAAATTTTCATGTACCTGATATTTAACATGAATTTAGCGTTGGATCAAGAAAATTCGGATTATTTCATGTGATTGGGTAGTTCAGCGTTATCGCACTATAGGGGATGCCACAGTGGCGGGGGCGAAGCCCCCAAGAACGTTTTCATATTGAAAAATAAATGAGATTCTTCGAATTTTTTACATAATAGTGACCTGATCCCTGGTGGCTTTAATTAAGCAATCACCTTTAATAATGGGTTATGGTCTTAACGGACCAACAAGAGACTATCCCCCACTTTCCCCCCCGCACGCACCACAATGCCCGATTCCCCGGTCACTTACCCGGTAGCCTGGAATTATGGTGTGCGAAAGAAAACAGGTTCGAGGATTTCGGGAAAGGAAAATCGCTTGCGCTGGTTCCCTGCAGGGGACCAGCCTGCGAAGAATGGAGAGATGAGCAGGGCAGGTCCTGTATTCAACGGGTCAAAGTGGATAAGGGTCGGTGGCTGTAAGACGGTATTCTTTCATTTCCTGCCACTCAACGTTATCCGCGCAGGGGACGCCGGCAGTATTGCAGAGCGGGAATCTTCTGTCACTATCTGGATCCGTCCTTTCGGGTCTGTCCACCGTTCCGGAATATACCCCGATAAAGGCGGGTACACCTATATACATAAAAAACAAAGCACCACGTTATCCTCATCCAGCCGGGCCTCCCCGTCGGGACAGTCCTCTCCACATCAGGTAAGGATTCCTCAGCTCTCTTTGCAGGGTGAAGAACCCGGGACGAGGGTGCATGACCGGGTTCATAAAAAAAGGATGATGAAGTATGACGAAGAAAATTATCGCAGTCTGTATCGTTCCGGGTATCCTGATCGTATGCATCATAGGGGTTGTCCTGATCGCGGGGTGCAGTTCCCCATCAACGACATTCCCACAGCAGATCGCCACTCCCGCCGCAACCATTCCCGCCACAACAATGCCTCCAACGATTCCACCTGAAACGCCGAAAGGAACGTGCCGGCAGGGGTTAACCTGGTGTAATGGCCACTGCAGCGATCTCCAGGTAGCTATAGGGGACTGCGGAACCTGCGGCACGAGCTGCCCTTCCGGACAATCGTGCGTGGACGGGCAGTGTTGTACGAGGGGACAGGCTCTCTGTACGGGATTGTGCAGCGATTTGACCATTGATGTGAAAAACTGCGGTATGTGCGGAAAGGTCTGCCCGAGCGGGTCCATATGTGATAATGCGAAATGCCTGAATATGAGTATTGTATGTCCTTTGGGACAGACTGAGTGTCGTGATGAAAGGTGCTACGATCTCACGACTGACAACATGCACTGCGGCCGGTGCGAAATGGTCTGCCCTGCCTACTCCGGGTGTATTAATTCGACGTGTGTGGGCATGGAAAACCTGGATTTTCCGGGTAATATAATTATAAATATGCCCGTATGACCTTCGGGACAGCGAGGGGGTCTTCCTGCCGGGTAACGAAGCACACCGGACACACCCAGCCGAAGGACAGGATATCCGGTTTTACCCTTTTTGGTTTTTTGTCTCCGAAGTGATCTGAATTTTCACCGGCAGGATGCGGTGCAGGAGATCCTTTTACGGTCGGGGTTGGGGTGTGTATACCCGGCAAATCTCCCGGGAACCGACCGGACAAACGACGGAAAGGATTTTTCACCATTGACGGGGGATACCCCGGATCATCGGAAAATGCTGATGCAGTAACGGAAGTTCTCAAGGTTTGTTCCGGCAGCTGTACGAACAGGCATGCTTTCCGGTCGAACCTGCAGGTTATCTGCCAGATAGACAAGGTTAAACAATTTCAAATGACGTAAGCGATAGATCATCTCAGGTCGCATGCGAATCTCCAAAAACGGATGATTTCATGGACGGAGAAGATCGATGAAAACCAAGACATTTTTATTTGGATTTGCGATAGTGTCCGTACTGCTTGCATTTTCCGTTGCGCCCGTTGCTGCGGCAAAACCAGTTCTGGATTTACAGAAAGCCCCGTACCTGGTAGCAAAAAACATGGCTGCCGGATGGGTGGAATCTGAAGACCTGGGGATCGGTCATTTTACGTACCCCAACCGTGGTGCAGACCTGCAGTTCACGGCAACAAACCTCACCAAAGTACCTGCTGAATACGCACTGATCTCGTACCGGGAGCCGGCAACGGATAACGACTTCTCGACAACGGTCCACACGGTGCTGAAAATTAAAATGTCCGATGAAAACGGCAACATTACCTTAAAGACCGGCACCGGCTCATTCCTGAACCACCTCATCTGCAACACCTACGCCAGTGATGCTCCCGGTGACTACCAGGACATAACCGGTGCAAAGGTATGGCTTGTACCGACATCCGATCTGACCCTGAAAGGCGACGGCACTACAGCGTTCACTGCCTGGAACCCGGATTCCTACCTCTTCGAGTCAGATCTTATCACCCAGGGATGTCCGGTCTCTGGAGAATAATCTTTTTTTTTGTCTCCCCTGCCATCAGAGACAACCGGGATACTCTTTGGGACAGGAAAATGAGGAGAAACGGTTCAGGATAGATCGGCGGGGGACTGTTCAAACCTTTGAAAAACCCTGCATCTCACAGTGCCAATCTCTGTGTATGCACCGTTCCCTGAGACACGGGTTACCTGACTTTTCACGGGAACCCGGGTTGAGCACAACAACTTCATCTCATCGGTAAAAAAGAGAGAGGATTATCAGCAGCTTCCCGAAGCTGCAACCGTCTGGGCGGAGAGATTCACGCTGCATTCAGCAGGCGGGGTTTCGAAACGGTCACAGATTGCCTGCTTGTACGCTTCCGCAGTCCTCGCGCCACTGAATCTCTGTCCGTTGATGATAAGCGTCGGCGACCCCGTGACCTTATAACTGCTGGTGATCGCTCCTTCGGCTTTCAGCAGCGCGAGCCCCTCAGATCCGGATGCACAGGTTTCAATGTTGGTGATACCCAAGGTTGCCGTAACATTCTTCTGGCAGGATTCCAGCTGCGTGGCATTCTGCCACACCGGGTAGCACTGGGCATTGAAATCCCTCAGGTAAGGCCATACTTTTTCCGGGTAATATTTGGCGATGCAGAGCTGGCGGAGGTCCTCTTTTGCCTCGGATGCACCGTGCAGGGACTTGACCGAGTCAACGGTTGTTCCCTGTACGTTTGCTATGTAGCGGACCGTGATGTTTGCTTTTGTGCCGAAGAGACTGACAACCGGCTGCATCAGGCTCTCGGCCTGGACCCCGTACGGGCAGAACGACATGACGAAGAGCTCAACGGAAGGTCGTGCTGATTTCACCAGAGCGATAGCCGTCGTGGGAGACGGGGTGGGCTGCAGGGAGGTGGCAGGTGTAGGCGTCGGCTTCATGTTATGAATACCGGAGAAAATGTAGCCGCAGTTTTTCGTTGCATAGAAAACCATAGCCTGCTCCTGGTAACGCGCTGCGATCTGGTACACCCCCTCCTTCTCGGTCACCGAGACGAGCGTGGCGGTTGCATTTGCTGCGGCGAGGTTGGTATTTACATAGGAAATAACCGTCTTGCCGCATTCCTCCGGTGGTACGGCAGCTGATCCTCCCAGAATGCCGGTGGTATACAGGATGCCGACCAGAGCGATGATCACAACAATCACAATCATTCCCGCCAGCATCCACCTGCTGCCGGAAACCGGTGCGGGGGTAACCGGTGCAGGGGACGCTGTTATAGGGGTATCCGGTGCCGGGGAAGCCGGTGCGGGGGTTACCGGTTCAGGATTTTTTTTATCTTTCTTGCCCATAGATTATCGTTCCTTACTCTTGCGAGAAAAATCATTGGGGCGGGATATATTTAAACAGTATCCCCCGTAAGGTCCCCGCAACGCATTTCTCCTCCCCTGCCTAATCCCGGTACCGGAGATCATGAACTACGAGATCATTGGCGACAACCAGCAGATGGTAAAGGTAACCCTGCTGCCGGGCGAAGGGGTCTTTGCCGAAGCCGGCTCGATGGTGAACATGAGCGGGAACATGGCAATGGAGAGCCAGCTCACAGGAGGGGTTATTGCCGGGCTGAAGCGGGCTGCTCTGGGTGACAGCCTCTTCCTCACCCGGTTCACACCCCTTGAAGGTCCCGGGTTCGTGTCCTTTGCCGGTACCATGACCGGCAGGATCTTCACGGTCCGGCTCTCTTCCGGAAAAGAGTTCATTGCCCGGAAGAGTTCATTCCTCGCCTGCGAAGAGTCGGCAGAACTCGACATCGCGTTCACCACCAGTCTCCCGACCGGTCTCTTTGGCGGCGAGGGGTTCATCTTCCAGAGGCTGACCGGTGCCGGGACCGTGTTCCTGCACTGCTGCGGGGATATCATCGAGTTGGACTTACAAGAGGGCGAGGTGGTAAAGGTGCAGACCGGCCTTGTCGTGGGGTTCGGGCATACGGTAAGTTACGATATCGCACTCGCAGGAGGGATCACCACGGCACTCTTTGGCGGTGAAGGGCTCTTTGTCACCACGCTCACCGGCCCGGGAAAGGTTGTCCTCCAGTCCATGGACCTTGCGAAGATCGCCGCAACAATCCAGCCATATCTGCCTCAGCCGGAACCTCAGAGAAAATAGGGTACAGACTTTTTTTCTAGTTGCTTCCGGTTATTGGTAATTCCCAAAACCAGATGCCAGGCAGCGGTGCAGTGAGATATTAATAAAATTCAAAATAATATCATGAAAAAAACTCAATAATATAATAATTCCTCATTGTAATACCGTCGTAATATTGTAGTAATCTCGCAATAAACTTTATCGTTGAATACAACGGTGATAAGCGTATGAAACGATTTCTGCTTCTCGGGCTCATTCTTGCCCTGTGTTTCCTTTGTGTTCCGGTCCTTGCTGACTGTGTCGGTTCCGCCCCCCAGGCCGATAATCAGGATGGCGTGTGTTCCGGATCGGTCCAGGTCTGCGATGTGGATGAATGGGTGGAGCCGAATTATGGATTAATCTCCGGGTACGAGAATCCTGAAATGACGTGCGACGGTCAGGACAACGACTGTGATGGAGAGGAGGATGAGGGACTCACGGACGATGACGATTATGATGGTTATACCTCCCTTGATTCCTGTCTCGGTTCCCATGACGACTGTAATGACAGTGAGAGCGCCATCCACCCGGATGCAGCCGAGACCTGTAACTATACCGATGACGACTGTGATACACAAACAGATGAGGGTCTCACCTTCGATGACGATTATGACGGGTACACCCGTCCTGATTCCTGTGAAGGTTCCCAGAACGACTGTGATGACTTAAACGACGCTGTCTATCCGGGCGCAACCGAGTCCTGCAACGGAGTTGATGAGGACTGTGATACGGAAATAGATGAGGGGCTCACCTTCGATGACGATGTCGACGGATACACCACCCCTGATTCCTGTGAAGGGTCCCAGGATGACTGCAACGACAATGACCCGTTCACCAACCCGGGAGCGTCCGAATGGTGCGATACCGCGGACAACGACTGTGATCCACTCACGCTGGACGGTTCTGATGAAGTTACCCTGGGCAATCCCTGTGACGGGACTGACGATGATTTCTGCGAAGAGGGTTCGATGGCCTGTGTCGCTGCATACATGGTCTGCGACGACCCCAACGATATCGATCTCGAGGTCTGCGATGGTGCGGATAACGACTGTGATGGTGAGGTAGACGAGGGTGTCACGTCGACCTTCTACCATGATGCGGACGGAGACGGGTACGGCGATCTCTATGATACGACGCAGGCCTGTGCGGCACCACCAGGCTACGTCGATCAGGCTGACGACTGTGATGACAGTGAAGGTGCCATTAACCCGGATGCGACCGAAGTCTGTAACGAAGATGATGATGACTGTGATGGTGAGGTAGACGAGGGTGTCACGCTGACCTTCTATCGCGATGCGGACGGAGACGGGCACGGCGATATCTTTGACACTACGCAAGCCTGTACGGCACCATCAGGCTACGTCGAGCAGGGTGACGACTGTGATGACAGTGAAGGTGCCAGCTACCCGGGTGCAAGCGAGATATGCGATGGCAAGGACAACAACTGTGATGGATGGACGGATGAGGGTCTCACCTTCGATGTCGATGCAGACGGGTACAGCACGCCGGACTCCTGCGAAGGGACCAAGAACGACTGCGATGACAGCAACGATGCCATCCACCCGGATGCAACCGAGGTCTGTGACAGCGACGACAATAACTGTGACGGCGCCAATAACGAGGGACTTACCTTCGATACCGATACAGACGGGTACACAACCCCTGACTCCTGTGAAGGTTCAAAGGACGACTGCGATGACAATGATGCTGACATCAACCCGGGCGCCACGGAGGTCTGCGACAATATCGATAACAACTGTGATGGTTCCATTGATGAGTCCCTGACCCAGAACTGTCCGTTGCAGGCCGGGGTCTGCTGGGAAGCTATCCAGACCTGTACTGCGGGAACGTGGTCAACCTGTGATTATGGCAAGTATTATGAAGAAACTGAAATAAGCTGCGACGGTAAAGATAACGACTGCGATGCAGTGGTGGATAACGGCCTGACACCTCCCCTGAACGACAACCAGATCGGCGAGTGCGCCGGGTCCTATCAGGCCTGCGGAGGAGTTTCAGGATGGCAGAATGATTACTCCGGTATCACCACCTACGAAGCCACCGAGGTATCGTGCGACACGCTGGACAACGACTGCGACGCACTCGTCGACCAGTTGGATTCCGATATCCTCGACCCGAGTACCTTCAGCTCACCTGACGTTGACGAAGGTCAGGACATCGTCCTGTCATTCACTCCGTTAACCGGGGCAACCTATGCCTTTGACTGTGATACGGACAACGCACCGGATTACACCGCTTTCGGGCCAACCGCAACGCAGAATTGTCCCACGACCGATAACGAGGTCCGGAATGTCGGGGGGAAACTCACCGATGAGCACAACTGTGTCTGGACCCATACGGATCCTGTGACGGTCAGCAACCTCAATCCTGTTATCGTCGGGGAAGCAACACCCCAGGCCCAGACGGTCCAATACAGCGATAACATTGTTGACATAATGCTGACTGGGACCGATGTCCCGGCAGACCTCGCTGACCTGACGGTTGACACTTCGTATACGAAGGATGGGGGGGCTTCAGTTCCCGATGATTTGCCTGACGGCTTATCGCTCAGTATCGCAGATTGCGATGCAACGGAATGTTCCTGGAACGTTACCGGGACCGCTGGCGTTTCGGAAGGCGTGTATGTGATCACCTTCACCGTTGCAGACGCTGACGGCGGCTCCGTGACCGAGACTGCAACAATTACCGTGAACCGGGAAGACGCGACATGCGAGCTGGAGGACGAGAATCTGGTTGCCGTAAAAGTTGCTTCGAGTGGCGGGAAGAGCCCGGCATTCACTCTCATGGTCTATGTAGAGGAGACACAGCCCGATAATCCGGCAGACATGGCCGAACCCGGGGATATCGACAATGCCGAGATAACCATGCAGCTCGTGCCGGTCGGGCCGGGCTCCACGGTTTCACCATCCGGACCGTGCAGTTCCGACTTACGGGGAAGCGGTTATGACGGCTTCAAGATCTTCAACTGTCCGTTCAACAATGTTGAGGTAAACACGTATGACGTCATGGTCACCGTCAACGGCGAATACTACAACACCGGTACCTGCGAGAGCGTGCTGGTCGTGTATGACCCGAGCCTGGGCTTCACCACCGGTGGCGGGAAGTTCCTGTGGGACAGCGATATGACGAACTTCGGGTACACCATGAAGTACAACAAGAAAGCACAGAATGTCCAGGGCAGCCTCCTGATGATCCGGCACACAGCGGAGGGTATCTACCGGGTGAAGAGCAACGCGCTTTACGGTCTCGCCCTGAGCCCAGCGACCTCTCCGTTTGGATACGCGACCTTCAGCGGAAAATCAACGTATCTCGAACCAGGATCCGACAACAAGGGAGGCGTCGTGTTCAAGGTATATGTGGAAGACAACAATGAGCCGGGAAAGGGTGCCGACAGGTTCTGGATCCAGGTGACGGGCGGAATTTCCATGCCTTCGACGGCAGCGGCCAATGCCGTGACCATCACCGGCGGCAATATTGTTGTACCGCACACGCCTGCGTCGACAAGGAAATAAACCGATACCCCATTTTTTCAACCGTTACCGTGCATCAGGAAAAATGTTTTTTTATCCCGTCCACCCGAGCTTCGCAAGCAGGGCTGCGGTCTCGTCGTGTGCTTTCTCCTTCGGGCTCCGGGGCTGGACGACCAGGGTGATCGCGTCTTTTAAGAGCACACGGTTCCCCTTCCCCTTGCAGAGCAGGTAATCCCCGTTGAACCTGCGGAGGGCCCTGGCAAACGCGTTCACGATCTTCTTCCGGTCCTTTAAATCGGACTTTTTGAGTTTCATCAGGTGCTCAAAGATGGAAACATCTATGAGGGTGCTCGCCATCCACCCGATCTCGCAGGTGTACCCGAAGATCCACGCAAGGGAAGATTTTCTGGTTGTTGAAATAAAATCGTCGATGTTGTTGCCGATACTGCAGGAGCCGATGAGTACCCCCTCAATATTCGAATAGTTCCCTGCGTCTTTTACGGCCCTGAACATGGCCGGGAGTTTCATGCCGGTCCGTGCCTTCAGCCCGCCGATACGCTTGCCCGTGCCATGGGCAGCGACATAGAGGAAGAGCCGGTCTTCGCGGGTATTGGTTAGGTCGTCCTCAAGGGCCCTGCGGAACCCTGTTTTCTCGTAAAAATTTGCGTAATAGATATTGAAGTCCCCGCTGAGACTCTCGAGGCCTTCCAGAAATGAGAGGACGGACGGGCGTTTTGGTTTCTGCTCCGGTGTCCACCAGAGCCCTTCGATAACAAGGAGTGCAGTACCTGACATGCCATCACGCTGATTGTTGTTCCTCACCCTTAAGAAGATTCGGACAGGTGATAAACCTTATTCAGGTCCGGAACGGGACCGTTCATGACGAATGTATAAATCCGATCAGGGAAGAGCCTGTAGAGGTATACTGACGGTATTCCTTCAGAGAACTACAGGATCCTCCCTGCAGTGGTGAGACTATGCCCGATCCCCGTCCCGCTGATGATGGCCCTGAACCGTGTCTTCCGTACGATCCGTCCGGTGGACCCGTAACCGACCTGCCGGTCACGATGACGCTCGAAGATATCGTCGAGATGACCGGTGAGATGGAGCACCTTTCCGAGCTGGTCAGGCTCAGCCTCGCCCGGGAGGGCAAGTTCACCACCCCCGAAGCGTATTTTGCCGCAGTCCATCCCCTCCTCGACCTGCTGGAAGTGGAGATCCGGGTCCGCTGCCGGAGGTGCATGAGCAGGGATGAGATGAAGCTGATCGTCCAAGACTGGATTAACAGGGAGATATGGGAGATCCGGTAAAAACATCAGAGAGCCTGAATAGTCAGTGAAAGAACTCTGATGACTTCTCTCCTCATCCAGGTCTGATGACGTCCGGGGTTTTTCTGTTTCATCCTGCGAGATAAAGTACCCCGGGAGCATGATTAAGTTTTTTAAGGATTTCTCCAGAGCGAAAAATCAGATAAGCCCGGCTGCCCAGGCACCCATGTTGTGGATCCCGTTCGCTATCACCATGCCCGGGTCGATACCGAGCACCGGGAAGACGAAGATGAAATACAGGATCGTGCCCAGCAGGCTGCCAAGGTTCCCGAGCGCGGCGACCAGGACCACCTTGAAGAGCGGGATCTTTGCCATCTCCCCGATTGACTCGGTCTCATAGATCTTCCGGAAATCGGAGATCGGGGGCTTACGTACGCGGGCTTCCACATAGGCCCCGATCCAGCCGGCATGGAGCATCGGGTTTAAGGAGGTCATCCATGCCACGCAGAGACAGGTGAGCGCCGAGTACGGGTGGCCGCCGGCGAGCAGGACGAAAAGCGCCGAAAGTACCCCGTGGATGATCACCCAGAACAGGAATGCCTCTAAAAGGACATTCAGCCCCACGCCGGAGAACCCGATGGCGGCCAGGAGGAAGACAAAGAGGCCGGTCACGGCAAACCCGAATATTTTTCCCCAGGGCAGGGATTTGGGCTCGCCGACCAGGGAATCGAGGGCGGGAAGGGTTGAGGGGTTATCGAGAAACCCGGTGATCCCCTGCTGGTGGCCGGCACCGACAATCGCGAGGATCTTCCCCTCAGGCCGCTGGGCCTTGAGGAGCACGAGCTGGTGAGCGATAAACGCATCCCGTTCATCGATAAGGGCACGTGCACCATTGGGAGAGAACTTCCGGAACTCCTCCATCACTACATCGATCACGTCCTGGTCCTTGAGCGCCTCGATATCAATCTGCTCGCCGCTGTCCACTTCGGCAATGGAGACGACCAGCGCCCACACCATCCGCAGTTTTTCCAGGATTCCCAGCGAGTTCCAGAACCGCAGGAGCGTGACACGGATGTCCCGGTCAATGAGGGCAATCGCAATACCCCGCTTCTCAGCTTCCTCGATCGCGGCTTTCATCTCGGCGCCGGGCGCAACTCCCACGTCGAGCCCGATCTTGCGCTGGAGGTACGCGAGCAGCCACTGGACGAGCAGGGAATTGAAATTCCTGACCTCGAGGACATCCTGGACGGTCGGGTCGGCGGCCTGCCGTTTCAGGGCCTGGAACCGCGAGGGGTCCAGTTCGATCGCCACGACCTCCGGGCGGTATTCCTCAATGGCTGCGCGGACTTCATCCACGCTTTTCTGTGAGACATGTGCTGTCCCGATAATCCGGATCTCTGCCATAGTGCCCTTGTTATTCCATTACCATTCGCAGTCAAAGCAGATTAAAGATGAGGTGGACTGAGCAGGGAGGGAATTGAGTGGGGGTTCAAAGCGATGATGGTCGCAATCGGAAGGTCGCAGAGCCTTCGGCTCTTCTCTTGTCTCATCTCTAATGAGATTCGACAGGTCAAAGAACCCTGATGATTTCTCCTTCTCCCCCGGGTCTGACGGCCCTTAATAAGAGAGAGTTTTTCCAGACTTATTCTGCCACATCGCCGATGAGATGCGGCATTCATCAGAACCCCGGCAACGAGAAGGGAGATGTGAGCTTCCCTTTGTAGTCCTGATGTACTACGCGCCCCTTACCGGCGTTCGTGCGGGTTGTTCTCCGCCAGGTCATTCCGTATACCCCGTACAGCCCCCATGACAATGATGGCTACCGGCACGATCTCGAGCCTGCCCAGCCACATGAGGAAGGTGAAGAGCCATTTGATGCTCACCGGGCTTCCCGGCGTAATGAACCCGACAGAGAGCCCGACATTGCTGAGGGCGGAGACCAGCTCGAACACCACTTCCTCCAGCCGGAATGACGTGATATAAAGGTGGAGGGTGAGGGTGGTAGCAATAAAAATCGTCAGCACATACGCCACGATCACCAGCAGGTTCCGCGTGATCGCCAGTTCCGAGAGTTCCTTTGAAACCGCCCTGCCGCCGAACCTGAGGGGAACCGTCACCCGGCTGCTCACAAAAAAACGGCGGAACCACCATTTCACCCCTTCGTATACCATGATGACGCGGTTGACCTTGACACCTCCTGCCGTGCTGCCCATTGCTCCCCCGATGAACATCATCATGGTCACAACCGCAAGCGGGATAACCGCCCATGCATGGGGGCTGGAATTCGAAAGGCCGCAGGTACAGAGCGCAGAGACTGCCATGAAAGTGCCCTGCCGGAAAGCTTCTGGAAGGGTAATATTGCCAAACATGTAAAGATCCAGCGATGTTATCAGGCTCCCGATGAGCACAATGACCAGGATGACCCTCACGGTCCGGTCCTTGAGCATCGCGCCAACCTTCCCGTTATGGAGGAGGAAAAAAATCTTGAACGGAACTGCACCGCACAGCATGACCGGAATGAGCAGGGCTTCGAGTATCGCGTTGTGGTAATACGACAATCCCCCGGCATGCAGGGTAAAACCCCCGGTTGCTATCGCCGTCATGACCAGGTTCAGGGAGTCCCAGAGCGGCACACCGGTGAGAATGATGAGCCCGGTGAACGCAAAGGTGAGGACAAGGTAGATCATCCACATACGGCGGCCGGTGGACGCGGTGGTGGAGACCAGCTCCTCTTCCCGGCCCTCGGCCCGGTAGAGCCGGAACAGGGAGAGCCGGGTCTTCCGGTGCAGCGATATCCCGAACGCGACGATCCCAATCCCCCCGACCCAGTGGGAGAGCGACCGCCAGAACAGGAGCGTATGGGGCGTTGTGTCAAGGGTGGTGATCAGGGTAAAGCCCGTGCCGGTCCAGCCGGACATTGCCTCGAAAACCGCATCCGTGTACGACATCCCGAGACCGTACATGAACGGCAGGGCCCCGATGAAGGCGATCGCGAGCCACGCAAGGGCCACGGCGCTCATTGTGATCGAAAAAGAGGGCTCAATATCCCGGTACGGGAGGTGCGAGATGGCGTACCCGAGCAGGAGGAACGTGGCCGGCGCCGTTGCCATGGGAAGGAGGAGGTTCCATTCACCGAAAATAACCAGCACCAGAAACGGCAGCAGCGAGGCCACGCCAAGGAACTCGAAGATGATCCCCATATCATGCGCGATCATGGAGATATGCTCGATCCGCGTCATCTCACTAACCCAGCTGATTGTGCGTTGTATCGTGTTATGGGTATCGGTGAGGATTCCATGATCCCCTCTCTTGCGCCTCCGAATGGTTCATCAGAACCATGAAGAAGAGAAGAACTCATCAGAGTTCTTTGGCTTTCCCCCTGGAGAGGTTTGTGCCGGGGGATAGTCAGGTTATGGACCTTTCCGTCTCTCTCCACTGAAAGCCGCTGGGGCTGCAGGTCTGATGCGTGACTTGATAGCCCTACCGCGAAAGACGGATTGCAAGTTCATCACTATCGATATGTCGGGGCAGTTTCATGCTGCCATCAGTTCCTTCTTTCACCAGGTGAAGCCGTTTAAGGTGTGGACGATCTTCGGTGATAAAGTGGTAGGGAACGGCATCGTGGACCATCGTCTTGAAATCTTCAAAGGTATCCGCTTGAGTGAAAATTGAAAGGGGAAGCGAGCGGGCTTCATAACCACCTTCCGGTGATTTTTCGAGAATAAAAATTATCTCGTTATACCCATATTTTTTGCAGGCATGGATTTTCTCATTCCCACGACTAGATATTCCGTCAGGTTCATCAACTTTTCAGTCCACAAACCCTGTCAGGTATGCACGGGACCATGCATGGATTTATTCGAGATTCTCATCCATGCACAGTCCCCTTTCCCGGTTCCCATACTGTCAGTGAATAGGGTCTCTCGGACCAGAACCGGTATCCTGCCGCGATAAGAGGGTATCGCCAGAGCAAACCCTGAACATTTTCCTCCTGGACGAAAAATCCTCGATTTTTTAAATTTTGTATTTTTCTGCCCTGTAGAAATCCTAATCTAAAAACAGATTGTACCGACGACCGAAAGATTTAAGGTACAGCGTCTCCTTTTCTTGATTGTGACCTCAAAGAAACAGGAGACAATTAAGAAATCAGCGAGCCGGAATATCAGTTTTGTCCAGACCGCCATTTCAATCGTAAAGTCAACTCATCTAAATCCGTACTCGTGCAAATTTTCAAAGAAGAACTACACCCAACACCAGCTGCTCGTCCTAATTTTGTTCAAAGATTTTCGTAACCAGCACTACCGGGAATTCATAGAGGACGTCGGAGATATGGACGGAGTTCAGAAGATCCTCGATCTCTCAGAAGTACCTCATTTCACAACGCTCCAGAAATTTTTCTCTCGGATAAAATCATTTTATCTACGGTTGACCTTCAGAAAAACGGTGAATCTGTTCTACTCTTCTGATGAAAATATATCCATAACAGCAATCGATTCTTCCGGTTTTACTAGCGGGTACTGCAGCCATTATTTTTCGGAAAGAACCGGTAAAATCCGAAAACATTTCTTGAAAACTTCGATCTCTGTTGATGCCGATCAACAGGTGATCACCGGATTCATTGCATCCAACAGCCGGGTCCACGATACCCGGCATGCAGAGAAATTACTCCGACAATGCCACAAAATCCGAAAGTCCGATTGTTACGTTATGGACAGAGGATACGACTCTGAAGCGATTCACCGGTTGATCCGGGAAGACCTTCACGCCAATTCGGTTATCCCTATTCGCTCCTGGAATAATGACATTATTGGGGGTACATATCGTCGGGAGATGGCTACACAATTCAATGTTGATATTTACCCAAGACGACAACTCGTTGAAAATAAATTCTCTGTCCTGAAAAGAAAGTTTGACGGGGATCTCAAAGCAAGAAGGTTCCTGATCCAGACGAAAGAAATCGCTAACAAAATGATCGTCTGTAACATTCACAAGTTCTTACAATTTCTCATCGTTGAGGTTTTCTACAGAGCAGAAATTTCGATAATTATTGATTATCCTGTTAACAAAAAATTTATCTATATTACTGTTACATGTCAAATTATCGGGATCTGTCAATGATGGACAATTTTCAGAGGTGGAATAGTAATGAGGTTTATTAGGAATGAGGGAGCCGTATCCGAGATCATTGGCGTGATGTTAATGGTTTCACTCACGGTAATTCTCGCGGCGATTGTCGCCGCATTCATATTCGGCATACCAGCAGGCACCAGCAAGGCCAAAAGCGTTTCAGCAACAGCCCAGAAACTGAGTGCAGATGAGATGGTTGTTACCTTCACCGGCGGACCGGATTCAGCAGCGGTTGAGACGATTTCCTGGAGGATTACTCCTGATACCGGATCGGATGATACCTATCCAATGGGAACTGCTGGGAGCATTCTGAACGTGGGAACCAGTCACCTTTTCACCTCTGCAACACCAGGAGGCTATCGCAATCGATGCCATGTTATAGCGACTGCTCACTTTTCTGACAGCAGCCCCGATCAGGTTATTCTTGATATCATGGTTTAATCTTTTTTTTTAAAAATTACATTTCCACCCGGGTCACGACCCCGTGGATCTTGTCCGAGGGCAGCTGGTAGAACTGCACGACCGAGGGGGAGAGCCGTTTTAAGGCTGCAAAGATCCGCCAGACGATGTGGGTCGTGACGATGTCCTCCATGCCATAGAAGATGGTCTTCTCATCGATCTCGGCTTCCGTCAGGATCCTGCCGATATCGACAATCTCCATGTACCCGATGTAGATCTCGAAGATGGACAGGCCCGGGGTGATCTCGCGGGTGACCCCCCAGGTCACGCCGAACGGCTGCTCGGTCCGGATGATCGAGATGATGATGTTGTCATCGTACACGATGTTGTTCGTGAACATGATCCGGGGGATATACTGCGGGAGCTGGCGGAAGTCGCGGGAGAAGAAGAGGGCGGTACCGCTGATGCGGTTGACGGACCGGTAGATCCCGTTGAACTTCGGCAGGAACTCGTCCAGCGGGACCGGTTGCAGGGCAGCGGCGAGTTTCTTCTGGCCGCTCACATAGATCATGATGATGGAGAACGGGATGAACGCAATGACAAGCGACCAGAAGCCCCCGGCCGGGATCTTCTGGAAATTCGACAACAGGAAGAGGACAGTGATGAACAGCACTCCCGTGGCGATGAAGCTCTTCACGATCTCGCCGCGGAGCACAAAAATCCAGGTGACCATGATCGCAGTGATCGTCATCGTCCCGCAGACCGCAAGACCGTAGGCATGGGTGAGGTTGTTGGATGTCCGGAAGATGGCAATAACCAGGAGGACGGCAAAGAGGAGCAGCCAGTTCACGATATCGATGTAGATCTGCGACCGGAGGCTGGGCGAGGTATATTCAACCCGCAGGAGCGGCAGGATGCGGGTGGTCAGGCCCTGGTACACGATCGAGAAGATGCCCGAGATCATGGCCTGGGAGGCAATGACCGTTGCGGCAATACTCAGGAGAAGGAACGGTACGTAGAGGAAAGCGAATTCGGAAGCAACCATCTCAAAGAGGATATTGTGTGCACCGGGATGGGTTATCAGAAACGCCCCCTGGCCGAGGTAATTGAGGGCGAGGGCGACAAAGACGATATGCCAGGCCCTCACGATCGGGCCCCGTCCCAGGTGTCCCATATCCGCGTACAGCGCCTCCCCCCGGTTGCACAGAGTATCACCGATGACAGGATTAAAAAACCCGCAAGCCCGTTGTGCAGCAGGTAGGTGATACCGACCAGCGGGTTGATGGCAGAAAGGACCTCCGGTGCGGAAACAAGGGCGATGACTCCGGAGGCAGCGAGGGTCAGAAACCAGAGGACCATGACCGGCCCGAATGCCCATGCAACGCGCTCGGATCCCCGGGCCTGGAACGCAAACAGACCAATCGCGATGATCCCGGCGACCAGCATCAGAAAGAACTGGGGCGTGGTTTCAAAGCCCGGGATGAGGAGAACCCCTTCCACCGCAGAAAGGATACTGATAGCCGGCGTGATGACCCCGTCACCGATAAACAGGGAGATGCCGATGATGGCAAGCAGCGAAACGAATGCAACATGGTTGCCACCCTTGAGCAGGGGCAGCAGGATCTCCTTGAGCACGATCGTACCTCCCTCGCCTTTCTTCCCGAGGTGCATGGCGAGATAGGTATACTGGACCGTGACCAGGATGGTGAGGGTCCAGAGGATGAGGGAGAGGATCCCCATGATATTCTGGGGCGTGGGGGGGATGAGGAGAAAAATTGCCGTCAGCGTATAGATGGGGCTCGTGCCGATGTCGCCAAAGACCAGCCCCATCGACTTGACAACTCCCCTGAGGGAGACATGATTGTCCGGCATTACTCCTTAACCTCTCATCAGAAACAGGATAATGGTTTGCATTTCCGAACGGTTCATCAGATGGATGGAGGTCAGCTTTTGCCGCCCTTCACCTCTTCGGGGTTTGATAACCCCTCAGAACCGTGAGGAGGAGAAGAGCCGTCAGGTTCTCCGACCTGTCGAACGGTTCATCAGAACTTCGAAGGTCAGCATCCACCACCCTTCTCGTTGTCGAGAGTCTGGCGAACCTCGTCAACCGTGAGGAGGAGAATGCTGACGGTCATCAGCTTGAAGCAGGAGAAGAACTCATCAGGGTTCTTCAACCGAATGCATCAGCGTTCTCCGACTTGTCCCGTCCCGTCATGGCTGTTCGCAGAGAGCAGCCGTAGCTTCCTTCCGCCCCTTCTTTTCGCTCGCATAGAGGCGGAAGCTGGTGGTCAGGAGCACAATGATGACCGGCCCCAGCACAAACCCGGCAAGGCCCATGGTCAGGATACCGCCGATGATGCCGATGAACATGACCACCGCGTTGATTTTGACCCGGCGGCCCACCAGCACGGGGCGGATGTAAATCTCCGGCAGGCACGAAACGATCAGGTAGCCGAGGAAGAACACGATGAAGACGCCCCGGGAATCCCCCAGCGCCAGTGCGTACGCCCCGATGAGGAGGAACGTTGAGGAGGACCCGAGGACCGGAATAAGTTCACAGAAGGCGGCAAGGAACGAGTAGAACAGAACATTGCCGTACCCGAGTATGAAGAAGACCGGCAGGGCAATGAAGAACGTAAGGACCGCGATGGCGACCTGGACCACGTAGATGGCGTACAGTGTATCAACCGTGACCGCCGACAGCCGCTCAACCCACTCGCAGATCGCCGGCGGCATATGGGACATGAACCGCTCTTTGAACCGGTCACCGTGGTAGAGCAGGGCAGAGAGCGAGAAGAAAAAGACGAACATCTTGAACAGGATCAGGGAGAGGTTTGCGATCAGGGTCTTTTCATAATCCACAAAGATACTGTTCCCTAAAGACAGGAGCGACGAGAGGGTTGCCTTGCTGAACGGCACGCCGTAGGAGATTGGGTTTGTTGCAGGATCGTTGACCCATGTCCCGATGCTGGTAAACATGCTGGTCAGGGTTCCCACATTGGCTGCAAGGATGATGAGGGTAATATAGGCGGACCCGGCAAGGGCTAATAATACGCAAACGGTAATGACAGCGGCGGAAAAGTGCGGTTTTATCCGCGCTGAGAGGCGGTGGTGCAGCGGCATGAGCACGATGGCGAGCGAACCACCCAGGAGCACCATATCCATCACCGTCCAGAAAACCATGAACGCAATGAGCGTGACGATACCAATGACAGCAATCGGGAAGAGGTCGTTGCTCCGCAGTCTGGGCATGAACAGAGATCTGTTGTTACGGAAAAGGATTAAGGATATGGTTGCTCTGATGAAATCATTATCCTGAACTGATAAAGCAGAGGGAGTTTTGAAAAACTTTCTCTTGTTGGATCTCATCTGAGATGAGACACGAGAAGAATCCGAAGGATTCTTCGAGTCTGGTAGCGCATGAGGGGGGCATCATCTAACATTGAACAATATGATCTCCAGAAAAAACGTTTACTAACGTTACATACCACACAAATCGCGGAGCGATGGATGCCTTCCTCAATCCCGTCAGAGATCGGGCCAGGTGTCTGTTCCCTTAAGGATCACCGTTTTCCCGAGAGCGATCCGAGGACACCCCGGATAAGAGCTCTCCCGAGCTGCGTCCCCATGGAACGGGCAGCACTGCTCGCAGCAGACCCGAGGACATTGCCCACGTCCTTCTGGGATGAACGGGAAGAAGGTCGCTGTGTCTCCCGGGGGGGTTTCGGGGCATGGCTCTGCGGGGTGGCGGCAATGACGGCCTCGGCTCTCTTTTTTAAGATTTCATAGGCCGATTCCCGGTCGATCGTCTGGGTATAAGCTGTCCTGAGCGGGGAGGCGGTAATTACCTGAGTCCGCTCTTCAGGAGTCAGCGGGGCAAACCTGCTGTGTGGCGGGTACATATAGGCCCGTTCCACGACCGACGGGCTGCCCTTTTCATCGAGCAGCGAGATGAGGACTTCACCGATCTGCAGTTCCGTCATCACGGCTGCCGTGTCGAACGACGGGTTTGGTCGCAGGGTCCCGGCTGCTCCCTTTACCTCTTTTGCGTCCTTTGGCGTAAAGGCCCGGAGGGCGTGGTGGACCCGGTTCCCCAGCTGCCCGAGAACCGGGTCGGGGAGGTCGAGCGGGTTCTGCGTAACAAAGTAGACACCGATGCCCTTCGACCGGATCAGCCTGACGACCTGAACAATCTTCTCCTCGAGCGTCTTCGGGATATCCGCAAAGAGCAGATGTGCCTCATCAAAGAAGAAGACCAGTTTGGGTTTTGCCATATCACCGGCTTCGGGAAACTTCTCGAAGAGTTCGGAAAGGAGCCAGAGGAGGGACGTTGCATAGACCTTCGGGGACTGCATCATGCGGTCGGCTGCAAGGATGTTGATCATTCCATGTCCCGCTGCGTCGGTTTTGACAAAATCGAGGACGTTCAGGGCTGGTTCCCCAAAGAGATTGTCTCCCCCCTGCTGTTCAAGAGTTAACAGGCTTCGCTGGATGGAGCCGATACTCGCGGGAGATATATTCCCGTACTGGGTTTTCAGCTCTTTTGCATGGTCGCCGCAGTACTGGGCCATGGATTTTAAGTCTTTTAAATCAAGGAGCAGCAGGCCCTGGTCGTCCGCGATCTTGAAGAGGATAGTCAGCACGTCGCTCTGGATATCGTTGAGGTCCAGGATGCGGGCGAGCATGAGCGGGCCCATTTCCGAAACGGTTGTCCTGACCGGGTGGCCGGACTTCCCGTATGCGTCCCAGAACGTGACCGGATACCCTTCCGGCTGTATCCCGGAAATCCCAAGCTGTTGCGCCCGTTCGAGCACCCGGGGGTTGTCCCCGCCGGCCTTTGCGATGCCGGACAGGTCTCCCTTGATATCGGCAAGAAAGACCGGGACCCCGATGGCGCTGAAATTTTCTGCAAGAACGCGCAGCGTTGTGGTCTTCCCGTCCCGGTTGCCCCTGCGATCAGGCCGTGACGGTTTGCCATCGCAGGCAGCATCGTAACAATATGCGTCCCCCTTGCAATGGGGAAAGGTTCAGCGGTATTTGGCATGTATATCCCAATTAATATTCCTGCCGGGACAGATATGGATTGCCCGGTCAGGAAAAATCTGTAGCACCGGAACACAAAAAAGAACGCGCACGGATTCAGCGGGGTGTCTCCCACTTTCACACACCAAGGCTGACTGCCGCACGCTGTCGGCGGATCAGAGGGGCCACCTGCACTTCCGGTCCACCCTTTTGAGAGCGGGGCACTGGTTGAAGTAGGTCTCACCCCAGACCCACGGCTGGTAGGTGCAGCACATCTCAGGTTTCACCAAATGGATCCCGCAGAGGTAACGCGTCCTCGCCACACGACGCAGGAATGGGCAGACTGTGACATACTCACCGGTATCGGGATGGCGCATCTCGAACGAGATTACATTCCCAAGATCTCCGGAGGAGAGACGGGGGCAGGGAATAGATGTACCGTTCTCCATGAGTGCGACATACCAGCGCAAAATGTCCGTACGCCCCTGCTCCATCCAGAGGTACACGTTCACTGCAGTCGGGGTAATACCGGGACCAAAAATCCGGCAGCAGAGCCCGCACTGTTCACAAGGTTCGTCTTCCGGTACCGCCTCGGCCATACAGTTTCCCTTCCCTTGTCCATCCGGCATCCGAATAAAAGTAGGTATCGGATTTGTTCTGCGCACTTACCGGCATTGGAGCGGGATTTTAAAAAGAACCCCTGCACAGATAACGAATAATTTATGCGATGAAAGGTAATTCCACTGATGAGACACATGAGAAAAACATCCGATCTGGTTAACGAGATGCTGAAAGAAGCCAAAAATGCTTATCTTGTCGCAATTGCTGTGGGGTTTGAAAACGACACCCGGTTCATTTTCAGTTCCCAAAAGCAGCCGCTGCAGGAACTGAACCAGCTGGTACAGAAGGGCGGGTCTCCCATCGGGCTGCTGCGGTTTGAGAAGGAAAATTCACATATACAGGGATCATTCCGCCCGTTCGAGGAATACGCAAACGAGGAGTGGGCAACAAAATACCTTACCGATCTTCTGGACAATACCGGGGAGATCGTCAATTTAAGCCAGCAGCAAACGAGTTTCCCCACGGCTTACTGATATCATTCAGCGTGAAACCAGAAATTGAGCCGGTTCTGCCCATTTTTTTACATTTCAAGAGTTAAATCTTCTTTTTTAACAATAACCAAAAAAAGAGGAACTGTTTTTGTGTTAATAATCTCCCATTCCTGGTGGCATACCCCCGGCAGGACCTTGTGCTCGTGACGATGCAATGACATCGTCGATACGCAGGATCATGACCGCTGCCTCGGCTGCGCTCATAATCGCCTGCGTCTTCACCCGCAGGGGTTCCACGATGCCGGCCCTGAGCATGTCTACGGGTTTACCTCCATAGACATCGAGCCCAAAAGTCCTGTTGCCGGCTTCATGTGCTGCCCGGATCGCCACGATCATGTCGATGGGGTCGAGCCCGGCATTCTCGGCAATGGAACACGGGATTATCTCAAGTGCAGCAGCAAACGCTTCGATGGCAAGCTGGTTACGGCCCCCGACGGTTGATGCATAGCGCCTCAGCTGGAGCGAGAGCTCGGTCTCGGGTGCACCGCCGCCCGCAACAATCTTTTTGTTCTTTACGACTTCCCCGACAACCATCAGCGCATCGTGCATGCCGCGTTCGAGCTCGTCGATACCATGCTCTGACCCGCCCCTGATAATGATCGATACTGCCTTAGGGTTCTTGCATCCCGAGATATACATCATCTCCTTGCCGGAGAGCTTCTTCTCTTCCACAAGGCCGGCAGCCCCGAGATCGCCAGGAGTGATGGCATCGATACTGTTGACAACCGTGGCACCGGTAGCCCGTGCAAGGTTCTCGCCGTCACTCTTCTTAACACGACGGACGGCCAGAATGCCGGCTTTTGTAAGGTAATGCTGGGCAGTGTCATCAATACCCTTCTGGCAGAATACGACCGTTGCCCCGCTTTTTACAATCTTGCCGGCCATGGTATGGACCATCTGTTCATCATCGTCAAGGAATGCCTGCACCTGGTCGGGCCGTGTGATATTGATCTTCGCATTGACTTCCGTCTTTTTGTACTCGAGTGCCGCGTTGAGAATGAGGATTTTTGCGTTCTTCACCATCCGGGGCATTCCCGGGTTGGCCCGTTCCTTGTCAATGACCATACCTTCAATGAGCTCCGTATCCTCCACTTTGCCACCGACTTTTTTCTGTATGTTCACGTGCCCGATATCGACGGTCCCCGTCCGGATCGGCAACCATTGTGACTGCGCGTACGACAATATCGCAGAGAAGGTCTTTGTACGCATCTGCACCTTTGCCGCTGATCGCTGTCTCAGCAACATGGGTCAGCATCGCATGATCGGCAGGTTTCACGCTGATGGCGATGGCGGAAAGGATTTCCAGTGCTTTTATAGAAGCCTGCTGGTATCCTTCGGCAATAACGGTCGGGTGGACCTTCTGACCGAGCAGGTTATCGGCGTTCTTCAAGAGTTCTCCTGCAATGATAACTGCCGAGGTTGTTCCGTCGCCAACTTCGTCGTCCTGGGTCTTTGCGATCTCGACCATCATTTTAGCAGCAGGGTGCTCGATGTCCATCTGTTTGAGGATGGTGGCGCCGTCATTGGTGATGACGATATCCCCCATACCATCGATAAGCATCTTGTCCATGCCTTTTGGCCCGAGTGTCGACCGGACTGCGTTTGCCACTGCCTTTGCAGCGGCAATGTTGCTGTTCTGGGCTTCCTGCCCCCGGTTCCGCGTCGTTCCCTGCCTGAGAATTATGATAGGCTGTCCGCCAAGTTGTTGTGACATTTCGTTTCCTGATTGGATTTTCGTTGTTCATAGTCCGGCAAAGCTGTCCATACCCCCTGTTGTATACCCATCGCAGGTCCAGGGCCAGGATACTCCGGATTCACGGGCAGAGATTCAGTATCATGCAATCATTGCTGGAGATTACGCCCGCCGGTTTCCATGCCCGGCTGGTGAGAACATCATTAGTCCTGGCGGGCTGATACGGGAGAAATTATCGCCATGCCGCGTTGGGCTACCATTGCTTCGTGGCATCATATGTCTATCTATGGTACCGATGATGTCTGACCATCAAAAGAACGGTTCCTGTGGACAGATTCTGACCGTTTCTCAACAGTACAAGGATCATTCTCACGCACGGGGCATGATCCCAATAAGATCGTGCGATCCGGCCTCCAACAAAAGGGACCTTTCACAGGGATAAGGTGTTGAAAAGCGCCGGACTCCATCATTTCTCTGCAACTCCCCGTTAATGGAACAGGATTAGTCATACCCGTATTGTCCCAACTGCCATGGAGCATAGCTTCAACATGTCAGCAACCACATATATTTATATATACGTAGTTGGTTGAATGGGTTTTCACAAGAAAAACAATGATGGAGCAGCAGATCCGAATGCGGTAAATGCTGACGGTTCCCCCGTCGCCCGTGTTCGTCTGCCAAAGAAATGGAATAATGAACAATTCGCTCTCGCTTTGACTATGCTGGGGGCTAACCATATCCGTGTCCAGTGCATAGACGGGGTCACCCGCATGGGCCGGATCAAGGGAAAGATCAAGAAACGTGCTTGGATCCGTGAAGGCGATACCGTCATCGTCACGCCGTGGAGCTTCCAGGATGAGAAGTGCGATATTATTTACCGGTACCTCAAACCGCAGACCGACTGGCTGCGGAGAAACCAGTACATTTAACTTTTTTTCGTCGAATTCCGCAGGAATGAGAGGGGAGAAGAACCCGAGGGGTTCTTCGACTTATCGGATTCATCAATAAACGAGCATGCAAAGAAATAGCTCTTCGATATGAAGTCCCCATTAAACGAGACCGGAGAAGATCATAGTTCTTCGACCTCCTGAAACGATACTGCAAGCGTTGAGCCACCAGTTTCGCTATCGGGATCCTTGCCAATCCCAGTCTTTCCTCTCAATAACGGTTTTTTATATCTCCTCATTCCCGGGAGATCCCGGTATTTCTGCCGTTTATAGCAAAGATCTGTCATCTTCACCACAACGTATATTGGCTCGGACAACACCCGTCCCTGTATCCAGGTGGGATAACACCTGGGCAACAAAAAGGAGGAGGTAGAGAGAATGGTACGACGATTTCACAGATCAATCTATGATGAACTCGATGAACTCAGAGCATCCATGGACTACCTGTACCAGCTTGCTCTTGAACCAGCTGATAATCCGCTGTTGCCTGAGGGGGGATTCCCCGACATCGTATGCCAGTCTGTGCACAACCCGAACGCAGAAGTTGCAGAGCACGATGATGAAGTTGTGGTGACTCTTGACACGGTCACGGGAACCGGAAATTCAAAAATATCCGTTGACTTAATCAACGAAACTACCCTGAAAATTACCTGTAACAGGGAAGAGGTGAGAACCGGCAATGACCGAGGTAACTGCCTGCATGAACGGCAATCTTTCTCCCTGCACCATGTGATCCCGCTTCCTGGTCAGGTCACGACCGTCGGGGCGAGAATAAGCCTGAAAAATGGCGTGCTGGATATTCATTTAAAAAAAGCTCGTCCGCGATAAATAAAAAACGCGAATCTTATCCCTTTTTTTAATTTTGCCCGCAATACGCAGGTATATCACCAGAAGAACCAAATAGGCATGAGAAATCAGGAAAAGGAGAACAAAATGGGACAGATCCGTACAGATTCGACGCGACGTTATCAGTGCGCTTTCCTCATCTGCGCCTACCTGCTCGCTCATAAAAAGATACGGGCTGTCGTCACTTCGCGGGACATTGCCCTGTTCCATCACCTTTCCCGGAAATCCTCCCAATCAATCAGCGCGATGCTGAATTTCCTGTATACCAACCAGATCAGGGAATCCCGTTTCGGGTTCTATATACTCGGAACGTCTCCTTTCAGGAAATGCGATTATCCCCACCACTACACGATCGAACTTATTGATGAAGCCCGGGGGTTGCTCTGATGATCCCCGCTCCCGTCACCCGGACGGCAGACAGCGTGCCGGCAGGTTCTTTGCATGACGAAGAAAAGAGCAAACGTTACCCTGCCATGACTATCAGCTGGATGGACTGGCTGCTGGAAAAAGGCGAGCCGGATTCGAACTGGTATGATTTCGCCGAAGAACGTCCGGTCTGGACAATGTGGTGGTTCCGGATAAGTGTTATGGCAGTATGCATTGCCCTTGTCTGTTTTTTCTTGAAGGTCCTGTGAGATGCAGGAAACAGAACCCCGGGCCTCACGTTTTCTCTGCCATGAATCATTCGTGTCTTCATTTCGGTGTATTGCATAGCATGCCCGTGCATTAACACGAAAACGATGTTTTTTAGAGTCCGGTCTGCCCACCGCTCACTTTGCTGGAGGAAGGCGGCGTTCCAGTTGGAAGGACCCGGAAATTATTTTGTTGCCGGTAATTTTACATACGACAAAACCGGAGAATATCTCAGGGAATTCTCCGTCATCGCGGGGGTGATAACCACCGATCGTTTCCTGCAACGGGTACAGGCCGCATCGCGTGACACTTTGTAATGGTCGCGGGGAGTTTTATTGACGATACTGTTTTCAGCATTGCACAGCGGGCAGGTAAACCGGATGACATACCCGGATCTCGTGCCTGCGATTTCAGGTTTTATGGAATTGTTTTTCATTGAAGTATTCGATCATGTTATTCTCTTTGGCAGACAACCCGGTCTCAAAAGGAGATCCGGTCCTTCATACAGGAAGGGTTTGAAAAAAGCGGTAGGCGATGTACTGTGCCAAAAAGTACCATGCGATGCAGATATCAAAACCGTGTATGACTCTGGTAATATTAGCGGGCAGAGGATATAGAATGATAGGCCGGGACGACTCATCACCCCCACCGGATTTTCCGAATTTTTAAAAAAATGTCAAAACCGGTGGTTCAGAACCGCTCAAGGTAACATTCGCCAGGACCTGTTTTTCCAGATTTAGGGCAAGAACAAAACTGCCCGCATGATCGCAGCATACCTATTCGGCATAGCAGCCAAATCATTGGTGCCCTGTCGCGTCGTTTTCACCTTACGAGCGTTTTATTTTTCCGCCAGGGTACTCCCCCCGTATCGTTAGTTTATTGAATTTTTTTCCAACTATCCCCGGCTGATGGCCGCGATCCCCGCTTACGTCCGCACCGTATACCCTGCTGCAACAAGCACCCGTATCACCCGATCGTCCCAGGCAGCATCGTCAGGCTCAACAAGATGGTTGATATGCTCTTCAAAAAGCCGGGTCAGCGCTTCGTCCTCCGATGCAAGGTGGCGCTGGCCCATAATCCTCCCGGCCCGCTTTCCTTCAGAATCAAGGATCAGCAGGCGCCAGCAGCCATAGTCCCGGCAGATCTCCGGGCGTGTCTGGTGAATGGTACAGTATCCTTTCACGGACGCCCGGTCATAGCGGAAAAACGGGCATGCCTCGGGACGGTTAAGGAAAATGGTCTTGTCATTGAAGAGAGAGATCTTGTCCGGGTCAACCGTCACCGCTGTCTTTTCACTCGTATACTCGTTGTTTACGAGAAACCGGTAATCCCCGTAGTCTTCCCTGATAGTATGGACAAGCCCGAGATGGCTGCAGCATTCCCCACACTGACTGCATTCAAACGGCATTCATCCCCCCATGACCGGATACCGGGTATTGCGCTGCTCCACCTTAACCTCACCGCACAGGTTTCTACGATCTCCCGGAACGCTGATCTCTGCAGGGAAACCAGCCGTCGTTCACGGATCAGGAAACTGATCCCAGCAATCCCCCGATCTGCTGTACCCCTTCAGCAACATTGATATCCGTCCCAGGAATGGTCACCGGGAGAAGACCGGCAAACTCGTTTGCCTGAAACTCCCTGTTCAGCTCAAAGGGCTTCTCGTAGGTTGTCAGCTTGAGATCGATGACTGCCGAGCCATTGACCCTGATCAGGAGAGATCCATTCCGGACAAGCGATCCCACGCCCTGCGCTGCCTGAACGGTACCAATCCTGACGGGAATAGTGACGGAGGTATTGCCGTTCTCTTTCACGGTGATACCGGACTGCTCACCATGACCAAGGTAATGTAGCGAACTGTCAAGGTACCAGACATCGAACGCCACCTTCCTGAGGTTGGCCCCGACCGGGTTGGGATTGAAGATATTCACCGTCGTATTCACCGTCATTGCCTGGAGCGAGACATCTGACAGGGAGATATCCCCGATCGTAACAACCGGATCCTTGAAAGCAGGCTGGGTACATCCAGCAGTGAGGATAACGAGGGTAAAGAGCAGCAGGACACCGGAAAGAATCCAGGGTTTCATAATGAGCATGTATCCCGTTCCCCCTAAATATATTACCCGTTTAACCTTTCCGGAAAGCGGAGGATATCCTGCTTTTTGTTGAGGGAAAACAGGGGAGTAAAGATTACTCATTGAATTTCTTATAGAGCCGGTTCGCGATGAACTGGAATATCAGGATAAAGATACACAGCATCGCAATATCGGTGAGCGGGTGGAAATGAGTGCTCCCCCGGTACGCTGCCGGGATGAGATCATTGCCGTACGTGAGTGGTGAAAAGTAGAGCAGGACCTGCCCGACAGAAGGAATTTCTTCCAGGGGGATAAAGACACCGGAGATGAATATGAGCGGGAGGCGGACCAGGTTCAGCATGGACATGATATCGCCGGGACTCTCGGTCGGGTAGGCTGCAAACAGGGTTCCCATCGTAGCAAAACAGAACGCGGTGAGGATAATCCCCAGGATGAGGGGGAGAACATCCAGAATTGGTGTGCTGAAAATGAGGAGTCCGGCAAGAAACGGTACGAATGCAATACCGATACTGTAGAGAAAACCGCTCAGGCTTTCACCCAGCACAACCGCGTGCAGGGAAACCGGTGCCGAGATCAGACGATCAAAGGTTTTCATCCGCCGTTCAATAGGGACGGAAACGGGTTCAATGGATGACGCGGAGAAGAGAATCGTGATTGCAATGAGCCCTGGGATAATGACGGACGGGCCGGCTGGTTTTCCTACCGCAAATGCAAGGAACATGAACAGGGGAAACAGTGCGCCACACGATGATGTTGGGCTTAAGGTAATGGATAGCGATATCTTTTTTTGCAATTGCCCAGGCTGCGTTCAGTTCAGCATAGAGCTGCCCGGCCCTTCCCCGCGTTTCAGTCAACCGTACTCACCCCCCGGGTCCTGATCTCAAGCCCTGTCAGTTTGATGAAAACATCCTCAAGGCTTGGCCCGACCGTGATGATACTGAGTACCCGGGAGTTGACCACCTTTGCGTACTCCATGATCGCAGGAATCACCGATGAGGGATCATCGGTGAAGAGCCGGAACTTGTCTCCCTCCTTTCTGACTTCACTCACTTTCGGTATCAGTTTTAAATCTTCCATCCGAGGGGGAACCGCTGAATCAATAGCGACTTCGACTGACTGGACACTCTGGATCGTTTTTTTCAATCGTTCGGGGGAATCGATCGCGGCGATGCGCCCGTGGTTGATGATTGCCACCCGGTCGCAGATAAGATTTGCCTCTTCGATATTGTGGGTCGTAAGAAAGACCGTAACACCCTTTTCATTGAGATCACAGATCACATCCCGAATAATGAGGTTGCTCTGGACATCCAGCCCCGATGTCGGCTCATCGAGGAACAGGAGCCGGGGGTTGTTGATAAGGCCCATGGCTAGCGTAAGCCAGCGCTTCATCCCTTTTGAAAAGCCACGGACTTTATCGTTCCGTCGCTCTCCAAGGCCGAAGAGTATGAGTAGTTCAGATCCCCGGTTTTCGCGCTCGGATTTCCCAACGGTATAGAGTTCAGCGGTAAACATCAGGTTCTGCCAGACGGTAAGGTCATCGTAGATATTCGAGGTCTCATGGACAATCCCCAGCTGCTTTCGGGTGGCAATAGGATCCCGGATAATATCATTCCCGAAAATGGTTGCCGTCCCGCCACTCGGGGCACTGGTGCCGCTCAGGATACGGACAGTAGTGGTCTTTCCGGCACCATTGGGGCCGAGAAAGCCGAAGGTCTCGCCTTCGGAAACGGAGAAACTGACATCATCAAGAGCTGTCAATGCGCCAAATCGTTTGGAGAGATGCGAGACCTCGATCGCGTTCATACGATCTTCTTACTACCGGCAGGGATTTTAAACGATCCGTTGTTACCCATTCGTAAATACTCTCCCAAAGGAGGAGATTCTCGGCGAAAACTTACACTTGGCCGGGAATGCCAGGTCTCCGGCAATAAGCGGTATAATAAAAAGTACCGGCTGATAAGGCATTTTCATTATCACTTGTTCGGGAGATCGCGGAGCCGGGCCCCGAGCCAGGGAAGGAAGTCCTTCTTCCGCGACATAACCCCTTCGAGCCTAATCGGAAGACCTGTACGGAAAACATGCCTGATGAGCGCTTCATCGGCTGCCCCGTAGATGTCGCTGGCATTCTCCATCACGCTGGTAAAGAGAGCAATCACAAGATCTGATCCGGAACTTTTTTGCAGCTCGGCAAGCCCGGTCTGAATCGCATCTGACCGCTCCCGGTCCCAGGCAGACGACGGTACCATCACCTGCGATAGGATCACCTTCTTTTTTGCGAGTTCGAACTCCTTGGTATCCCGTGCAAGGAGGGTTGAGAGCGGAATTCCAGAGAGGTCCATCCCCCGCTCGAGGAGGGCTGTGCCGAGTTCTTCCGGATCCACACCGGCAACGGGTGTAAGGAACTTCACTGCCATCCGGTCGCGATGGGTGGTTGTCGACATCCGGAGCGCAAGGGTATCGGAGAGGATACCACACAGGAGGGCCCCGGCTGTCCCCCGCAATGGGACCAGACCTGATTCCGCATATTTCATCGCAATGATAGTCGATGTTGCGCCGACCGGATCGTTCAGGAACTTCACGGGCTTTAAGGTGGTAATGGGGCCCAGGCGGTGGTGGTCGATGATCTCAATGATCTCTGCTTCGCCGATCCCGTCAACCGCCTGGGATACCTCGTTATGGTCGAGCAGGATAACGGAGCGCCGCACATCACCGAGCAGGTTAGTCCTTGTCAGGACACCTGCCAGCGTCCCGTCATCCCTGACAACACAGGCTGCCCGGAACTTCGAACCGGTTACCACCTGCCGGGCATGGGCAATCGTGTCCGTGAGGGATAGGAGGGGGACGCCCGTCTCCATCACCTCGCAGGCGGGATGCGAAAGGCTGATCATCTTCCCGACACTGAACGCGTCAAGCGGGGTTGTAAGGACCAAGACCCCCTTTTTCCCTGCTGCTGCCGTGACCCGCTCCCCGGCCGGTGCCCCGCTGGCAATAATAAGGCAGGCGATCCCTGCCGAGATGAACGCGAGCTGGGCAGGTTCGTCATCGCCGGCAACCGCGATGTCCTTTGCCGTCATCTTTGCCAGCGTTACACGCACAGCGTCGATGGCGATATAGACACGACCCTCGAGGACTGCATGAGCAGAGACAGCGATCTCCGCACTCAGGATCCGGGCAAGTGTCTCACCAGAGATGGGGGTCACCGCAAGCTCAGCGAGATGGATCTTCTTCAGGTACGCCGCTGCAAGGGCGTGCTCACCCACCATACCGAGCGGCTTCCCGGTGGGATCGGTGATCACGACGTTCCGGATCCCCTCCCGGGCCATCAGGGTCGCCACGTCAACGGTCGGGACATCCGCAGTAAGGGAGAAGACCGGCTTATAAATGATATCAGAGAGCCGTGGCTCCACAGAAGGGATGAATGCCGGGCTCTCAAGCCCGAACCGCTCAAGCATATATTTCGTTTCCGGGTTCAGTTCACCGCACCGGGCGGGAACGTACCGGCCAGGTTCCGAACGGTTCAGGAACTCCGCGTAACCGATGACACTTGCGATACTATCCGCATCTGGTTTCTGGTGGCCGAAAAGGAAGATCTGGTTCATAGGTATTGTCCTGAACGTCTAGAGAATTGTCCGGAATACCATTGCCGCCAAAGCTCATAATTGTACGGCGGGAAAAGTGCGGGAGCCGGTATCCGGCGGAATGTCATGATCGGTTATGGCCGGGAATTTCAAAAAAGTCAGAGCCTGAAACCCGGCTGGCTGTCAAACAGTTTCTGGTACAGGGAACTGAAGAGCGCGATATATTCCGCAGCAGCTGCTGTGGAAACGTAACTGATCTTGTTTCCTTCCGTAACTATGGTCAGATAACCTTTTGCGGCAAGGGACATGAGGTACTCCTGCCCGGTCTTCGAGTTCAGGTCGCAGCGGTTTATGATTGCGGTGAAGGAGCGGGGTGTTTTACAATAGACAAGGATCTCCCAGGAGATCTCATACAAAGTCCGTCGTCCGCTCATGCTCCGTCCAGCCCCAGTTTATTTTTCAGGGAACACTCTGATTCTTCAATCTCACCGAGTCGTAGATCCCAGACCTTTGCAAATTCTGAAAAATAATACGATGAGAATAAGCTCGCAAGAGCTATCCCGAGCGTGAGGAGCATGGCAGGGATGACCAGATAATTGTTCAGGGTAAACGCAATGCCGTCCTGCGTCACCGAGAAGGCTTCCAGGCTTGTTACGATCCCAAGCACAAAGAAGCCACACCCGCCCAGCGTGCAGACACGGATCATCGTACCGATGTTCCTGCGGTTGTCCCGGTAATGAGCAAGCATCTGTATGATCAGGCAGGTTACGCGATCACCAGTCACAGACGCACCTTCGGCATCGAGCTTGTCTTTGATCTCTTCAACTCCCTCAAATATCCGGATGGTTGAAATGAGCCACCGAATCCCGAGACCGAAGCAGACCATTGCGACAGCCCCGATAACAATCCGGAGTCCCGGCGTGGCGAGACCGGCAGTCAGGCCAAGGATCGCAGCGACGATATACTGGACGCCGAAGGCAATCGCAAGGGCAGCAAAGACAATGTTCAGGACACAGATGGTGAAAAAATGCCGGATCTCAGTCCTGAACCGGGTGAGTGGTTGTTCGTGCATGGTATTTACCGGTCTACCTGTATTTTGGTGTTCAGCAAATAAAGAGCATGAAACTAAGATACGTATTACCGTTCGTATCCTGAAAGCATGCTGGGAGGGGCAGCCGGAAAATCACAGCTCCTTAATTTCCCGGGAACCTATAGTACTAACAGGTGAACGGATGTCAAAACGGGCAGTCGACATGACCTTCCAGGCAATCTATACGCTGACCGATCTCCGGATTTTACTCCGGGAAACAGCGCCTTCCCACGAGTTCGATCCGGCACAAAAGGCTCAGGTACAACGGCTTCTTGAGAACCTCGAGCGGCAGGTCGGGTCGTTAAAGCAGGAGATGCTGAAATGAAATGCGGGAACGGGATAGAGGCCCGCCAAGTGGACGAGCTCTTCATCAATATCGACCCGATCCAGGCCGGCGGCCGTCTCACGGCTGACGCGATGAAGGCCGTTATCGCGTATGGTGACGGGTACTCGGTCTGCGACAACTGCCGCAAGCCCAATCGTCTCGATTATATCAGCAAGCCACCCATTGCCGAGTTTCACAAGGACGTTGCGAAATGGCTCAACATGGACGCGGTCCGGACCGTGCCGGGTGCCCGGCGGGGGTTCCAGGCTGTTGCCCAGACGTACGTGAACAAGGGAGACCCGGTGCTTCTGACCTCGCTCTCTCACTATACGGAGTTCCTCGCGGTTGAGGAGGCCGGGGGGATTGCCCGCGAGATCCCGGCCAATGAGCAGAAACTCGTTATGCCCGATGCCGCAGCGGCAAAGATCGAGGCAGTAACAAAGGAGTTCGGCAGGGAGCCCGTCCTTGCCTTTATTGATCATGTCGACTACCAGTACGGCAATATCCACGATGTTGCAGGAATTGCAAAGGTAGCGCACCAGTACGATATTCCGGTTGTCTACAACGGGGCCTATACCGTGGGTATCCTCCCCGTTGACGGGGAAGCGTTGGGAGTTGATTTTGTGATCGGTTCCGGCCATAAGAGCATGGCAGCCCCGGCACCGTCAGGCGTCCTGGCAGCAACAGCCGAACGGGAGAAAGAGGTTTTCCGCACAACCGCTATCAAGGGAGATGTGACCAACCGTCAGTTCGGGATCAAGGAGCCCGAGATGATGGGCTGCACCCTCATGGGGGCAACACTCGTCGGCATGATGGCATCGTTCCCTCAGGTGAAGGAGCGGATAAAACATTTTGACCGCGAACTGGAAAACCACCGGATCGTGATGGAAGCCCTCCTCTCCGTTGAAGGGACGACGTGCCTCTCGGAGTACCCGCGGAAGCACACATTGACCCGAGTTAACACCACGGGATCGTTTGACAAAGTGGCAGAGACGCACAAAAAACGCGGATATTATCTCCACAGTGCGCTCGCGGAGAAGGGCATCACGGGTGTGATCCCCGGTGCAACGAAAGTCTGGAAGTTCAATACGTATGGTACGACACGGAAGCAGGCGGAGCACCTTGCAGCAGCATTTGTTGCAATTGCGCATGAGAACGGGCTTGCAGTGAAATCATAGGATTTTCACGATAGCAGATCCACACCTCACGACCGGGAACCAGGGTTCCCCTTTTTTTATTCCATTGTACTCTCTGCTCTTCCCGTCCGCACTGGCCCGGAACCGGCTTTTGTAATGATGCTGTTATCAGGAAAAGGAATACCACCTTATAATAATGATACTCCCCCGCGAGCGGAGGATATCTCATTCCTGTTCCCGGTGATGCCGTTGAGAGGAGGAAGAGCCAAATACCGGTCCCATCAGCCCGGATGCATTTAGAAAGCATTAACCCCTCTTTACCGAAACCTTTCATCCTTACAGGATGTGCAAAGGGCATGAATTCACAAAGGGTTTGGTTGATTTGTATCCTGATTGTTCTGGTCTCTGTAGGCATTGCAGCTGCCCTGGAAATGACAACAGGTGCTGTTGATCTGAGTGCTGCCTCGGGACATGATAATAAACCGGGGAATTCTGTTGGAGGAGGGAATGGGCTGCAAACAACAGTCAGTGCCCCTCAGAAAGGTACGTCTGTCCAAAAAGCCCAGACAGCCACGATCATAACCCATCCCGGTGCAGGGAATTACCGGACACGGGTCGTGCTCCTGGGTACAAATGGCGGTGTATCCTGGTACCCGGGCACAGACCGGGCATTCTCCTCATCGGCTCTGGTCATGAATAATACCATCTATGTCATCGATATGGGGCAGGGGTCCACCTACCGGCTGGCTGAAGTGTTCAATAGGGGTACATTCGTGAATACGCAGGGAGGCAAAATTGAGGATGGCTCTTCTATCACCTACCAGAATATCCGGGCACTCTTCTTCACCCACCTGCATCAGGACCATGTTGCGGATTACCCGGCGTTCCTCCTGATAGGCCCCGGGACGGGCCTGGGTACGTATACAAATCCGCTCACGAAAAAGACAACCATCCTCCCGCTAAAAGTATTCGGGCCCGGCAGCCGGGGACAACTGGAAGCCGACAAAAGCAGTTATACCGAGAAAGGCGGACATATTATATCCACGGACAGCGCTTTTTTGGAAAATGTTACCCGGACGCCGGGCACCCGGCTGATGACCCAGAATATCTTTGAGGCCTTCGCCCAGACCATCAACGATATGACGCTCGACAACGGCTACCCGGATTTCACGCGCCTTGTCAATGTCACGGAGATTGGGGGCACCAAACCCTGGGATATACCACTGCCGGTCTCCGTTGCGGACCCGAACAACGACCCCTGCCCGGCGATGGACCCATTCGAGGTCTACCACGATGACCAAGTCCGCGTCACGGCCATTCTGGTGGACCACCACCAGGTATTTCCGGCGTTCGCATACCGGTTTGACACTGATGACGGGTCCGTGGTGTTCTCCGGAGATACCGGCGCCGATACGAACGGGAACCTGGAGAAGCTGGCAGATGGTGCCGATGTCCTTGTGCACGAAGTCATTGACGAATCATGGGTAGAACAGAAGTTCGGGGAGACAGAGCCCGGGACGCAGATGGACGCACTTAAAACGCATCTGTTGACGTCACACACATCGATTGCCGATGTAGGACGGGTGGCAACGAACTGCACGGTCAATACCCTGGTTCTCAACCATATCGTGCCCGGCAATACCCCGACCGCACACCTGCAAATGGCAAAGGGGAACTTCACCGGGAAGCTGATCATTGGCGAGGACCTGATGCAGATCGGTATAGGCAGGGCAGGCGGGGCATCATAGGGAGGGGGATCCGGGTGCTTCACCCAAGTTACCCGGCAAAAGGAACGGGGATGTGATCTACTTTTTTTTTTAAAGGTTCAGGGATTGATTTCTTTCAGGGAGCATTTTTCGGGAAAAGAACTGATGCTTATTTGTCAGTGTTCTCCCGAGCGATTCTCGCGCAGCAATTGACGCGGGGTCCGAGGAACTCGTCATCATGACAGGCCGCCCCGCAGGAAGGGCTCCTCGCCAAAGTGTTACCGGTAACTGGCGATGAACAGGAGGAGCCCGGTCCGGCAGAATCCCCGTTTATCTTCCAGTCCCCGGGCACCGCAACGGCCAGGATAAACCATACAGGACTGCAAACGATCATAACGACCGGCCAACCCAATCCTCACGGTCTCCTGTTGCAGGGAACTGCAGGAATCCCGGTTCAGGTTTTTGGGATCATCGCTTAATCCGATTAATCGTTACCGGTCGTCCACGGGCCGGGTCTCTTCAACAATTCTGCCATCGAGCGCGGTGACGAACCGCGTGTGGGCACCAGCATATTCTGCGAGGTCTTCGATCCCCATCTTCTGCTCGTATGTCCGGACCTCCTCAAGCACCGCAGCCGTGGCAGGCATCTTCGGAACAGCCCGGCAGGCAAGATCTCCCGGTTTTGCATCAAACGTCCCGATCCTGCGGGCGAGGGTGATCGTCTCTTCCTTGTCATAGGTGATAAGCGGGCGGAGGACCGGTACGGTTACTGCATCTGAGATAACGCCGAGATTTGCAAGCGTCTGGGACGCCACCTGCCCGAGGTTCTCACCGGTTACAACAGCAAGTGCGCCTTCATGGGCAAGGAGCCGGCCGGCCATGTTCTGCATGAACCGCTTGCAGATCACGCACCGGTACCGCGGGGGGATTTTCAGCTGGCTCATCCGGTCATAGAGTGGTTCGCTTTCAGCAATGACCAGGGACAGCGGGTTACCGGCACACCAGAACGAGAGCTTCCGGTGGTTATCGATTGCGGCAGCAGTCACATCGCTGCCAGCCCAGCGGCCGGCATCAAGGTAGAGGTGCGTAACCTCACAACCCCGTTTCATCGCGAGCCATGACGCAACAGGAGAGTCGATACCTGATGAGAGGAGGACAAGGACCCGGCCCTGCGTACCCCACGGCAGTCCGCCGGGACCCGGAATCCGTTTGTCATAAACAAGTCCGCCAAAATCCCTCACTTCGATAAAAATTTCGTAATCCGGGTCATCGAGATCAACCATGAGCCCAGGGATATGGTCGTAGATGAAGGAACCGATCTCCGTCCCGAGCTCCTGGCTGGTGTGCCCGCTCTTGTGCTGGCGTTTTGCACGGACGGCAAAACTCATGCCGGCCACGAGGTTGGGGGATGCAAGCGCAAGTGCGAAACGGCTCAGATCTGAAAGCTCTACTGAAGTCCTGTGGCAGATGCTCACATCCACAATACCGAAAATTCGTGAGACGATGACTGCGGTCGCCTCCGGATCATCCCCGTAAATCAGGATCCTTCCCCGGGGGGTCTCGTACCGGCAGGTGATGCCGGCAGCGCCAAGCGCTTTCCTGATATTGCGCAGGAGCATCCCGATAAAATGGTGCTTCACCGGTTCGCTTTTTAAGAAAAGCTCCCCGTACCGCGCCATGACCAGTGTTTCCTCACCGGGCTTTTCTCTATCGGTTGCCATAGTCAAGGAACTATTGCCGTTCAAGGGTGATAACCATTCGCGGTACCTTTTTCACGGATCACGCCGGGATGAAAAACGGACGCGGGGAATTGCATGGCACGCTGTTTTCCTGATCCAACGAAATCATTTAATCACGGGAGGGATTACTGTACTGAAATGGTGAAGAAGGCAGCAAAAAAAGCTGAAGAAGAACCGCTCAAGTTGTTTTATATTTTTTACAACCAGGAACGCTGGGACAACTGGTTAAAGACCCTGTCTGAAGCAAGCTTTGAGGTGGAGCCAACAAGCGAGGAACTCCCGGAAGGATTCCGGATTCTCGACGGTTTCTCCGTGGATATCACGCTCGAAGTCCTCAAGATCATCAAACTGTACCAGAACAAACGGTTCTCGGCGAACGACGCCCTCGATAAGCTGGCAACGGTCGAAGCGATCGTCATGACCTCTACCCCGAAGGGCGATCTTGAAGAGATAGTCCAGATCCTCCAGCTGCCCAAACTCGTACTCTTTGCCGGCAGCCGGAAATACCTGTCCGGGCAGTTCGACAAGGACATTAAGACCCTTGTCAAGACCGGCAAGGGCCAGATTGAGAAGGACATGGAAGCTGCCCTGGAAACTGCTGCCAATATCGCCGCCGCTGTCATCGACGGAGCAGCCTGCTGCGGGAAATATGTCAAGGATGACCTCGAGAACCCGACCCTCTTCGACGAGTGGCTCATCGAGTGCGAGCGGATCAACGACTCCATGACCTCTTTAAAGAACTTCGACGAGAGTACCGGAGAGGACGATTGATCGCAGACCGGGCACGTTTCCGTCATGCAAAAAAATTAGAAAGGCTGGCCGGATACCGCCTTCCCGAGCTGGCATTTAGCGGAAACATGCTCGAGACGCTCGCTTCACGGATCGACTACGATTCCCTAGACTATGCAGTCAGGGAACAGATTCTTGCTTTTTTCAATGAATTCCTGCGGTGTACCTGCCGGGACTCCCCGCTCTGCGGCTGCCCGGAAAAAAAGTTTGCAAAAAAAGTACTCGAGCTCCGGATGAACGGGCTCGACCACCGGCAGATCGCGTCATACCTCCTTGACGAATACGGTATAGAACTCTTTCCGGCAGATATCCTGTCCTTTCTGGAGGAATCGGTTCACGTCCTTGAAGCCATATCCGATGTCTCACGCCTTCAGGGCCGGGACGATCTTGCAAAAAAGACTGATGATACCATCCACCTTATCGAACGGTGACCGGACACTGTTTTTAGCCATAGCAAAAACCCGGGCTGTTTAGTGCCCTGCGGTAAGAAACAGAATTGTTTGTGACTATTTCCATTTCCTCGAGATAACCACGCTCCCCTCGTCCCGCTGCGATTCTGCCTGACCTATCAGTTTCCGCAGCATGCAGGGAGAAACAAATTTTCCTGATATGATGTGGATCTTCTTTTTCGCGGTATCAGGATCCGTTTCACAGGTGACCATGAAATCGTCATGACGGGCAAGGGCTTTTACCAGTAATTCCGGCAGCAAATCGATGACCGGTTTAACCGGTCTTTTTTTCCTGATTTTTCGCTCCGGCATAAGGGAGAATAGTAGAGGGAATATGATAAAGTTTTCAGTAAGAAAAATTTTCAAAATAGCATGCGAGGGATGGGATTCGAACCCAAGAACTCCTGCGAGACCAGGCCCTGAACCTGGCGCCGTTGACCTGGCTTGGCTACCCTCGCGCCTGTATAGATTACCTGCAGGATTTAATAAATGTAGGGTGAAAAGAAAATATTTTTTTCTCGGTGCGGTTCCTACGATTTTTCCTCGGTCGGTTCCGTTGAGAAGAAAATTACTTTTTCTTCTCGGTGCTGTGCTCACTGGTTAATTTCTTCATCTCGCGGTCGCGGAGCTCGTTTCTCCGGATCTTCCCGGAGATGGTCTTTGGCAGCGATTCCACGTACTCAATGGCACGCGGATACTTGTAGGGCGCCGTGACCTTCTTGACATGGTTCTGGATCTCCCGGGTCAGGGTGTCCGATGGCTGATTGCCGGGCTTTAGGATGACAAATGCCTTGACAATGAGGCCGCGGATATCATCCGGTGAACCGACAACGGCAGCTTCCTGCACTGCCGGGTGCTCGATAAGAGCACTCTCGACTTCGAAGGGCCCGATACGGTACCCGGATGCCTTGATCACATCATCATCCCGGCCGATGAACCAGAGATACCCGTCTTCGTCCTTGTAGGCCTTGTCACCGGTATAGTACCAGTCTCCGACAAAGGATTTTTTGTTCTCTTCATCATTGTTCAGGTATTCCCGGAAGAGACCGACCGGGCGCGATTTTGTAGATGATCGCGATCCTCCCTTCTTCGTGGAGGCCGACCGGCTTGCCCGTTGTCATCATGCAGCTCAATATGCCACCCGGGAGATGGTTTCCCCATGGAACCGAACTTCGGTTTCATGCCGGGGAATGTGCCGATGCAGAGGACCGTCTCGGTCTGGCCGTAACCTTCATAGATCGTCAGACCGGTTGCATCCTTCCAGGCCTTGATCACTTCAGGATTGAGCGGTTCACCGGCGCTCACACAGTGGCGCAGCTCGGAGAAATCGAACTTGTCGAGATCGGCGAGGATCAGCATCCGGTAGATGGTCGGCGGGCAGCAGAACGTAGTGATACCGTATTTCTCGATGAGCGGCAGGATCTCGGTTGCATTGAACCGGCTGCGGATATCGTAGACAAAGATCGCGCAACCCTCGATCCACTGGCCATAGAACTTGCCCCATGCACTCTTTGCCCATCCGGTATCCGAGAGCGTGAAGTGGAGATCGTTGGTGCGCAGGTCATGCCAGAACCGTGCAGTCACGATATGTCCCAGCGGGTAACTGTGGTCGTGCACCACCATCTTGGGCTCTCCCGTTGTACCGGAGGTGAAGAAGATGACGAGCGGATCGGTGCTCTTGGTCTTCTTCGTGCCCGGGAGATTGACAATCTTTGCCGATACCGGTGCAGGATAGTCGAGTTCCACCGGGTAACTGATCCAGCCCGGCCGTTTGCCGTCGATCAGCATCCTGCAGGTGAGCGACGGGCATTCCTTTGCAATCTCGTCGATCTTGTCCGCATGCTCCTCCATGGTGATGACCATCTTGATATCGGCAAGATTGATCCGGTATTTCAGGTCCTTGGGGGTGAGCATGGTCGGTGCCGGGCAGTAGACTGCACCGCGCTTGATCAGGGCGAGCGTGAAGGTCCACCACTCCGGGACCCGGGGCAGCATGATCAGGACCCGGTCGCCCTTGTTGACCCCGTACTTGATCATGATGTTGACGATCTGGTTCGAGAGCCGCATCAGGTCCCAGAAGGTGAACTTCTTCTCCACGCCTTCCTGGTTCACCCAGATCATGGCAAGTTTGTTCCGGTCCTTGTTTGCCCATGCATCGATCACATCAAAACCGAAGTTGAAATATTCGGGAACATCGATCCGGAAATTCCGGTACATTTCCTCATAGTCCGGCATGTTGTGGTCATCAGGACCAATGACCGGCCCGGCAGACGGCAGGGTTGTTGCACCAATCGTGCCGGTTCCGTTGCTCTTGGCGAGGTGCGTGGTGCACGCCTCGCTGATCCAGTCCGATCGGGAGATCTTCTTTTTGGCACACGATTTATCGATCGTTTCCGGTGAGGCTGTCATCCATGGTAACAGAATATCGCACCATACAGATCCATTTAGTGGTGCATTTAATACGTGTTTCGATTGGTTCCTGCACCATAACAGGCTGGTAGGAACGGATTCGCTGCAACAGAGTAAACCGCACGGAAAAAAGAGAATGCGGAGGATTATTTCGTGCCGGTATACTTTTTCAGCTCGGCAGCCCGCAGTTCGTTCCGTTTGATCTTGCCGGAGATGGTCTTCGGGAGTTCCGCTATGAACTCGATCTCCCGCGGGTACTTGTAGGGAGCGGTTGTCCGTTTGACATAATTCTTGATGTCCCGGATCAGGGATTCCGAAGGTTCATACCCCTTGTTCAGGACAACGAATGCCTTGACAATCATGCCCCGGATCCGGTCGGGCGAACCGACAACCGCTGCTTCCTGCACCGCAGGATGTTCGAGGAGGGCACTCTCGACTTCAAACGGCCCGATACGGTAGCCGGAACTCTTGATCACATCGTCGCTCCGGCCGACGAACCAGAAGTACCCGTCATCATCCCTGCTGACCTTGTCGCCGGTGTAATACCAGCCATTGACAAAGGACTTTTTGTTCTCTTCAGGATTGTCGAGATATTCCACAAAGAGTCCCGGGGGGCGGGGATTGCAGCTGATTGCAAGTCTGCCCTCCTCATGGTTGCCAACCGGGTTTCCCTCATCATCATGGATCTCGATCTTCCAGCCGGGGGAGGGTTTCCCCATGGAGCCGGGCCGGGGCTCAACAGACGGGAACGCTGCAACACAGCAGGCAGTCTCGGTCTGTCCGTAGCCTTCGCAGATCGTGAGGCCGGTCCCTTCCTTCCAGACCCGGATCACCTCGGGATTGAGCGGTTCTCCGGCACTGGTGCAGTGGCGCAGGGACGAGAGATCGAACCTTTCCAGGTCGGCAAGGATCAGCATCCGGTAAATGGTCGGGGGACAGCAGAAGGTGGTGATCTGGTACTTCTCAAGAAGGGGAAGGACCTCGGTTGCCTGGAATTTCCCGGTGAAATGATAGACAAAGATACAGGCACCTTCGATCCACTGGCCGAAGATCTTGCCCCATGCGCACTTTGCCCAGCCGGTATCGGAGACCGTGAAATGGAGATCATTGTGCCTGATGTCCTGCCAGAGCCGTGCGGTCACGATATGGCCCGAGCGGGTAGCCTGGTTGTGGAGCACCATCTTCGGCTCTCCCGTGGTGCCGGAGGTGAAATAGATCAGCATCGGGTCGGTGCTCCGGGTCCGGAGCTGGTCCGGAATGCTGACCGAGCGGTGGGAGACGGGTGCCGGGTAGAGGAGCTCGTACGGGAAACTTGCCCAGCCTTTCAGTTCCCCATCAGCAAGGAACCGGTGTCGTGAGGGTCGGGCATTCATTGCAGATCTCCTCAACTTTGGGTGCATTCTCGACATCGGTAATGATCATCCGGAACTTTCCCTTGTTGACCCGGTATTTTATATCCGCGGGATGTGAGCATGGTGGGGCACGGCGCAAAGACCGCACCGAGCTTGATGAGGGCAATGGCAAAGATCCACCACTCGGGGATACGGGGGAGCATGACCAGCACACGGTCACCCTTGTTGATATTGTATTTCAGGAGGATGTTCGCTGCCTTGTTGGAGAGGTTGGCAAGATCGAGGAAACTGTATTTTTTCTCCTCCCCGTTCTGGTTGACCCAGATCATACGCCAGTTTGTTGCGATCCTTTTTTGCCCATGCATCGATGACATCAAACCCGAAATTGAAATATTCCGGAACATCGATGGAAAATTTCTCACACATCGAATCATAACTGTCTGTACCATGCCCGCTTTTTTTCATAAAATCAGGAACAGTGTTTTTCTCGGATCTTTTTCAATGTGTTCTTTTTTCCGGAATTCCTGAACTGGAGGAAGGGATGACGGACCGGAAATATTGCAACCTCATGAAAACCGGATGAGAAGATTCGCACGACAAAATCGTCGGCAAACCGGGAAGTGCTGAGGGGACATAAAGGTTGTCCATTAGTATTATGATTCGGTGCACAGCATAGTATAGTGGATGGCAGACAAGAAGTACGCTTCATTAAAAATTGAGAACATCGTAGCATCGGGAGTTATTGCCGATTCCATCGACCTTGCCGAAGTTTCCGGCAAGATCAAGAGCTGCGAACTCAATACCAAGAGATTCCCGGGTGCAGTGTACCGAATCGAGAACCCGAAAATTGCCTCGCTGATCTTTTCTTCCGGTAAGGTTGTGCTGACCGGTATCCGTGACAATAAAGCTCTCACGGACGGTCTTGCGATAATCATCAAGTCCCTCAAGGAGGCGGGTGTCGACACCTTCAAGGAGCCGAAAGTGGCTGTCACCAATATCGTCTGTTCCTATGATATCGGGAAATACATCAACCTCAATAAGGTCGTTATTACCCTGAACCTCGAGAATATCGAATACGAACCCGAACAGTTCCCGGGCCTCGTGTACCGGATCAAGGACCCCAAGATCGTTGCGCTCCTGTTCTCTTCAGGAAAAATTATCCTCACGGGCGGGAAGAACCTTGAAGATATCAAGAAAGGTCTCGATTTCCTCGAGCAGAAACTCGAGAGCATAATGTAATTTTTTTTCTTTTAGGCTTTTCAGATTTTTTACCTTCAATTTGAGTATGATTTAATTTTTTTATCTACTTTTTATGAGCACTCCCCGCTTCAGGGCCCCTCGCGGGGCACGGCGGGGAAAATGCCAGATTCGGGGAACTGTAATCGAAAACTGCAACAGGGTGCTGAATATTATTTACATTTCCAAGAAAACCATAAATTGAAGCCGCCGCGGCGGGCCCTTCGCGGTGGCGGTATGAATCATAAAAGGGGGTTTGGGGACATCGGCCTCGATAATCATACCAGAAGAATCAGGTCTTTTCTTTCGACACAAGTCTTCCCGGCATGAAATCTCTTTAATCCTCAAGTCCAGTACCGATGGGTCTGGATGAAATTCCGCTCTGCTTTTAAGATCTCGCGGTAGAATGCATCTCCTTCAGCCAGGGTCGCCAGTATCCGCGATGCATTCTCCGGTCCGACTCCCCGTGCAGATAACGCAATGACCGCCTTCTTTCCGCTGGAGAGGACGATATTGGCATTTTTCATGAGCCGCTGCTCCACTGCCCGCTCCTCCGCGGTCTTCCGGGGTTTTTTGACCACGGCGCAGGACTCTTCTTCATAGGGCTTGAGTGCTGCAATAAGACGCGCCCCGCACTTCGGGCACTGCGGGTGATCAGCGATACGGGACACAACCGTCCGGCTCTTCCAGTCGCGGCAGTTCATGCAGCACAGAAGAACGTCATCCTGGTCAAGCCTGCGCCGGAGTGCAGAGAGGACTGCATGGTCAGCTGTTGGCGGGGGGATCTGGTCCCGTGACGACAGCAGCCCGCCGGCGCCTATCAGGGAATGGGGGCCCAATGCAACGCTCATCTCGTTCTTTCGGATCATCCGTACGATGGACGACGCTGTATCGATATCCATGTAACCGGTGAGAAGTTCACGGTAGGCTTCCTTCTGCACGATGGTATTATCGAAAAATTCCAGGAGCCGCTGGATACTGATCTTCTCGTAGTCCGCATCGGGATCGATGGCGCCGAACTTTTTTGCGATCTGAACCAGTTTCCACTTGAAGAGCGCGGTCCGTTTCAGCGCGAGACGGATGATGCCGGGCATGTGGGAGGGGTCGAGCGCGAGAAGAAGATCCCGGACATCCGCCGCACGGATATCAAACGGGAGCCTCAGCAGAAACCGGTATGCGTCCAGTTCGAGGCCGACAGTAGTCCCGTACCGGGCAGAGATGAGAACTGAGAGAACACGGCCCAGCGCCTCGTTCGCCTTGTGGCCGGCACAGACATTGCACACAACTCCGTCATCGATGTTCTCAAGCGTAATCAGCTGGTCTGTAGGTACCAGTGACCGGTTCTTGTCCATCTCGACGAGGAACTTTTCGGCATACTTCACGTTATCAGGGTCATGAGTATAATCCGTGATCCTGCGGGTCCTGCGTATCCCGCCGGCTTCCCGGGCAACAGAGAACGGAACCGGGATCTGTTCGCCCTCCCATGAGGGCAGTTCCCCGGTCACTTTCTTTGCCGGTTCAACCGTCAGTCTCCCGTCGGCAATCTCGAGCACCCGCCAGAGCTGGCCTTTCGTGATGAATACGGCACCGGTATGGACCCATCCGACAACGAACGACTCATCCAGTGTGCCGACCGTCCTCCGGGATACCATGTCAAAGACCGGGACTTTTCGTTCATCGTGGATCATGGACAGGTTACCGGCAAGATAGCGCCGGGCGCGGGCGGTGGTGATGATCCTGCTGCCATCCATGCGGATGAGGCGGTGGTCCTCCATCTGGCGGCAGACATCCTCCAGCAGAGGCCCCGGTTCCGTGAACAGAGAGGTGCGGGACAGGATTTCCACGATCTTTCCGCGCTCGATCTCCCCGTACTCGACCGCGATTGCCGCCACCTGGTTTGCCAGCACGTCTGCGGCATTCTGTTCGGCAACAACATCTTCAAGCTCGCCTGCCTTCGCCTTTTTTGCAATGACCAGCGATTCGAGCAGATCGTCAAAACCGGTTGCAAGAATCGTGCCGTGGGACACCGTATTCAGCTGATGACCGGCACGGCCCACACGCTGGACGAGCCGTGCCACCTCACGGGGGGAACCGAACTGGATCACGTGATCGACCCGCCCGATATCGATGCCCAGCTCCATGGAGGAGGTGCAGATCAGGGTGTGGATCTCCCCGCTCTTAAACCGTTCCTCAGGCATCAATTCGTACCTCTTTCGAGAGTGAGCCGTGGTGCACTTCCACGTCACCCCGCTCGAACAGGGCATGCCCCAGTGCCTCTGCGGTGACGCGGGTATTGACAAACACGAGCGTGGAACCCTCCCTTCTGAGCATCCCTGAGAGCACTTCCGTCTGGTGCCGGAAATCATCGCCAACATACCGGACATCAATCTGGAGGTTCTTTGCAACCGGGACCTGTACAATAGCGAACGGGCGCCTGCCGCACATGAACCGCGCAATATCTTCGGGGTTGCCAACCGTGGCGGAAAGGCCGATGCGCTGGAACTCCCCGGCATAAACATGGAGCCGCTCAAGGGCAACTGCCAGCTGGGCACCGCGCTTGCTGCCGGCGAGTTCATGGATCTCGTCGATGATAACAAACCGGACCTGTGCAAGGTGCTGCCGGAGCCGTTTCCCCATGAAGAGTGCCTGCACGGTTTCGGGAGTAGTGATGAGGAGGTCCGGGGGACTGATCGCCTGTTTCCGGCGTTCGCTCGCGGGCGTGTCACCGTGACGGACCCCTACAGTCAGACCGAGTTCACTGCACCACCACTGCATCCGAGAAAGAATATCACGGTTCAAGGACCGCAGTGGTGTGATATACAGTGCCCTGAACCCCCCGCCGGCCGGGATGGAGAGCAGGGCATTGAAAACCGGAAACATCGCACTTTCGGTCTTGCCGGTACCGGTCGGTGCGATCAGGAGCGTGTGGTCCCCTCGGAGGATATGGGGGATTGCTTCTTTCTGGGCATCGGAAAGAACCGTAAACCCGCGTTTCCTGATGCATGCCTGCACACGGGGGTCCAGCACTTCAATCGCTTTCATCAGGGATCACGGACTGCAGGGGGCCGATGTACGTCCCGTCGGCAAGGATGATCTCGGAGGTGTCCGGAACCATGTTCCGCGAGAGGGGTGAGAACGGGTTCTTTGTTATCTGCAGGATATCGTACCCGGCAATCTCGTTGAAGGCCGGCATAAACAGCACGCGGGTGGGGGTGGCACCTTCTTTGTCATCTGCCATTTCCAATGCCTTCGTATCCACTTCCGCACGCAGGTATGCCGGGGACTGGAGGGCACAGCCAACCTCGTCCCGGAGGGAGAGCAGGGGATGGTGATGCCCGATTATCATGAGATGCCCGGCAAGCGCCGGTGACGGGTACATGTGGCCGTGGAGGTAACCGACACCGTCAATAATCGCACCTTCCTTTGCGCAGATCTCATCTGGTTTAAGATACCGTTCAATTCCGATATCGTGGTTGCCGGGGAATACCCGCAAGGGAACCCGGTCCCGCAATGTCTCGAGGATGCGGGGCAGTTCATAATATTCCTGACGCGTGATGGACGGGATACTGTGCTTGATATCCCCGAGCAGCACCAGCCCGTCCGGATCAACTCGTTCGATGATCGCAAGTAACCGGTCCAACCGGGCCCTGCTCCTGCTCCGGAAATGGAGCCCGTGTGCCGCGAGATCCGCCTCGATACCGAAATGGAGATCGGCAACAACGAGATACCGCTCTTCCCCCATGACGACCAGGGCCGGGCCGTCACCAATGAATTCCAGGTTCATAACGGTTTTACATATCCCTTCTGGGGCTGGTAACATTCATCTTCAACAATCAGGGACTCGATGGCGGCTAGGCCCGCTTCCCGGGAAACTGCCTTCAGCTGAGCCATCTCCAGGATCTCTTCAACAGCAACACCCCGGGTACTACTTGATGTCCGGATATATTCCATGATCATCTCGCGGGGATCTGCCTGCTCTGCTTTATCCGTTTCCTGTGCGGGACGGACGCTTAAAAGTGCACCGGCAACCATATCCGCCAGTTCTCCAAGTTCCTTAACGGTCAGGGAATAGTGTGAGCATACCTGCAGGATCCTGCTGTCTGTGCAGGTTCCTTTCAGGACACCGTATACCTGTTTAAGCCGTTCAAGAGTGGATTGTGCGGTGGTTATTACCCACTGGTCCCGGACCCGGCGATCGATAACCTGAACCTGGTCCGGGCGAATGGTCAGCACGGCTTTTCCCTCTTTCCAGTACAGCTGGGCACGGCCGGACACCGAGACAAGTGAGGGAAGCGGGATCTTCCGGATCGATTCAGCCAGTGCCGTATTTTTCCCGCCGCGGACCAGATCAAATCCTCCGGTCGGGTCGGCGACCCGGAAAGAGAGCATATCGCCCTGTTCCTGCACTTCCACCAGCGCTCCGGCAAGGAACACCTGGTGGCAGGAAGCGCCTGATGGGGTCACCACCCACGCAGCGCTTTTCTCATCCCCGCCAGGTACCGTCAGTGTCGACCGGTTGAATTCACCGGCAAAGAGCCGGACTGCCCCTTCCATGGTATCCTAATACTTTATTTGGACGACACTTCAAGATATAGTCATTACCAAGAGGGACGTGGAATTTTACTTCAAACAGGGAGGATTTTCCGGCAATTGCTCTTTGATAATTACTGCCGTTTTGATGATGATGACAGGAGAATCAATAAAATAAGTTTTTATTTTTTCCTGACAGAGAGAGACCGTGCCGGAAAATATCCCAAGGGCAGCAAGGACGGATAAATCTGAAAGGGGTGATTTCTGGGTAGGTGAAAGCGGTAATTCCGGCACAGACGTAACCGGGATATCAGCGCTCATGTCTGGAGGGACAAGCGTCTTGTCAAGCGCATTCGCATGAGTATATGCGTCCTGTGCTTCACTAACCCTCCCCAGAGCGCGAAGGGCATTGCCCTTATTGTACCATGCAATCGCGTGGACCGTAGTCAGGTTGCCTTCAACTGACAGTGCTGTATCAGCTGCAGTAATCGCTTCATTATAGCGGTGAAGCATGACAAGAATTCCTGCCCGGTTGGACTGGATAAGACCAGTCAGGGACGTTACATTCTGGGCAAGCGCATTATCGGCGGCGTCAAGCGCTTCCTGGTATTTCCCCGCATTAGCCAGGTCAACACTTTTCGAGTAGAGCGCCCCTGAGGAATTGAAAGATTCTGGTGAATCCGCAGCTGCACCAGAAACTATCAGCATGAGCAGTACCAGCATGGCTGTTACTATAACATTAATTTTCATAAGGAATCTCCAGAGATTATAGGCATTGTATTCCTATAAAAAGGTGGGAAAAACAGGTTGGTTATTTCCTCTGCCGGACTGCGCATGACAAAACCATCCCAAGAGCGGCGAGGACGACCCAGAGAGGCAGTGGCGAGTATGTGGTCTTCTGGGGAACCTTTGTTGCGGTAGGAGGCATTGTGACGCTCGTAAGTGTTGCAGAAGGAGGGAGCGAAGGAGATGTTGTTATTGTACTCGTAGAGGCTTCAACCGGAGTTGAAGGCGGTTTGATAAACGTAACAGCCGCCGATGCATCAAGCACGCCTGCCCGGTTTTCCGGTGTTGCGCTTGCCCACAGTTCCTGCATTTTATTGAGGTTCTGGTTCACGGTAATGGTGTACGTTCCTAAAGGATAGATCAGATCACCCTGTTTATTCTTGGATGTCCGGTCCCACATGCCCCCGTCTTTCCAGAAGTAAGGTGAGGCAGAGAGAATAGGATTACGATCAACTATCAGAACCTGCGACCCTGTTTTTCCAAAACTTCCCGTATACACGGAAGAGAGCACTTTGTTCCCGGGATCCATCAGACTGGTAGTGTAAAACGAATCGAGAGATGTCATTTCGGGACGGTATTTCCCCTGGAGAGCCTTGTCAAGATTCGTGTCTATCCGGTAGGTGATATTGGAAGTCAGGGAGATGGTCTGGCCGGTGACATCCTCGTCATTGTCCATGTCCCAGAACTTCACTGAGAGCTGGGGTTCGAGAACCTCGAACACGGGTCTGAGAGGACGTTGCCCCTCACAATACCAGGTACCTTCATAGCCCGCATAAATCTCAGGACGGATTGTATATCTGTGAGCAATATTGGAATCCTCAAGGGTTTTTATTATGGTAACGTTCTTTTGCGGTGGTGCTTCGGTATCAGATCCAGGTGCCCACCAGGCGATATTGCGGCATCCCTGGAGCCCCGCCGAAATATCAAGGTTCTGTTCACCAAGGTAGACCGGTGCGCCGGCAGAAATTTTTGTGAGACTTCCGGCAGCTGGGAGTATTACTGCCAGGATGACTACAAAAATGAGAAAAAAATATTTTCCATGCATGGAAAGTAATTTCAAAACCCTTATGATAAATATTATGACATTCATTAAAAAGAGCAGGAAACCCAAGATTAGTACACAATGATTGTCCGGATAAATATCCGGTTGTATGTATAAAAAATATCCTGACTCTCTTGATACGAGCGTGATGACGATGGATGAAACCCACACGATCTGGATTGAAAAATACCGGCCTGCCGTTCTTGCGGATATCGTAGGGCAGGACGAGATAGTGGAGCGGTTGTCATCCTATGTGAAAAGCGGCAACCTCCCCCATCTCCTCTTTACCGGCAGCGCCGGCGTCGGAAAGACCACCGCAGCAGTCACCCTGGCCCGGGAATTTTTTCCCGGTAACTGGCAGAGAAACTTCCGGGAGATGAATGCCTCTGACGAGCGGGGGATCGACGTCGTCCGTAACCAGATCAAGGAGTTCGCCCGGACGGGACGGGACGGAGACGTGCCGTTCAAGATTCTTTTCCTCGATGAAGCCGATGCGCTGACGACAGACGCCCAGGCCGCCCTGCGCCGTACGATGGAGACCTATGCACAGACCTGCAGGTTCATCCTCTCCTGCAACTATTCCTCGAAGATCATTGATCCCATCCAGAGCAGGTGCGCAATATACCGGTTCAAACCGCTGGGCGCCAGTGCTGTAAAAGAGGAGATCCGCCGCATTGCCGTCAAAGAAAACCTGAGCGTCACCGATGAGGCGATGGATGCAATTGTCTACATCGCGCAAGGGGACATGCGTAAAGCGATCAATGCCCTCCAGGGTGCTGCAATCATCCGGAGTGCGATTGACGAGAAGATGATCTACGCCATCACCTCGACAGCACGCCCTGACGAGATTAACGATCTCCTTGCCCGGTCGCTGAAGGGGGACTTCGATGGTGCCGAATCTCTCCTTGCCCACCTCCTCCATGAACGGGGTATCGCTCCCAACGAGCTGATAAACCAGTGTTACCGGACGATCCTGAAGATGGATATCAACCGGAAACTCAAGGTCCGGCTCATCGACCATCTTGGCGAAACGGATTTCCGTCTGTCCGAAGGGGCAAACAGCGATATCCAGCTGGAAGCCTTACTCGCCCGTTTTGTCGTATCATCAGAAAAACGGGAGAACTGACCATGGAGAAAGAACAGGAGCACGATGCGGACAGGACTGCGGACTGGAGCCGGCTCCTCAAGACCCGGTACAAAAGAGAACTGGGAGAGATCTCCCGCGAATACCCGCACAAGCGTTCGCTCCTGATCGATTACCGGGATATCGAACGGTTCGGAAAGGTCGGGATTTCCCTTGCTGACCAACTCCTCGAGAATCCCGGTAAAGTTCTTGAGGATGTCGACGATGCGATTAGAAACGATCAGCTGATAAAGACTAAAGACGGTAAGGAACTTCCCAAGGGGTCTATCAATATCCGGTTCACCAACCTCCCTGAAGAAAACCGGTATCCGTAATATCCGGTCCGATGACATCAACACATTTGTCTCCGTTGAAGGGATCCTGCGGAAGACCACTGAGGTCAGGCCGCGGATCGTTGAGGCAGCGTTCCGCTGCCCTGCAGGCCATCGCACCTACAAGATACAGAAATACGGAAAGTTCATCGAGCCCGAAGGGTGTTCAACGGATGGCTGCACGTTCAAGAAGCTCGAGCTGATGCCCAAGCTCTCCAAATTTGTTGATTCCCAGAAGCTCAGGATTCAGGAATCACCAGAAGGGTTGCGCGGCGGCGAACAGCCCCAGACACTGGACGTTGACGTGACGGATGACCTGTCGGGAAAAGTCTCCCCGGGAGACCGGATCATAATAAATGGCATCCTCCGGTCAATGCAACGAATTGTCAAAGGAGAGAAAAGCACCGTCTTTGACATTTTCCTTGAATGCAACTCCATCGAGATAGCAGAAAAAGAGTTTGAGGAAGTCGAGATAGATGAAAAAGCTGAAGACGAGATACGGACCCTGAGCAAAGACCCGATGATCTACCGGATGATCACCCACTCGATTGCACCCACGATTTACGGGAGCGAGGACGTAAAGCAGGCAATTGCCCTCCAGCTCTTCGGCGGCATTGCAAAGGAGATGCCGGACGGGAGCCGCCTGAGGGGGGACATCCACGTCCTGCTAATCGGGGACCCGGGTATTGCAAAAAGCCAGCTGCTCCGGTATGTTGTCAAGCTCTCTCCGCGGGCTATCTACACGAGCGGACAGTCCTCCACTGCCGCAGGGCTTACCGCAACCGCGGTCAAGGACGAGTTCGGAGAAGGCCGTTGGACGCTGGAAGCCGGTGCACTGGTCCTTGCGGACATGGGTGTTGCAGCTGTCGATGAGATGGACAAGATGGAAAAAGGGGACCGGTCCGCGCTCCACGAGGCTATGGAGCAGCAGTCCATCAGCGTGGCAAAAGCAGGCATAACCGCAACGCTCAAGTCGCGCTGTGCCCTTCTCGGTGCGGCTAACCCGAAATACGGCAGGTTCGATATGTTTGGCGACATCTCCGACCAGATCAACATGCCTCCCTCGCTGCTGTCACGGTTCGACCTCATCTTCATCATGACCGACCAGCCGGAACAGAAAAGGGATCTCGCCATTGCCGAACATATCCTCAAGGCGCATAGTACCGGCGAGCTCATAGCCCAGCATAAAAAAACACCCATCCCCGGCGTTACCGATGAATACATCCTGGAACAACTCAAGCCCGTAATGCCGGATATCGAGCCGTCCCTGTTCCGGAAATATGTTGCGTATGCAAAGCGATCATGCTACCCGATACTGTCTGCCGAGGCAAAGGACGCACTGGTGACGTATTATCTTAAACTGAGAGGGATTGCAGAACCCAACAAGCCGGTTCCGGTGACTGCGCGCCAGCTGGAAGCGCTGGTCCGGCTTGCAGAAGCCAGCGCCCGCATCCGGTTATCGGATAAAATCGAGCTGGGTGATGCCGAACGGGTCATCCATATTGTCGATGCCTGCCTGCGCCAGATCGCGTATGATGCGCGGACAGGAACCTTCGATATCGACAAGATCGTTACCGGGATCTCCAAGGAGAAGCGGGACATTATCCGGGTTATCAAGGATGCTATCCGGGATATTGGCGGGGAAGGCCGACGTGCCGGTGTCGATCAGGTCATGGATACCGTCAGCGGGAAAGGGTTCCCGCGTGAAAAAGTGAAGGAAGGTATCGACATGCTGCTCCGGCACGGCGAGGCAATGGAGCCTAAGAACGGGATAATCCAGTTGATTTGAGGGAAATACCATGACCAGGGACCGGGAACAGGCAATTTTCGAGGCAGGGATCAAGCTGGGAGCACTCTATCACCAATGGGTGGGCACCCCGATATCACGGCAGTCAGCAGCCAGTGTCGAGACTGCTGTCGAGAAGGCCGTGATCCTCCAGCCGTTCGTTGAAGAGATTTCCGTGAAACTGGACCGCAGCCTCATGACGGAAAACCGGTTCGGCTACAGCGAGCTTTCCGGGCTCATGTTCAATGTCGAGATTGTCACCCGTGTGGGGTTCTGCTACTGCCGTGCCCGCCTCGCACCGGAGAATGGATACCCGTTCATGAGCGTGGTGGAGAGTAATGAAATCCCCGGTATATCCAATCACTGACGACCATATCCATATCGATCCGGTGAACGGCAGGGGCATTGAGGCCGCAAAGGATTTTTTACGGGCCGGGGGAACGCATATCTTCCTCGTGTCCAAGCCCTCCTGGTCTCTTTCCGTGCACCCTTTGTACGGGGCGGATTATGCAAAGGTCTTTGACGAGACGCTCCGGGTCGCGGAGATGATCCGCAAAACCGGGCTCGTTGTTTTTACGGTACTGGGTGTTCATCCCGCGGAGATCACCAGGCTTTCAGAACGGATGTCCCTTGCAGAAGCAACCACCGTGATGAAAGCCGGCCTTGACTGCGCTGCTGCCTACGTGGAGGAAGGAAAAGCGGTTGCCCTCAAAAGCGGCCGGCCCCATTATGAAGTGAGCCCGGAACTGCTCGCAGCTTCTAATGAAGTCCTCATCCATGCACTGCAGCTGGCGGCCGAATGCAGTCTGCGCGCTCCAGGTCCATGCTGAGACCGGCCCGTGTGCCGATATCGTGGCGCTGGCTATAGATGCTCATGTACCGGTTGAACGGGTGGTAAAGCACTATGGCTCCCCGGACACGCCCCTGCACCCCTCGCTGATCGCAAAGCACGAGGCCCTGCCTCAATTGATCCAAGAACACCGCCGGTTCACGATGGAGAGCGATTACATGGACGAGAACTCGCGCCCCGGGGCTGTGATCGGCCCAAAGTCAGTACCACGGTTCACGAACCAGCTCATTGCTTCCGGTCAGATGACCGTGGACAACTGCTTTTTTATCCATGCGGAGACGGTGGAGAAGGTGTACGGGGTGACGGTGGAACTCCGGTAAAGAAAATCGGGCGACATCGAATACAGAAATACAAAAGCGAATTGCAGGAAGTGCATTTTCTCTCTCAATTGCGATGATCCCCGCCGCCCCGACGGGGCGCCCCTCCGCGGCGGACTAATTTGTTTTCCTTCCATTGTATAGAATTCTGATGGAAATTACTACGGCTGATAGAAAAATACAACATCCTCGCCCCGCCGTGCCTCGGAGAGACCCTGATGCGGGGAACCTTCATTCGTTCAGTAAGGTTTTTTTTATTCCCGCAAACTCACCTTTTTAATTCCCTCCCGCCAATGCATAAACAATGTTTTTAAAGATTCATCGCTCGCGGGATACGGGAGACATTGTTGCCGTCTGTGACCGGGAACTGCTGAACACGACGGTATGTCATGAAAAACTCTCACTCGCCATTACGGATTGGTTTTACGGCAACACTCCCGTTACGGAAAACGAAGTGCGTGATGCGCTGAAAAACGCCGGGACCATCAACCTCATTGGCGAACGCTCGGTTAACCTGGCTGTTGAAATGGGACTTCTGACAAAATCCGACTGCATGATGATAGGAAAAGTGCCTCACGCACAGATCTACCGGTTATGAATAAGGATATTTTAGGTAATTTCTGCCCGAAATGCGGCAAACCCACTGAGACTGACGGGTTGTGCAGCCAGTGCAGGATAGGAAGTACGCCATGGTTCACGTGTGAAAACCGTGTACAAAGTACCAACTGCCCCAGCTGCGGTGCCATAAAAGTGGTGAATACCTGGACGGATTCGGCTGCCGAACGGTCAGCGCTGGGCCCTGAAGTTGCCAAATCCGCGGTGCATTTTCACAAGGATGTAAAAAAACCCTCCATCGACGTCTCAATCCGGGATCTTACCCTGAACCGGTCGCGTGCAACGCTCGTTCTCGGGGGGGTCCTGTACAACAAACATGTTGAAGGGACCTGCACGGTAGAGATTCTCTGGCACAAGGAGCAGTGCGACCGCTGCAACCGGATCAGCGGGAGTTACTATGAAGGAGTCGTGCAGGTACGGGCTGAAGGGAGGACTCCCAGTACCTTTGAGATCCAGACCGCTGCCTCAGTTGCCCAGCAAATCGAGGATACTCTGCAGGCCGGCGGGGAACGTCTCTCGTTCATCTCGGACATAAACGAGATCCACGATGGTATCGATATCATCATCGGGTCGCAGCATATCGGGCTCCTCATCTCGCAGGGGATCATTGCCCAGCTGGGTGGGCGGTACACGACACACCCGAAGCTGATCGGCGAAAAGAACGGGAGACAGCTCTTCCGGGTAACCTATTCCGTCCGGCTCCCGCGGTTCCAGAAAAATGATGCCATCAAAATCAGGAACCGGTATTATGAGATCCTGCATGTGGAGTCCCACCACCTTCAGACCATTGACCTCAAGGATGGAACAACGAAGTCGGTCCGGGAGGACGATGTGGAGAAGATCATCGGCAATTCGCGGAATGCAGAGCAGGGACTCGTGGTTTATGCAGACGGGAAAAATATAGGAGTTCTGGATCCGATAAGCAGCCGGACACGGGAATACCCGCAGCTGAAATGGCTGGAGGTGCAGGCCGGTGACCACATCCGGTCTGCTGCGGGATGGCGACCAGATGGTTTTTGTCAGGTAGAACATGCGGGTACGGGCGGTCCGGAAACAAAAGTCCGGGGACCTGGATACAGCTGACTGGGTTGACAGGACGCGGGATCCCTTTGCAGATGGCGATACCCTCTGGGTACCTGTTCTTTCATCCGAACCCTGTGACCGTGAGATTCCCGAGAGGAAACGATACCGCGGACGAGGGTATTACATGATAGGGGATATTGCGGTCCTTCACGGGAAAGAACCCACACCGCGCGAAATTGAGGCAATCGCCGGTTTCCGGCATCCCCGCGGAATCCTGTGGATCAAATCCCTGAGCGATATAACAAGGACACCAGAGACACAGATGGTCTGGGGGAGCGGTGGGGAAGTCTGCCATAAGGAAGCCGGGATCTCGTATATTCTCGATCCGGAAAAAGTGATGTTCTCGATGGGCAACCGCGAAGAAAAAGCCCGGATCGCCAGGATGGTCAAAAACAGCCCCCGCCCTGAGAGGATTGCCGACATGTTTGCCGGTATAGGTTATTTTTCCCTTCCGCTTGCGGGGGCAGGAGCCGACGTTCACGCCATGGAGATCAATCCCGTTGCCTTTGGTTACCTGGTCCGGTCAATCGACGCAAATGGATTATCCGGCAGGATTACACCAACTCTGGGAGACTGTCGCCAGCTCCTTGCCGGTACCTATGACCGCATGGTGATGGGCCATTTCGATGCCATAACCATGCTTCCAGAGGCATTGCGCCATGCAGCATCCGGAAGCATCATCCATGTCCATAGTATCGGGCCGGTTGAGGAGCAGGTGCGGGCATGCACTGCGTGCGCAGGTTTTTCTGCCACTATCCATGTACATACAGTAAAGAAATACCGCCCGCATGCATGGCATGTGGTTCAGGATGTGTACCTCGCATGACCACTGTTCAGACACTTGCCGGAAAACAAGTCGTTGTCGCAGTCACCGGCAGCATTGCCGCTGTCGAGGTCGTCAGACTGATCCACTCCTTAAGACGATGTGGTGCGGTTGTCCAGACCGTGATGAGTGAAGCCGCCACCGGGATCATCTCCCCGGAATCCCTGACATACGCCAGCGGAAGGCCTGCGATCACCCGCATCTCCGGTATGGTAGAGCATGTAACGTACTGTGGTGACGGAGGATCTGCCGACCTGCTGGTCATCGCGCCCTGCACCGCGAACACCATCAGTAAGATCGCCTGCGGCATTGACGACACCCCCGTCACGACATTTGCAACAACTGCCCTGGGAAGCGCTCTACCGGTCCTGATCGTCCCGGCAATGCACCACAGTATGTACCGCCACCCGGCAGTCCACGGGAACCTGGAGTGTCTCAGGGCATGGGGTATCGGGGTCATCGACCCGCGGATAGAGGAAGGAAAAGCAAAGATTGCGGATAGCGAAACGATAGTCCTCTGGTGCGAGCGGTCGATCCTCGGGCAGCCGCTCAAAGGAAAACGTGTACTGATAACCAGCGGTCCCTGCCGGGAGCCGGTTGACGATATCCGCGTGCTCACAACACGGTCGAGTGGCCTCATGGGGCGTGCGCTTGCCCTTGAGGCATTCCGGCTCGGTGCCGATGTCACGGTCGTCCACCGCGATGAATTCCCCTGCGTCACAAACGTGCCGGCGGATTCCGCAGATGATATGCGTCAGGCAGTGCACCGCTGTTTTTCAGAAGGCGGTGGTGCCGATATCTATATCAGTGCAGCTGCAATCTCGGATTTTGTCCCGAAAAGGTACCAGGGAAAAATCCCAAGCGGGAAGAAAGTCGGTCTTGAACTGGAACCCCTGCCAAAACTGCTGGATGAAGTAATCCGGCAATGGACACCGTTCACCGTAGCGTTTAAGCTGGGGGATGCACCACTCCAGCAGGCAACGCAGATGATCGGGAAGGGTGTTTCTGCAGTCCTGATGAATTCCCCCAAAACCATGGGGAGCAGGGAAGGGGAATACACACTCCTTTCGGCAAAAGGGAACATTGTGCTGAATGGATCGAAAGACGCGGTTGCCCATACGTTTTGGCAAACGATGACAGAACTCGTCTAAAACCTGTTATGCAGGTTCAGCCGTTTACCGGTAGGAATCAGTGGCCACTTTCTCCCCGTTTTTTCAATAATTCCTGCACCAACAAACCCGGGATCTTCGGGTTTTTGGATATTTTTATATGGAGTTTATGTATATACTGATACATGACCTCCACAAAAAGGACAGATACGAAACCTGCCGCCGGAGGTTTTAGTTTTCCTATTCCCATATTTTATAAACTGATGGTAAGCATGATGGTTGTCGCAACCATCCCCATGATCCTTCTGGGCATCATATCCATGGGGGGGAGCACGAGCATCAGAGAAAACATCGGGCTTGAAAACAGCATAATCATCATCACGCTCATAACGCTCTCGGTGGTCGTCATGTGGAGTTTCTTCCTCGCGGGCAGCATCACAAATCCGATCGTTAAGCTCGCAAAGATCGCGACCAGCATGAGTACCGGTGATCTCAGGAATCCCGAGATCGAACTCCTCAGCAACGACGAGATCGGAGAACTCCAGACTGCATTCAACCGCATGGTCAATACGTATAAAATCCTTGATACCCTTTCACAGGAAGACAACGAGTGAGCATATCCTGAAATACAAGAATAGTACGGGATCCGGCACCGGACAACGGAAAGAATCAGCGACCGGATAAGAAGATACGGATAAAAAATGAGAATACGTGTAAAAGAGGATTGAGGATGCTCAAACAAATCCTGAACAAATTTCTTATCTTAAACGATGTGCAGGCTGCTATCGTTATTCAGGAGACCGGGGAAATTATCCAGAGCATCAAATCAGGCATCGTGATCAAAGGGGAACTTCAGGATGTGTTATCCACCATCATGCTCGATTCGAAAAGAACCGCTGCACTGTTCGGCAATGCCTCGCTCTCCATGGTTTTTGTGGAATTCTCCGATTATTTCCTGATCCTCGGACCCATTATGGAGGAATTTTATCTGGTGATCATTGCAAAAAACACGGCAAATATCGGGCAGATCACCTATGAGATGAAGAAGAACCAGGACGCAATCGTGTCTCTTTTATGATTGACCAGTTACCGGAAGGAAAAAGTATAGGCTGGATGCAGGCACCGCCACAATGGATATTTACCCATACAGTCAGGTTCATCGGCATTGTGCGTGTGGTCATCCAGGACGGGGAAGGGTTCATCCTTATCAGGAAAGGAAAGCCTCTGATCTATTATTTTAAACACGGCCGTATCGAACTCTGCGGGCACGCAGCCCTGGATTATTTTAATTCCCAGCCGATCATTGAATTCAACCTCAGCAAATACACCCCGGAAGAGTTCTCGTATGCGCTGAAGGTCTGCACGGTCGACGATACCCCGCTGGATACTGCGGGTGACCAGGAACCAGCTCCGGGAAAACCACCTGCACGAGCGGAAGTCCCGGTGCAACATGAAGGAGAAGCTGATGCCCCCCGGCCCGAGGCTCTGGAGACACCTGATATCCAAAAACCCGTTTTTGCAGCAGTACCTGTTGCTGAAAAGCCTCCAGAAAAAACGCTCATCCCACAACCGGTAGTTCTTGAAGAGCGGGATATAAAAATAATCGGACAGATCAAGAAACTCAACGGTATTGTTGCCATTTTTGTCTTCAATGATGAATACAACCTCCTGCTCATGGGGGATATCGAGATCGAACCGCTGCTGAAGATTGCCCGGAGCATGCTCGAAACCACCAACAAGATAACCCCCCACATCGACTGGGGATCGCTGGTCCACATGACCCTCCAGATCCCGGAGGGTAACGTAATCATAGCACCCTACCGTGAAAACCATCTCTGTATCCTGACAACAAGGACAATCAATATTGGTCATATACGCCGTATCCTCCGGGACCTCCAGCAGGACAGAAACCAGAGAGTCATGGTATAAGGTACCGGGCCATGTGTATTTTTTCAGGCAAAATTTCTTAATGCCAGAACATGCCAACACTCAGGCACACAACAGTATTTTCCGGTTCCTATGAAACAAAGTACGGTCACTGCATTCTGCCCGGGGCATATATCGGGATACTTCAGGCGCGTTGAAGGGGAGTCGGTCACCGCTACGGGAAGTATCGGGGCCGGTATCGTAATCAGCGAAGGCGTCATGGCAACGGTCACCCCGGCGGATTCCACGTCCGTTTCCGTTAACCGGACAGATTCATCAGGAAACCTCGTTTGTTATTCCCCTGCTTCACCGCCCCTCGAATACATCCTTGGAAAAATCGGTATTACCGTTTCGGTCACCACCGAGTGCCGGCTTCCCATTGGTGCCGGGTTCGGCCTCTCGGCAGCAGCACTGCTCGCTACCCTTACCGCGGTCAACCGGAGCAACAACCTCGGGCTGACCCCGCACGATATTGCCGCGCTGGCCCACGAGGCAGATGTCGTCCACCGGACGGGTCTTGGCGATGTCGCTGCCTGCCAGGGAGGAGGGAGAGTGGTGCGGAGCGGGCCGGGCATCGATGGTGCCATCACCCGCTCTTTTGATCTGCCGGGACCGCTCTATGCCGTATCGTTCGGCCCTATATCAACGCCCTCTGTGCTCGGCTCATGCGAACAGATGGAGCGCGTTACCGCTGCATTCCCTTCCCGCCCGCCAGAAGACGCAATGGATTTTTTCAAAATCTCCCGGCGGTTTTCAGAGAAGAGCGGGCTCCTCACAAGAGAGGCCGGTGAAGTGATCCGACGATGTACTGACAACAATATTCCTGCAAGTATGACCATGCTCGGCAACGGCGTATTCGCCTACGGGCAAAAAGCATACGAAATCCTTTCAGCATACGGGGAAGTATATGTATTCACCGTGGCGAATGCGGGTGCCCGGGTTGTCGGGGTCCGGCCATGATCCCGCCCGATCACCCCCGGTACCGTTCGCTGGTCACCCGCGAGCACCTTGCAGAGAGTGTCAAAAAAGGCATCGTTTCCCCGGAGGGTCTCATCGCTCACGGCAGAGGCGAGGCATTCGATTACTTCATGGGAGAACGGACAAGTGCGAGCGCCCTTCTGGCCGAACGAACCGCAGCTGCCCTGCTGCTCGCTGCCCGGCACCCGGTCATTTCCGTGAACGGGAATGCCGCTGCACTGGCAGGCCGTGAAATTGCCGTACTTCAGAAGGCAAGCGGTGCCCTGGTCGAGGTCAACCTCTTCCACCGGACAGAGGAACGTGTGCATCTGATCGAAGACCTGCTCAGGAATGCGGGAGCAGAGGTATTTTCCGGTCCCGCGGAACGTCTCCTTCCCCTTTCCCATGACCGGGCCTGGTGCCGGCGGGAGGGTATGTTCTCTGCCGATGTCATCATGGTGCCACTTGAGGATGGCGACCGGTGCGAGGCACTCGTGAAGATGGGAAAGACCGTGATCGGGATCGACCTCAACCCCCTCTCGCGCACATCCCGCAGGGCAACACTGACCATTGTTGACGAGCTGACCCGCGCGCTCCCGAATATTACCGATGCCTGCAGGACACTGAGCGATACAGAACGGCGGGAACTCCTAGCATCCCTTGACAATAATTATCTTTTGTCAGAAGCAATACGTGAGATGACAATGAGGTTGTCTCATGCTCTGGATTGAGAAATACCGGCCGGATGCATTTACTGAAATTCTGGGCCAGGATCCGGTTGTCCAGCACCTTTCGAAGTTTGCCGCATCCGGGACACTGCCTCACCTCATCCTGACCGGGCCGCACGGAACCGGTAAAAGCACCGCAGTCGGGTGCCTTGCCCGGGTCCTGTATCATGATAACTGGGAACTGAACACGTCATTCTTTTCGGTATCGGACGTGTTTTCGCAGGGAAAATCGTTTCTTGAACAGGACGACCGGTATGCACATATTTACCAGAAAAACCAGTCCCTGATCGCGAATTTCAAGTATATCCTCAAATGGTATGCGTCTATGCGGCCACTGGATGCGGAGTTCAAACTGATGGTCTTTGAAGACGCCCACGCGCTGAGCCGTGAAGCGCAGCAAGCACTGCGCAGGATCATGGAGAGGAACAGCAAAACCTGCCGGTTTATTTTCACGACCACCAACCCGAGCGCGATCATCCCTGCGATCAGTTCCCGCTGCCTCCCCCTTTTTTTTGCCCCGCTATGTCAGGACGTAGTTCTCAACCATCTTCTGGATATCAGGGCAAAGGAAGCCGCTGGTTCACCGATCTGCACCGATGACGACATCGATCTCATCGTCCAGGCTGCGGCAGGTGACATGCGACGTGCCATTCTACTCCTCCAGGCTGCGCTTCAGTCAGGCAGGTGCGAGGATCTCATGACACATACCTCGTCAGAAAATGCTACGATCCTGTCACAGGCCTTAAACGCACTCAGGGACGGGGACGTGCGGGGGGCAATCCGCCGCATGGAATCCCTCATGATCGATTACGGCCTTTCCGGTAGCGAAGTATTGTATGAAGCCAGAACAATAGTACAGCGAGAGTACAATCACCCGGCACTTGCGATAGCGCTCGCGGATACGGAGTACCGTCTGTTGCACGCCAATAACGAATATATTCAACTGGGGGCATTTGCCACCGGCATACGGGATGTTTTTTCATGAGCGGTACGAAAACAGAAAAAATCCGGATGCATTACGATACTGTCGCCGACACGTACGACCACCATTACGACCACCACCGGGGAAAAAAATATCACACGCACCTGAGCAACCATCTCATGAAAGCCCTTCCGGAAGGCGGCAACCTGCTCGATATCGGGTGCGGGACCGGCCTGTTTGTCGAGAAATACATCCAGCGCGGGGGGCAGGGCACCGGCCTTGACCTCAGCGGGAAAATGGTGGCAAAGGCCCGTCGCCGCTGCCCGGACTGCGAGTTCATCGTGGGGACCGGCGAGAAACTCCCGTTTGAGGACTGCTCGTTCAATGCGGTATCCAGCGTGCTTGTCTTCAGTTATGTCAGGAACCCCGCTGCCATGCTCTCGGAGGTGTACCGGGTCCTCGAGCCGGGTGGTTCCGTTGCCCTCTGCACGCTGGGCAAGAAACTGATCACGAGCGGTATCCCCTCGCTCTACAAGATCGGCGAGAAGATCAGGATCAAGCACGTGGTCATGAAGGATTTCGGGGAGCATTATTATGACGAGCCGGAGATGAACACCCTCTTTGACAACGCGGGGTTCTGTAACGTTAATGTAAAATGGTGCTCCTTTGCCCATATCGACATGATCGACCCGATTTTCAGCCTTGCTTCCAAAGTCGAGCCCTTTGTGGAAAAGAGCGTCCCCCAGCTGGCCTACAACATCTTTGTCAGCGCGAAGAAGGAGTGAAAGGGCCAGGCATTTTTATTCTGAACTATTGTTGTTGTTTTAATTTTTTAAAAAAATTACATTCTCTTTAGTGAACACTTTTCAGGAATAATTTTTGGAATTTTGCGATCGCTCAGACCAGACACTTGCTAACAAAAAGAGCCAGGAATGAGGAGGGGCGCATTGTACCGTTGTGCAATCACCCGGGATCCTCGTTGCCCGTGAACCGGCACCCAGCTCACACCATCACGCACCGGGTCACCCGCCCTTTTCCCTTGGGCCGTATCAGGTTATATGCCCAACCATCTGCGCACATTCCTTCCCGGCAGCCTGCCAGGAGCCCTCCTGGCGCATCAGGTCCCGGTTCTTCACAGAATCGCTGGCATGAATAAACTCAATAATCTTGACCCTGACACGTCATTCTTGATGCGGCTTATCGGACCAAAGTCCGTGGAGATTGCAGTACGCCCGGACTTTGATATTCTTTAAGGGAACCGGGAATGAAACCTCGGGTTTGTCACCGGGCTTTAACCCCTTTACGTACAAGGAGGAACCAGATATAACCTCGATCCATTCGATGAAGTGCGCTGCCTCCATGGGGTGTGGTACGGAACCTACCTTTACCATAATCCCATTACCGCGCTTCTCTGCAACGGGGATATGCTTCTCGGTGCTGGCATCAACCGTGTTCTCAACCTGTCGGGCCATAGGCTTCCCGCAGCAGACCAGTTCGCCTGCACCCTCATGGGTTATCATCACAATTTTGCCGCAGTTTGTGCATTTGAAGATTTCAAGCATTTTTATCGTCACTCCTGTTTAATTGACTCTCACACGAAAATATGATAAATGTTCCTGAGCGGCTTTTCTTCATCGTATTCCTTATTTGCACGGTGGATGAACAGTTTATCAGTATATTCTTTTACTATAAACTTTCTTAACCGGGGAACCCGCATCCCGCCTCTCTTTGCTATTCATGGCAGATGAGGCAGGATCATTTCAGGATTAAACCGGGGTGCACCGTTCAATCCATCGAATATCTGAGAGAACCTGATCAATACTGCTAACGGACTACACTTTTATGACAAGGCATAGATCAATCCCGACGCAGGTTGCCTATAATGAGAATTCAGGAGGTTGTTTGACTCACCGTCTGGTAATTAGTGTTCCATATGAATTTTCAGGACTGCGAATGAACCGGAAGAGGCAGAGATTACCCTGTCGGCATAACCCCGGATGAGGAAGCAGCCCAGCCGGAGTTGCGCAGAGGGGTCGGAAAGGATCTCGTCCTCCCCCGGGCGCTTGTCGGTGAATGGGAGAGGACTGCCCTCGTACGATAGTTCAGCATCCAGGTTATACTCGTCAAAAGACACAGTAACCTCCAAGGGTCCGGATGCTATCTGGTGATCGGTGATAATCTCGCATGATTCGGTGAGCGCCATGGCCATTTGCCGGATCACTTCCCTCCTCGCGGCCCATTGTTCACCCTGGCGTTCCATGAACAGGAATATCTGGTCGGATATCGGGCTTTTCGGATTGATGGTCGTTGTCATACTCTTTTTTATCCCGATCCGCATCACAAGGTTCAGGCTGATGGCAGCGACAGTGGTCAGTGAAAGGGCCGAGTCAAAGATCGGCCTTACGAATTCTGGGACCCCCTGGTACGCCCCGGGGACGAGGTAAACACTGAGCCCGAAGATGAACGAGATCCCGATAACGAAGACCTTCCGGGAATCCAGCATCCTCGTGGAAATAGTCTGGATACCCCCCACGATGATGAAACCGGCAACATAGATCAGGCTTCCTCCGATTACCGGACCTGGCATGATAAGAAAAACCGTCGCAAGAACCGGGAGAAAAGCAAGAACTATCAGGATCCCGCCCGTAACAAAACCGATATACCTGCTCGTCGAGCGTGTGGCAATCGAGAGCCCGATGTTGGACGAGGACCCGGTCTGTCCCATGCCCCCAAAAAGACCGCCGATAGTTGATGCAACTCCGTCCGCAAAGAGCCCTGACCTGACATTCATCATATCCGGCCGTTTCCATTCCGTGTCATTGATGCGCTGACAGATTGAGAACTCGCCGACACTTTTTACAAATGTCACGAAACCCGCAATACAGAACGGAATGAGGAGGGCAGGCTGGAATGATACCCCGAAGTAGTGTATGTCAGGAAACGATAGGATCGGGGATGCAACTATCCGGCCAAGCGGGTCTGTACCGGCAAGGCCCATCGCTATGCAGAGCACATACCCAAACGTCATGCCGACAATGAGCGGGAAGAGCTTCAGCTGGCCCCTGCCCCATATGGTTACCCCGACAATGACGGCGAGTGTGAGACATGATACCAGCGTGACCACGACCGATGGGGGTGAATCCGCGTCGGTCATGCCAAAAAAGTTCGGTAATGCATAAGGTACCACGGTAACCCCCAGCATCATTATAACAAGGCCTGTCACTTCAACCGGGAAAAGGATCCGCAGACGATGGACAATGCGGGAGAGTGCGACCTGGAGCACCCCCGATACAGCGGTCATCCCGCAGAGGAGGGAGAGGCCACCTGACTGAACGGCAAGGATGGACGCGGAAACAAAATTCGGCCCGTTTACCCGGGGAATGAGATAACCAGACCCGAAATTTCGGTATTTTACCGACTGGAATATCGTGGATATGCCGTTTGACAGCATCGACATTGAAACGAGAAATGCTGCAGCCCCCGTCTCCAGATGAGAAGCCCGGGCAACAAGAATGGGAAAGATAAATGCAGTTGCGACAATGCCGGTATGCTGCAGGCCGAGCAGGAATAACGTGGGACCCGGAGGCCTGTCGTCAGCAGCATATTCGAGATCCGGCGGACGCATGCACACGGAAAAAGCTGTACAACTATGATATAACTATGGGTTCAGACCGAAGGAAAGTCGGAGATCCGTGGGGGTATGGATATAAGCGACCGGCGGGGTTACGACAGGTTACTGCACCAGGCTGCCGGGATACGTGGGATCACCTAAGTTCAGCCCCGCTCATCCAATCGCAGCCCGGCGCGGTGCGCCACCAGGGGTCCACGGTTGTACCGCCCCACAGGCTTGCCGGGAACCAGCAGGAGAGATCAATGATACCCCCCGGGATCAAAAATAACTGGCGCAGGATGCCTCATCTGTCAGGTTCCTTTGATCACCAGCAGCGTGATGTCATCGAACTGGGGCATGTCCCCGGTGAACTCCTGAACACCCGATAAGATCCGGTCAAGGATCTCCTGTGCCGAAAGCCGGGCGGTTTCCCTTATGATCGCGTTAAGCCGGTCTTCCCCGAACATCTCTTCCTGTGCATTGATCGACTCCGTAACGCCGTCGGTGTACATGACAATGACATCGCCCGGACCGATTGACACGGTCCGGGAAGAATACTCCCGGTTCTCGACTGCGCCAAGCACAATGCCGGTGGGCATGAGCTCCTCGAGAGTTCCGTCACGGCTCCGGAATACCACCGGGGGGTTGTGACCTGCATTGACATAGGTCAGGGTCCGGTCCATCTCTTTCAGCGTCCCGAAAAAGAGGGTGACAAACATCCCGGACTTTGAATCCTTGGTGATGATATTGTTGGCATCGTAGATCGCCTTTGCCGGGTCGCGGTGCCAGAGCGCATTTACCCGGACCACGATACGGGATAATGCCATAAAGAGGGCTGCCGGTACGCCTTTTCCGGAAACATCGGCAATGAGGAGCCCGAGCGTTCCTTTGTCAAGGGCGATGATCTCAAAGGGGATCACATCGAAGAAATCGCCACCGACTTCCTTTGCCATGACGCGTCCGGGCAGCGATATCGAACCCCGTGATCTGGGGGATCACCTCCGGCATGAAGCTCTTCTGGATCTCAGCGGCAATCTGGAGTTCGGCGTTCGAACGGGCAAGCCGCCCTTCCATCTCACGGCGCTCGGTGATGTCCCGGATCGTCTCGATGGCACCGGTGACATTCCCCTGCGGATCATACAGCGGGCTTGCCTTGGCCCAGAAGTATCTGCCCGACCACCTGTCCAGCAGGTTCGGGATGAACGTGTCCACGACAAGCGTATCCCCCTCCCGCTGCACATGGGTGTAGTGGGTCTCCACTTCTGCCTCCGGCATGAGGATGAGGTTTGCCAGCATGGGTTTTCGGTTACCATAAAACGGCAGGGAATACTCATAATCCCCTTTTCCGATCATGGACGCAGCGGGAATGCCGGTCATTTCCTCCATTGCCTTGTTCCACGTGATGACAACGCCTTCCCTGTTGATGGCAAACGTGGCATCCGGCAGAAAACTGATGATATCTGCAAGACTCCGCTGGGACCGGACGATCTCCTGTTCGGCCCGTTTCCGGTCCGTGATGTCCCGTGATCGTCTCGATTGCTCCGGAGATATTTCCCTGCGGATCGTACAGCGGACTTGCTTTGGCCCAGAAGAAAACACCCCCGGGACGGAAGTCCGGAATGAAGATATCGACTACAAGGGTGTCACCGATCCGTTCTACGGTATCATACCGTTTCTCGATCTCGACCTCCGGCATAAAGATCAGGTTAGCCAGCATCGGTTTGCGTTCCTTATAAAACGGGAGAGCATACTCGTAGTCACCTTTCCCCAGCATCGACTCTGCCAGAACACCGGTCAACGCTTCCATCGCCTTATTCCAGGCGATTACCCTGCCGTCAAGATCGATGACAAACGTGGCATCCGGCAAGAAGTCAATGATTGCGTCATGAAAAGTCCGGCCCTGGGGTTCCATGCTCCTGCACCTATGCAGCAATATGCCCCTTGGGTATGATGATTCTTCCTCTCCAGTCCCTGCCCCCTCATAAAAATTGTGCCTCTTATAATATTTTTTAGATAATTTTCCTCAAAGGCGGAATCGGAGGCATTCTGCACAAACGCAGGGGCAGGTTACCCGCAGACGAACGTATCGTTCCTGTCGTTGGACTATCGGATAGCGGCATCTTTTCCGTTCTTTGCGGCATACCAATCCGCCTCATTAACAGAGGCAGTGAGGTTCTCTTTTCCCTGTTGATCTGCCCCCCACCTTCACAATCGGGCTGTCTCATTTGTTTCATAGATGCCGGCCCCGATAATCCAGTCCTGGTCCACCATCATGACATAACTGAGTTTGGGTTTGACGGTGCAGTTGTCCGCAGGATCCAGGTAGTAATAATGAACAAAACCCCCGCCAGACTGCGCAGTGCTGATCAGTTCCCGGATAAACGCCGTGCCGTTTGCGTCTGTTGTATTCAACCGGTTCTTCCCGAGGAGGTCATGCTGAAGCGGGAGAGCAAGGGTGTTACCCTGAGAGTCATAAGCGAAGACGTAGAGTTCGCCGTCAACAAACCGGCCGCTCTGGTTATTGAATTCGTTCAGGACAGCGTCCTTACCGTGTACATGCGCATATTCGTAGGCTTTCTCGACGAATGCCACGAGCTTTTCCGAAGATACGGAAGATCCATAAACCAGTGTCAGGGTTGCTGCCGGCGTCATGCGCGTCTGGTCCTGTGGATGAGTACTGGTATCCGTGCAACCAGCAACAAGGATCGCTGCCAGCACGAATCCGAAAGCAAAAAAGACCGCCTGCCTTTTCATGAACTGGGATTGGGCTACCGATAGATTAAGCAATAGTGAAAAGATGGTGAGAGTATCTCCTCTCCCGTTACACTTTAGTACACATGGTCGCTCATAACGGGTCAGGTCTTTCATTTGAATTGCCATTTTCCTGCAGGTAGAAGGGATAGGATTATCAGGAGAACTACCGAAACTAAAAAAAAGCACATCCGGTTATTACACCCGTGGGGGAATACCGTGGATATTACTACAACGAACTGTGAGGGAAAAACGGTCTTGTCCATTAATGGCAGGATCGACACGTCAACGGCACCCGAACTTGAACAGGCAATCAACAAGGAGATCAAGCCCGGGAACCGAGAGATCCTGCTCGACTTTTCCCGGGTCTCCTACATCAGCAGCGGCGGACTTCGGGTGCTGCTCGCGACTGCAAAGAAACTGAAAGATCCCGGGGATAAATTCGGCATCTGCAGCCTCTCGCCCGAGGTTTTAAAGGTAATCACACTCACCGGGTTCGCTTCCATTTTCTCGATCTATCCGTCAGAAGGAGAGGCGCTTGCCAGCTGGTAACGACCAGCTTGCCTCCCTCACATGGCAACAGGTCCCGGGAGCGGCAGAATCTGCTATCTATCCCCTGATCCGGAAGATCGACATTTTATCCTCAAATTCATACCTTATCACCACTCCGGTTGTCATTATCCTGATTGATCCCGGCGGGCTGTCCGATCAGGTAGAACAATTATCCCGGGTTATCGGTGAATGCCGGGCTGAAAAAGACCGCCCGGTTTTTGTCTTCTTAACGCATGCCCATATTGATCATTTTCTCGGTGTCCAGTCAAATCCTGCCTTTGCCCATCCTGATGCTGCGATCTTTGCGGTCCATCAGGACGGCGCCAGTGCCCTTGAATCCGGGGACTCCAGGGTCACGCTGGCTGACCTGCTGCAGACACCGGTATCCCCGTTGAAAATTGGACTTCATCTCTTTACTGAAGAGAGGGCACAACCGCCCGGAGTTCCGCAGGCACTCTGTTTTCCCCCTGGTGCCGAAATAACAATTGTCCGGGACCGCACGAGGGATGATCCCGCAGGCCTCCCCCGTGAGCAGATACAGTTCGGTTCCGGACCTGCACTCGTCGCCTACCACACACCCGGCCACAGCCCTGACAGTATATGCCTGCGTATCGGCGATCTTCTTTTTATCGGGGACCTCCTTTTTGCAGCAAACCCGGGGGTTGCCGGTGTGAGCGGGTGGTCACAGGAAGCCCTTATCCATTCGCTGAACGGGGTAGAACCACTGATCTCCGGCGGTGGTATACGGCTTGTCTGTCCCGGGCATGGGCGGGTGGTCACGGCAGAGGATGCCCTCCGGATGCTCTCATCGGTCAGATCGGATGCTCTGGCCCTTGCCAATATCGCCGAGTTGAATCATGAGCGGGCGGTCATGACTGCTGCATTTGCCGGGGACAGCATGGAGCAGGTGAACGAGCTCTTCATCATCATGGCAGGACGCCTCCAGTATGTCTCCTATATCATGGACGAGCTCGGCGAATCCGGCATTGCTGAACAGACCTCGGCCCTCATCCGGAGCGACACTATCGATGAACTGCTGGAAACCTTTCGGAATTTTGCGCAGGAACATCAACATGGGCAACAGGTTCCGATCCACCTGGTGCTCAAGGCCGGGCACGTGATCGCAAAACTCGAACGGACCTTTAACCGAAACGAACTCGCGAGCATCATTGACCCGACCCTTGTACGGCGGGCAGCCCGGCTCCTCTCGGATTATACCACGATGCTCCGCGGGTTCGCACCGCCTGGTGAGTGCTCAGACTGTGATCTCGTACCGGTTATAGATGCGGTAGTTACCGGGCTTTCAGTCCCTCTGTTTTCCGATGATGATATACTCTCCAGTTCTGACGATGATGATGCTTTTTCCCGTATCCTGCTCGCCCGGATCGGGACCCGGCCCTTGCTTGAAGGGATAAAATCCACGGTCCTGGCTGAAGGCACCTCACTGCGGGCATTCATCGATCACGAACATTTCGCCGACCTGCTGACCTATATCCTTGAGGACCTGGTCGGAACCGGAGCAAGGCGGATTGAGATCCACACAGGGCATAGGGATAAGAATGCGGTCGTTACCATTGCAGGGAATGTACCCTCTTCGGGAACTGGACAAAAGCCACGAACCTGGCAATTCCTCCGGGGACTTTCGGAACGTGCCGGGGGGACGCTGGCGATCCAAGAGTATGAAGGGTTCCAGCGGTTCGAGTTCACCGCAATGGCAGTATGAAAACTGTTGTCTCAACGGGAGAATCGGGTGATATAAACGAATTGCCCCCCGGGTTTTGCCACCCCGATCATCCCCATCGGCACGTTCTCTACAAAAACCGGCACCCATATTTTCCTCAGCCCGGTTCGCGGGTGGCTGGCTGCGGGTAGGCGTTGGCACACATACTGGGAGGGAGAGGGCTGATGCTATTTAATTGAGCCCGTACCGTGAAGAACCTAACCCTGCGCTTCTGTTAGCGGTTCTCATGGTAAGGGTACCAACGCTTATATGGACAAAAGAACAGGTAGTCAATCAAGGAAGGTCCAACCAAGGTTGATCTTCGGAACAACAAATCCTTCATCGGATCTTCCCGTCCTCCTTATCCGGGCTCTGATTTTAATAGAGAACTTAACCCATTGACTGTATGCAATTATTTAGAATGAACAAAAAAAGGCGTCCATATTCGCGTTCTGTTTGCGTATCCCTGCGCTGACGGGTTCTCGTATCCCCCCACGAGAGAAAAATCCGTTTCACATACACGGTAAATTATCTTCAGAGACATGAAATTAGCAATTTTCTCGCCAGTGTCCCGGAAAAACCCTGATGCAGGGAACCCTCGTAAAAATATTGATTATTTTATGGAACGATCCCAAAAATAATCCCGCTGGGTTCGATTCGATAAGAGTATTATTCCCTTCCCTTCAGCTTCGCAAGCACCCGCTCCTTCTTTTTAATTGCGGCTTCCGAAGCCCGGAGCACATTCTCTTTCATCTCGTCAAAGTTGCGCGCATCAGAATCTACAACCTTCTTGACCGGCGTATAGGCCGATTCGCGGAAGCGGGGGGTGAAGTCCTGCTCCCTGCCCTGGGAGATGAGCACTGCTTCGGGTTTTCCTTTTTCTACCCGGCCGACCTGTTCGATCCTTACCCCCGAGGATCGCACAATGGTGCAGATCTCAGCGGCAGCATCCGGCGGGGCAACGATCAGGAGGGCATCAAGCGAAACGCCAAGGTAATCGATCTCAAGCTCCTCGAGCATTGTTCTCACGTGGGGCTCGACAAGACCGGCCACGTTGGTATCATCGATAACAATCCGGCACTGTGCCGTCTCAGCCATCTCGTAAATATCGCCACGGAGCCCGCCGTTTGTCACATCGGTCATTGCATGAACTTTTAAAAAGGAATCGCTTTTCATCAGTGTCTCGCAGGTGACAAGGAAGTTGAGGTTGATGGTCTGCTCAACGACCTCCGGAAATCCTGAGTAGATGCCTGCTGTTGCAATGGTGCCCCCGCCGGCACCTTCGGTCATCAGGAGCACATCGCCAGCCTGCGTGGACTTCCGTGCGGTGAGGTGTTCGGTAACGCCGACACACCCCACACAGCCGGTAAGCCGGCCGCCAAGCACCATGTCACCGCCGATACGGAGGGTTGAACCGGAGACGAGAGGCACATTCATCGCTTCCCCGACCGTGGTGATACCAGCAGTGTAATCAAAGATTTTCGCCACATCCCCATCATCGGCAACGTGGATGTCTGAGAAGAGCATGACGGGCCGGGCACCCATGACCATTGCATCCCGGAGCGTGGCCCGTGTCACATGGAATCCAGCCAGAAACGGATAGTCCGAAAGTCGCGAGTGCATGCCGTCAACCGTGCAGACTATAAATTCTCCCCCGGACCGGACTGCCCCGCCATCATCCATCTGATCAACCCCTACCGTGGCAGAGCTCTTACCGATGATACGGGCGATCTGGCGGTGGGCAAAAAAATCGCCCTTCCCCCGGGATCCGACACCGAATTCTCCCATTTTTACTCCGGCGGGTTCGAACGAGAAAAAGTCCCCGGATAATCCTTCGGTATTTTTTACTTCATTGATTACCGCCATGGCAAACGCGGATGCATAGGAAGGATTGACGGTCTTATACGAGCGGATGATATCAACGAGACGTTCCTGAATTATTGCCTCGCTTTCGCCGCTTTTAATTTTTTTGCGGGCATATTCCTCAACATCCATGCTTCTCTGTACGTATGAGGGACATAAAAAACCAAGTGATTTTTTTACCCGCACCAGGGTGCCGGAGAATTAACGGAGGAGGATGCCAAAAACATCCGAGAAACATCTCAGGGCGTCATCAGCCTTACCGGTCTTCAGAAGTGAGAGCCCCCTGATAAAACCGGCACGGACGTCCTTGACATCAATATAGTATGCCTGGTCGAATGCCCGCGCCGATTCTTCGAGTTTCCCGAGCATAAAGCATGAGTTGCTCATCACGACCCATGCATCGGCTATCGTTGGATCCGTTTTCAGGGCTTTTTCAAGGCACAGTATCGCTTCTTCATGCTTCCCGAGCATGCTGAATGCGAGACCTTTCCGGTACAGGATTTTTGCATTACCTGGTTCAAGGGATAGAGCCCGGTCAAGGACATCAAGGGACTCGCGGTAGCGTTTCAGGTTGATCAAAGCAATCCCTTTTTTGATCAGGGCCGACAGGTAGTAGGGGTAAATCTTCAGCGCCCGGTCGTAGCAGATGATCTCCTCTTCAAACCACCTGAGTTTCCCGTACGCATACCCCTTGTTTACCCAGGCAGAGAGGTAACGTGGCCGGAGTTCAAGCGCCCGGTCACAGCACCGGACTTCCGCTTCAAACCTGCCAAGCATACCAAGGGCAACTCCCTTATTATTCCATGCCGTGGCATTCTCCGGGTCGATCTGGAGTGCCCGCTCGCAACACTCGATCTTGTCGTCAAACCGGTCGAGCATGCCGAAGGCAAACCCCATGTTGTTCCATGCTTCGACACAGTATGGATCCAGCTCGATTGCCTTTTTACAGCATTCGATCTCTTCTTCAAACCGGCCAAGTTTTCCCAGGGCAAAACCCCTGCCGACCCAGGCAATTGCCAGCTTCGGGTCTTCTGTCAGCGCACGAGAGAACGAGTTCAGAGCTTCCTCGTGCTTTCCTTCACGCCCGAGTGCAAGACCTTCAAGGTAAAAATCTCTTCCCGTCTTGGGGGATTGGACTGAATATGTCGGTTCTGATGAGATGACCATGGATTGTTATACCCGAAATTGACTGTTACAACTGCTTAGCGCCGGTGATATTTATTTTCACGGATTGAGTATGACGGTGGTGCAGCAATACACTGCAATAGAAGAAAAGGGTAATATTTTAAAACTATAAATACTTAATTTATGATTCAACAAATTAGTATATATTTAAAAACCTCTTTTCTAAGATAATCGCAATGACTCCCAATATCTGGAAATCCCTGACGATACAGATCATGTCGCTCGGCCATTCCCTCCGTGAAGCGGGAGTGCATAGCCTCGGTGATCGTGATCAAATGTCTGGTGCTTAACACGATCATGGGATATCACTTCAGTGATGCAGAGAGGGATCGGTCGCCGGCTCCCCTGCTCACTTGCGGAGATGAAGAACCAGTTCGCAGTGTGTCTTGCCCGGCTCCGGCTCGTGTCGGATGATCCGTGCCGGTCGGGGGAACTCTGGGCCTGCAGTTCGTATGGTGTATTCCGGTTTTTTCGCGTGCAGCAATACGGTCTGGTGGAACTTGATGCATCAGGCCTTCCGCTTATGAAGGGGACAGCTGGAGTGGGGTCGGTGTGATCCCCTCATTCTCCGATGATAATATCCCCTTCCTGAGGGAGGGAAAAAGGTGCACCAAACAGAGCCCGTACGGGGCTCTGATTACCTCTTTCAGGGGCAAGACCATGTCAGTTTCGTGAAAAACCGTGTCAATTTCGAATCGGATGAGGTGATTTTTTTTGGAATTTCACAACGGAGGAAGCGGGAAAGACGACCATGCTTATTTGGGCCTATTTGGGAGGCCGAAAAGGTTCAGGAAGAACGAGCAGGTGAAGAAGGTGTTCTGGAGTGTGTTTATCGTGCTGGCCGGATTTGTGCTCGCGCTGGTCGTGAACCCGGCAACGGCGCAGAAGATTATCGGGATTATCACCTGAATCTGAGGGATGTGCCAAATGTTCTGAGATCCAATCCCTGTTAAAGTATTTTTAAAAAAACAATATCGTAAAACTTATATCTTTTTTAATATAACTCAGAATGTTGTCACATTCGCCCGAATCTGATCACGCATCGTCACCGGTTATCGCTATCGTCCTGCTGATAAGCATCGTCATCATCCTCGCGATGCTGGTGCTCCTCATGTGCCTCGGATTCCAGATGCCGCATGGAGAACCGTCCGTTCCCGATGTGTTCAAAATTGTGAGAATTACCTACATACCTGACAGTGACCGAATCAACTATGTGGGGTTCGTCACCATTAAAAATACTGATTCAATCAACTACCGGAACAGATTTCTCAGGATAAATACGTATATCAACGGCAATCTGGCAGACTGCACTATTCCTACGCTGAACAATGACTTGTTCTGCACGCTCAATCATAATGGTGTTACACGGTTATGGGGAGTCGGAACCTGGGGAAACAGGGATTTCCCGACATCGGTATGGCCGGCTCAGTCCGAAATCTCAATAGAATACAAAAAAGGAAGACTGCATCCGGGGGATCGCGTAACACTGGAATTTATCGATACAAAAACCAACCAAAAAATCTCACGAGATACTTACCCGCACACGACCACCAGGGATGTACAGTGGTTCTACAATTATTTCCTCAATCCTCAAGGCACTTGAAGACACCCTTCTTGCATTTCAGGATCTTGCACTCGGGACAGCGCCAGTCATCAGGCACTTTTTCCCAGGGGGTCCCGGCAGGAATCCCGTTCTTGGGGTCTCCCTTGGCCGGGTCATAGATGTAATGGCATTCAAGACAGACCCACCGGGCATTCTTATCATCGGTCGACATTTTCCTTTCAACTCCTTTCATCGTAAAACGTATCAGTCCGGTTTTTCCTGTAGGGATATGAATACTTTTCTTGGGGCAAACCTTTTCGTTATTCACTTAAGCCCCTGTTCGAAAAAACCTGCCGTGCACAGAGCCGGGCTACGCGCAGGGGCTCGGGGATTTTCCCCTCAAGCGTGAAATCCTGACAGAAACGTGCCGCATCCGGGTACCCATCCCGGCTGCCCGCAGATAGATTGTCCGGTTGCCGCCGAGATCAACCGGTACCCGCTCGCCAAGCCGGATATACGCCTGTATGCGTTCCTCATCCCCCGGGAAATGATGTTGCAGGTCATCAAGGAGCCCATCCGATTCCTCGTAGGTGACGCAGATGACCGGGATCCCTGATTCCGCAGCAATGCGTTCCGGATCGATTACATTAAACCAGGCGATTACGCAGCCGGAGAGCAGGACGATATTGATATCCCGACGGTCAAGGTTCCGGATCATTTCAAGAATCGTATCGGTCGCATCCATGCCGCCCACGGTGACCGTACCAAAACAAAACCCGTCAATGCGGAGGTCTTTTCGCATAACGACACCGGCAAGCGTGGAATACTCGCGCCCGGCATAACTCTCCGCGATCCCCAGTGCCCGCAGTCCCTTTTTGGGGATATGCATAGAAGCACTTATGACACCCGATTAAAAATACTATACCAATGAAATTCAACAAAGACGAGGTCTGCGTTTTAATTCCGACGCTCAATGAAGCGCCTACGATTGGGACGATCGTCCGCGAATTCAGGGACCTCGGATATAACCATATCCTGGTCATCGACGCAAAAAGCACGGATAATACTGTAAAAAATGCCCGCGAGGCCGGTGCGACCGTCCGGACGCAGTCGGGCAAAGGAAAGGGGAACGCAATCATCGAGGCGTTCGAAGTGATCGAACAGCCGTATATTCTCATGCTTGACGGTGACGGTACCTATTCTGCAAAAGATGCGGAGAAGATGCTGACCCCCCTGTTCCTGGGATTCGACCAGGTCATCGGTGACCGTCTCATCAATGCTGAAGAGGGCGCATTCTCCCGGCTCAACCTTTTCGGAAACCATATGCTCAATATCCTCTTCAAGGTCGCTCACAGCCGGGATCTTCACGACATCCTTTCCGGGTACCGGGCATTCACCAACCTTGCCATCCACCAGATGCATTTGAAGGAAAGAGGTTTCGAGATCGAGACGGAAATCTCCGTTGAGGCGGTCCGAAACGGCCAGCGTATCATGGTCGTCCCCATACGGTATTCAAGCCGGCCGGGAACCGCGACCAAGCTCTCCCCGTTCCATGACGGAATCAAGATCGTGAGCACGATCTACCGGCTGGCGAGGGTGAACAATCCGATGTTCTATTTTGGCCTGATGGGGGTCCTCACCACCCTGCTCGGGTTTCTCGTCGGTATCTATGTCCTGCTGGAATGGCTCAAACCCGCCCAGGTCGAGCATATCCCGCTCACGATCCTCACGGTGCTGCTCATCGTTGTCGGTATTGAGATCTTCATGTTCGGTATGATCAGCGATATGCTTCTCGTCTTCCACCGGGAGATCATCCGGGAAATCCAGCTGCTCCAGTCTCCGAAACCCCCGAAATAAAAAATCTGGTTATCTCTTTTTATCAGAAATAATAATTTTCGTTAACCTGGATTCCGAAGTATCCTTGAAAAAACGATGATTTAAAAATCGCGAAAAGATTACTTCAGTAAAAATGCCTGCTTGACATAAAGCACCCTGCACGCATGTTCCGCAAGGGACGTGTAGAGATACGCTTCGTCAAGGGTCCTGCCCGCTGCAAAAGTGCCATGGCCACGGGCGATTACCAGCTTCGAACTGACCAGAGCATCGGAGACTGTGTCGGCAATCTCCTGCGATCCCGGCTCACCGGATACAACCGGGATCACCGGACAGAACATGATACCTTCACTGTCTTCAGGTCAGTACTTCGTCCCGGACAAGGGACAGCGCCACCGCAGCCGGGGGATGGGCATGGACGATTGCCCGGTGAGGGGTTTTTTTATAGACTTCCCGGTGAACACGGTACTCGCTGGAGGCCGCTGGTGGAACCTCACCGACGGTCAGCGGGACAAAGACCGGTTCTGTGGCAACATCGAGGTATGCTCCGGTGGGCTTGATATAAAAACCATCATCTGCTTCCCGCACGCTGATATTGCCGAAATTTCCTCCCACGAGGTGCTCAGCAAAGAGCCGTTTTCCTATTCGCTCAAATTCACCGGAATACAAGTACCCCACCTTTTTTACAGGTTTTCCCGGATGATAACTCCGATCATGACCCCCTCACAATCCCCGTGCCTCTCCCTGATTTTCACTATAGCGGAACCAAACGGCACAGCACTATTTTCTGGAATTTACCGGAACTGGATACCGACATCCTTCATCTTGTTGTAGCGTGCGATATTAAGCAGCAGGGGCGTGAGGGCTTCGACCATACAGGACGCAGCAAGAGGCCCGGCATTAAAGGCCTGGAGCCGGGAGATGCGGTTCACGATGTCCATGACCTCCCGCTTTGCCGCTTCATCATCGCCGCAGACCGGCACGGAATACTCAAGCTCTTCATCGAGCGCCTTCCACTTGTTGGCCGCAATCGTGTTGAACGCCGAGCAGATACGGACGGTGGGCGGGAGCAGGCGCTTTACCATCAGGGCAGCGGATCCTTCCGGTGGCGGGACGAACGCGAAATAGTCCCGCTTCTCCAGGGGATTGACCGGGCTGATAACGATCTTGCCCTCAAAGCCATGAAGGCCTTCGAGCGTCCCGGCAAGGTGCCTGAACGGGATTGCCAGGATCACCACATCCGCGCCATCCACTGCCTCCTGGTTGGAGACCCCGGTGAGCGAACAGGTCTTTCCCCGGCTTTTCAGGGTCTCAATCCCCATCCTGCAGGTAGCTTCCGCTTTGTCTTTCTCACGCGACCCGACAATGACCTCAAATATCGGGGAAAGGCGCAGGGCCATCCCCTCCCCGATATCACCGGTCCCGCCAACAATGCCGATCTTCACTTAACCCACCAGCGGCCGTAACATTTTTTCCAGCGTTGTCGCGTCCGTGACCCCTTCGAGGGAATGGAGAACCTTGCCATCCTTTTCAATGATCAGGGTGGGAACAACACGGATCCCATATTTTTCCGCAAGGTCCATGTGCTGGTCGACATCGATGGTCCGGATCTCGACAGCATCGCCCATCGTTTTTGCCAGTTCCTCGATGATCGGTGTCTGCATCCTGCAGGGCCCGCACCAGGTTGCAAAGAAATCAAATAATATCGGTTTGCTCATTCTGACATACCCGGAAGAGTAGTCAGTTAAAAAAAAAGATAAATCTATGGTATTGTTACTTGGAAAGGGTCTGCATGATGACTTTTCCATATGCCGGCCGCGTAACGATGACTCCGACCAGAACCCCCAGGATCGTGATGATGGCAAATCCTTTCAGGGTCGAGAGGTCCATTAGTGCAAGCGGGATCATGGCTATGACAACGGTTGCTGCCGCGGCAATGATAATCCCGAGTGCCCGGGCAAGCCTTTTTAAGTAGAGGTTGGGCGAAGGAACCTTTCCTTCATGCAGGATCTCATCGGTAATGATCACAAGCTGGTCGATCCCGGTCCCGACGACAGCAATCAGACCGGCAATCGTTGGCAGGTCCATCTGGAACCGGATCAGGGCAATGAACCCGAGCAGGATGACCAGTTCCGAGGTATTGATCATGATCATCGGGAGGACGATGCTGGATTCGCGGTACCGGTAATAGATGACAAATCCGACCGTGATCAGGGCAAGAATGCCGGCAAGGACCGCCATGGTCTTGTACCGCTCTCCAAGGGGTGCGGATGTACCTCCCGATCCCGCGATGGTCACGTCAACCGGTAGTGCTCCTGCACGGAGGTGGATCTCCAGTTCCGTTGCCTGCTTGGACCCATATGTTCCGGTTCCGGTTGAAGCGAACAGCTGCGTTGTTTTCTGGGTCTGCAGCTGCCGGGCAAGCTCTTCAGAAAGGGGCGCAGAATAGACGGTCTCGTTGTCGAGGAGCATAAGGAGATAGTGATTGGCGGGATCCGAGGTAGCACCGTACTTGATCGCTGCATCCTGGAACGCGGTTGCACCGGCATCATTCAGGGAAAATCCAACACCCCATTTATCACTGCCGGGTGGTTCCTGTGCCGGCATCTGGACGGTGGTAATTACATCGCCGGACAATACATGTTCGGTATTGTTTCCGGTTGTCTGGACGCGGATCTCAAACTTACCCTGCTTCCCGACAATGTCCTGTGCCTGTTTCATATCGACACCTGCCATTTCCACGCGGACATAGCGCGCGACATTGTTGAAGCCGGTGAGGGTGTTGACCTTTGCATCCTTGGTTCCCATGGCGTTGATCTTGTTTTCAAGGACGCGTTTCACGGTATCCGCAGTAGACTTTGAGACTCCCGGGCTGTAACTGGTAATCTTCCCGCTTTCAGCGGCAAAGAACGGTTCAAGGTCGGTCTGGTTATAGAGTTTCCGGATTTCAAGATGGTTCGCATCGATGAGTATTATCTCAGCATCAAGCTTTTTTGACAGGTTCGCAACAAACGTGTCAAGAGGCTGGTCAGTGGTGAACCCCACAACTTCCCCCTTGAATTCCAGCTGGATCCACGCGCCCTGCTGGAGGTCGAGGCCGTACTGGAGGTTGGTGGTGATCTGACCCTTGTCATCAACGTGGGGATAAATTGCGATGACTGACAGGATTACCAGGATAATGAGGGCCGCAACTCTCCAGTCCGTGACGAGTGCCTTTAACTCCTTCTGGTTCATTTGCCACCCCCTTTCAGCACGTACCATTTCAGGATCCCGACGTTGGTGAGCCAGGTATTCAGGATATCGGCAACAAGCCCGATCAGGAGTACCGCAGAAATTTCCATGAGGATCTGGATCGATCCAAACCAGGAGACAATGAATAATGCCGTGGTTGCGGCAAGCGTTGTGGACGTCATGATGATCCCGGTATGGAACGCTCCCATGAGCTTGTCATTGAGCTTCCCCTGCCGTTTTAACACCCGGTTGGTGAGCAGGATATCACTGTCCACCGAATAACCGATCAGCATGAGGAGGGCGGCAGTTGTCCCAAGGGACAGGGTAATCCCGATAATATTCATCACGGCAGCGGTCATGACCATATCCGCAAATGCTGAGAGGATAACTGCAACGGAAGGGACAAATGTCCTGAAGGACAGGAAGACAACGATTGCCATGCCGATGAATGAAATAATCAGGGCTATGGCGGCCTGGGACTGCAATGACTTCCCGAATGATTCCCCGATCTGGTCGATCTTTGCGTCAGGATATTTCTGGCTGATCAGCTGTGACAGGGACTGGTATGTGGCATCATCCATGGTCCCGAATTTTAAAAATTTTCCGTCATTCACGTCACCTATCTCCTTCAGCGGGTAGCCGGCAAAAGTCGCCTGCAGCTGTTCCCTGCTGTCGGAAGTGATGATGGTGACCGCAGTCCCCCCGGAAAAATCAATACCCGGCGTTACTGGCATCCCTGTTGCTGCCATGTTTAATGCAACAATGAGCAGGGAAATGATAAGAAGCACGAGCGGGATTGCCACCAGTTGTTGTGGCGAATATTTCTCGATATTATAGTTGATCAATCCCATATCATATTCATCTGTTTACCGAGGATTAAATAGTTACCAGCGGGGGTTTTCCGAAGACGGGATCTTTTTATCGTCCTGAACAATCCGCTCCACGACGATATTCCTGTAATTTCGCAGAAAATTTTAGTTCCTTCGTAAAATGGTCCAATCCCCGATTCGGGATTTAAAAACGCACAAAATCAAAAAATATATATACAGAGAACTTTGACAATACACGTATGAGATCTCCAACAGAGATCAAGAGAGTTATCGAGAACCGCCTCCGGTTCTACCTGTCACGGGACAGGACCGGCATCCGGCGCGAAGTACTCAGGCTCTTTGTAAAGACAAAATCGATTACTATTGCTGAAATTGTTGCTGAACTGCAAAAACAGTTTACGGTTACATTCCACGCGATTGCATCGATGGTTGGTATCATTGCTTCCCGCATCGGCATTCTTCAGGCACACCGGAATACCGATGGAGTGAACAGGTACGAGCTCAAGGAAAAGTATGTTGACATTGTGATCGGTATTGTAGGGGCGTAAAGTACGCCCTCCCGATCCATAACGATTTTTACTGCACGCTTCCAATACTATCAGCATCATGTTTACCCATTCCCATGACAACGCCAGCCTGGGAGAGGTCACGGTTGTTCCGGAAGTAATTGAATATATCAACCATCGGGACTGTGATTTCCGTGTCTGCACGTCCTGCGGTGGACCTATCCTCTTACCTCTACGGGTAAAACCCCCGAAAAAGACCGATCTCCTGCTCAAAGCCGGTAACCATACCATCTATGTATCCATCCACCAGGCACGGTTTCTTTCCACTATCCATATGGACATGATCCCATTCTTTGATGAGAATGATTTTGCCGGGCCTGAACGCGGATGAGCTTTGTTGAGCTTCCCCATACAGCGGATGTAAAAATCCGGGCAACGGCACCGACCCTTGAAACACTTTTTTCTGAAGCGCTTGCCGCCCTGATGCAGGTCCTCTATGGCCCGGACCGAAACGGTGGCGAGAAACGGGTAATCCAGCTTGAAGCAGAAGACCATGAATCGCTCCTGAGGGACTTTCTCTCAGAAGTTCTCTTCATTGCTGAGGTTGACGGGTTGGTTTTTTCCGGTGCGGATATCCATATTGAAGGAAACCATCTCTCTGCTACACTGGACGGGGAACCTTTTGACCGGCGCCGGCATGCCATGGGGACGGAAGTTAAGGGGATCTCGTACTCCGGGCTTGCCATAACCTGCGATGCGAACGGATATATGCTGGATATCGTATTTGATGTATAAACATGTACGAACAGGAAAAAATACACCGGGATATCCCGTGCATGAGCCGCGATCTCCCGGGAGATCATGAGGAGTGAGCCGGATGATTGACGGGGTAATGCGGGTCGGAACGAACGAATGGGAGGTGCCGATCGGATTTATTCCCGGGATGCGTGTCCCGGGCAGGTTTTTCCTCTCAGAATCCCTGGGCCGGATCCTTGAACCGGGCGCGGTCCAGCAGCTTGCGAATGTGGCGACCCTGCCCGGGATTATCCAGCACTCCCTTGCCATGCCGGATATCCACTGGGGCTACGGTTTCCCTATAGGGGGGGTCGCAGCATTCTCGCTGGATGAAGGCGTGATCTCCCCGGGTGGTGTCGGTTTTGATATCAACTGCGGGGTGAGATTGTTTACAACGCCCCTTGAATTCAAGGACATCACCGGCCGGCGCGACCTGATTGACAAACTCTTCGATGCAGTTCCTACCGGGGTCGGTGCCAAAAGCCCGCTCAAAGTCTCCTCACAATGCGCTTGACGAGATGATGACAAAAGGGGCACGCTGGGCAGTCGAGTCCGGATACGGCCTGCCGGGCGATCTTGCACGGTGCGAAGACAAGGGATGCATGAAACAGGCTGACAGCAGCCAGGTTTCCGCTAAGGCAAAGCAACGGGGCGTGCCCCAGGGCGGGACGCTCGGTTCGGGTAACCATTTCCTCGAGCTGCAGGTTGTCCGCGAGATCTATGATCCGGAAGCTGCCCGTGCATTTGGGCTCGCCGCCGGGCAGGTCTGCTGCATGATCCACTGCGGTTCCCGCGGTCTCGGCCACCAGGTCTGCACCGACCACCTGAAGATCCTTGAACTGGCAACGAAAAAATATCATATCACCCTCCCTGACCGGCAGCTTGCCTGTGCCCCCATCCTCTCACCGGAAGGGAAGGCGTATTTCGGGGCCATGGCCGCATCGGCAAACTATGCGTGGGCCAACCGGCAGATGATCATGCACACGGCCCGAAACGTTCTTGCGAAGATGTTTGCCGTGGATTACAACGAGATGCCGCTCGTGTACGATGTGGCCCATAATGTTGCCAAAATGGAAGAATACCCGTAGACGGAAAACGCGGAGACCTTCTGTGTCCACCGGAAAGGTGCCACTCGCGCCTTCGGGCCGGATGCACCGGACCTCCCCACAGACCTTGCACGGATCGGCCAGCCGGTCATCATCCCCGGCAGCATGGGGACCTCGTCCTACGTACTCCGCGGGACCCGTACCGCGATGGAGAAGACGTTCGGCAGCACCTGCCATGGGGCAGGGCGGATCATGAGCCGGTCGCAGGCCAAGAAGAAACTGAACGGGAAGGAGATCGCGGCCGGTCTCCTGAAGGAGGGCATCATGGTCCGGGCGCCCAAACGAGAATGCGATTGCCGATGAGGCACCGGAAGTGTACAAGCCCAGCGAGGAGGTCGTGAACGTTGTGCATGAAGTGGGTATCTCACGGCTCGTTGCCCGGCTCACACCCATCGGAGTGATCAAGGGATGAGCTGCCGGGCCGGGTTCGTCTGGGCAACACCGCAGCATTTCAACCGGTTCATTGAGGAGTGCGGGATCAGCTGCGAACCAGTCACCCCCCACCTGCTCGCTGCGCCGTTCTACCGGCCTACGCTCAACTGCCTGATCATCCCCACCGGCTTTGCAAACCCAGCCTATTCCAACCTTCTCCCGGCTCTCCGCGCCTCGTCCCCGCGCATCCAGCGGTTTATCGAGAATGGCGGCTCTTTGCTGGTATTCGGTGCTGCTGCCGACAAGCCGGATAGCTATGACTGGCTGCCGTTCAGCATTGTATACCGGCACGATTGTCACCCGCGGTGCATTGCATTTGCAGCCGGTTCCAGTACCCACTCGATCATCGATGATTATGATCCTGCTGCCATCGAATGTGATGGCATATTTCCCGAACATGACGGCGAAAGCACGGGAACCTGTGAATCCGCAGCGGTGCTCATCGAGAAGCGGGTCGGCAGGGGAAAGGTCGTTGTCACGAGCATCCATGAGTATCCCTCCCGCCAGTTCCTGAAGGATTTCTGCGCTGAAGGGGCCCCGACACCGTTCTGATATTTTGAAGGAAAAACTCCGAGCATTCGTCACGTATAGTAACTTTATTCACCCCCGGTTCATTACTACTAATCAGCAATGGATATCTCTGCCCTGAAAAAATTCCGGCCGCATCTCATCGTCCTGCTCCTTTTTTTCTTTATGGTGATTGCATTCATGCTCCGGCTCCTCCCTGCAATCGTCACGAGGGACCAGACTTTTTTCCCGGTGTATGATACGGACACCTGGTACAACCTGCGGCAGATCGAAATCATGGTTCACCATTTCCCCCAGTACAACTGGTTTGACCCGATGACTGCATATCCTGAGGGAAAACTCATTGACTGGGGGCCGTTCTACCCGTTTCTTGCCGCAGTGCTCTGTCTCGTTACCGGCTCAACCACGCAGAGCGCGATTATTTCAACCGCGGGATTTGTATCCCCCCTTCTGGCAGTTCTCATGGTCCCGGTCATGTACAAGCTCGGAAAGAAGCTGGGGGACTACAAAACAGGAATTGTTGCGGCCGGCCTTATTTCCGTGACCTCCCTTGTGTATTTCTCTTTCTCCTCGTACGGGATGGTCGATCACCATGGAGCGGAAGTGTTCTTCAGCACGCTCTTTTGCCTGGCATACCTGTATGCCCTTGTTTATGCACGGCAGAACGCCATGGATATCAAAACCCGGAAAATACCCCTGTATTTTTGCCTCCTATCAGCACTGGGCGGTGTTATTTATTTCCTGGGACTCATTACGTCCACGACGCTCATTCTTACCCTCCTTGTTATTGCCGTGTATACCCTCGTGCAGGGACTGGCAGATTTTTATTCAGGAAAAAGTTCCGATTATCTCTGTATCCTGAACATTGTCCTGCTCAGCGTGACAACAGTCCTTCTCATCCTGTTCGGGTTCAAGACTGAGGGAATATCCTTCTCCCAGTATTCCATTGGCATTGTGTACATCCATCTGGCACTGGTGGCTGAAACCCTTGTCATCTGTATCCTGGCGGAAATTTTCCGGAAAAAGCGGGCCGGGTTCTTCCTCAGTATTGCAGGGATTGCCGCAGGAGCGCTCGTAATCAGTCAGATTGTCCCTGCCTTACAATCGATCTCGCATCAGGCACTGAACCTGCTGTTTGGTTTCTCGGTCTACACGGTCGGCGTGCAGGAAACACTCCCCTGGTCGTGGGCAACCGCGTTCGAGACGCTCAACGTGGGGATCTTCCTTGCGGCCGGTGGATTTCTGGTGCTTGGATATTACCTCTGGAAAAAACCGGAGCGGGAATTCGTCTTCTTTGCTGTCTGGTCGCTCCTGATGCTCCTCATCACCATCCAGCACCAGAGGTTCCTGTATTATTTCACCGTCAACATCGTTCTCCTCTCGGCAATCTGTATAACTGAACCCCTCCGCTGGGAAAACAACCCGATCATTCGATATGTTTTATCGTTTTTTTCCGGAAAGGGGGAAAACAACCCTGCCGGGATACCTCAGGAAAAACCATCCATGAAGGCAAAAGAGGGGAAAAAGAAAAAACCGGATCCTTCACCCGTAAACGCGCGTACAGCAAGCTCCTATCTGGCAGGATTCTGTATCATCGCCATATGCATCCTTGTCATTATTCATCTCGCAATTTCTTTCCAGCAGGACTACCAGTACGGGATGAGCGCCAAAGAACGGGAGATCCCCGGTGACTGGATGGAATCCCTCGGATGGCTGAACGCAAACACTCCTGATCCGGGCATTGACTATTTCGGACAGTATGACAGGAAACTGTATACCCCTCCCGCGGATTCATACGGCATCATGGCTGTGTGGGATGCCGGGCACTGGATCACGTTCTTTGCCCACCGCCTGCCGATCACCAATCCCTTCCAGGACAATCTCGGGGGCTCCCGGGGTACAGCGGCTTTCTTCCTTACCGGGAATGAATCGGATGCTCAGGACATCATGAAGGAATACCGGGGACAGTATATCATTACCGACTCCGCGATGGCCGTTGACCGGTTCACGAATCTCGTTCCCTGGGAGAGTGGATCTGTCGATATCTCTTCGTATATCAAATGGTTCCTTATCCCGGATACAAAAGACCGTTCAATCCTGAAAAAAATTCACCTGTACGATAATGGTTATTTCCAGACCTTGGTGGTGAGACTGCATATTTTTGATGGCTCGATGGCAGAACCGACAACAGCAGAGTACACGAGCTATGTTATCAGGCAGCCAACATCTCAGGAATCTGCCGAGGCCACGGGATACTCCCGGGTGATCACGGACGGGAAAACCGTGAACTTGTCGCAGCTCGATAACACGACCCCAATTATTCCGGAAGGTGCAGAATTACTGCCGACAACCTATGCTGCCCTCTATTCCAGCATGCCGGACAAAGCTCTGCAGAAAGTTCCGGCACTCCGGCATTACCGTCTGATTCACGAATCGGAAAATAATGCTTCGGTAACCCTGTTTCCGGAATCCGATCCCATCACCCTGCCTGGGATAAAAATGGTAAAAATATTCGAATATGTCAAAGGGGCTCATATCACCGGCAACGGGATAATTGAACTCCCGCTCGTCACAAATACCGGCCGTACATTTACCTATCGCCAGGAAAGTAGTGCCGGTGAATTTATTGTTCCCTATTCTACGACAGGGAACCCGCATGGGGTTCATACGGCCGGGCTGTATCATCTTGTCGGGACGACACGATATGTTGATATAACGGAAAATGATATCCAGACCGGCAAGACGGTTACTGGCTGATATATTTGGATTCTGGGGGGGAAACCGGCTATTTTCCCCCCGTTCCTGCAACGGAAATATAAAAATTCTCCAGGTCCACAACAATCCTTTCCCATTCATATGATTCTGCAGTGAATATACATGAATTCCGCATCTCATCGTGCTTTTCCAGAGCGATCTGGATCTTCAGAGCAAGATCTTCGGCAGAGGCCCTGCACAGGAACCCGGTTTTTTCCGTTACCAGATCCCTGACCGCATTGGCCGGATGATCAAGAGTCACTACCGGCAGTCCGCACGCAAGTGCTTCGAGTGCGGTAATACCAAATCCTTCCCGGACTGAGGGGAGAACAAAAACCCGTGAAGCCTTGAGCAGTGCAATGAGGTCGTGGTGATCATCAAAAAACGGATGAACTGCAATATTTTTGCCAAGCCTGTTTTCATTAATGATTTCCTGTATCCTTGTAAACTCAGGCCCTTCGCCTACGATGATTACACAGATTTCCGGGTGTATCCGTATGAGCTCACAGGTCGCATGGACAAGGAGATCGGCATTTTTCTCTCTGATCAATCTTCCGATAAAAATGACATCCGACCTTTCACGGGCACGTAAAATGGTTCTGATTGCTGCACCTTCGATCCCAGCCGGGATTATAACGTTCACAGGAGAGCCGTATACACTCATAAGCCGAGACGCTGTGAGGCGGGATATCGCGATTTTCTGGGAGGAAATGCGGGTAACGCACTTTTCGATCAGACGGCCCCAATACCCTTTTTTTCCCAGGTAGTCGTACCAATAATCTCCCCAGACTTCGATCCACGTGATAACCATGGGTGTTTTTTTCAGATGGGAGATAATTTTTGTTGAAATACAGGAAAAATAGGGGAACTGCTGGCAGTCGATGATATCAAATTCTTCCCGCATCAGAAACGGGATAAGTCTGGCACTGAAATTGATCGCTTCGCTAATTGTCCTCCTGCCATCTGCATAGAGTGGTTGCGGGGGGCATATACCATGTAGGGTTACCCCATCCTTTTTTACGGAATCCGGTCCCTCCCAGAATTTCATGCCGACAATATGCACGTCGTGCCCACGGGATGAAAGCCGGACTGCGAGTTCCCAGATGCGTTTTTCCACGCCGCCTTTTACATAAGGGTAGATGACATCGTAGACAAAGGCGATCTTCATCGTTGTTCCTGACCGGTTGAATTGTTCTCATTCAACAGCATCATGCTCTGGAACACGGTAAAGAGAAAGATCTGGATGCCGCTTACGATCAGGACAAGCGCCGTGATGGCAGTGGAGATTTCCGAGAGGAAACCAAAACTCACCACGAACCACCTGATGATGATATTGAATCCCAGCAATATCCCGGCCAGGATGAGGCAGGCCCCCAGAATCAGGAATTTCTCCAAGTTGTGGTACTGCATCAGGCTGATGATAATCCCCGCCTTGTTCTCGTACCCATGAATAACCGAATAGGTTTTCATCAAAAAGCCGGTGAGGATGACCTGAAGACCACCCGTCAGGAAGATGGCCCCGAGGATAAATATATGGAGGTGCGATGACTCTACATTTCCCTCGAAATAAAAGAAGCACATCAGTACGCTGCCGACAAGGGAAAAGAGCAGGCCCGGGATCGCCACGAAAGGGAGGGGCTTCATGAGCAACACAAACCGGATATGCCGCCAGCCATCGGCAAAACTGTGAAGGTTCGAGGGAGCCTGTCGGGGATAATATCCGATAGGCACCTCCGCGACCTTCAGTCTGCTCTTTTGCAGCCATGACCAGCATCTCCGAGGCAAACTCCATGCCCCCGGTTGTTAACGTGAGACGGTCAAGCGCCTCGCGGGTGATGGCACGAAAGCCGCTGTGCGTATCGGAATACTCCGTCACGAAGATGACATTGATCATCCACGTGAGAAGAGGATTGCCGATGTACTGGTGAAGGGGGGTCATAGACCCAGGGCGGATAGTGCCCTTGAACCGTGATCCGATAACAAAGTCCGCACCGGCATCGAGCGGGGCAAGCAGCCGCGGGATCTCAGAAAAATCATAGGTATCGTCCGCATCGCCCATGATGATATAACGGCCACGGGCATGGCGGAAAGCGGCGAGGTAGGCATTTCCGTAGCCGGTCTTTTCGGGGTATAGGACAGTTGCCCCAAGGGAACGTGCAATATCGGCAGTTTTATCGGTGGATGAATCGGCAACAAGTATCTCGCCATCGATGGAATTCTCCAAAAAAACCACCTGGATCTTCCGGATGCAGTCTGCAATGGTGCGCTCTTCATTAAGCGCGGGGAGGATCACAGAGACGATTACCGGGTGTTCACGGGCGGAGAGGGGATTCATCTTTTGTACGTACTGGTTTTTTTGAGATACGATAAAGATTGGTTATTTGTGTTCACATGCGGATATAGTATAACCACCGATCCGGTTATGATGAATATGACCGGTTCGTATTATGAGGTTATTATTCTAAACAATGTGCAAGGAAAATACCCGAAGAGGATAAACATGGTATTTACATCGACATCAGAATGAACAGGACAAATATATGAAAATCGCAATCTTCCATGATTATTTCGGCGCAATCGGCGGGGGAGAGAAAGTTGCCCTTATGATGGCCAAGGTCCTGAATGCCGATATTATTACAACTGATACCAATGCAATCCGGAAGATAGATCCTGACGTACGCGTCATCAGTCTTGGACCCACACCCCAATTCCCGGGACTCAAACAGATCTTTGCGTCCAAAAAATTTTACTCCTGTGATTTTTCCAACGACTACGATTTTTTCATCTTCAGCGGAAACTGGGCGCATTACGCTGCTCACTGCCATCATCCGAATTTCTGGTACTGCCATACTCCTGTCAGGGCGTTCTACGATCTGAATGTAGCCTTTTTACAGAGAATGCCATTCATCAAAAGACAGGTGTTTCGCGGGTGGGTAGCGGTACACCGGCACTTTGACAAAAACGCGGTAAAAAGTGTAGATAAGATTGTCACAAATTCCCGGAATACCCGGGAAAGGATAAGAAAATTTTACCAGAGAGATGCGGAGATCATTTATCCTCCCGTAGATGTGTCCTTGTTTTCCTGCAGGGAATACGCGGACTTCTGGCTCTCAGTCAACAGGATTTATCCGGAAAAACGCATCGATCTGCAGATTGAGGTATTCAGAAAACTTCCTGATGAACATCTCGTGATCGTCGGGGGATACGCAGAGGGGGACCATGCATCTGCCTATGCAGCAGAACTGAAACACCAGCTTCCGGAAAATGTGACCTGTCTCGGCGAGGTCTCCGGAGATAAACTCCTTGACCTTTACAGCAGGTGCAGGGGTCTTTTGTGTACTGCAATGGATGAGGATTTCGGTATGACCCCGCTGGAGGCGATGGCGAGCGGGAAGCCGGTTGTTGCCGTTAATGAAGGGGGATTTACAGAAACCGTGACCCCGCAGACAGGGATGCTGGTAGATCCATCACCGATTGACTTAGTATATGCTCTAAAAACTCTGAACAGAGACCCGGAGTCCTACAAGGAGGCCGGTATTGCAAGAGCGCGGGAATTTGATCTCCCGCATTTTGCAGAGAGTATAAAAATGGCGGTGGAGAGTGTGTATTCAGCACGTCAGAGAAGATTATGACGAGCGGAAATCTCATCTGGATTCTGGTATGGGTTGAATTCCAGCAGCGGTAAATGCCGTACACACCCCTGTTTTATTATCCTGAACTATCTAAAAGAATGAGTATACATGAAAAAAATTCTCATCACCGGTGTCAGCGGGTTCGTCGGGGGATATTTTGTTGAATGCCTGACATCTCATCACGATACCCTGGAAATACATGGCATCAGCCGTTCAACACCGGGATGGGATTTTGTCGATGTTTCTTCCAAAATTCTGAATGGTCATCACTTCCATCTGGCTGATCTGAATGATATCCCAAAAATAAAATCCCTTATCAAAGAAATCCAACCGGATTATATCCTCCATCTGGCAGCACAAAGTTCTGTTGCGGAAAGCTGGAAAACCCCGGTTTCTTCCTTTATGAACAATACGAATATTTTTTTAAACATTATTGATACGGTCAGGCTTATCGATAATGGGGCAAAAGTTCTTTCCGTGGGATCATCCGAACAATACGGAATCGTATCCGAGCGGGATTTGCCTCTGACTGAAGACAGCCCTCAGTGTCCTGCAAATCCCTACGCGGTTGCCCGTGTCGCACAGGAACAGCTGGCTAAGATATATGCATCAGGATACGGCCTCGACATCTGCTGTACACGCTCTTTCAACCATTGCGGCCCCGGGCAGACTGATCGTTTTGTTGTCAGTGCGATCGTGAAACAGTTCGCAAGGATTTCTCATGGCCTGCAGGATCCGGTTATCCATATCGGCAACGGGTCAATCATACGGGATTTTGTTGATGTCCATGATGTAGTGGAAGCTTACCGGCTGCTGCTGACCAGGGGAACGCGTGGGGAAGTCTACAATATCTGCAGCGGTAACGGCCGGTCGATCAGCGATATCGTCATATTGCTTTCTGAAATGTATCATATCGATGTGCAGGTTCACCAGGAGCAATCCCAGATTCGCCCCATCGATAACCCCCGTATCATCGGAAGTTATTGGAAGATTCAAAACGATATCGGGTGGAAACCCGGGATATCATTTGAAGAGAGTCTCCGGTCGATGTATGAATACTGGACTGCACACTGCACACCAGAACCTGTTACTATTCAGAGCAAAAATGCATGATCCTGTTTGGTAATACTGCAAAGAAAAACACGCTGGGTTTAGATTTTATTTGATTATTACCAGGAGAACTGATTTATGATGCACCAGAAAAAAGCTCTTATTACCGGACTTACCGGGCAGGACGGATCCTATCTCGCAGAGTTATTACTTTTTAAAGGGTATGAAGTTCATGGGATCATCCGCAGGGCATCGACATTCAACACCTCGCGGATTGACCATATTTACCTTGATCCCCACGAGCCCGGTGCACAGCTCTTTCTCCATTATGGGGATCTTTCAGACTCCGAACAAATCGCAAATATTATTTACAATACTAAACCGGATGAGGTCTATCATCTGGGTGCCCAGAGCCATGTCCGGGTAAGTTTTGATGTTCCGGAATATACCGGGAATGTTACGGGCATCGGAACGACCCGCCTTCTTGAATCCATCCGCAGGAGCGGGCATCCTATCCGGTTCTATCAGGCATCTTCCAGCGAGATGTTTGGCGGAGCACGCCCACCACAGGACGAACAAACGGCATTTGTACCGCGAAGCCCGTATGCATGTGCAAAAGTCTATTCGTACTGGATGGTCCGGAATTATCGCGAGGGATATACCATGTTTGCCACGAACGGTATCCTTTTCAACCATGAATCGCCCCGGCGGGGGGAGACCTTTGTAACCCGTAAGATTACCCGGGGAATAGCCGCAATTCTTGCAAAAAAGGCGCACTATCTCTATCTTGGGAACCTCGACGCAAAGCGGGACTGGGGATATTCTCCTGAATATGTCGAGGCAATGTGGCGGATGCTCCAGGCCGATATACCGGATGATTTTGTTATCAGTACCCGGAGAGACACATTCAGTAAGGGAATTTCTGGAAGCCGCGTTTGCCTATGTTGATCTTGACATGAGCACGCATGTGAAAATTGATCCAAAATATTTCCGCCCCACAGAGGTTGATGTGCTCATCGGGAATGCAGAAAAAGCTCATAAAATCCTTGGCTGGAAACCCCAGGTTAAATTCAAGGATCTGGTAAAAATCATGATCGATGCGGATCTCCGGGCGGCTGGTCTTGACGTTCCCGGTGAAGGTGACACGATCATTGCAAGGAATTTCCCCAAGAAATGGTGGAAAGGGGATTGATTTCCCGGGAAATCAGCCGTGAGAATCGCAATCTTTCACGATTATTTCGGCGCTATTGGCGGGGGCGAGCGGCTTGTCATTGCAATGGCAAAAATCCTCAATGCCGATATTATTACAACGGATACCGATGCCGTGAAAAAAATTGATCCCTCGGTCCGGGTAGTAAGCCTGGGAAAGACCATCTCTTTTCCCCCGTTAAAGCAGATATCCGCCTCGTTTCTTTTTTATTTTTGTAATTTTTCCCAAAACTATGATTATTTTATTTTCAGCGGGAACTGGGCTCATTATGCCGCCCGCTGTCATCACCCCAATATGTGGTATTGTAATACACCGACCCGGGCTTTTTATGATCAGTATCCATCGGTTATCCAGAAACAAAATTTCCTAAAACGCCAGATTGCCTGGATCTGGATAACAATTCACCGGTTTTTTGATCAACGGAGTATCCGGGATGTTGATACCATTGTTGCCAACTCAGAGAATATCAAAGGCCGGGTGAAGCGGTTTTACCAGAGAGAATCAACGGTTATCTACCCGGGCGTTGACTACCCCCCGGTTCCCCTGCACTGAATACGGGGATTACTGGTTGTCGGTGAACCGGCTCTATCCGGAAAAACGGGTCGAACTTCAGATAGAAGCATTTCGCAGGCTGCCGGATGAGAAATTGCTGATAGCAGGAGGATATACTGAAGGGGATCATGAGTCGGCATATGTACAAAAAATAATGCGGGATCTTCCTTCCAATGTCACGATCCTCGGTGAAGTCAGCGAAGAAAAACTCATCGATTTGTACTCACGGTGCAGGGCATTAGTCTGTACGGCGGTCGATGAGGATTTTGGTCTTACCCCGCTAGAGGCTATGGCAAGCGGTAAGCCGGTCGTTGCCGTTGATGAGGGTGGATTTAAGGAAACCGTAACACCGGAAACCGGGGTTCTGGTCCATCCTGACAAAGATGCAATTATCGATGCTATAACCACGGTCGGCACTGATCCGGAAAAATACCGGAATGCCTGCATCGCCCGTGCAAAGGAATTCGATATAACACGTTTCGCTGAATTACTGAGACGTGCGGTAACCGGAGATCGCGATGCTCATGAGAGATAAACAACTCAAATAATTGTATTGGATTTTATCTTGAAAGATACATTAGACATCCTTGTGAACCTGCCAAGGAATTAGTATCACGAACACCTATCATATAAAAAAGGAAGATTGAAACCGCTCCGCATTCAATCCAATAGAGAACGATTCCTGTTTTGGAACCGTTCAGCAGGGAGATGAGACTGCATGAATTTCAGCCTGGTTATCGAACTCACCAAACGGGATTTCATTGAGCGATATTCCGGTTCGGCACTCGGGTTTGCCTGGTCGTTCATCTATCCGCTCATCAACATCCTCATCTACATGATCATATTCGGTAGTCTTATGGGCGCGCGATTGCAAGGTAACGCTTCCGTCTGGGGGTATGGGGTATACCTCATTGCCGGGTTGATACCCTGGACTGCATTTGCCAACACAGTTACTCGGGCATCCACAGTATTTCTGGATAAAAAGAATATCATCTCGAAGATTCGCGTGGACCTCCCGACACTTCCACTCTTCATAGTCCTTTCAGAAACGATCACGTTCTGTGTAACCTTCGTAATCTTTCTTTGTATGCTTCTCATTACCGGATTCGTATTCACACCGCTCCTCCTGTTCATCCCGCTCATCTACCTTGTCCAGCAGATTTTTGCCTATGCCCTTGGGTTTTTCCTTGCCATGTTTGTGGTCTTTCTTCGGGATCTCAAGGAGGTCGTTGCCATTATCTTCCAGATCTGGTTCTGGTTCACCCCTATCGTGTACGTTTTTGACATCCTTCCATCTTTTGCCCAGCAGGTCCTGATCCTGAACCCGATGCTTGCCGTCGTGTCGGGATATCATGACATATTTGTTTCTCAGAGGATGCCCTCGTTTTTTTTCCTTTCACTGGTCCTCCTCGGAAGTGTTATGCTGATTGTGCTGGATTATGTGATCTTCAAAAAGCTTGAGAAGGATATCCGGGATTTCATCTGATAATTATGACACTGATGATCGATATACAGGCTGAAACGGTCTCTTATATCATAAATAGAGGGATTAACCAACCGGAGGTTATTCATCCATGATAAAGGTTGAAGGGATCTCAAAACGGTTCAAACTGTACCGATCACCTGCCCACAGGCTCAAAGAAATCCTGTTCCGGAAACCGTACCATAAGGATTTTGTGGCTCTTGACAACATATCGTTCGAGATTGGTCCCGGCCAGACTCTCGGGATTGTCGGTCAGAACGGTGCGGGAAAATCTACGCTTTTGAAGATCCTCTCCGGTATTGTTATTCCGGATACCGGAACCATATCGATAGATGGAAAAGTAACCGGCCTTCTCGAACTCGGAACCGGTTTCAATCCCGAAATGACCGGTTTGGAGAATATTTACATGAACGGAACGCTCATCGGTATGACCCATGATGAGATCGACCGGAAGAAACAGATTATCATTGATTTCTCCGAACTGGGTGAGTTCATCCACGAACCTATCAAGACGTATTCTTCCGGCATGACAATGCGGCTTGCATTTTCCATCGCAATTCATGCAGACCCGCAATGTTTCCTTGTTGATGAGGCACTCTCGGTCGGGGATGCCTATTTCCAGCAGAAGTGTATGCGGAAGATCCAGGAGTTCCGGGCGAGTGGGGGGATCGATTGTGTTTGTGTCGCATGATATGAACGCAGTGATGACCCTCTGTGATAATGCATTATTATTGGATCATGGGAAGGTGATATCGTATGGGATTCCACGGAGTATTGTTGATTTGTACATATCACGGATATGCATACAAGCCCATAACGGAGAAAAACCGGTTATCCTTGTGGATACAAAAGATAATCTCAATAATCATTCGAATATATCAACGCAGGAAATTCAATTTGATTCAATCAGGATCCTTGATTCATCGAAAAATATCATCACGCATGCGCATAGCGATGATGAGATTATTATATCCTTTTCATTTCTCACGTTACGCGATATTGAAGATCCAACATTTGGCATTTTAATCCGGAACCGGTATGGGATATCAATTTTTGGAACAAATACCCATCTTTTACACCAAAAAAATAATCCTCTCCTGAAAGGGAAGAAGTATCAGGTTTCCTATCGATTAAAAGTACCGTTACAGCCTGATGATTATTTAATAACCGTTGCCATTGATAATAAAGGAAAAGCAACGAATTCTTTTGATGAATACTTACTTCGTCTTAATGATATAACAACATTAAAAGTTGTGCGCAACGAAAAACAACCCCTTTATGAAGGCGTTACTAATTTAAATCCTACAATCGATATTGAGGCGATTACGAACGGAGTTCCTCAGGAGTACTGAATGGATGACAATACCATAAAAATCCGCGATAACGAGATCAATGTCGAAGAAAGTATGGAAACGATCCGGGAGAATATCCGGTGCGGAAAAGCTGCCGGAGAATCACTCCCGTATCCTGATACCATGATCCCAACATCATCTTACGGTCAGACTAGTTCTGAGAGTAATGAAACATCCCAGCGTGACCTCGCATATATAAATTCAAACTGGGACATCCACAATAACAGGTACTTCATCAGATCCCACCGTCCCTATATCGGAAAATTCCTCGTGAAAGGGCGCCAGCTGGTTCACGGGGAAGTCCGTCGCTACGTTGATCCTATGATCTCCTGGCAGACAGAATTCAATGCAAGTGCCGTCAGAATTATTAACCGGACATCACAACGGTGCGCCGAACTGGACCAGCGACAACAGGAACTGGAAGCGGAATTTACCTTCTTTAAACTTGAATCCGATAAAAAAATTGCTGATTGCATCATCACCGCAAAAAATGAACTGGACTTAAAAATTGAATCAACATCAAACGAGTCACTACCGTAAAAGAGAACCTGGATTTAAAAATTGATTCAACAGCAAATGAAATCACGAGTATAAAAGAGGAATCTGGACTTAAAAATTGACTTGTCATTGAAAGATCTCTTTACTCGGATGGATGAGGATATACATACCCGGGCATGGCTTGCCCATGTACTTGAAGAACGTATTACAAAAAAACTGACACAAAAAAGTGATCTTTTGGCATCGACTGCAAAAGATACGATGAATTATTTTCTTTTCGAGGAACGATTCCGGGGTTCACGGGAAGATATCACACAACGACAACTGGCATTCCTTCCGTACTTTGAAAAATGTTCCCGCGTACTTGATATCGGCTGCGGAAGGGGTGAATTCCTTGAGATCCTCAAGGACCATGCTATTGGCGGTATCGGGGTAGATAGTGATCCGGATATGGTGGCATACTGCCGTTCCCGCCAGTTAGCGGTAGAGCAGTCGGATGCACTCACCTATCTTGAGACGCTCGAAGACAAAAGTCTTGACGGGATCTTTATCGATCAGGTTGTAGAACATCTGGAACCCGACTATCTTATCCGGTTGCTTGCACTCTGTCACCAGAAGATGAAATCTGGTTATTATATTGTCGTTGAAACCGTGAATCCCTTGTCATTTGTATCGTTTGCCAACTTCTACATCGATATGACCCATAAAAGACCCGTACATCCGGAGACGTTGCAGTACCTCCTCAGTTCAGTGGGATTCCAGGTATGCGAGAAGAAATTTTTATCACCGGTATCTGATGAGGGCAGACTGAAAATAATTGAGGAGGGGGCTGCTGATATGAATGAAAACGAAAGGAAGAACGTTGATGTGTATAACCATAATGTTGAAATGCTGAATACTGTGCTGTTTGGCGCTCAGGATTATGCGGTTATTGGGAAGAAGTGAGGGCTAATTTGAACATAGCAGTTGTCACACCAAAAAGTGTCACAGGTGAACGGGGTGGCGCTGAAAATCTTTATGAGGGATTAGTAAATGCGCTGAAAATTGCCGGGCATTCTGCAATCCAGATTGAAATACCTGTTGATGAATCATCATTTGACAAGATTCTGGAATCTTATTGTTATTGTTATTATTTAGATTTGAATGAATACGATTGTGTCATTTCCACAAAAGCTCCCACCTATATGGTCCGGCATAAAAACCATATCAGCTATCTCCTTCATACCATTCGGGTTTTTTATGATATGTTCGACAGGGAGTGTGATCCTCGTGATAAGGAAAAACAAAAACAAAGGACAATTATTCATGAATTTGATAAATATGGATTACATCCATGTCGTATTAAAAAACACTACGTCAATGGAAGTCCTGTCTTCCAAAGAATGAGATCATGCGATACTTTTTGGGAAACGGTTCCCTTTGAGGTTTTGCATCACCCGCCAAAAATCAGTGAATTTAAAGAGCCTCAAAAAGGAGAGTTCCTTTTTTTCCCTTCACGCCTGCACCGCTGGAAACGTCCGGATTTAATTATCAAAGCAATGAAATACGTAAAAACAGATGTTCAATTGATCATATCCGGCCGTGGAGAAGATGAAGAGTATTATAAACAACTTGCAAAAGACGACAGCCGGATAAAATTTGTTGGATGGATCGATGATAACAAATTAATCGATTTTTATTCAAGGGCGATTGCCGTACTGTTTGTCCCGATAAATGAAGATTTTGGGTTAGTTACTGTTGAAGCGTTCCAGAGTAAAAAACCCGTAATCACCTGTACCTGATTCCGGAGAACCCGCCAATATCATACAAGATGGGGTGAGTGGATTTATTGTAGACCCGGATCCCCGGTCAATAGCCGAAAAGATAAACTATCTTATTGAAAATCCTGAAAAAATATCACAAATGGGATATGCGGGTTTTCAAAGTATCAGGGATATTACGTGGGATACCATAGTTTCAAAATTGCTTGAAGACTCAAATCCTGCTCAAAAAAATGAAAACACAAAAAAAATTAATGTTCTTGTTACGGATATGCAACCGATAGAACCTGCTGTCGGCGGGGGAAGAATGAGGCTGAAAGGCCTGTATTCGAATTTATCATCAAACATAGAATGTTCCTATATCGGCACGTATGACTGGAGAGGAGAAAAATATCGTAAAATTAAAATTTCTGACAGATTTACCGAAACAACAATCCCCCTCAGTGAAGAGCATTTCCGGTTAAACGAGTACCTCAACAACCTTTTACCGGGAAAGACTACCATCGATGTTGATTTTTCTTGGCTTTCGGATGCTTCTCCTGATTATATAAACGCCGTTTGTGAGAAAGCATCAGAATCCGACGTGATCATTTTCAGCCATCCCTGGGTTTACCCGGCCGTGAGCACGAGAATTGATCTCAGGAATAAAATTGTTATTTATGACAGCCAGAACTGCGAGTATATTCTGCGGGATACGCTCCTTGGATCAACACCCATCGCCCGTTGCCTGTCGCAGAACGTCCGGTTTGTGGAAAAAGAACTGTGTGAAAGAGCTGATCTCATTCTTGCCTGTTCTGATGAGGACAAGAATGCATTCATCAGGTATTATCAGGTTCATGCGGAAAAAATCAAAATATTCCCCAATGGTGTTGATGTAAAAAAAATCACGCCTTCCTCTGAAAAAATCAGGGTGATAGTTAAGAAAAAAATGAATATTGCCCGAACTGTTGCAATTTTCATTGGAAGTAATTATGGACCGAATATCGACGCAGGGCAATTTATTATCGATGATATTGCAAAAAAATGCAGCAACGTTTTCTTTGTCATTGTCGGGGGAGTATGTGCTTCCCTGAATGCGAAAGATCGGGATAACGTCAGATTATGCGGAACCGTATCAGAAGAAGATAAAATAATGTACCTTGCGGCATCCGATATTGCAATTAATCCTATGTCCGGGGGGTCCGGAACAAATATCAAAATGTTCGATTACCTGTCAGCGGGCCTGCCAACAATTACCACTTCCATCGGGTGCAGGGGAATAAATAACCCGGATGCTTTTATGGTGGCAGGTAAAGAAGAATTTGCCCAGAAAATCAATGATATTCTGTCGAATAAACCAATTCTTGAGCAATTATCCAACAAGGGACGGTCGCTTGCTGAGAGAGAGTATGACTGGAACAAAATTTCGCAAAAACTGGGTTGGGAAATAAATACTATCTGCTCAGATAAATCTCCTTACTTTTCAGTCGTGATTCCAACCTACCGCCGCAATGATTATCTCTTCACATTGTTAGACAGACTCAACCGGGCAATCATGTACAGATTTCGAAGTAATTATTGTAGATTCTGGAAAAGACCATAGTAATGAGTACCAGCAATTGTGTAATTTTAAACTAACCTATCTGTTCCGACCTGTACATAGGAGCTGCAAAAGCAAGGAATATTGGTATTGATTATGCATCGGGTCAATTTGTGGCATTTACCGATGATGACTGCCAACCGGATGCTGACTGGCTCAGGAATGCACAAAAGCATCTGACCGGTACTGATCTTTGTGGACTGGAGGGATATGTCTATACAGATGAGGAGAAGATACATGACCCGAATTACCGCATAGTAACGAACAAAGGATTTGAAGGAATTGGATTCATTACCGCAAATCTGATAATTAAAACCGATATTCTCAGAAAGATCGGTGGCTTCGATGTGCGATTTGATAAACCCCACTTTCGGGAGGATACCGATCTTGGCTGGAGAGCTCAGGAGGTACGGGCGCATTCCTTATGCACAGGATGTCCGGGTGTACCACCCGCCTCTCCTGAGGAGCCTCAGGGGGGAGTCTGCTGTGGACCGGGACTATTTCTTCATCAACGACGCGATATTGTTCTCGAAATTTCCGGAAAAATACATCCGGCTGATGAAGGCAGAAAGCCACTATAAATATAACAAAAATTTCTGGAATTATTTTTTCAAGGGATGCGAATTGTATCATGCCATTATTCAGGTTGACTATCTGCTCAATGATAAAGAAATTCGTCAGTATGTTCCTGATTCGATAAAAGCGGATTTGATGAAATCCGAATGAACAACGTACGCAAACGGTGAGAGTTTGGGTAATGTTTATGCTCTCCTTGATGGAATAAGGCAAGAAGATAAAGAATATTTTTTATCTTCAGTTCCCCGATATATCCGCTTTTTAAAAATTTTTCAAAATGCATAGTGTCAAACACCCGGATATACCTGATAACTTCACTTAAAATCATGCTCCTGATATTTTCCATCGTTTCTGACATTGTGTAATTCTATCCAGTTGTCTTCGATATCGGAATCAATAGTGAATTTTCTCCAGGGTACACAATGAATTAATTCTGATACACAATAATTTTCGGACCAAAGGATTGGGAAGGATAAACATAGGAATATCTCACAGTGATGTTGGTCACATGGCTGGAGTTTTTATATACCATATATATTTTTCCGGCGGCATAGTTTCCGTAAGTCTGGTAATCCGTCATGTCTTCTACCAGGGTTTGTCCATAATAATCATTTGATTGCAGGATATCCCCGTGCATATGTCCGCACATGATAATTGTGGGATCTCTGATTACCAGATTTTCTTTGATGCTTGTACCAAGCGGTAACAGGGGGGACGGATATACTACATCGTCGAAATAGTCGTGGGATGCAAATACTGGAATTTGAGAGTGTTTTGAAATAATCAGATTGTTATATTGGCTCACATCAGATCCGCTCAATGCATTTCTGGTATATCCAATGCCGATAAAGAGGAAGTCGCTGATATCCGCAGTCCAGTTCCGTTTTCCAGCCCCGATATAAGTATCAAATGCCGAATAATCATTTGCAGATCCCATTATATCGTGGTTACCAGATACATCACACAGGGGATTGTTGTTCGTGATCGTGCAACTGCATAATTTTGCCACTGGGTGACATCATTCCCTGAATCCACCAGATCACCCGTGATAACAATCCCGCTTATGTTGTACTCAGCTTTGATCGATTCCAGATAAGAAAACGTATAATTTAATGTCGATGGATAGGATGCTGATAATTTCTGAGTATCTGAGATATGGACAACTGAATATAAAAATTCACCGCTAAAAAACCTCCAGGGAAGTAATGAGCGTGTCACCGAACCACCTCACATTTTCCTGCAGCATCCGGAACTGCGGGTTATATGTACCCGCCGTTGATGGAGATGTCATGGTGAACGTGAAGGTGTGGGATCCGCCGGGAACTACCGTCGTTCCCGATGGGATATAGACCCGATTGGTTCCCAGGAAGGTATTCGCATCCCCGTTGCCAACCGTGCCAAGGCCAAACCCGGTTCCCGACGTCCACGCTGTCGTCCCGGTATTCTTCACCGTGATCGATGCAGACTGGCTCTGCCCGGCCGCCATTGTACTCGGGATCGTATTCGACACCATCTGCGCATTATACGATGACGTGGTCACCTGGACCGAAGTACTGAGCGTGTCCCCGAACCACCTCACATTTTCCTGCAGCATCCGGAACTGCGGGTTATATGTACCCGCCGTTGATGGAGATGTCATGGTGAACGTGAAAGTGTGGGATCCGCCGGGAACTACCGTCGTTCCCGATGGGATATAGACCCGATTGGTTCCCAGGAAGGTATTCGCATCCCCGTTGCCAACCGTGCCAAGGCCAAACCCGGTTCCCGACGTCCACGCTGTCGTCCCGGTATTCTTCACCGTGATCGATGCAGACTGGCTCTGCCCGGCCGCCATTGTCCTCGGGATCGTATTCGACACCATCTGCGCATTATACGATGACGTGGTCACCTGGACCGAAGTACTGAGCGTGTCCCCGAACCACCTCACATTTTCCTGCAGCATCCGGAACTGCGGGTTATATGTACCCGCCGTTGATGGAGATGTCATGGTGAACGTGAAGGTGTGGGATCCGCCGGGAACTACCGTCGTTCCCGATGGGATATAGACCCGATTGGTTCCCAGGAAGGTATTCGCATCCCCGTTGCCAACCGTGCCAAGGCCAAACCCGGTTCCCGACGTCCACGCTGTCGTCCCGGTATTCTTCACCGTGATCGATGCAGACTGGCTCTGCCCGGCCGCCATTGTCCTCGGGATCGTATTCGACACCATCTGCGCATTATACGATGACGTGGTCACCTGGACCGAAGTACTGAGCGTGTCCCCGAACCACCTCACATTTTCCTGCAGCATCCGGAACTGCGGGTTATATGTACCCGCCGTTGATGGAGATGTCATGGTGAACGTGAAAGTGTGGGATCCGCCGGGAACTACCGTCGTTCCCGATGGGATATAGACCCGATTGGTTCCCAGGAAGGTATTCGCATCCCCGTTGCCAACCGTGCCAAGGCCAAACCCGGTTCCCGACGTCCACGCTGTCGTCCCGGTATTCTTCACCGTGATCGATGCAGACTGGCTCTGCCCGGCCGCCATTGTACTCGGGATCGTATTCGACACCATCTGCGCATTATACGATGACGTGGTCACCTGGACCGAAGTACTGAGCGTGTCCCCGAACCACCTCACATTTTCCTGCAGCATCCGGAACTGCGGGTTATATGTACCCGCCGTTGATGGAGATGTCATGGTGAACGTGAAAGTGTGGGATCCGCCGGGAACTACCGTCGTTCCCGATGGGATATAGACCCGATTGGTTCCCAGGAAGGTATTCGCATCCCCGTTGCCAACCGTGCCAAGGCCAAACCCGGTTCCCGACGTCCACGCTGTCGTCCCGGTATTCTTCACCGTGATCGATGCAGACTGGCTCTGCCCGGCCGCCATTGTACTCGGGATCGTATTCGACACCATCTGCGCATTATACGATGACGTGGTCACCTGGACCGAAGTACTGAGCGTGTCGCCGAACCACCTCACATTTTCCTGCAGCATCCGGAACTGCGGGTTATACGTACCCGCCGTTGATGGAGATGTCATGGTGAACGTGAAAGTGTGGGATCCGCCGGGAACTACCGTCGTTCCCGATGGGATATAGACCCGATTGGTTCCCAGGAAGGTATTCGCATCCCCGTTGCCAACCGTGCCAAGGCCAAACCCGGTTCCCGACGTCCACGCTGTCGTCCCGGTATTCTTCACCGTGATCGATGCAGACTGGCTCTGCCCGGCCGCCATTGTACTCGGGATCGTATTCGACACCATCTGCGCATCAACCGACTCCTGCTGGAACTCCGCATCCAGCACATAGAATTTGTGCTGAACATATGAGGTAGAGTCAGATATGAACGTGTTATCGTAATTCATTTTCATCTTGAGCCGGAACGACCCATTCGGTCTGCCAGCTGTAGTGCCCCAGCTGTTCAGGACAATCCAGTACGGGTTGGCCGCATCGGAAGTGTCATACCCGACAATGAGCACGGCATGCCCTCCAGCATCCTCCTGTCCCCCATAACTATCAGGATTAAAAATTGCAGATTCCGCCTGAGTTCCCCAGAAATCCTTATAGGCATCCCATCCGGAAGTGCCGTAGTGTGAGTTATAAAAGACCCCCTTGTTGTTATCGATAGCGCTCTTGATATTCGCAATTGCGGTACTTTGACCGACACCATCAGTCGAAATCGTTGATGATGAAATGGAATTCAGTTGGTAATGGGGATTAGTCGAGATCGAACCTATCGGAACGGCGGTTGCGTAATCCTCACAAGATCTGCCGCCGTCACCAAAACCCGCATTGGCGTTTGACCAGGGAATCGGTATCTTATCATTGTTATACCATGTCGTAAATGTTTCAAAACTTCCCCCGCAACAAGCCCAGTCTGCACCACTCCCGCTGTTATATTTCGAATTGAAATACTGGGTGGAGAGCCGTTCTTTGATGCCGGTTTTAACCGATTGATCGATCTCAAGGGCTCCGGTCGCCGCCCAGACCCAGCAGTCACCACAATACCCCTGGTATCGCTCTGAAGGGACATAGGAAATATACGACAACAGAGTCTTGGAGACAACAATGCTTTCTGCCGTGAAATCCCTTAGTTTTACCAGTGCATACTTCTTCAGGGTCTTAAAATGCACTTCTTCATCATCAAGCCGGGCTTTGCTCGGATGCATAAGCGGATATCGGGAAGGAGAACTGCTACACATTCCACCAATCCCAGATGGAGACTCTGAACATGTTTTTTCGGTATGAGCCGTTGTTATAGTTCCATTTGCTGCCGGCAGGAGGGGTTCCTGAGGCTCGACGGTTTCGGTGACCGTGGGGTCCAGTGTCAGTTCGGTGGTCGCGGTAGTGATTGTTAATGTTTCTGTTGGAGCAGGTATCGTGGTTTCATTTGCTGCAAAGGGGGTTTCATCGGGAGGGATGGTTTCGGTAATTGTGGGTTCTGATGCCAGCAGAATAAGTGTACCGGTCAAGGTACTATTCTCTGGAGGATTGAAGGTCTCATTCATCAAGCCGGGTGTCGCCATCTGGTCGGTTATATTCAGGGTCTGGTCTGCACACACCATCGGAAGGATAAACCCGGATATCAGCACAAGGAAAAAAATCAGATAGCTGATGCCACGAACACCATGCATATTAGTAATTTATCAACCTGATATTAAGATGATTTTGTTTGAACAACGGACGAAAGATACAGTTTTTAATAAATCCGAAAAAAAATGAGACTTTTTATCCCAAGTATTTTCTGGCTTTCTTTTTTTCTTTCATCGAAGATATCATTTTTTTCGAGATCATGAATCAGCGATACGATAACAGCGGGTGATGTTATTTATTGAAAATTATGTGAAGTGGTTTGACCATGAGAGTTGCCAGAAAAATGTGGAACGATTATTCAATCTCTCATAAATGAGAAATTGGTATATTCTGCACTACTCTACGCTCAGGTATCGGCCGTTTTTTCGCTCTGAAAATCGGGAATTTCACTTGGATCCTGACAAAGTTTAAGCAAATACAATCGTACACTGGTTTCTCCAGCAGTAAGGAAGAATTGCTAAATCCCCGATAACTTATTTTCCCGGTTTTAATTTATGTTTTTGTAAGAAATCAAAGGATGTGCGGGTCCATAATAAAATATGTGCATTGAATGTCAGGATGACAGTACGATTTTCAATGGAATTATTAAGAAACGTTACCTTATTAAAATCCATTTCGCAACAGTGGAGTGCTAAAATTCGTTATCGTTCAAATCACACCGATAGATAATCAGGGGATCCTGTTCGACAGAATTATCAAGAGAAAAGTTATTTCCCAGATACTTTGATAAATTTTTTAAGTCATTATTATTCATAAATTTGGGATGTATGATCAGATATCGAATTCCAAATTTTTCGTGCAGATGTTCAAGCGGAACTATCTTTTCAGGTTTTAGACTCGTATCCCGATAGTATAAATATAAAAGTACTGGATCTTTTTTAACGACATTCTGCACATACAACGGAAAAATTTTGGTTTCATAACCCCCGGTAACCTGCTTATGGTGGACCTTTTGGTACTCATCATAATATCTCAGCCCCCCATCACCTCGCATAAATGATGATCCTTGTGCAGGGATATCCATAATTCTGTAATTCTCAGTATCTGCTGATAATGTTGTGTAAAATAACGGAGTTGCAACAACATCCTGAGTGGGGATTATGGCTGAAAATTCAAACAAAATGAGAAATCCGATTACCAGGCAACCTACAACCTGATGAGACTTTAGTAATTGATATTTTTCAAACAAATATTTTATTCCGTATGCTGCAATCACTGAAAGGCAGAACATTATTAAAATATCATATCGTGATGGAACCCGAATCATGTTAAAAACTGGAGTGAAATAAGATAAAATTCCAGGAAGATAAAAATCTGAAAATTTTTTTCCGTTTATTTGTAATAGGGGGCCCAAAGCGAAAAAAAACGAGATAATAAGTGTTATCATATAGGGTTGTATTTTTTCAGACTTCCTGCAATATAATACTCCTGCAAATGAAAGAACCAAAACAGTGAATCCAATAAAAACAATATTTTCAGAGAAATTTCCTGTAAATCTGGAATATATCGGTAGAGTAAGAGGGCTAAAAATTGGATGAATTGGAGATGGAATAATAAATCCACATAAATCAGCCGAATATTGAATAAAATTATCAAGGGGGAAAGAAAGAAATTTATTATTAATAATATTTTTCACTATGTAATAAAGACCGGGAGAGATTAGTACAGATGAAGTTACGACGAATAATAATAAGTTCGACAGATTGTTAATTTTTTTAATAATCTGAAAGTTCACAATGAGGTACACAGCAAAAAACAGGGATGCCATTACTCCAACTGTCCACGATGATAAGGCATTACATGAAAAAAATAAACTGCAGATAATAACATTTCTTGTTGACGGGGAATCAAACATTTTATGCACGTACAAGGCAAAAAAAGGAAGCAGCATAATGCTGAACGTGTGGAGATGCCCAAAGGAAGCAGCAAAATGAAATGGACAAAACGCAAAAATTAGTCCTGCAATAAATGCAATTTTTTTATTCATTATTAAATAATCAACGAGTAAAAACATTCCCAAGCCGGATAGTACAAATGTGGATAACAGGAAAATATTGTAGACTTGCTACACTCCCGAGAATATGGGTTACGGGAATAAAGAGGAGCCCCGGTAATACACCGCCTTCAATAAAATCCATACCCATCGGATAATACAAATAAGAGTCAGACAACGGATTTACATGTAAATAAGTTACCGCGTAGTCAAACCACCAAAAATAGTTTGACCACATGACCACTTCGCCGTGTCCCAAATACGTTTTGAAAATGTCCGGATGAACGGGCATATAAACCATCAAACACGTGATCATTATGTATAAAAAAAAGACACAAATGTACCATTTGTATTTTATAACTGATCTATGAATTAATAAAAAAAATTCATTGATGATATCATTCATATTTTCAACCTCTAATAACCACCATAAGGCCTATAATAATTATGGTTGTCCCAAGAATTCTGGCTGTACCAATCTGTTCCTTCAGAACAAAATAAGAAAGGAATAGCACTATTATGAACGTAAGGGAAATAAACGGATACACATAACTGAGGTCTTTTTGGGAAAGTGCAATCAGCCAGAATACTGTACTTAAACCGTACATGAAAAGACCGACCAATACAATTGGATTTAAAAACATAGATATAATTCCGGGAACTGAAAATTTATCGATCACCCCCATAGAATTCATCCCGATCTTCCAGAAAACCTGACCCAAAGATGCAAAAAGAATACCAATCAGTATGATGATAATCGTGTTCATTTTTCCCTCGGAACGTTTTATAGCATACATGAGAATTTTTATTGTCGAGTTCACGATAACTTTTCCTCAATCCGGTCCATTTTCTTTGTAAGAAAATCCACAATGAGCCCGATTGACATCAACTGAATTGCAAGAAGGATGGAGAAATACTGCAATCAAGCGGATAATATGTCATTGTCCAGATGGTAGACGGTTAGCCGTTCATAGAGGGCAATCAAACCAAAACCCATCCCAATCAGAATAAAAATAAAACTGGGGAACATGATCATCTTTCCCAAGGGGGATGTATCATTCCAAGCAACTGCAAGAAGGCCGAAAAACATCTTAAGTACCGTCCCTGATCGGATGCAATTTTGATGTGCCAACCCTTGCACGGTATTCAATCGGGATTTCTACAATCTTGTATCCCAGTTTTGCTGCCCGTACCGTCATTTTTGTTTCAAATTCAAGGCTTTTTGCTTCAACATCAAATTTTTCAAACATTTCCTTTCGAAATGCACGGAATCCGGTCTGGCTGTCCACAATAGTCTTCCCGCTGATATACGCTGCAAGAGAGGAAAAAATAAAATTTCCCAACCGGTTGAATAAAGGAATATTCTCCCGGTTAATCTGGCGCGATCCGAGGACCAAATCAAAACCATGTTCAATCTTATCGACAAATTCCGGAATATACCGTGCCGGATAAGTGCAGTCTGCATCCGTGAAGATTACTATGTCGCCCGTGGCATGTTCCACTCCCGTTCGAAGTGCAGATACTTTTCCCAGGTTATTCTTATGCCGAAATACTCTGACCCTGTCATTCTGGAGCGATTCTGCAATTTTATATGTTGTATCACTGGATCCATCATCTACAATGATAATTTCATTAGCATAGGGCAGGTATTCGTCTACAACCGATTTGAGTGCCTGTTCTTCGTTGTATGCGGGGATTATTACGGAGATTTTTAATTTTTCCGGTTTTTCATTCGAGTCATTTTTATTCAGCTTCATAGTTACCGGGAACCTGTCTTTTCGTATATTAAATTAACATACTTTTGAAGTTATATTTTTGAGAGTCTTTTCAATTCGATTTCCGTATTCTCTTTGGATGCCCCGTTCAATAACTGTTGCGCTTTTACGATAATGTGACAGCTCCTCAGAGTATCTTCCTTCACGAGAAGCTGAAATGAAACTGCTGATAGTTAACCGCTCAGTTCAATCACTTTTTTGCCAAGTCGGACACGGGTACTATTTGTTTTTTTCTGTACTTGAAAAGAGTGTTTCGTTCTCATCCCTCTGAACAGGACTATACAAAACATCAGTGTAAACCACGAGAGTCTTTTTCATGATCATATGCAGTACAATTGAAATTATGACCACATATTTCCCAGGATATCCCGTTCTCCTCTAAAAGTATTGCATTTACCGGACTTGCCAGACCGGTATTGTATTTATCGAAAGATTTAAACACATCAGGAAGATTACTTCTCAAGCCCACGGGAAACTGAGCTTCATTCCTGATCTCTGTGAAATCGTGATTATAATTTTTTGTTAGGGTAAATGATGTTGAATAAGCATGATAGCCAACGAATACCAGGTTTATCATTAAGACGATAAGCAAAATCGAAGATGCCAACCGGGAAAGAAAACTTCCATTAACATATCCGGCCAATCCGATAAAAACGGGGATTAAAAAGAATTGTGGCACAAACCGCGCCCACCAGCAGGCAGGATGGAATATTACCGTTAAAAAAATAAAGAGGGTGCAGATCAATAAAATTATAACATCATGATTTTTTTTGTTGATGATAATAATGAATAAAGTCAGTAAAGAGAGCAAAATTATAAGGCCGCAAAAAGGACCGTATCCATTGATCTTATTCTCCCCGGTTAAATTTTCCAATTCCTGTAAATTAATATCAAAAGGATTTTTAATTCCTTCATAGTTCTGGGACACCGGAGAAAATAAAGATCTGATAAACAAATCTCTCGGTAATAACCAGTCGGGAACATTATCATTTGTATAATCTATATAATGTTGTGTGTAACTTACTGAAGAGAGTTGAATGGTTTCCTCATTGAAGTCCGGCCCTAACGGAGATTTAAATTTTATATAATTTTCCATATAAGGGGAGAACCCCATTGCACAGGAAAGCCCCAGGAGAATTACCAGAAAAATAATCAAATCTCTCGTTTTGTTCCTGCAAAAAAGCCAGACCAGGACAGAAAACATCACCATAATCAGGGGGATAAATAATAGTGAGGACCCTTTGGTATTCAATAGCAAAACTGATCCCAGTAACAAAGAAAGAAGGATATACCCGTTATGATTTCCTTTGATATAAATGAGAATGAGACAGATCAAAATGAGGAATAATTCAGAAGTAAACCCATCTATATAAAATTGTGTCGATTGGGTAATCCAAACCGGGTTTAATACAGCAATGACGGAAATAATCACCGCAACGATTTTTTTTTCAGGAAGAAATATAAGGAATGTAAAAACCGTTATCGCCAATGAAGAGAACAGAATTATCAGGTTAATGGCTTTTACCGATTCCAACGAGTCCGATAACAGATAGACATAGGATGCCATCAACTCAGCTGCTTTGGGAAAAGTATTGTCATTAATATCAACTCCCTGCAATTTTCCCTCAAAAAGCTGTGGGGGGATATTCTCCTTAACGGGGTTCCATCCATTGACAAAAAATACGGATTACGGTTTATGATAAGAATTTGCATCAAAAGACGAATCAATGAACAGACTCCCAAATACTACAGACGTTATAAAAACAACAATAAAAACGACGGATACAACAGATGATACAATGACTGTACCTCTTATCGCATTACCCGATTTATTACTTTTTTTATGATCGTAAAATACCGATAAAAAAAGGATGAGGTATGTTATCAAAGCCGCAACGAAAAAGGTTCCATAATTTACACCGATACCAACATAGAACAATGCTTGAGTGAGAATAAAGAGAATGGACAAAAATTGAATAATAGTAAGGCCTAAAAATTTATTGATATCGTATATTGAGGAATTCAGATTTTTTCCTGATAGGGTATTTTCCATTGATAAAATGGTTCTCGAATTCCCCATAGTCTTCTTCTTATTGAATGGATATCCAAAGGATATTAGAGTAGCGTACTTAAAGGGCTATAAAAAGTAGAGATATCTTGTTTGACGGAATTTTCTCACCGATGGGCTATCGATTTATCCACTTTATCTGGTGATTTGTTTATTTTCCATTGAGCGCTCGCTTTAAATGGTACTGATTTCAAAAAACGAAATCCTCCGTGTCTTTCATGGAAACGATAAAAAAAAGTTTGCAGGATGACAGAGTTCTCAAAACACAGGCATTTCTTTATACATTTAATTCTGCGATTGTATCCATGCAATCATCCTTGTTAGCCCGGTATCAAGCGAAGTCTTCGGTTCCCATCCCAGGATCTCTTTTGCTTTGGTAACATCCGGTCTTCTTCCGGAGCGGATCATCCTCCGGCAGCGGGTGGAAAGACAAAGGAGATTTTGATCCCGTAAGAGCAATCACTTTTTTTGCCAGTTCAAGGACGGTGATCTCATTCACATTCCCAATGTTAATTACCTGCCCTTCAGCCGCATCGAGTGCAGCAAGCCGGAGAAGTCCTTCAATCTGGTCGGTCACGTAGGTAAAACTCCGGGTCTGCGAACCATCGCCAAAAACCGTGAGGGGTTTATCGTTCAGCGCCTGATCAATAAACCGGGGAATGACCCTGCCATAAATACCATCCATGCGAATGCGGGGGCCGTAGGTATTGAATATTCGGGCAATGCGGGTATTGAGATGATGTTGCCGGCGGTAGGCGATGACATATGCTTCGCCGCAGCGTTTCGCCTCATCATAACAACCCCGTGGCCCAACTGGGTTCACGTTACCATGGTAGGATTCAGGTGTTGGGACAATATCCGGGTTCCCGTACACCTCGCTTGTTGAGGTGTAGACAATCCGTGCACGGTGCTTCTTTGCGATGCCGAGCGCGACAAGCACCCCCATTGTATTCGCTTTGAGGATCTGTATGGGAAAATGTTCAAATTCAAACGGAGAGGCACGGCTTGCCATATGGAAGACATAGTCGAGCGGCGTTTCAATAGGAAGCGGCGCTGAAATATCGTGCTCGATAAAACGGAACCGCTCATTGTCCATCAGGTGCTGGATATTGCTCATCTGTCCGCTGGCAAAATTGTCGATACAGGTTACCTGTGCTCCGGACATAACGAGGGTTTCACACATCCATGAACCAAGAAATCCCGCTCCCCCGGTAACCAGTACACGGGCATCTTCAAAAGAGATATCGCCAAGGTTTTTTTGTATAACATTCAGTTCTTCGTGCGTATCAAAGGTCATGGATGATCACCTTTTTAGAGATGAGATAAAAACAGTCGGAATTCACCTGCAAACTCTTCGCGTTCAAGCGTGAGCTCGATACTGGACTTCATCCAGCCCAGTTTATCCCCGATATCGTAACGCCGGCAGTCGGTGACAAGTCCCAGGGGTTTGTCCAGTTTGCGGAGTGCATCGGTGAGCTGAATCTCTCCGCCATATCCCGGGACACTTGCATGTAACAACGGGAATATTTCAGGAGTAAGGATATATCGCCCGATCGCACCAAGGTTAGACGGCGCATTCTTCGGCGCCGGTTTTTCTACGATATCATTGATCTCATACACTCCGGAAGAAATTTTCCTGCCGTCAATAATCCCGTAATCCTTTATTTTTTTCTTCGGCACCGGCTCAACAGCAATAATCGACCGGTGATAGCGATCAAAAGCTTCCATCATCTGGCGTGTACACGGGCTGGAACCTTTTGGGGAGATACAGATCGTATCGCCGAGCAGAACCGCAAATGGCTCACCATCACAGTGCCGTTCGGCATGAAGGATCGCATCACCAAGCCCTTTTTGCTCCCGCTGGCGGATGAAGTGAATGTCGGGAAAATCCGAAAGTGCGTTTAAAGATTCAGAAAATGGATTTTTTTCATGATTATTGAACCTGGCTTCCAGTTCAAAAGAGCGGTCGAAATGATCCTCAATGGCCCGCTTGTTGCGCCCGGTGATGATCAGGATGTCTTCCACGCCGGAAAGGATCGCCTCTTCCACCACATACTGGATGACCGGCTTATCGACAACCGGAAGCATCTCCTTGGGCTGTGCCTTGGTCATCGGAAGGAAACGGGTCCCGAAACCCGCAGCGGGGATCACCACTTTCCGGACAATCTGCGCAGTTTTCATACAGACCACCAGATCATGATCATTAAACCTTCCTGTTCTACCAGCATATCCCTTCAGCCCCCTTGCACGTGAGAATCCGACGTCCTTCAATAATGATCTTGTGCGCCATCAGATCAAATTCCTTATCCAATCGGGAAAACTCCGGCCATTCGGTCATGATCAGGCACCCATCTGCACCACGGAGCGCATCGGATGGCAATATCCCGTATTCAATCCCGGGAAATAACCGCTGCATTGCAGTACTGGCCATCGGATCGTACGCCGCAACAGAGGCACCTTTGTCTAATAACTCACGGATTACCGGGATTGCACGTGAATCGCGGATGTCGTCAGTATTATCCTTGAATGCAAGACCGAGCACGGCAATACGCCTTCCGGAGATATTGCCAAGCCTGCGTTCAAGAAGTGCGACCATGCGGTGTGGCTGCTGTTCGTTTACGTCGAGCACCGACTGCAGCAGGATAGGGTTTTCTCCCGCCTCTTTTGCAAGCGAAACAAGAGCGGAAACATCTTTCGGAAAACAACTTCCCCCAAAACCTGTGCCGGCATTGAGGAACTGCGGACCAATGCGCTGATCGAGCCCGACACCTTTCATAACTTCGTAAACATCGATGCCAAGATCCTTGCAGATATTGCCAATCTCGTTGGAGAAAGAGATTTTCGTTGCAAGAAATGCATTTGAGGCATACTTGATCATCTCAGCGGCAGTCAGACCGGTGTATATTACCGGTGCCGTTATATTCCGGTACACATCAGCAACGCGTTTTCCGGAATGCGGATCATGGCTGCCAATAACGATCCGGTCGGGATGCAAAAAATCCTCGACCGCCCGGCCTTCCCGGAGAAACTCGGGATTCATTGCAAAACCGATCTCGCCTTCCTTCTTTTGGGCAGCCCGTAAGACCGCGGGTTGCACTCGTTTTTCCGTGGTGCCCGGGGGAACCGTGCTCTTCACTGCCACGACACAATAATGTGGATTTGTTTTCAGGGCCATTCCAACTGATGTACTCGCGGATTCAATAGATGAAAGATTCGCACTCCCGTCCGGATTCGGAGGTGTCCCAACACAAATAAACACCAGATCTGCTTCTGAAACCGAATCGTAAGCGGTACTTGCCCAGAGGACTTTTCCGGCACTTTCCTTCAGAAGATCATCCAGCCCTTGTTCATAAATGGGGGGCAGTCCGTTATTAACTGCCATCACTTTTTTTGGATCGACATCAATAATTGTTACCTCATGCCCGAGTTTTGCCAAACAGCTTCCGGTAACAAGACCAACATATCCCCCGCCAACAATTGAAATTTTCATTGAATGCACCACAGGAGAATAACTATACATAGTTTGTTTTGATAAATAACCTTGAATAAGTATCTGTTCAATCCTGAAGGCTCACACTTTTTATTCATGCCAGAGTAGTTCAGATCCATTTCATCGTTTTTTTAAAAATCACGAAAGTACACTCCCTCATTAATTAACTGAAAATAATTCCTATCGCGTCATTGAAAGAAAATATTTTAAGATTTTTAAAAATTATAAAAACGTGATTGTTACGAGAAGGTTACATTCTGCACAGCTATACTCAAACATCGTTTGTCAATTTTATTCAGCTCGGAAATATCACTCGGCCGATCGCATCCCTCGGGGATATACAGACGGATGGTGTTTTCGCCTTTTGGAAGTGGGAACTGGGTGGACACATTCGTAAAACCGGTAGTGATGACCCGCTGGGTTGTTTGGAGTTTGTCGCCATAATATATCTCCAGCGTCCGGGGATGAGAGTAACTAATCGTTCTGAACGTTAAATTAGTGATGCGGTTTTCATCAGAGTGGATCAAAAGGGTGGCGTTGTTGGACATCCAGTACGTGGGTTCGAAATCCCAATATTCAACCCCGTAGATTTCAACATCCAGAGATTCCCGGTTGCTGCCCGGCTTTCAGTTTGTCATACGTTTCGTTAAAATAAAGGTCTTCTAATCTTATCCAACTAACTGCGATTCCCAGATTTCGCGTGTCAGTTAAGCCATAATCATGTGGTTTCCAAGTGTTCGTTCTGATTCCAAGAATCTGGTAGTTATTTTCCAGGTAATCCTCAGGTATTATAACTGAATAGATGCCAGTTCCGTTGGTTTCTTCCAGGGGTTCAATAAAATGTCCATTCATAACATAGGAAATATTTGCTGGATTATTTTCAGGTCTGTGCCCTCCTGTTGATATACGCAACATGAATGGCCCTTTCTCCTGAGGGTATTCGATTTTCACCTCTGAAAATTCACTTGTCCATCTATCTTTTCCTTCGGAGGGATAAAACCCATTAATTACACAGGAGGAGGCTTCACGGTCCAAAACGATCATAAACGGCAATGATACGTTTTGCACAAATTGATACGTGACATGTGGTGTATATAGTTTATATGAGTTATTTGAAGCAATTACACAAGGATACGGTAAAAATTTCTGTGAAATAATATAATCGGCATTATCGACGAATTTCTTGGTAAATACACCAGATGGATCTTCAGCGGTTAATCGTTGAATTATTGTTCCAGAAGTCCAGAATTGCGTTAAACTGGGGTACCACCATCGATTTATATAAGTCTCGTTCATTAAAATCTGAGTATCGGTTACATAATCAGAGTCCAGCAAAATCTGAGTATCGGTTGAACTATGTTTTTGTAAGTATCGGCCAATTTGATTCATACTTTCCATGTTCCTCATATTCTCATGGTTTGCCTCAAAGAGGGGAATGAAAAGAATTAACGACAGAATGATGAAAAATACAGTGAATCTGATGAAAAAATGGTCCTTACGGGCATTCTTCAAAAAATAATAGGGAATGATTATGAATACGACCATGAATAGTGTCATAAAAAAAGGATAACTCAGACGATCCCGAAGAAAGTCGAAGTAAAATACCCCAAGTGTATTGGGGAACAGGTAAAACGTATCCGGCAGTTTATCACCCAGGAGGAAGAGGATCGGTATACCCGGAAAGATTAATATTTCCGGCATCCACTTCAAATCCGAATATTTTGTAGAGAGAAATCCGATTCCTATTACCCCAAACAGGAAGATAACGGGAACAATGGGATCAATATAACGTCCAAAAATGGAGGTGATTTCAGATCTTTGCATATGGGCGACTGTAATAACCAGTAATCCAGCACTAAAAGTCAGACAATATATGATAACCGATCGGAAAGCAAGGACTTTTCCCGTACAGAATTGCTGTAAATAATCATTAAAGCCAAATACGCTGAGTTTTAACAGACATCCGGCAATAAAGATAATTGAAATTATAAATATAGTGACATAGGCTGATAATACCAAATATTCAAATTCGTGCAGCAGAAGAATGGAAAATTTTTCAAACGATATGATATCAGAAAATGAATGAACAAGGATTTTTATATAGGGTTCCGTGCCGTAATAAGAAATCCGGGATATACTCATTTTGTATAGTATCCAGAGCATAAACGGTATGATGAGTGCGCAGATGAGAACCACTTTATCTTTTATAACTCTGAATCTCGCTCCCTTCTCGGTTGATAAGACAAAAAACGCCAGTGCTATACATAAAGCAATAACGAACACAAGACCTGTCTCTCGTGTGAAATACAGATAAAACACCGATGTTGCTGCTAGAAGATCCCATCGCCGGGTATTATTTTCAAAGGCTTCATGCAGAAACCAGATCGAGAACATCGTTAAAGGGATGAAAAGGTTTTCACTTACCAGAAGAAAAGTAAAGAGTGTAATTGCAGGAATTACGGATATGAGGACCGAACCGAGAAGGGCCTGTTGTTGTGAGATATATTTTTTCAGGATAAAATACGAGGGAAATAGTATTGAAGCAGAAAGTATGCTGTTAATTATCAGCATAATGTGATACATCAGGGTCTTGTTTCCAGAAAACAGATATGCTGGCGATAAAAAAAATGAATATCCCGGTGGAAATGCCTTCCAATAATTCAAATCACTGAAAAACGTCCCCTGGAAAATATTTTGGGCGATACTCGAATAATAGAATTCATCAGCAAAAACATAGGGTGTTTTCGAGGAGAATACGAGAACAGACTTGATTGCGGTAAGAATAATAAAAATGCCCAAAAGATAATATTTTTCGTTCCTGAATTTCAGGCTCAAATATTCTGGCCAAAACTTCATTCTGTTTAAATGGGGGGGTGGTGAAATAAAAAGTTTTGATTTGTGTCTGTGCCGGTCGGTTTAAAATTGTTCGCAGAAAGATTGAACGGCTCCATGGTTTTTACCATTTTTCCTGTTGTTTCGGATCTGCATAGCCAAGAGTTTCAGAAAAATCATTACAATACTGGTTTATTAAGAGATTGAGAGATTCTGTACTGCTATGCTTAGGCACCGTTTGTCACTGCTATTCAGCCCGGAAATATCACTCGGTCGGTCGGACCCCTCGCGAATATGCAGACGGACGGTATTTTCACCTTTCTGGAGAGGGAACTGTGTGGACACGTTCGCGAAATCCGTAGGGATGACCCCATGGGTTGTTTGGAGTGTGTTACCGTAATATATCTCCAGCGTTCGGGGCTGATAGAAACTAACGGCTCTGAACGTTAAATTGGTGATACGGTTTTCATATGAGTAGATCAAAAGTGTGGCGTTGTCGGACATCCAGCGATTGGGTACGGAATCCCGATAATTCACTTCAAACATTTCATCAGATAGAAAGACTCGTCTAATCGTATCCAGTCAACCGCGATTCCCAGATTTCGGCCGTCGGTAGAGCCATAATCACTTGGTTTCCATGTGTTCGTTCTGATTCCAAGAATTTGGGATTCTTGGTCCAGGTAATTCTCAGGTATTACTGCCATATAGATTTTAGTTCCACTTGTTTTTTCCATTCCCCCAATAAAATGTCCGTTCATAAAAAAGGTTACATTCGCCGGATCATTTTCTGGTCTACTTCCTTCTGTTTTTACACGCAATATGAATGACCCTTTATCTTGAGGATAATCGATTTTTATCTCTGAAGACCCACGTGTCCATCTAACTTCTCCCGGGGAGTAAAAACCATTAATAATGCAGGACGAGACATTTCCCATATTGATTACAACCGGCAACGATACGTTTTGCACAGATTGACCTGTTGCACGGGGTGTATATAATTTATAATTCATATTTGATGCAATTACACATGGATACGGTAAAAATTTCTGTGAAATGATGTAATCGGCTTTATCGACAAATTCCTTTGTAAATACACCAGATGGATCTTCAGCGGTAGATCTTTGAATAATTTTTCCGGGGGTCCAGAATTGCGTTAATGAGAGGTAATACTTTTGATCCGTGCCATTAGAGTCCATCAGAATTTGAGTGTCAGTCGAACTATGTGCCTGTAAGTATCTGCCAATTTGATTTATTTGTTCCGTACCATTCATATTCATATTGTGTATCTCATAAATCGGTAGAGAACAAATTACCGAGAGAACTATGAAAAATGAAAAGAACGAGATTAAAAAATGGTTCTTTTGGCTGTTCTTCAGGAGATAACAGGGAATGACCATGAGGACAACAGCAAGAAGAAAAACCATAAACAAAGAATTCCGCATAAAATCCTGAAGGAAGATGATGTAATAGATACCAAAATCATTGGGGAACGCATCAATGAACGTATCAGGCAGCGTATAAACGGAGAGGATTATGACCATTATACCCAGACAGAACAATAATTCGACCTTCCATTTCGAACCATTGTATTTTGCAAAGAGAGATCCAATTCCGATGATCCCGAATAGGAATATTGCAGGGACAATGGGCTCAATATAGCGTCCATAAATGCTCGGTAGTCCCCATGATTGCATAAAAACAGCTGATATGACCAGTAATCCGGCACTGAAAGTCAGACAATAGAGGATAACCGATCGTAAAGCAAGGACTTTTCTTGGACCGAACTGCTGTAAATAATCATTGAGGCCAAATAGTTTGAGTTTGAACAGGCACCCAGCAGTAAAGATTATGGATATTATAAAAATCATCACATACGCTGACAATACGAGGTATTCAATTTCATGCAGCATGAGAAGGGAAAACCGTTCTAACAGGACGGGACTGAAAAATGCATTTATGAGAGTATCTGTGAGATTCTCTACGGAGTAAAAAGAGGCTCTGGATATCGTAATTATTTTATATATTATCCAGAGCATAAGGGGTATTGTGAGTGCACAGATAAGAACTGCTTTATCTTTAACAACTTTGAGCTTCGCCCCCCTTTCTGCGGAGAGGACAAAAAACGCTAACGCGATACCAATAGCAATAATGAACACAATACCGGTCTCTCGTGTGAAATAGAGATAGAACACAAATACTGCTGCAAGAAAGTCCCAGAGAATGTTATTATTTTCAAAGGATTCAAGCAGAAACCAGATCGAGAACATCGTTAAAGGGACGAAGAGGTTTTCACTCATAAGGATAAAAGTGAAGAGTGTTACAGCAGGAAGAACTGATATGAGTAACGAACCGAGAAGAGCCTGTTGCTGTGAGATATATTTTTTAAGAATAAAATAAGAAGGAAATAGTATTGATGCAGAAAGTATACTGTTAATTATCAACATAATATGATATATTATAGTCTTATCCCCGGAAAACAGATACGCGATCGATAAAAAAAATGAATATCCCGATGGAAACGCCGTCCAATAATTAGCAGTACCTGAAAAATGTGCCTTTCACAATATACTGGGCAATAATGTCATAAAGACCCTCATCGATGAAAACAGTTGGTGTATACGAGAAAAAAGTAAGCACAGACTTGATTGCGACAAGAATTAAAAAAAAACCCAGGAGATAATTTTTTTCATTACAGGGTCTTAAGCTCAAAAATTCCGGCCAAACCTTCATTCAATGGTATAAAGGGGATAATAAAATAAAGAGTTTTCATTTGCGTCTGTGTCTGCCGGTTATTTAAATGAAATGAAATTTCGGAATATTACAGGGGGATGGGTAAAAAGATTCGCAATAAGAGGGGAATTCCCAACCGATCGCATTATCACCTTACCCTTCGATAAGCTAATACCGATAAAAAATCACATAACAATACTCAGGGCACGTTCAGATGATTCTCGCTGCAATCCCCGCATACAATGAAGAAATTGCTATTGGCAGTGTGATTCTGCGGACAAAAAAATATGTCGACAAAGTCATTGTCATTGATGACGGAAGCACGGATGCTACATCAATCGTCGCGAAAATGGCCGGAGCCGATATTCTTCGCCATGACAGGAATCAGGGCAAAGGTGCTGCCCTCAAAGATGCATTTCAAAACGCACGACAGCTCGATGCAGATATTCTGGTATGCCTGGATGCCGACGGGCAGCATAACCCGGATGAGATTCCCCAGTTAATCTCGCCCATCAAGAAGGGTCAGGCTGATATGGTTATTGGTTCCCGTTTTTTAACGATAAAAAGCCCTGTTCCCGGTTATCGCAGAGTCGGACAGAAGATACTCAATTCCCTGACCAATTCGATATCACAGACAAAAGTGACCGATTCCCAGAGCGGGTTCAGGGCGTTTTCAAAAAAGGCAATTGCCACCCTTTCCATGACCGAAACGGGGATGGGAATTGAATCGTATCTACAACGTTCTGCCGATGATTTGAATCTGACAATAATGGAGGTCCCTGTTTCCTGCAGGTATGATGTTGAACATGGATCAAAAATGAATCCTGTTCATCATGGGTTCAGTGTTGTTAATTCAATTCTGAAAATTGTTGAAGAACGGCGGCCATTACTGTTCTTTGGGCTCTCTGGGGGTGTTCTTGTATGCATTGGTTTGATACTGGGATTGTGGGTGGTAAACGTATATTCAGAAACAAAGCAATTTGCGATCGGTACCTCCCTCCTTGCGGTCCTTGCCATCATCATCGGTGTTATCTCGATTTTTAACGGGGTTATGCTTCATTCGATTAGCAAACTTATAACAAAATGATTTATGATAACAAGAAGTTACATTTAAAAGTCTTGTGAAAATTATGTTAGATGTTGATACGGGATTTTGATCCCAAAACAAGCGGGTAAAAACGATCAGTGGATACAATGAAGATACTTGTAGTTTGTTCAACACTTGATTTACAGTATAAACTAGGGTGTACTCCATCCTGGTGGCAGCTGTTAAAAGCTCTGCATGAAACAGGAAATGAAGTAATTGCTATCCCGTTTCTTGGAGACCCTGTAGAATCACTCTGGTGGCGTTGTTATCCGAACCCCTGCGCAACAGAAAGTAAATTAGTCAACAAGTATCTGGATTGGAAAAAGTCACACGGCAAACATACATCCGGTCAAAAAAATGATCAAAAATGCAACCGGTCAATGGTCAAAAGGTACTCGGAGGATTATATCAGAACAAAATGGGAAAAATCGCTCCTTTCAATCTTTGATAAGGAAAGGGAAATCGATCTCCTCCTTTTCATGAATGTCCCCTTGAATTTTATTACGGGAATTCCGGAAAAGATTAAATCCACCTATGGGATTCCGGTGGCATATTATGATGGAGACATGCCCACAATCCTCCCGAAGTATGCTCCTGAACGAGGGTTTAAATTCAATTATTATCTTGAGGCAGACCTTTCGGTATTTGATGCATTTTTTACCAATTCGAAAGGGGTGATCCCCGATCTCGAAGAGATGGGAGCACGAAACGTTCACCCGTTTTATTATGCAGCAGATATTGAATTATTCAAACCGGTGATTACTGAAAAAAATATCGATGTGTCATTCTTTGGTTACGGAAGTGAATTCCGCGACGAATGGATGAAAAAAATGATCACGGAACCTTCCCAAGGCTTACCGTATGTGAATTTTTCGGTTGGGGGAAAAGGTTTCTGCATCGAGTCTCGGTAAAGCAAAAATGGTTGGAGATCTTTCATTCGGTGAATACCGTAATTTTACCTGCAGAAGTAAGATCTGTCTGAATATCACCCGCTGGTCACACACATCTGTGTATGCTTCGGCAACAGCCCGACCCTTTGAACTTGCAGCGTTCGGTGCGTGTATCGTCTCGCAACCGTATGATGGGATAGAAGAATGGTTTGACGTCGGGAGAGAGATTGTGGTTGTGAATGATAAAAAGGAAGTATTATCGGTTTATCAGGATCTTCTTTGTTCGGATGATGAGCGGGAAAAGATGGGTGAACGTGCCCGGGAACGAATTCTGAAGGACCATACGTATCGCCACCGGGCAGATGAACTTATACGGGCATTGAATATCAGGAACCCAGGGACTGGCGAGTGTGATGAGTCCATCAGAAAAACAAAAAAGGTTGTGGAGTGATTGAAGATGACATCGGACTCCCCGTTGAGAGATGACCGTAATCTCGTGGAAAATCTCCATCTTTTCCCGAAAATTATGCTGGGATTTGCGATGTACATCCCCTTTTCATGGTTTAAGAAAACAGTGTTCAAAATCCTTGGTGCGCAGATTGGAAAAAACGTCTACTTTGGCCCCGGTTCAATGCTGATATCGGGAGATTTTCATAACATCACGCTTGGGGACGGCGTGTTTGTAGCCCCGGGAGTTATGATATACGTAAACCACCTTTCTGTCGGGGCTCAGTCTACCATCGGTTACCAGTGCCTCCTTGTCGGGGATCATATAAGCATTGGATCGGGATGCAATATCAGTAACCGATCCTTCATCGAGGCTTCCTACGCCCCCGTATCAATCGGCAACAATGTCACCCTTGCTGCAAGTTGTATCATCTCGTCTCATGACGGGGCTTACTCGCAGGCATATGGAGTACCCATGAAAACGGGATCGGTATCAATTAAAGAGAGAGCCTTTATTGGTAACAATGCGATCATTCTCCCGGGTATTGAGATTGGAGAACGGGCAATAGTCGGAGCCGGTGCGGTTGTAACGAAGAGTGTCGAAACGGAGGTGGTTGTTGCCGGGGTTCCGGCACGGGTGATTAAAAATATTAGTGATGGAAATTTGTAATGAGGGTATAAATGAAAGTTTTACAAGTAATTCCCTATTTTAGTCCAAAATTTGGTGGGGATGTTAATGTATGTATCAAAATATCACAAGAGCTTGTTAAGAGAGAAAATGAGGTTACCATAATCACTACAGATTTCGGTTTCGATTCGAAATATGCTGATACAATTCGGAAGAAAGGGGTTCAGGTAATTCCTTTACCCTGTATCGCAAATTTCGGGCTTTTTTTATTTTCCCCATCACTAAAACATTGGCTTGAAAAGAACCTGAAGGATTTTGATATAATTCATCTTCACAATTACCGATCATACCAAAATGTCGTGACTCATAAATATGCGATGAAGCAGGGAATTCCCTATATTTTGCAGACTCATGGATCCATCCTTCCTTTTTTCGAGAAACAAAATTTGAAGAAATTGTATGATTTAATCTGGGGAGAGACCATTCTTAAGAACTCATCAAAACTGATCGCTGTATCGAAAGTTGAAAAAGAACAATTCTTGAAAATAGGAATACCAGTAAATAAAATCGATATTATCCCGAATGGAATTGATGTGTCTGAGTATGAAACGCTCCCGGAACGTGGAAAATTCCGAAAAAAATATGGGATTGGCTCCGACGAAAAGACAATTCTCTATTTAGGAAGGTTACATAAAAGCAAAGGTCTTGAATTTCTCATCACGGGTTTTTCAAATCTGTTGGATCAACATCAGGATTTCAAACTCGTTATTGCTGGTCCTGATGACGGATTTCTTGATACTTTGATTAAACAGATAAAAGAATTAAAAATTGATGAGAACGTTTTTGTTACCGGCCCATTATATAAAAATGAAAAACTCGAAGCATTCGTTGATACTGATGTATTAGTATACCCGGAATCCATTGAAATATTCGGACTGGTTCCCTTTGAGGCAATCATGTGCGGGACGCCGGTTATCGTTACGGATGATTGTGGGTGTGGGGAAATAATTAAAGAAGCAGATTGTGGATATTTAGTAAAGTTTGGGGACATTGCGGGATTAAGCACAAGGATGAGCGAGGTTCTTATAAATCCTCATAATTCATATAAAAAAGTGAAATGCGGGCAACTGTATATAAAAGAAAATCTATCATATGGCAGGGTAATTAACAGATTTTTAAAATTATATAATTCTTGTTTGTTGGTGAAAAATAATTTTTGAGATTATCATCATCCGGGTTTTTGATACCGTATTTTATGTTGGATCCAGAAACCAGCTTCAAATAATGGATGTAAAAAACGTGGACTCTTAAGGATCAGCAGTCTGAAACCCCCCCGCAGGGTAAAATGGTTATGAAATAAATCTGAAGATGTCATGGTCCAGTCCGCATCGTCCAGATTCCATAAATAAATCCGCCGGCCCCCGCTTAACATAAAATTATTATCTGATTCGGGGCCCGAATAATCAGTGCCTGTCTGCTGGGGTACATGAGAATATGAATGGTTCTGGTGTATTGCCGTGATGGTCTGTGTTGCATCAATGGTCGGGATAGCTGATTTTCGCGAATGATAGATCATCCAGTTATCCCATCCGGCCCTGCCAATCGCGAACGGGGGAATTTCAGAGAAACTACCTTTCGGGAATATAAAATAATCAATCCCGCCATGAGATGGTTTACGATTTTTTACTGCAGGTTCTCTCAGTTTATTTTCCCAGCAGGCATCTTCATAATCAAGAAGAGAGAGAATTTCTGCATCCCGCCTTTGGCCAACAATCAAAAATTTTTGAAACGGTATCCTGTCAATCGTCCTTATACTATCCCTGAATAAGATAATATCAGCATTTACATAACAAAGTGTTTTGTTTTTTGCAATCTTCCGCGTATTTTCAAAAATATAATCCAGCGTAGGTGTGCCGTATTCATTTTTTTTGATTTTGTATACGTGGATAAGGCCATACGCATCACAAATCTCTTTTATCCCTTCCTCATCCCCGTAGAGGATAATTTCAATTTCCGGGTGCAACTGCAGCCAGCTTTTAATTGCATTTTCCTGAATTACCGCGATATGTCCGATGAATGGTTTTGGAACCGAAAAAATGGTAATCATGGTTCAGTGAGGCTATTCCCAGTTTTTCCTTACCGATTCAAATTCATCCAGAATTAGAAATACGCTGCGAATAAAATCTTTTCCTGTCCACTGATGGGCACGGGTATATCCTTTTTCGATCAATGCATTTCTCAATGCGTGATTGGTATAAAGCATATCAACCGCTCGTGCGATCTCCTCGGGTTTTTTGGGATCGACGAACAAGGCAGCATCACCCATTTGCTCTTCTGCACCGGAAACATTGGATGCAATTACCGGGCAGCCTAATGCAAATGCTTCAAGAGGAGGTACGTTATCCGGTCCGAAAAAGGTCGGGAAGACAAGTGCGTATGCATTTTGATAAAGGCTGATGAGATCCTCACTGGAAACAAAACCTAAAAAGTGAACGTAGGGTGTCATCTTCTGATCAGAGGTTATTTTTTGAACGTAGGGCAAATTTCCTTTATCTGATCCCACAAAAACCAGTGATAGGGGTAGATTATACCGTTCATGGAGGATCTTAAGTGCAAGAATTGCGTTCATATGATTTTTGTGGGCCCAGAATTGAGCAGGATATAACAAATAGTCCCCCGTAATATGAAATTTTTTTATGGAGACTATAGTCCTTTCTTTTGGAGCGGACAGACAACATTCCGGTGTCGGTATAGGTAAAATCTTGATGCGGTTTTCAGGAATACTGTAAAAGGATGAAATCTCACCCTGACCTACGGAAGTACCGGTAATAATAAATGTGGCTCTTTTCAGGATCTTCTGGTAATTTTTTTCACGTTTCTCCCAAATACCCTTTTTACTGATCTCCGGAAACCATGGCTGTAACCGATGCTGGAGATCCCATACGATAGTAATATACGGACACTCGGTGACCTCAGGAGCCTCACAAAAAAAAATCACCATCTCCAGTTTATTTTTTTTGATAATCCTGTTGAGGGTTGAAAATCTCAGGTCAAATGCAGAGGGAAACACTCTATCAAAAAAATAATTAAAGAACCGTACGAGTGAATTTCTGAGTATTATACTTTTTGGTACTTTGTCTTGTAAGCATTCCCTGATGAGCTGTGTCAAATCATTTTTGGAAAAAATGACATACTCATGATGGCTCTCGTGGGCTACCGATAAAAATGAGAGGAGGAGTTCCTGCTCGTACGTATGAGCTCCGCCTGATTCATAGGGAACATCAGAAAGAAAAATTCCTACTCTCATTTCACCCATTCCTCATTTTTTCGGTCAATAAACCATAAATAAGATGTTATTGTTGATAGGGTTAGTTATTTCTCCGCTGTTGAGACCGTACATATATTCCATGTTTCTTCACCGGGGGATTTTTCGATGTCAGGAAATGCTCCTATTTTCCGGATTTTTAATCCCCCGTTTTTAAATAACAGCGATAATTCCTGCGGGAAGAAGAACCGCATCGCATGATCTTCCTGAGTTTCCGCCAATACCCGGTCTCCTTTTATTGTCCAGAGATGAAAATGGACCTTTACCAGATGACGGTAGATATCAAGTATCCCTGAGGAAACACGGATTATTTTTGTATCTCCTGTTTCAATTACCCGGACTTTTTCACCGGGTTTCTGATTAAGAACCGCAGGACCATACCAGACATCGCAGATAAAAACACCTCCCTTTTTGAGATGTTTTGATACGGTTTTCAGCGAGGCATTGACGTCGTCGTTCTCCAGCTGGTATCCCAGAACCGCAAACATCATGATGACCGCGTCGTATTTTTTATGATTGTCAAATTCCCGGAGATCTGACTGGTAAAAATCGCAGTGTATTTTTTTCTGATCCGCCTTTGCCCTAGCAATGTCAAGCATCCCGTCTGAACGATCAACACCGGTAACCTCGTATCCGCGTTCTGCAAGGAAGAGGGAATGGTTGCCGGTCCCACATCCAAGATCCAGGATCGAATGTACCGGTATTTTACTATATTCCCTGATGATTTGTTCAATCAGGGTACACTCCCCGTAGTAATCTTTTTCCTTGTAAAGGAGATCGTAGGAATCTGAATATTCCTTACCAAAAACCGGGCTCATGCACCAAGAACCTCGCATACTACATCTGATACGGTAGCAATTTGTTCTTTTGTTATCGTCAATCCCGATGGGAGGTAGAATCCCTGTCGGGCAATCCGTTCTGCTACCGGGTAATTTTCATTGATGAATAATCCCATTTTATGAAACGCCGGTTGCTCGTGCATGCCGATAAAGAACGGACGGGTAACCACACCTTTTTCATAAAGGAGTTTTGCACATTCCGTATTGTCCATACCACATGCATCGGAAAGTACCACAGCATACATCCAGTAGACACTTTTTGCCCAGGGCTCTTCAGTCGGCAACTGGATATTCGCCACTTTCTGAAGACGATTGGTATATTCCTGCGCCATCCAGCGTTTCTTTGCAATGATATCATCGATGCGTTCCATCTGGGCAACACCGATTGCTGCCTGCATATTGGTAAGCCGGTACTGGTTTCCCAGCTGTTCATGATAGAACCTGCGATGAGGCTGGAAACAAAGGTCACGGTATGCACGCGCTTTCTTTGCCAATGCTTCATCATCCGTGAGAACCATACCGCCTTCACCCGTGGTGATCAGTTTGTTTGCATAAAAGCTGAAACAACTCATGAACCCGAAACTTCCGCAGCGTCTCCAGGAATTTATCTTATTATGGTGTGAATGATATTCCGAACCATGTGCTTCAGCCGCGTCTTCAATGATTGCAAGGTTGTGATCTTCTGCCAGATCAAGAATGGGATCCATGTCAACCGGATGGCCGTAGATATGGACGGGCATGATCGCTTTTGTTTTTGCGGTGATTTTTTCTGCCACCTGCCCGACATCCATGGTCCAGATGTTGGGATCACTGTCTACAAGGACAGGGGTTCCCCTGTTATTGACGACTGCCAGAGCACACGAGATAATGGTGAAACTGGGCATGATCACCTCATCACCAGGCCTAAGCCCGAGGCAGTGCACCGCAACATCAAGGGCAGTTGTGCCATTACTGACAGCTATGCCATATTTTTTCCCGCAATACGCCGACCAGCCGGATTCAAAATCGCTGATGTATTTTCCGGCAGAGGAAATCCAACCGGTTTTTATGCAGTCGGTGACGTACTCCAGCTCTCTGCCGGCGAGTAGGGGTTCGCTGACCGGGATCATTCCTTTTTCCCCACGAACCGTTCTTTATCCCGGTCATCGCAATACGGGCCTTGTTTCACTTCTATGATCTCCGTTTCTTCAAGGAATTCGAACCCGTGGCCCCCGGATGCCAGTAATACTACGTCCCCGGTTTTTAATTCCCTGCTGGTGAAAAATGTGTTGTCCGGATGGTAAAAATTGATTTTCACCCGGCCTTTTTTGATGAATAGGGTTTCCTGCGTATAATGCACTTCCCGTACATGCAGGACATGGATGTGCTCTTGAATGGTTTCTCCTTTCTGGTGTTTCATGTAACCGAGTTGTTGTGAGAAATCTCCGGGAGTAAAGAATTCTATTCCATCCTTCGTAAATTCGTGATGGATGATGATGGCGATTATTTGGTTATTGGAAGTGAGTTGTTCGATTGAGGGCATGAGTGTAATTCCTTATATATGTTTTGAAGGTTATTATCGATGTGGTATGCAAAATATTCGTTTTACAAATGGAATAGTAATGCCCACGGTTGCTGGTAATATTGAAGAGATAACTCCGTATTCCGGCATACGGCTGTCAACCAGAGTAACCTTATTACCCGGATTCAAGACGGGAAAGGTTGATCCGAATTAACTGGGTCTCTCGTTGATAAGGACTTTTTCACTGGGGGTACATTTGATAAACTCTATGACTTGATGGTACGTCTCTGCTGTTGAGCCTTTAATTAGTTTTTTTCTTTCCGATCATTCCTTTCCAGACTATATGTACCGGCGCATTAATATCATCAAAACCCTGAAATTCTGCAACAGTTTCAAATTTCCTTTCCTGGATATAAGGTAAAAAAGTTTTTTCGGAAAAAATCCATAGGGGATAACTGGCAGGGTAAATACTTGGGGGAACATGTTGCACACACAACTGGTCTTTGGGACCATCCCAGAAGGGAGTTCTGTCAATAATAATATACTCAAAGGGTAGATCGAGCAGCTTATCCTAATATCTCATACGGATTCTCCAGATATTGGAGAACACCGCTCAGGAGGATAACATTCGGCTGAGTATCTGAAAGACAAGTATCTATAGTAAGGAAAAATTTCAGGATATCATTTTCAAAATATTCCTTTCCAACGTTTACATATGCAGGCTGTTCGATAATATTCCATTTGACTTCGGGAAGATTTCGTAAAAACGTACGGTTCTGGTAATAGGTGGTCCCCAGTGATCCGCCGAAATCCAGAACATTGAGCCGTCCTTGGGATTGTGCCGCAACCCACATCAGACCAGCGAGGAGTGGCCAGGTATACTGAATTTCATTGAAAAGAACCGAATCTCGTTCATATACTGCTTCACCATTTTTTACTTTCAATAATGCAGCCTTGGTCTTTTCGAGGATTAATGCTGAGTCATAGCTCGTGCTGGTATGGAGCGCTTCTTCCCAGGAACTATAATCGCCACTGATACAAAACCCCCAACCATGACTGCTTTGAATGAATCTCCACGATTCGAGTAAAATCGGAGGTAAAAGACGTGTTATTGCATTTTTAGGATTCATTCAAACCCTCCGAAGTGCTGATACATTTTTCAGACATTCCGGAACATGGTGATGCTGACGGAAAAAGTCTGAATCTCGGGCAGGCGGGATGTACCAAACATGCTGAATGGGAGCAGAACATCCGGACCCGGATAGGAAGATTTTGATTACAATATCCATTTTTCGCTCACACCAGTTTTACGTGAATCCTTTTACCTTCACGACCAACTGTCTTTTCAGGTTCCTTTCAATTCCACATAAGGATATAACAATAATAAATGTAATAACTATTGGAGAGACAGATGCGGATTACCATTTCATTCCGCGAATCGATTCTTTCTCTAACTTTGGGATAAAATGTGTGACTAAATAATTTGATCCGGGTGATTTTGATAAATCCAACTGACATTGATTCAGAGCATTCCAAAGAAGAGGATTTGTCAGCTGATGATCCTGATTTGGTGCTGTATACAACGGCCAGCCATGGGGGTGAATGGTTAATTTGTCTTATCGATGCAGCACTCTGGTTGACCAAAATCCATTGCGCAGAAAGAAATGGTAAACACAAACCTGCTCATGTGAATATTATATTGCTTCCGGTAGGATATTATCAGCAGAATCCTCTGACAAGTCTGCTGATGGTATCCGTTAAAAAAATTTTAATTTACTTACCTGAAATAATTAAAAACCGATTGCCTGGCGACCTAAAGTCTTACTCAAAGCAATCCTTTTATAATCAGGTTAACTCGGGAAAAAAAGTTCAGTTACAGTATGGTCAAACCATACTCACATTTAATCCCTTTAATACCATCTCCCTGACCTATGTTCTCCTTTTTTTACGTTCGTATGTTACTTCCATTTTTCTCTGGATGAAATGTTACCAAGGAAGACGCTTTAAAGTCCAGAAATTTCTGAACCTGCATTTCCAACATATTCACATTGGAGATTGTGTTGCATCCACTACATTGAGAGGAAAACCTCAGCTTGCAGGTTCCTTACGACCTTGCAGAGCATTATTTCATAATCTTACCGATGCAGTTTGTATCTGTAATTTATGCAATAATTTACCGAAAAACAAAAACAAACCTAGCTATGTAATGGTCCCGGAACAAACATATCTCCATTTTATCTATGCCCGGTCACTTCACTCTTCCGGAGCAAGTATTATTGTGGAAGATTTTTCATATTATCAGAAATATGATATTACAAAACCGGGTCAACCATACAAGAGTCCCTGGATTGCCCTGCCACGTTCAAAAATACCCGATATTAATGAAATAAGTCAAATTGAAAATTATATTAAGAAAAGAATATTCGGATCTGATGGGAAATTATGGTATATGGTTGTCGGGCAGAATGACAATGCATCAACTGAAATTAAAGACATTTGCGGGAATAAAATTGATCTTGATGATAAGCATTTATGTGCGGTAATTTTCCTCCATAGTTTTGAGGACGGGCAATATTTTTATGGTTTGGACGGTTTCGATGATCTCTATCATTGGGCTATCTACACTATTGATGGGTGCCTTAAAAATTCATCAATTAATACGATATTCATCAAACAACACCCAAACGTAGATTATGAATCCTATCCCTCCGATAAATTAGCTTTTGAAAACCTTTTGCAACGATATCACAGCAATGAACGGGTTGTGTTTATCGACAAGTCTTCTTCGCTGGCACAGTTATCAAAAAGTGTTCGTTTGTTTGGCATTACCCATCATGGAAGCGTTGCCGAGGAACTGGTATATTTGCGTCAGCCGGTAATTGGTTCCACTACTGCCCCTTGGCAATCGAATTATTCCTTTGTGAGGACGTGGAAAAATCCCGAAGATTACGCAATTTTACTTAATTCTCTATCACCCGAAACATGGTCAGCTCCTTCGGAATCGGAACTAAACTCTCTCTATACCTACCTTCAGGAATATCGTGTAAATGATTTTCAGAGGATGTTTCCCGTTCAGAAAACATCCGGGTGGGTGAACTTTTTACAGTTATATTCCGGAAAATCATCTGTTGAAATAAACCGAGAAAACCAAATTAAATTTGAGGAAGTTTTTAAAGGAATTACCCTTGAAGATCCGGTATTTCGTGAATTTATCAACTCTTTAGTCGTATTACACGATCAGCTGCGATCTCATTGCAGCAAAGGTACCTGACTGTTCCATGATGTCCATTTTTATCGAATATGGATTACGATAAACCATCGTTTATCATCCGACCGAATACCTAGTCAGACATTTTTTAGACGTGTTAAAACAGTATATTACCCGGGTTTATTCTCCCGCTGTTGATAAATAGCTGATTTTATTCTCTCTTTTAACCCGGCCAGCATCAAGGATAATCTCTCACATCCCAACTGTGATCGATATGCAGTAAGGCATCATCCTGGGAAAGATTGAATCCATTTTGGTATATATCAAGATCCTTAACAGAAAATGTACCGGCATCAATGACCCAATCAACTGTTTCTGGACCGCTTACTACAGCACAGGATATCCAATATCTCCCTGATGCGAGAAATGATGGATTACATTTACAGGTAATCATATGGAATCCTTCATCTAACGCAAAGGTTTTGTTTTGCTGCGTTTCAGACGATAAAAAAATTAAATTTCGATATTGATCACGTATCCAAATTATGAAGGCTAGATGAATTTTTTCAAAAACCTGGATTTTCATAGTAATTTCAAAAGGTTTCGTACTATCTATGCCCGTTTGAATATCCGAATTATCTGAAATAATGTTAATATCGAGCATTTTTGCCCTTTGAGAAACTTTTATTGCTCTTGCTTTGTCAGAAAGGGGAATATCATCAATATAAGTGGTTACATTATCCAGATAATGGTCAATGACTGAAGAAACCTCCCCAGAATAACCAATTTTCCCCGATTCTAACAAAATCCCTTTTTTGCAAAGTGCCTTGACTGCTGACATATTATGACTCACAAACAGCACCGTCCTCCCTTCCTTCGCCACCTCCCCCATTTTCCCGAGGCATTTCTTCTGGAACTGTGCATCACCAACCGCAAGCACCTCATCAACCACCAAGATCTCCGGATCCAGATGCGCCGCCACCGCAAACGCGAGTCGCACATACATCCCGCTCGAATACCGCTTCACCGGGGTATCAAGGAATTTTTCAATCTCGGAAAATTTCACAATCTCATCTAATTTGGCATCAATCTCGCGGCGTTTCATCCCAAGAATCGAGCCGGATAAAAAAATATTCTCCCGCCCGGTCAATTCCGGGTGGAAGCCGGTCCCGACTTCCAGCAGCGATCCGACCCGGCCATACAAATCAACCGTCCCTTCCGTCGGAGAAGTAATCCGTGATAAAATCTTCAGCAGCGTTGACTTCCCGGCGCCGTTCCTCCCGATGATGCCGACAACCTCGCCCGGCTCCACATCGAACGACACGTCCTTCAGCGCCCAGAACTCCTGCAGTGGTTCATGGGATGAAAGACGCTTGAACGGTGCCTTCACCGAATTGACAATCGCATCGCGGAAGGTGAGGTAATTTTCCTGCGGTCCGCCGATGGTGTATTTCTTGCCGAGATGGCTGACGCGGATGGCGGGGTGATCGGGAGACATGAGGGGTTCACTCGTGCAATACCAGGCGCTATAATCCTTGAGGGTACCTAGGCTGGTTATCCTTTTTATATCTGACACTCTTACGATAAAATCCTGTTTTTGAAAAGGAGTTTTTTTCCGGGATTCTTTTCACGTCGTCTCCACCCCCCCCCCTTCTGGATACAAACCACTGTTTCCTGTGGAACCGCCATAGTGGGGCAGCAGTCATTTCCCGCTCTATAAATACCATGGCCGGAAAGGGGGTATTTACGGCCCGCTATTTTGCAGGTTTGATCTCGTATTAAAACAGGTATTTTTTAAAAAGAAGGAATTAAATTGATATTTTCCATGGGTGTGGACACAATTTCTCCAGGTGATCTTATAGCCTTCCCCGGATTGGCAAACCGGGCCTGAAAATCGCCCGGAAAAGGGTATCTCTCCGGGGGGTACCAACCCGGCCCTCACCCATCGGTACCTCCGGCTTCCCTGACAGGAAAGGGAAGAGCCGGGACAATGATACCCCATTACAGGAGAGGGGAGCACCTGGCTCCGTTAGCAAGGCCCGATCCGGAAATAACTAGCGGGTTGCCGGAAAGACTGGCAGAGCCGGCCCGATCACACAGGGCGGGACTTTCAGCTCATAATCGGATTTCAGCAACGGTATAATTCATTCACCGGGATTTTTTTTGACGTTCACACCACGTCCGCGTAATACTACTCCGTCTTTTGGAAGTAAAACGAACCGGAGACCGGGAGCACAACCAACTCCAACAGAGACCAGTATCATCGCGCCCGGCATCAGCGCCCCGGGCAGCGCCCGGAATTCCGCTTAAGGTGAATGCGATGTAAATCACCAGGACGGTGCCTTTACGGAATTGACAATCGCATCGCGGAACGTGTGATACGTTTCCTGCGGTCCGCCGATGGTGTATTTTTTGCCGAGACCTTTAACGCTGATAGCAAAATCTTCGGAACCCGTCTCACACCACGTCCGCGTAGTACTGCTCCATCTTCCGGAAGTAAAACGCACCGGAGACAAGGAGCACCATAACAACACCAACGGAGACCAGGATCATCGCGCCGGGCACCTCGGTCCCGAGCAGCGCCCAGCGGAAGCCTTCGATAACGCCGGCCATCGGGTTCAGGCCATAGAGGAACCGTACGGATTCAGGGACCAGGCTTGCGGGATAGACAACCGGCGATGCGAACAGCCCCAGCTGGACCAGGAAGGGGATCGTGTACTGGAAATCCCGGTACTGGACGTTCAGGGCCGAGAGCCAGAGGCCGATGCCGAGCGATGTGGCAAGGGCGAGGAGGATGAAGAGCGGGAGGAATACGATGTTCAGGGTCGGGATAAATCCGTACAGGACCATCATGACGATAAGGATCGAGAACGAAAAAGTAAAGTCCACGAGCGGTGACAGGATCCCGGAGAGTGGCATGATCAAGCCGGGGAAAGTAGACCTTGGTCATGATGTTGGCATTCGTGATCATGCTGGACGTGGAGCGGGTAATCCCTTCGGCAAACAGCGTCCAGGGAAGCAGCGCCGCGAGCACGAAGAGGGGGTAGGGGATACCGTCAGAAGGGATTTTTGCCAGGCTGCCGAAGAAAACGGTGAAGATCAGCATCATGAAGAGCGGCTGGAGGATCGCCCAGAGAAAGCCGAGAGCGGTCTGCTTGTACCGGATCTTCACGTCGCGCCAAGTGAACGTGTATAAGAAGTTCTCGATAGTTCCAGAGTTCATTAAGATCGATGGGGATCCATTTTTTTGGAGGGCTGATATGGAGGTGAGGGGGAGTATCAAGACCCTGTGTGTTTTTTGAGAAAACCATATTCACAATTACTTTTTATTCCGTGCTTATTGATAGAATCGCCGGTTGTTCTTGGCTCGACGATTCGGGAAAAGCGGAGGCGTAGAGAAGGACCTGCGGACGCCTCCGCGACAGGACCCGGCAGGCAAATACCAAGAGAGACAAATCAATAAGCTGAATTTTTTATGATCTCTTGCATAGCAAACCAATGTCAGTTAATTTTTATGTCTTAATTTTTTTCGTATAGGGAGTTCACTTTCGTAGACCTCTTTCTTTCCATCCCCCATCGCCCGTTCAATCACCCGAATATCCCGTACCAATCGTATCAATCCCCCGGGTTCAACGGATGCTGCATGATCACTCCCCCACATGACACGATCGAGGGTAATATGTCGCTCAATGAAACAAGCACCTAGGACAACTGATGCAATCGTTGTCTGCAACCCGACTTCGTGACCAGAATAGCCTATGGGACAATTGAATTCCTTTTTCAACGTGCGAATCATGTGCAGATTCAGCTCTTCGGGTTTGCAGGGATAGGTACTCGTTACAATGAGAGATAAGGAGACGGTCCTTATCGAAAAGAGAAACGGCATGATGGATTTCTTCCATTGTTGACATGCCGGTGGATAAAATCACCGGATGCCCCATCATATTGGTATGCTTCAACAGGGCATCATCAGTAAGAGATGCTGAAGCAATCTTGTATGCGGCAGGATCAAACTGTTCTATAAAGTCCACAGATGGCTCGTCCCAGCAGGAAGCAAACCATGTGATTCCTTTCTCTTTGCAATATTGATCAATCTCTTCATAGTCTTTCTGACCGAATTCAATTTGCCTTTTATAATCAAGATACGACATACACCCCCAGGGGGTTTCCCGCATCAGGTTTTTTTGTTGGGGTGGAACACACAATTCAGGAGTTCTTTTCTGGAATTTTACTGCATCGCAACCGGCTAACACCGCAGTGTCAATCAATTTTTTTGCGATACTGATATCGCCATTATGGTTAATCCCGATTTCTGCTATAATGTATGTAGGACAACCTTCTCCGATCGGACGGTCATTAATGCTGACTATTTTTGACATTCTGATTGCCTCGTTATCAGGTTGCATAATTCTCGTATTGCCCCATTTCCACCCTTTGCGGAAAGGATAATTTTCGCTGATGCTTTTACTTCAGGATCAGCATCACCTACTGCAACTCCACACCCCACAAATCTTAAACAAAAAAGGTCGTTCACATCATTTCCTACATAAATTACATTCGCGGAATTTAACCGGTTTTCCTGTAACCATTTATTTAATCCTGAAATTTTATCCGATACACTTTGTTTACAGGAAATCCCTAATTTCTCACATCGTTTTGTAACCACGGAATTTTTTTCCGTGGATAATACAAGCAGTGGGACATTTAAATTTTTTATCTGTGAAAGACCCAGACCGTCGCTCCGATCGCAGATAACGGCTTCACTTCCATCTTCATAAACAATGACCTTATTGTCAGTAAATACCCCATCAAAATCCAGGACAATCCCTGAAATGGGATTTGGCAGTGCTGCAATATCCGAGACTTGATTTTGTTTTTTAATTAAAACCTCTGCAATAGGGAAGTCAACAGGTTCATCAATTTCCCAACACCGTTCAGATGGTGTGACATGCATAACCGTTTTTCCAAAGAAGCGATGCTTTGCTTTCAGGAATCCCTCAGTAAGCATGACATACACTGCTCCCGTTTCGAGATATTGAGGTTCCTTTTGTTGCCGCATTGGGCGAATACTTTTATTGTGGTTAATACCGATTGCCTCACCGTTTTCCGCGTGTTCCCAGAGAAAATAATGAAATGGCGTCACCGTAAATGCTGAATCAGCTTTCTTTTCGAGGAGGGTCTGGATAGTACCATCAATATCCTCTGCGGTTGTCAGTGGGGACGTACATTGCAGAAATACCACGAGATCCGGATAATAGTTTTCGGTCATTTTCAGATATTCAAGTGCATGGAGCAGTGCAGACTCTGAACTGGCCGAATCCCCGCTGATTTCCGCAGGCCGCCAGATTACTTCCGAACCATAGTCTTTAGATATTCTGGCAATTTCAGGATCATCGGTTGAAACGATAATCCGGGTAATGTATTTTGATTTTTGTGCGGATTTGATTGTGTGAGCAATTAGAGGTTCTCCGGCAAGTAAACGGATGTTCTTCCTAGGGATGATTTTTGAGCCGCCTCGAGCCGGGATAATAGATAAAACTTGCATGGAACACTCAAATTATAACGTCAATTTACTCTCTTTTTTATAAATTCTCTTTACAAAGGAATAAAGAATCGCTTCATTGAAAAAATAATTCATTCTTTTGGAGTAAAATTTTGGTTCAGGCAAAAACACCCGCCCGAAAGAATATTTTGATCACCCGCATGTTACACCCGGTGATAATCAGGATATCGAAAATCCCGGAAACCATCGCCCTCTCCACAACCTTCATCTGCATAAACAATGACCAGAGTATTGAGGTATTCCGATGCACCGCTATACACTCTCCTGCAGCGCTGAAGCAGCCGATCTCGAACCGGTCGTGCTTGCCGTCCACGAACTGGTCCACCGCCTTCCTGTCACCGCAAAATCCCGGGATAAAGACGGGATACGGGTGGAGGAGGGCAGGGTCATTGACCGCAATTACAACGGCCCGGTGCTGCTTGACGTTATTGCACAGAACCGGACCATCCAGGTCACCCCATCAAGTGGTGCCTACAAGGGAGTGCCGGTCACGGTCTCGCCCATCCGGGACAAGGACGGGAATGCAATCGGTGCAATCGGTATCGTGGACATCACGGGGATCTTTGATCTTGCCACGCTGATGGAGCACCAGACTGCACATCATCAGGCAGGTCTGCGGCAAGGACCCCTGCCCGCTTCCCTCGGAACAGATCGATTCCAAGCGGTGATTTTTATGCCGGATTCAGCATTCAGGGTACTTGAGATCCTCGAACGGGCAACAGCCCCGATATCCGGGGAAACTATCAGCAATGAACTGAAGATCACCCGGTCGGCGGTCTGGAAGCATATCAACGAGCTCCGGACCATGGGATACGATATCTCCTCATCGCAGAAAGAGGGGTACCGGCTCACCCGCACGAGCAGCAAGCTGCTGCCATACGAAGTTCACAAGAAACTCAGGACGAAGTTCATCGGCAAGAAGATGCGGTACCTTGAGAATACGCCCTCGACCATCTGGGTGGGAAAACAGACTCTGTTCCGAAGGTGATGTGGACAAGATGCACGGCCTCGTGATCATTGCAGAAGAGCAGAGCGGCGGTGTGGGCAGGATGGGCCGGGCCTGGGTCTCCCCGAGCGGCGGCATCTGGATCACGATTGTGTTAAAACCCAAAATTCCGGTCGACCATATTTTCATGATCACGATGGCAGGTTCCATTGCGCTTGCCCGGGCGATACGAAAAGAGTTCAACCTCGGTGCGCTCATCAAGTGGCCCAATGATATCTTCATCGGTAACAAGAAAGTCGCCGGGCTCCTCCTGGAACTCTCTGCGGAATCCGATGTGGTGCATCACTGCCTGCTCAGTACCGGCATTGATGTGAATGTCTCCCATAAAAAAATTTGAACCGGCTCTCCAGAACCAGGTCACCTCCATCTGTGCGGAAGTCGGCCATGAGGTTGACCGGGCATCGTTCCTTGCGCGGATCTTAAAAGAATTCGAGAGCCACTATCTCCTGATTGAGGGCGGGGAGTACGATGCGATCACCCGGGAATACAAAAGCCTGTCCTGCACGCTTGAGAACCGCGTGCAGATCCGGACCCTCAAGAACAGTTTTGAAGGTGACGCGATCGATATCGACGAGTATCGGTGCCCTCATCATCAGGAAAGACAACGGCAAGCTTGAACGGGTCATTGCGGGCGACTGTTTCCACCGGCCGTGAAATTGTTCCGGGAAATCTTTTTTTAATGAAATGCGTCAACGATTTCCAGGGATTTCTCTTGACGAATAAGACGTACATTTTTATCGTCAACCATCATTTTTTTAGTGGTTGACGATGTTCGGGGACCTCGATAGATCAAGGACGATTGCGTATTCAGCAGCCTTCATCGGTCTCATCACGCTCGGCAGCTGGATCTCGGTCCCGTGTATTCCGGTGCCGTTCACGCTCCAGACATTATTCGTGCTGCTGGCCGGGGCCGTCATGAAACGGTACGCGGTGATCCCGGTCTCCCTGTATGTTATCCTGGGTGCCCTCGGGCTTCCCCTGTTTCACAATGGCGTAGCAGGGATCGGGGTATTGCTGGGACCGACCGGTGGGTTACCTTATCGGGTTCATTGTTGCCGCGCTTGTTACCGGCCTTGCATACGAACACTCCGTCGCGGGCGGTCCGTATCTTCGGTCTCATCGTGGCCACGCTCATAATTTATGCATGCGGTATGGGCTGGCTGATGTACTCGCTTGACATGGAATTTCTTCCTGCATTCGCTGCCGGTGCCCTGCCCTTTATTATCGGTGACGCGATCAAGGCCGGCGCTGCATACCTGATTGCCGAACGACTGCCATGATCACCATTGAAAACCTCCGGTACCGCACCCTTGCCATTGAAGATCTCCGGATAGCGCCGGGTATCACCTCAGTCATCGGACCGAACGGCAGCGGAAAGACCACCCTCCTGAAACTGCTGGCGGGGATTGCCGTGCCGGATGCCGGAACAATCCTTGTCGATGGCATGCCGCCACGGAATGCCGAGATCGGCTGGGTGAACGAGTTCCCGGACCGGAACATCCTGTTCGGGAGCGCCTTTGAGGAGATCGCGTCCCCGCTCCGGTTCCGTCACCTGCCCTGCACGGAAATTGAAGACAGCGTAGAATCGTGCATGGAGTCGACTGGGAATAACAGCACCTCAAAACCCGGCCGATGCAGGAACTTTCCGGCGGGGAGAAAGTGCTGGTTGCGCTTGCTGCGGCGCTGGTCTTCCGGCCGCAGGTGCTGGTGCTGGACGAGTACGACTCCCATCTCGATGCGAACCGTGCCGGGGAGATTGCACGCATCATCACGGAAAAGCGGTACGCCCTACGTTATACACTGCACACAGGACATTGAGGCTGCTGCATCCGGGAGATGCTGTCATTTTTCTCGAGAAGGGAAAAATCAGGTATACCGGAACACCGGAGAATGTGTTCGCATCCCTTGCAGGTACGGCATACTATCCGCTCTCATGGAGGTGCCGGGTATGAAGGTCTCGCTTGCTGGTGTCCGGGCAGTCCGCGGGGACTGGTCGCTCTCGGCAGAAGGTGTATTTGAGGAGGGCATCCACCTGGTATCCGGGGATGTCGGCAGCGGGAAATCCACGCTGGCACTGCTGCTTGCCGGCCTGTTCCCGCCGGCATCGGGAACCGTTGAACGCGAAGGCATCGAATCGGCAATGATCACGTTCCAGTTTCCCGAATTCCATGTTACCGGCCCGGACCTGGAGCGCGAATGCAGAGCATGGGGTGTTGATCCTGCTGCCATACTTGCAGATACCGGTCTTGCCGGACAAAAGAGCCATGAACCCGCTTGACCTGAGCCGGGGCGAACTGAAACGGCTGGTCCTTGCATGCGTGCTTGCAAAAGACCATGACCTCCTGATCCTCGATGAACCCTTCAGCTCGCTGGACTGCACGGAAAAAGAGCGGTTGTGTGCGGCACTTTCCGGGCGGAAGAAGGGGATCACGATCATCTTCACGCACGAACAGGCACACTTCCCCCGGGTTGACCGGATCTGGGAGATCCAGGGAGGGATACTCCATGACCGTGGCAGGCTGCCGTCAGCGCTCGGTCAACTGGGACCATGCACCGGCCGTCGTAAAAAACCTCATTGCCAAGGAGGAAGATCCCGGAAAATATCTCGCAGGCCGACCTGCTGGAGGCGGCATGCAGGACATAAGACTGCGGGCGGGGGCTGCTGCCCTCCTCTCGCTTGCGGCATTCATGAGCATTAGCGGTGCAGCGGTCGTGTTCATCTGGTGGCTTTTCTTCTCCCGCCCGTTGCAGGTATTGAAAAAAATGCGGATGGTTATTCCGGCCATCATCCTGATCGCTATTCTTCGGTTTAATTCTGGAACTTACCGGTGGTGGCGGCATCTCCTACTGCCTGCGCATGACCGTGATCATCCTGATCGGGGCATGGGTATATTCCGGGTACCGGCAGGGTGATTTCCTCAGGCTCGGGACATGGCTGCTGGGGAAAAAAACCGGGTTCGATCTCGGCATGGTTGCCGAGATGGGGATGCAGTCGCTGGACCTGATGGTGTCAGACCTCTCAAGGATCCGTCAGGCACAGGAACTCAAAGGTACCCGCTGGGGAATCCGGAGTCTTGTACCGGCCGGCAGCATCCTTATCCATGGTGCACTCCGGCGGGCGGACGAGACTGCGGAACTCATGGCGGTCCGGG